>CAWJGW010000051.1:0-92528 GCA_963842405.1 uncultured Isosphaeraceae bacterium | reverse complement strand
CGAGGTGCCTCCGATCGTCTTCATCCGGCCGCGCCTTGGGGCGTCCGATCATATCCCTCACCACAACGACGCCACCGAAGTCAAAGGTTCATTCGGCATGCGGTTCGCCATGGTCTTCGGGGCCCTTGGAGTCGTACTCACGGGGCTGGCACTGCGGCTGGCGAGACGATGCCGTCGGGGCATGGTGGCTGCTCGTCGCGGTCGAGGCGTACTTCGCGGTCTGCTTCGTGACGCTCGCCCTGCTCTACGGACTCAGACATGCCGGTCTGCCCGTCGAGAGCGCGTTCTGCACCCTGGATCGTCGCTCGTCATCCGGTCGACCTTGCTACCGTATCTCGTCCTCGCTGCGATCACTCTCTATCTGTCACGGTGGATCGATCGAGAGGACATGATGAACCCGGTTGCAGCGGGCCTTTACCTGGGCAGACTCCCGTTCCCTGCCGAACGCGCCTGTCTGATCAATGCGGGCGTCACCGCTGTTCTCAACCTGTGCTGGGAGTTTCCAGATCTCTCCGGCGTTGACCGAACAGGTGGCTTTCAAACGGCCTACTTGCCAGTCCTCGACGGCTCTCCGCCCTCGGATCGCCAGTTCCGTGAGGCACTCGAATGGGTCAAGCGATGGCGAGCCGAGGGACGGACGGTGCTCATACACTGCGCAAGGTCACGGCCGGAGTGCGACGATCACCGCGGCCGCGCTTGTCATCTAGGGCTCGCATCCAGCCGCCGACGATGCCATCTCTCGAATCCGCGCGGCCCGGCCTCGTGTCAGGCTCTCACGCAAGCAGAAGACGGCTCTGGCAGAATTCTTGCGCGGGACCAGAGTGAAGGGTAAGAAAGATTCGACTGCCCGATCTGGAGGCCAACCATAGGAACACGAGCCATGGAAATTGGACAATCCGCTATCGCCGCGATCGTCGCCCGGGAGCAGTGGAATGACACGGGGATCCAACTGATCGCCGGTGAGCAGTATCACTTTCAGGCAGCCGGCGAGTGGGTTGACTGGTTCGTGACGTGCGACGCCGATGGTTATTCCAGCGTCAACCTCGTGCAAAAGATGAGCGAGTCCCTCCGGCGATCGCCGGGCGATCCCTGGTTCGCCCTCATGGGCTCCCTTGGTGGTGATCCCGGCCGGCTCTTTCGTATCGGCAAGGATTCGACCTACGCGCCGGAATTGACCGGGACCCTCTTCTGCTTTGCCAACGACGTGAGCATGGCCTACTGGAATAACCGAGGGGAGGTCCAGCTCACCGTGACACGAGTCGGGTGAACTGACTCATCGCCGCATCGGCTCGGCTTGATGTTGTGCGTTGTTCATTCCGAGCGGGCTCCCAGAGTCGTTCAGATCACGACTCGATTACGACCTTCATGTTTCGCTCGGTAGAGCCGCTCGTCAGCCCTCCGGATCAACTCTTGCGGGGCCAGTAACTCGTTCCCTTGGGTCGAGGCCACACCCAAGCTGATGGTGATCCTGTATTGACGACCCTCGAAGGTGAACGGGTGGTTCTCGACAGTCTGCCGGAGGTGCTCGGCCAGTTCGGCCCCCGATGCCGGATCGGTTTCGGTCAGGACCGCCGCAAATTCTTCCCCACCATAGCGGGCCAGCAAATCGTCTCTACGGATCTCGGACTTGAGGCGACCTGCCAGCTCACGCAACGTCAGGTCCCCCGCCGAGGTGGCCCATTGTATCATTGATCGCCTTGAAATGGTCGATGTCGAAGAGGATCAAGGTCAAGGGCCGGCTGTAGCGCACGGAGCGGGCGAGCTCGCGCTGGAGATAGTCCACCAAGTAGCGTTTATTGTACAGGCCGGTCAGGGCGTCGAGGATCGCCAACCTGTAGAGCTCCTCGTGGTAGTCGGCCTCGACGTTGCCGCCGATCAGGAAGCGGAACAGACAGTTGCCGACGCGAAGGTAGTCTCCATCGGCTAGCGGGGTCATTTTCGCGGGCGCGTCGTTGACGAAGGTTCCGTTGGTGCTGTCCAGGTCCGTCGCCAGGTAACGGTCGACGTCGAGGTCGAATCGCGTGTGGCGGCGCGAGACCGAGAAATCCTGGACGGTTATGTCACAGTCGTCACCACGACCCAGAACGATTGTCCCTTGTTCCAGGAGGTGGCGCGTACCCATTGCCATCCCGGTCGGGTAGATGTGGATCAGGCAGGCGTCCTTGCAGGTCTGGGATAAGGGCCGCTTCGACTCCACCTGCTGAGTCACTGGCTGGATCCGCACTGCACTCCCATCGCCAGCGAACATATCGGGCACGCCTCCCCATAAGAACCGACTGATCGAGCACATTCAATGAGCCACTCCCTCACGAACTCTAGGTCATGGCGAACCCGGAGGCGACTGGATCGGTTCGATTCGTCTTGCGATCTCCGCCTTCGACGGGATCACCAGCTCATCGGTCCAAGCAATGGGCTGGATGATCCCGGTGAAAACCGTTCTCCGGCGGAGTTGAGGGCGAACCAGGCGGAATCCCCGACACCACGCTGGTGGACGGAGTAGATCCGTTCTCGGGCGCGGAAGAAGGCGTTCGACGACCTTCCCGTCCCACTGGCGATTCCTCCCCTCTTCCAGGCTCTTCCTCGATCCGATCGCGAACCAACGCAGCTCGATAAGGCCGGACGTGTTCATTGCATCATAGCAATCGGCCACTGCCAGGACCCGCGCCAGGAGAGGTATCGCTTCACCGCTCAATCCGTGCGGATATCCCATACCGTCATAGCGCTCGTGGTGAGAGAGCACCAAGGGCAAGAGGTGGGAGATCTCGCGAAAGTCCCCGAGGATTCGACATCCGATCAGGACGTGCTGGCGGATCTGCATGAATTCTTCGGCCGTAAGGGGCCCGCACTTGCACAGAATGGAGTCGGGGACTCCGATTTTCCCGACGTCGTGAAGCAGGCCCCCGAGATAGATGTCACCCAGCTCCACGTCCGACAATTCCAGCTCGCGGCCCAGTTCGACAGCGATCCGCGCGACGCGTTCGCTGTGTCCGCACGTGTACGAATCTTTCGCATCGATAGCGGCGGTCAAGGAGCGAATCAGCCCCGCAAAGAGTTCCTGGACATGGGATTGACGGCGAGAGCTGCTCGACTGGAGTCCCAGGAGCGACCCGAAGGGCATCAAGACGGCGGCATCGATTCGCCGGAAGGGGACGACTTCCAGCCTGTCCGTGATCGGACGATCTGGCGGGGTGGCAGGCAGCGCGACACGAGCCGTGCGCCCGTCCCTGCCAGGCGATCGATTCGCCGCCGTGGCATCGCTCTTGTTCAATGCGATCAGCAAGCCCCCGCCGTCCTTGCTCGTCAACGGAAACCGCGATCAGGTTGATGATCCTGGGAAACCGAGCACCCAGTCCGCACGACCGGAGGTCGTTGAGGATCAGGTATCCCGAAGGGTCCCACTCGGGACTCTTCGAAAGGAGTCTCGCCAACTCACTGCAATCCTGCGCGGAGAGGAGGCGGTCACCCTCGATGACCAGGGTCTCCTCTCCGTCGCGGAGGCACCCAGATCAGCGTCTGTCACGGAAAGCACGGCCGCAACTCGTTGAAGGATGCGATTCGGATACCTTGCTCGAATCCCCAGCGATCCGCAGGATTACCAGGAGGTCATTCAACTCCCTGGAGGCTTCCAGGAGAGTCTTGAGTTGCTCATGATAGAGTTTGTCATTCCGGGATTGGCCCAGAGACCGGCCCGCGAATGACAATCGCGAGTGGACCGATTGGATCCATTTCTGGAGGCGGGCTTGCTCCAGCCGAGAATCCTGCGAAGGATCGGGCGAGGGCGGGGAGGTTGCCGATCGCCACCAGCGACAGACCATCGACCTCCTGGATCGGCAGTGCGAGGCGATAGCGATCGGTGCTCCTGAGGCTGATATGAGGCCGGCCGTTGACGGCGATGGCGAGGATTTCCGCCGGTGTCTCCCGCGGTCGGCACGATCGGCGATTCGCCGGCATCCCGAGAGCCGAGCAGCCCTCCCGTCGCGCCATCGAAGAACAGGAAGGACGTGCCAAATTCTTCGCGCAGGACCAGGGAGAGGGCTTTGACTCGATCGGGCGAGGCGTGCGCCGGGACGGCACAGGAACGGAGTGAAGCGCCAACATGCTCATTCTCGCGACCACTAGAGTCCGTAGGCGGAGTCAAGGCTGAAGTGAAGAGTGGGTCGAGCCCCGAGCCCGATCCAGGTGGTTTGTTCGGGAGCGACGTCGCCATCAGTCGTGCAAACCTGGGGATCCCGCCCGAGCACGGTCAGGTCGGGGTCTTCATTGGCCTTCTGCCCCGAGCCGAGGGACCGAGCCCTCTCCAGGAGGTCGAATGCCACGTCGAAGGAACGAGGGGACGGAGATGCCTCTGCCGCCCGGGCCGCGACGCATGCGGCCGCGTACAGTGTCTCGCCGGACCTGGGCTCGCGGTCCAGGCACCAGTTGATATCGCGTGTGGCGCGATCCCAATCGCCTTGTCGAGACAGGAGCACGGCCCGATAGCGTCGAGCCTCGATGAACCCCGGGTTCGCCTCCAGGGCTCGGTTGAAGAATCGAAGGGCCATGCCGAGATCTCCGCGATCCATCGCCAGCATCGCACGGCCGTAGAGGGCTTGAGGATGATGTGGATCATGGCGAAGCACGTCGTCGAAAGCCTCTTGCGCCTGCTCGGGCAGCCGAGCGGACACGGCAAAGCCGTAGGTCCAGTTCAGGCGGATGTGGGCCGGGTCCGGGTGCGGTGCCAGCGTGAACGCCTGCTGGAACGCCGAGTCGGCCTCGGCGTGCCGTCCCAGCGCCTCCAGGGCGAGACCGCGGCCGGCGGAGAGTGCGGCGTCGCCCTGACCGCCCATCGCGAGAGCCCGGTCGAAATCGGTCAGCGCCGATCCATATTGCTTGAGCTCTAACCGGGCCAGGCCGCGGTTCACCAGGGCGGCCACGAAGCTCTTGTCGCGATCCAGGGCCGCCGTGTAGTCGTCGATGGCGTCGGCCTTCATGCCCATCCGATCGAGCACGTAACCCCGATTGAAATAGCCCCAGGGGTGCTCCGGCCAGAGACCGGTGCAGGTCCCGAAATCCCCGATGGCCTGGGCAAACTCCCCCAGCTCCATGTGGCAGATCCCTCGTTGCATGGCCGACCAGTAATGCCGCGGTTGGAGGTTCAGGGCCTCGTTCAGCTCGGCGATCGCCTTCCGGTAATCGTCCGCGCCGCCATGGCGGGAATACGAGATCGCCAGGAGGTAATGCTCGCGGGCGGTGGCCGCCGGTATCGTGCGGGCCCGGTCCTGGGCGATTCGAGCCCGGTCGGTCTGGCCAAGCTGGCTGAAGTAGCTGGCTCGATCGAGCCAGAGCGCCTTGGAGGGTATCAGGCCGGGGATCGCTTCCGCCTCGTCGAGCAGCCCGAGCGAGTGGACCAAGGTCGGCCGATCGCCCCTGGCGAGGCGTACTCGGGCGCCTGCCAGCAGGAGGAGCAGCTCGCGACGGTCCTCGGCGAGCTGGCGGCGGTCCTCCGCCGCCAGGTTGCTCCAGTCCGGATGCGCGTCGCAGGGCCGCCCATCCGGGAGGTGGTACAGTGCCAGCGTCTCCTCGCAGACGGCGATCCCCTGACGCAAGTGGTCCTGACGGCCCAGGGTCGTGTTGACCAGGCACAGGGCGCGGACCGCGCCGGCGTCGTGGGCCCGCTTCCGTTCTTGCGCCGGGCCTTCCCCAGTTGCGTTCTGGCCTCGGCCAGGTGCGAGCGGGCACCCATCAGCGCCGCGCCGACCGCCAGGAGGACCATCATCGCCGCCGCCAGGACGGAACCTGATGTCGTCAACCGTGGGTGGCGGCGGAAGAACTTCCGGACCTGCTCCACACGGCTCAACTCCGGGGCATATTTCAGCGGGCGATCTTCCAGGAAGCGTCGCAGGTCGTCGGCCAGATGGTCGCCCTGCTGATAACGCCGTGTGGGATCGGGGTCCAGGCACTTGCGCGCGATGCTCTCCAGGGTCCAGGGGACATCCCGCCGGACCTGCCGCAAGGACGGGGTGTTCCGGATCCGCTCGACGACCATCGCATCGATCTGGGTGGTGCGGGCCGAGTAGCTCCCGCCCTGTTCGAACAGGTGTCCGCCGGTCACCATCTCGGCGAGGACCAGTCCGAGTGAGTAGAGGTCCGACCGCCGATCGACGCGCCGGATCAGGTCCGGAGTGCAGTCCCGCAGCGCGACGAGGTGCTCCGGGGCCGCGTAGGCCACCGTCCCCCCGAGGATCGCCTGGGCCGTGCCGGCTGCCATCTCCTGGGCCACGTTGAAATCCAGCAGGAGCGGCTGCCCCTCGGCGCTGAGCAGGATATTCGACGGCTTGACATCCCGGTGGAGGATGCCTCGTTGATGGGCGTGATGGAGCCCCTCGGCAAGTTGGGCCACGATCCAGCCGACCGCCTTGTAGTAGCTGAGGCCGCGCATGAGGGCCAGCGGCGTCTGCGACTCGGCCGGCGGCTCGTGGGTGCGAGGTTCGGGCTCCTCGCCGTCTCCGGGCTCTTCGCTCCTCGCCCCGAGGGCCGGGGAGCCGACCTCCTCGAGGGCCTCGACCAGTTGCCCGCCCAGGGTCGGTTGTGGTCGTCCTGGTCCAGAGCTGTTCCAGAACCTGGGAGAGGGTCCCCCCGCCGAAGTAGGGCATGCAAACGGCGCGAAGCCCGGCCCGCTCATCCTCGTGGACGGAGAAAATCGGTACGATGTTGGTGTGCTGCAACCGGGCCAGGGTGTGGTGCTCGCTCCCCTCGGTGGCGGAGACCTTCAGGACCACCGGCCGGCAGGCCAGGTCCGGTTGCTCCGCGAGGTACACCCTGGCGAACGCCCCGCGGCCCAGCGGTTGGCGGAGACGAAAACCGAACAGCTCCTCCCCCTCCGCGGGGAGCCGCAGCAGACGATCGGGGCGCTGTCTGCTCCCGCCCAGCGAGTGGATGAGGTCCTGGTGCCTCACCAGGGCAGCCCAGCACGCGGCCGTGCTCGGGAAAGCGTTTCTCGTAGTCGTCCACGCTGGGCTGTTCACCCTGTTCCCGGCGCTGGAAGATCTCCGCGACGAGCAGGCTGGCCGCGTCGGCGTCGGCCTTGGGATCGGTCGGCCAACGCTCCAGATAGTGTTCCGGCGGAGCGGGGCGGTCCGCCGCCCAATCCTCCTGCTGTTCGGCGAGCAGCTCGCGTTTCTGAGCTCCGGGCCTCCACAGGGTTGGGCTCGGAGGGCCGGATTCTCCAGGTCCGCTCGCTAGTCCTCCGGCTTCCGTCGTTCACTCATCGGCCACTCCTACCCCGAAGAGGGGTTGAAGAAACCGTCGCAGCCTCACACCGGCTTCGACGGATCGTCGCAGCCACCTGCGGACCGAGTCGCCGAACGGTCCGAAGTAACGTCAAGGGTGAACGGGAAACGGTCCCGAGGACAGATCTCGATGAGGAATCCGGTGACGGACAATGGGGCCGCGTCTCGACCCCTCTCCCTGGCACTCGGCTCGACGGCGGTGTCCTCGGCATCTCGTGTACAACAACGTTGCCAGACCGGTGCAGGCGATCACTGACGACCACACCCGCCCCCAGTCGTACCCGTCGAGGTGTTCTTCGAGCCCGGCGGAGAGGTCCGCGCTCCGGACGTACAGCGCATCGACCGCATCATCGGCCAGCCCCGCCGCCATCGAGGGATGAGACCTCGGGGGCGATCGGGACGTTTAACGCCAACGGGTGACTCATCGCCGCGTTGACAAGAGTTCGCGGACCGTCGCCGTCAGCCAGCTCACCGTTTCCGGGAGACGAAAAGGAACGACGTCGCCCCGCGCCACCTCGGCCGTTGTCATCTCCTCCTCGACCGCTCCGGGCTCTGCGGAGTGTCACCGCCAACCTCGCCATGCCCAGGTAAGGAAAACGAAGTGCCTAGCACGATCAGGCCGGCGGTTACCGACGACGGCGAGATGGCCGTGGCCGACTGGACGAGCTGAGTTGAGCCCGCCTGCGCGCCCTCAAAGCCGGTCACACCGCCAACCGAGCTGGTGGCCAGGACGACCACGCCCAAGGGAGATGCACCGGAGAGGTCCGTGCCATCCTCAGACGGGGATGGAAGCTCGATCGTGGTCTCGGGATGAGCCGGGCTCGTGACGGGCGACGAGGGGTCGGTGCCGGGTGACGAGGGGCAGTGACGCTCGACGGCGGCGTGACCGTGCGGCGGCGGCGTCACCGTGGGCGGCGGCGTACCGGCGTCGGCGTCACCGGCGGCGGCGATGTCGGAGACGTGGTCGGCGCAGTCGCTGCTGAACCGGATCGCGATCGCGGGCGCCGGACCCGAGACCAAGGGTGGCGCGTTGTCGTTCGTCGAAACGAGATCCAAGGAGAGTTGGTAAGCGATGCTCGGCCGCCTGATCCTGATCCCAGCCGCTGGCCATCAGCAGATAGGTTCCGGGGGCGAGTTGGCCAAGGAGCAGGGTCCCGCCGATCGAGATGATCGGCACGCTCTGCCCCGAAGAATCGGTCAGCGTCAACGTGACATTGTCGGGCAGGTTCGTGCCCGAGAGCGTGAAGGAGTACCATCCCACCCAGGAGAATCTGGAACTCGTAGACGTCCGCCGTATCCTGCGGAGCCTGGCTGGGATCCTGGAGGAAATCGCGTGTGATGGTGACCCCGGCCGCGAGATCGTCCGGGAAGAGGACGCCGAGATCCTGGGGATCCTGGATCGTGTCGTTGGGCTCCTGGTCGCTCCACTCGAGCGGGTTTCCCCCGGTGCCACGCGCGGGCCCGTCGACCGTGAACGAGACCACATAATCGCCGTCCGGATCGTTGCCGACGAGCTCATTTCCACCCAGATCCGTCAGCCCGGCGGACCCGGAGAGGTGGAGCTGATAATCGCCGTTGGGCAACGCGTTGAGCATGATGAACGTGGCCTGATTGGTCGCGCTGTCGTAAGACTCGAAGCGCGGGAAGTACTCGGTCCCGTCGGCCCCCTCGATGTAGACCGACGCGAGGGTGCTCTCGCCGGACACCTGGTACGTCTGGAAGGCCAGTTGCGCGAGGTTCACCGGCTCGTCGAACGTGACGGTCAGTTGCGACGGAGGCTGAGTGAGGGTCGCCCCATTGCTCGGGCTGGTCGACACGACGTGCGGGGGATCGGGGGCCGGTTGGACGAGCACATTCAGCACGTAAGGGCCTGTGCTCCAGCCATTCTGGGCACTGTTTGGGACATTGGGGTCGAAAAGGCCGGGGCTCCCTGGCGGCTGACCCTCAAAGGGCGACGGCGTGTTCGAGCCGTCGGCGACGGCGAGGTAATAAACCCCGGCCGTCAGGCTCGCGTACAGGGCGGAGTCGGTGTACAGCGGCGTCGAAAGCCCGTCGGTCGTCTCCACGGGATCGTAAGTATTGTTGTTGCCCGCGATGAACTGGAGGCTGCCATCGCTGGGATCGAGCTCGAAGAGGCTGACGCCGGGATCCAGCGGCGAGCCGATGCGGCCGGCGAAGACCTCGGCCACGAGTGCATAATTGCCCGGCCCGGAAACGGTGAACTGATACATGTCCACCTGGTTTGCGGAGTTGTACGGATTGTAAGGAGTGTTGGCTGTAGAATGGGTCGACGCCGATCGCGCCCGCGACCTGCACGATCCCGGCGGAGGTCAGGTTGCCCAGGTCGTGGGCGGTGGCCGCGGTGTCGTCCGACGAGGCGTCGGCGCCCGTGCGGCCGTCGATCCCGTCGACCTGGAATGTGTACGTGAAGTCCTGACCGTCGGGGTTGCTGGGACTCGCATTCAGGTCGTTTCCATTGGGGTCGGCCACGACCACCGAACCCCCGACGCTCTGGCCGGCGAGGAACACTTCGTAATAACCGGGAGCCAGGGGACTCTCGGGGAAGAGTTGCAATTCGTTGATGCCTTCGTAGTGCTGGACGGTGCCGGCATCCGGACCACTGGGAGGTGGATCTTCGACCGCGGGGGAAAAGTTGATCGACGCAAGGGGGACTTGCTGAGCGTCCTGGCCGAATGTCCCGCTGGGGCTGTAGATCAACTGCACCGTCTGGCCGGGGATCAAGGTCGAGGGATCGAGCGGGCCGCTGAAGTCGATCCGGATCGCCAGCGGAGAACTGCTGAGGACGGCAGAAGGGTGCGGGATCCGCGGTCAACACTTGCGGGCCGCTCGCCGGCCCTAGCCCGGGGTCGTCGATCGACGATCTGCAAATCGAAGTTACCCGTGCTCCCCGGGAGGCCGCTGTCGGCCAGGAGCGGATTGAAATAGTCGTTGCCGGCGCCGCTGACGGCCAGGTAGTAAGTCCCCGGGCCCAGGAGCTGATCGAGCGTGGCGACCCCGCCATCGGCCGGCTGATCGACTTGATCCAGCAGGCGATGGCCGTCGGGATCGTACGGGTCACCCCAATCGTAGGGGTCGTTGTTGAACAGACTGAGGACCCCCTCGAATGAGGAATCGCCCTTGTTGACGCCTCGAGCTTCGAGATGATCAAGGCGGGCTGATCGAGCGTGAAGGTGTACCACTCCACGTCCGCGGCGCCCGCGGGGCCGTTGCCGAGGGAGCCGGATTCCTCGACCTCCGTGCCGGCACTCAAATGCCCCAGTTCGATGGCGGCATCCAGGGTCTCGTTCGGCAGATCGGCCGGCGTGACCCGGGACTCACCGCGACGGACGCGGCCATGAGAGTCCTCGACTCGAGGCTCTCGACTCGCGGCAGCGTCGCGGTTCGGCGTGCGTGCCAGGGCCTCGATGGAAGTCGAGAGGCTCGCAGACCACTCGCATTCCGCTTGCCCGCGATCATAGGTGATGGCCCTATAGTTGTTGGTGACACCAACCCGACGCGCCAGCGAGGGTCTTTTGAGGGGCTCCGTCCCCGATTGCTCGGTCGCCGGGCAGAGCCGACTCCTACACCACCCGATGCGTCCGCGAGGGTCTTCGGTAGGAGAGGGCCTGTCCCACGATTACACCTGGATCGTGATGGGGGAAGCCACGGCACTGAAGTTGCCGAGCTGGTTAACGTCCTCAAAAGTCAGCTGTTGTCGCCCTGTCGAGAGCGTGGAGCAGGTGAAGGACCAAGTTCCCGACGAGTCAACGAGGGCTACCCCGATGATGACACCGTCATCGAACACCGCCACCTCGGAGTTCGCCGTCGCGACTCCAGTGATCGTCGGCGTGGCGATGGTATTGAAAGATCCGTCGGCGTTGGTGCTGAGGATGCTGCCGCTCGAGAGGCTCACACTGGAGACGGTTGGGGCTGCTGCGCACCATGCGGGCGGTTGGACCATCGGTCACGGAGTAAGTCGCCGAGAGGCTGCTCACGTTGCCCGCGACGTCGGTCGCCTGGGCAGTAATGCTATAGGTGGTGCCGACCGAGGGAGTGCCGGCGGTGTTGGTCCAGTTCCAGTCCCCGTTGCTGTCGGCGGCCACGCTGCCCACCAGGTAAGTTCCCCAGTACAGCGTGACCTGACTGTAGGGAGCCGCGGTACCGAACAAGATCGGGTTCTTGGCGGCGGTGGTCGCGCTGTTGCTACCCACGACGGTGCCGCCTGCGAGGCCGACGATGGTCGGCGTCGCCGGCGGCGTGGTGTCGATGGTCATCCCATAGGGATACGAGAGGGGCGCTGACGTTGCCGTTCGGGTCGACCGCCGTGGCGGTGAGGATGTAGGTGCCGTCCGCGAGGGCCGTCCCCGTGTTATTGAACGACCAGTTACCGTTATTGTTCGTCACCGTTGTGCCGATGAGCGTCCCGTTGATGTACACCTTGATCGTCTCGTTGTTGGCCGCGATCCCATTGATGACGATCCTGTTGACGTTGGTGATGCCATCGGAGGTGCTGGCGCCTGTGTCCGGGCTGATGCCCGTGATGGTCGGCGCCGCGCCGACCAGGACGTCGTCGTTGGGTTGCACCTGGTTGCGGCGACCCGCCCCCCGAATGCAGTGGGGTGCCGTTGGGGTAGGCGATGATGGGCGAGGCCTCCGTGGGCGGCACGGCCGCGGCGTTGAAGCTCATGCCCAGTGCGTAGTCCCCCGTGCCCATCGCCGTCGTGTTGGCGCCCTGCACCTCGATATAGAGCCGCTCGCCCGCGGTGACGCCGGTGAGGGCCACCGTGGGGTCCGAGCCGAAGTAGCCGGTGCCGGTGGCGGAGCCGAGGACCGTCGTCATGTTGGAGGCGTAGACCGTGATCTTCGGGCGTCAGCAGGCTCAGCCCCAGGCTCTGCGCCGTGACTTCGAATGAGCCGTCTCGTCCCCGACGGCACGTCCACGCTGAAGAATTCCGTCTGGCCGGCGGTGGCGATGTCGAGGTTGTACTCCAAGGCGGTGAGCGTGGACGTGTTGATCGTGCTATCCAGGTTGGCCGCCGTGAGGATGGTGGAGTTGAGGCCGAGGTAGGCGTCCGGTGTCCGCGGCAAGTTGGCGCTGTAGATGCTCCGGATGCCGGCGATGTCATCGGACGCCAGGACCGGTCTTCACGCCCCGTGTAGGTGGGGTACATGACGTTGGCGCACGGTCTGCTCTCGCCCAGGCCCAGCGCGTGGCCGAACTCGTGGGCCGCGACCGTGAACAGGTCGTAGGTGGAGCCGATGTTGAAGGTCATGCCGGTGTTGAAGTCGATGTCGCCGGCGATCGAGTAGTTGTTCACCGACGGCGGATAACTGGTATAGGCCAGGGTCGAGTTGCCGAAGTTGTAGCCGCCGATGCGGATGTCGCCGAAGTTGGGGTTGCCCTCCTGGTCAGCCCCGCTGCCCGTGGCCTCGCCGTCGTCCGGGACGACGACGAAGTTGATGTTGGTCTGCTGCGCCGAGACCTGGGCGGCCTGGAGGATCGTGTTCTCCCACCTACCGACCAGGTTGGGATTGCTGTTGAACGTGCTCTGCAGGTTGCTGGTGACGCCGCCGAGGTTCGTGCCGTCGGGTACGAAGCTGATCGTGATCACCTCGGGGTTCATCCAGGCGTTGCCGGTGGCGGAATAGAGGACCACGCGGGTCTCCAGGGACTCGACCACGGGCCGGCTCCTCCTGCATGGAGTGCGCTGGCTGGGCGAGCCCCCCGCTGCTCCTTGAACCAACGACGAATTGAGTTCATGATGATCTCCAGGTCGATTGTAAATGCGGGCTGAAGACGTGGCCGACTTGCGGTCGGCGACAGTGAACCGGTCGTTGCCCGAGCCGATATCGACTGTCGGCCCAAGGTCCAGCGCTGTAAGATCGAGTGGAACACTCTCAGGAGATTGGTCGTGACCGACGTGCACTCTCAACGAGCGACGCCGACTCCCCGCGGTGTCACGGTCAGGACTCACTAAGAGCGAAGATGGGATTCACGGGGACAGCCTCTCGACATCAGGTCACCGACAGAGGATGGAATCTGAGCCATCCACGACGAGCCGTTCACGATGAGCGGTCTCATCACACAGTCCTTCGGCAACCTGGCGAGCCGCGAACGGTATCGACGTTCTGACGGCCCCATGGCTTTGCGTCCCCGCCTTACGACGGGTTTGCCCGTTCGAAGATGTAGTGAGGTGAGGATTCTCCTCGCCCCTCAGTCGAACCCTAGTCCTGCAACTCGGGGCTGTCCTGTTCTATTGCCTGGAGTCATCGACGTGTCGCGTTGTGACAACACGGGCGTGCTGGATATTCACCGGCAACGGCTCGTCCCGGTGGTTCCGATACGCGATCTACTCGGTCGCCAGCGGGGCCTCGACGCATCCCTTGAGCATCGCTCGGTCGCGAGTTCGCCATTCGCAATTGTCAGCTCGGGAGTGATCGCTGCGCGGGGTTCCGCCAGTGACGACCCGATCAATGACCGGCCTTTTTGCCGGAACCGACCTGCGGCTCAATCCGCTCGACCTGCCGAGAATCTCGGCCCATGAGGTCGCTCGCGGACCGGGAGGAAATGGGTCCGGGAACCGCGTTTCCGTTATCTGAACCCGGTCCACCTCGCTGATTATTCCCGCGTGCGTGCCCAGGCCGATACCACATGGAGCGGCATGACGAAGAACAGGAGGACGAAAGAAATGATTTGCGAGAAAGCGGTTACGGGGTCTCTACTCGGCCCCAGGGTGAGGAAATGGACGCCAGCGAGATAGATCGCGAGGATGGCGACCAGCCCCATCACATCTTTGAGCCGCCAATGCCAACGCATTGCCTGTCCTCTCATCACTCGCGGCGGTCCGGTGAAACGTTGGCATGGAGGATCGAGTCGCGGCACCATCGGACGGCGTTATTAAAGTGGCGTCGATCAAGCTTGCAAACCGATAGAGTTGCCGGGCCTGCGCCGTCGCTTCAATAGCTGAGAAGTAGCAATCCACGCGGACCGAGCCAGCCCATGTCGATTTTCAGCAACAAGTCCATGCCGATCAGGACGTTAACGTCGGTTGTCGCAGGCTGGACCTCGACCGCCTCAAGGCTGGACCATCGGCCCGGCACGGCGTGACCACCGAAGCGGAAGCGGACGTTGTAGGTGTAGCACATCACCGAACTTCCCCCGGGGCGGCCGACGGCCTGCGTACCGATCTGCATGGGCTGCAGGGCCGCGACGACGTCGGGACTGATCACCGTCATATCCGCGCCGGTGTCGATCAGGGCCCTCCAGCTACCTGGCGGACCGCCCCAAGGGGTGTACGACCTCGGGACACTAACGCCCACATCGAGCACCGGGCCACTCAGCGTGAGGGGGATCGGGAATAGCGGCATTAGAGTATCACATGTCCAATCTGGCGAACTGGCTCTCTCTCGACGACCTTCTTGATGAGGACCGGGCCGGATCCGTCTTGGGCAATCGCCGCTGTGACGGCGGACTTCCGGTCGCGATGAAAGCCAGCGATCACACGCCCCTTAATACGTTCTAAATCCACGGCCTCTGGCCGTGCGACCCGAAGAGCTTCGAGCGATCCGGCGTGCATTCCTCCGTCAATAATATAGGCTCCTCCTTCCAGGAAGGCCCCGTGGGGCAGGAAGGAGGAGCCCATGCACGAATGGCAGAGCTTGTCCCATGTGAGGTGGGAGTGCAAGTACCACGTGGTGATCATACCGAAGTACCGCCGGAAAGTCTTCTACGGAAGGCTGCGGCATCAGATCGGCCCAATCCTTCGGGACTTGTGCCGTCAACGCGGAGTCGAGCTGTTGGAAGGGCATGCGATGCCTGACCACGTCCACCTGTGCCTGAGCATTCCACCCAAGTACAGTGTGCGCGCATACGATCGGATTCCTGAAGGGCAAGAGTGCGGTTCGCATCCATCGGGAGTTGCTTCACGAGCGTCGGATGACGGGCCTTCATTTCTGGGCAACGGGTTACTGCGTGAGCACGGTGGGCCTTGATGAGGCTCGGGTGCGGCAGTATATCCGAGACCAGGATGAACGGGACCGTCGCGGGTGAGTTGAACTTCGAGTAAGACCAACGGCCCCAACGGGGCCTTCCTGACTGATCGCCCCCAACGGGGGCTTCATCACGTGGAGAGCCCCGGTGGGGCTTTCCGAACCACAGCCCCCAGCGGGGGCTACCTGACCTCAACGGCCCCCTCGGGGGGCCTTCCTAATACCACCGGCCTTTGGCCGTGGTTGATTATTCACGACGTATTGGCTTTTGTGCCGGAGCAACTCGTCGAGGCGGTCCCGATACGTGACCAACTCCATTGCCAGCGGAGCCGTCACGCCTCCCTTGAGCATTGCCGGATCGAAGGTTCGCCAGT
Organism: uncultured Isosphaeraceae bacterium; assembly: GCA_963842405.1. Lineage (GTDB taxonomy): Bacteria > Planctomycetota > Planctomycetia > Isosphaerales > Isosphaeraceae > CAVZRC01. Next base: position 76,897 of record CAWJGW010000051.1, on the reverse strand, counting down.
CGAAATACTCGGCCCGGTCGTCCTTGCCGCCCTCGATTTCGGCAGCCTTGACTTGCTCGATCACCGGACTCCGGTCGGCTGTCTTTCTGCTCATTTTCCCACTTCCTCATCTCCGACGAATATTCCCCAACCTCAAGTTTATCGCGGAGGGTTGTGCTTTGGCAAAACGCGATCACCGTGATTGACTTCCCAGCAACTCAATTGGCATCGTTTTCATGGCCCTGGGGCAGGACCCCGGCCGGTGAAACGTTGGCGTGGGACGTCGAGTCGGCGTTTTCGAGTCGGAGGCACCATCGGACGGCGTTGCGGAGGAGCCGCTGGTACATGGGGTGGAGCAACGCCTCACGGGTGTGTCCGTTGGCGAGGTGGCAGAGCCGGCCGCGGCCCGGCTCGCGGACCCAGCCGGCGGCGGCGACGACCTTGCCGTCATCGGAGCGGTTCCTCAAGAGCAGGTGAACGCGTCCCTCGTCATAGGGCGGCGTATGCTGTTCATCGGCGACGAAGAAGGCCCCGACGCCCCGGGTGACGGGATGGTCCGGGTCGACGACCTCGACCCGGAACCGCTCCAGCGGACCATGACCGATGTACCGGCCTCCTATCAGGTCGAGGTACCGGCCGCCGGGGGGATAAAGTCCCATGGCGTTGTGCAGGTTGAGGAACCCACCGCCTCGCTCGACGAACGCGACCACGGCTTTCTCCTGCTCGGCTGTCATCCAGACGTAATTCGAGCGGCTGTCGCGGTCCGGCGCTGAAGGCCGTCGCGGAGGATCACCAGGAGCTGGACCGCGGCCAGGTTCTTCGCCGACAGGGCATTCACGTCCACCGTGAAGTGGGGGACGACACCGGTGGCCTCGAAGACCGGTCGCAGGCCCTCCTCGAGGTGGCCGGGCTCGTGGGGCTGGTCGCCGATCAGGATCAGGGCATGGGGACGGGGATCCGTCGCGGCCGGGACGTGGCCGTGGAACGGGGCGGTCGGGACGGTCAACTCCCGGTAGACGGACTCGATGTCCTCGGCGGTCGGGGTGTCGTAGGGCATCCAGACCAGCTCGTCGGCGGGGAGGCGGACCTGGTCGCGGAGGCCGGCAAGCGGTCGGCCCTGGGCAATGTGGTAGCCGACCTGCCGGCGGAACTCGGCCAGAAACCGTCGCTGGCGTGAGAGGAGCTCGGGGCCGCCCCACGAGCCGAACCCGGGGACGACCCGTGCCGGCTCGAGGGCCTCCAGCCGGCGCAGGGCCGCGACCCAGGACTCCGTGTCACGGCCGGTCAACGCGGCGCGCGGGCCGTTGACGACCAGAGGGCCGGCGAAGAGCACGGCCCGGCCCGGCAGATGAACGGCCCGCCGCCCGACGCCGCGACCTGGTCGAGCGGAAGGAAGTCAACCGGCACTGCGGCATCGCCGATCGGCGTGCGGTCGGAGAGTGCGCGGCACGATCGAGGCGTCGAAGGCACCGGCGGCCCCGTGGGCCGCGAGCAGTCGGACGCGGGTCTCGGGCGAGGTCAGAACGCGGGTGATCCCCTGCTCGAGGAGGGAGCGGAGAATGGGGAGATCTCCCTCCTGGGTGTGCGTCAGCACCAGCGTCCGGGCGGGCTTGCCGGTGGAGGCCGTGACGAGGGCCAGGAATTCGGCCACGGAGGATCCCGCGAGGCAGGTCGATCAGCAAGGTCTCCTCGCCCAGCGCGACCCAGCCGCAGTTGGCGGAGTGGTGGCGGTCGGAGAAGCCGGCCACGTGGACCCCCGGCGCAAGCTGGTCCCGATGCGGCACAGACTCCGGACGACACCGGCTTCGGAGGAGCGTCGGGGGCGGTCGCCGCTTTCGCGAACGGTGCGGGGACCAGGAGGCGGGTCGTGATCTCCTCGGTGAATTCGCCGACCTTCTCGCCGTAGGTCTTGCGCATCGGCGGTCGCGGAGAAACCTGGCGATCAGCCGCTCGCGCTCGGCCAGGCTCTCGAACCGGAAGAGGTACGTGACCTCCGACCACCGGCCCACTTCGACGACCCAGGGACCGGCGGGTCGGAAGCCATGGTCCTTGAGCAGGCCGAGGCCCTTCCCGGTCATGAACGCGAGGTATTCGGCCCGGTGCGCCAGGGGCACGCGATGGACCTCATGAACGACGAACGGGGACGGCTCAGGCAGGGAAGGACGTCGCGGCGCCGGGAACCAGCCGCAGGAATCGGCTCTCCTCCCCGGCCAGGAGCGGGTCGCGCATCGCGACGAACCGGGCAAAGTCGGGGTTCTTCGACAGGAACGGAATCGCCTTCTCGAAGGCCGCCATGTCGTCGTATTCCCAGATGGTCACGTGCTCGTAGAGGTCGCCGACCAGCGTGTTCCACCAGCCGACCATCCGACCCCCGGCCGCGCGGAACAGGGGGAGCCCGGACTGCTCGATGAGCCGGTTGTACGCCGGACCCTGGTCGGGCCGGACCCGAATCCGCCACTCGCCGTAGACGCGGGATGCGTCTCCGCCCGACGCCGGTTTCGGCGGGGCCGGGCGATCGTCGCCGCGCGACGTCGGAGCGAGCGACGGCCATCGCGAGGAGAAGCCACAATAGTCGACGAAATCGGGACATGATGGGTCTCCCCAGGTGTGTGGCCGGAGGGAAGCGATCGGAGGGCACGTCGACGGGCCGGCGGAGGCCCGGCCCCGATCGGCATCATACCGGTCGCGGAGATGGGCCGCAAATAGTTTATCGGGTCCTGACACGGCAAAGTGCTGATCCGGGAATCGCCGGACGGAGCAGCTATACAAAGTAAGGGCGTGCTGGGGTTATCCTTGTTATCCTTGTGGGAGGGATTAAACCCCGGATCCTTGCGTTGCGACCTTGCCGCGTTGAATTCCTCCGCACAGTGAGGAGGGGCTTACGATGATCGAGCCACGTCAGGAGAGCCGTTCTGAAAAGCCAGGGCACTTCCTCGCGGAGCTGCGGGCGACCTTCGCCGCGCAGGCCAGCCGGCCGGCGATCCTCTACAAGGATGCGTCCTGGACTTATGGTGATCTCGACGCGAAGGCGCGGCACTGTGCCGGTCGGTTGACGCGCAACTGGGGGTCGAGCCGGGAGACCGGGTGGCCATCATGACCTCGGAGAAGCTGCCGTTCCTCGCGGCTCACCTGGGGACGCTCTACACGGGGGCGATCTCCTTGCCGCTGAACCCGCGGTTCACCGCCGACGAGCTGCGGTACTTCCTCCAGGACAGCGGCGCACGGGTCGTGGTGGCCGGCAAGGTCGAGCAACCGGTCATCGAGTCCTTGCGGCCGAGCTGCCGGAGCTGCGCGGCCTGCTGTCCGACGCCGAAGCGTGGGACGCTCCGGAAACTCCGTTCTCCGAACCGGCGATCGACCGCGATGCCCCCTGCCTGATGCTCTACAGCTCGGGCACGACCGGACGGCCCAAGGGCGTGTTGCACAACCACGCCAACCTCGCCTCCAGCCTGCGAGCGCTTCAAGCGTTCTGGCGAATTCACGCCGGACGACGTGCTGGTCAACGTCCTGCCGTTGTTTCACATCCATGGGCTGTCGTTCGCCACGCATTTGAGCCTGCTCACAGGATGCCGCATGCATATCGAGGACACGTTCCACCCGCGACGGACGCTCGAGGTCGTGGAGCGCGGCACCGTCTTCATGGCGATCCCGACGTTCTATTACACGTTCCTCGACCGGCCCGAGTTCCGTACGGTCGCGCAGAAGTGGCGAGACGTCCGGCTCTTTACCTGCGGCTCGGCGCCGATCCGGCCCGAGGTGCTGCCGGAACTGGAGTCGGTGCTGGGCCGGCCGGTGATCAACCGGTACGGGATGACCGAGGCGCACGTCATCACGAGCTTGCCGATCGGCGGGCCCTGGCCCCAGGGCTCGGTGGGTTTGCCGCTGGACGGCATCGCCGTGCGGGTGGTCGATGAGGACGGCAAGCCCGTCGCCCCGGACCAGGTCGGCTCGGTGCAGCTCCGGGGCCCGAACCTGTTCTCGCGAGTACTGGCGCCGGCCGGATGCCACCCGTGAAGCCTTCGCGTCGGGCTGGTTCGATACCGGCGACCTGGGTTTTCGCGACGCCGGTGGATTCCTGACCCTGGTCGCCCGGAAGAACGACCTGATCATCTCTAACGGCTTCAACGTGTATCCCCAGGTTGTCGAGCGAGTGATCAACGAGTGCCCGGGCGTCCGCGAATCCGCCGTGGTGGGCATCCCGGACCGGAAGCGCGGCGAACGCGTGGTCGCGGCCGTCGTTCGGACCGACGAGACCCTGACCGATCGCGCACTCCGGACCTTCCTTGGCGATCGGCTGGTGGATTATCAGCGGCCGGCTGACATCGTCTTCGTCGAGGCCCTCCCGCGTAATACCATGGGCAAAGTGCTGCGACGCGAGCTGCGCGATCAACTTGCGGCTCCTTGATGATCCGTGGATGAGGAGCGTGTTGATGATCGATCTTGCGTGGCTCTCGCTGGCGGCCCTGGTGGTGGTGATCGTGCTGAGCTGCACGACCGCGGTCAATCCGGGGTTCCTGTCGCTGGCGCTGGCCTGGGTGATCGGGATCTACCTGCGCCGGCCTGGGGTCGGCATTTCACGATGGGCGAGCTGCTGGGCGGCTTTCCCACGGACTTGTTCCTGACGCTGGTCGGCGTGACTCTGCTGTTCACTCTCGCCCGGAGCAATGGCACGCTCGACCGGGTGGTGCGCCTGGCGGTGCGCGGTTGCCGGGGGAACACCGGGTCTGATCCCGATCCTGTTCTTCGGGCTATCGTGTGGCATCGCGTCGATCGGGGCGGGGAACATCGCGACGGCCGCATTGATCGCGCCCCTGGCGATGGCGGTCGCGGAGCGGGCTCGGATTCCTCCCTTCTTGATGACGATCATGGTCGCCCACGGTTGCATCGCCGGGGCGCTGTCGCCGATCGCTCCGACGGGGATCATCGCCAACGGCTTGATGAGCCGGATGGGAATGTCGGGATTCGAGCGACAGAATTACCTGTCGAACCTCCTGGCCAACGCAACGGTCGCCTCGCTGGGCTACCTGGCCTTCGGCGGCTGGCGGCTGTTCGGCCGGCCTCATGAGGAAGGGTCGGCCGAGGGCTCCGCGCCTGATCCCGCCGCGGCGATGACGTTCCATCACTGGGTCACGCTGGCAACGATCGCGATCCTCGTCGTCGGCGTCGTCGGCTTCCGGGTCCATGTCGGGATGGGAGCGTTTGCCGCGGCCGTGGTGCTCACCCTGGCGAAGATCACCGATGAACGGCCGGTGATCCCGATGTTACCTTGGAGCGTGATCGTGATGGTCTGCGGCGTGACGGTGCTGACGTCGCTCCTGGAGAAAACCGGGGGGATCGACCTGTTCACGACCATTCTGGCGCGGTTCGCCAGCGAGCGATCCATCACGGGTTTGATCGCCTTTGTCACGGGTTTGATCTCGGTCTACAGCAGTACGTCGGGGGTGGTGCTGCCCGCGTTCCTGCCCAGTGTTCCGGGTCTGGTCACCAAGCTCGGAGGCGGCGATCCGCTGGCAATCGCCTCGTCGATCCTGATCGGCGGCCACCTGGTCGATGTCTCGCCGCTCTCGACGGTCGGAGCGTTATGCATCGCCTCAGCGCCGATCACGGCCGACCGCCGGCTCCTGTTCAACCAGGTACTCGTCTGGGGGCTGTCGATGTCGGTCGTGGGGGCGTTGGGGTGCTACGTGGCCTTCGGGAAATGGTAGAGTGACAACCTGGGGCGGATCCGTTTGTCCCGTTGGGTGGGCTCCATTCATGAACGATTTCTCCCTCGCCGACCGCGTCTCCCATTTGCGGCCGACGGCCGTCAATCGGGTCTTGCAACAGGTTCGACAGCTCGAGGCCGAAGGTCGCTCGCTCGTCTCCCTGATGCGCGGGCAGCCTGACACACCGACGCCCTCGCACATCGTCGAGGCGGCGGTGCGATCGCTGCGAGACGGCCGCACGGGGTATCCGGACAACCGGGGGGAGCCGGCGCTGCGCCAGGCCGTCGCCGAGAAGCTCCGGCGCGAGCAGGGACTCTCGTACGACCCCGACCGCGAAATCCTCATCACCGACGGGGCCACGCTTGGGGTCTGTGCCGCCCTCGGCGGCGCTGGTGCAGTCGGGCCGCGCCGTGATGCTGCCCGACCCCATCTATGACGCCTATGCTGGGCCGATCGCGATGTGGGGCGGAGACCCGAGGCCGGTGCTCTCGGAGGTTCGCGACGGCCGGTTCACGATCGACCGCGGCGGGTTCGAGAACTCCAGGGCCAGCAACGGTGCCCCCATCCTGCTCAACACGCCCTGGAATCCGGTCGGCACGGTGCTGACGCGACCCGAGCTCGAGGATGTCATGGGGTTTGCCCGGGAGCACGAGTGTCCGGTCCTCAGCGACGAGATCTACGAGTCGCTGGTCTACGACGGCCGCCGGCACGTCTCGACGGCCGCGGTCTCGGCCGACGCGCGGGCTCGGACGGTTGTGATCAACAGCCTCTCGAAGACTTATGCGATGACGGGCTGGCGCGTGGGCTACTGCGCCGGGCCGGAGCCGATCATCAAAGCGATGCTGCTGGTCTTGCAACAATCGAGCCGCGGGCCGGCGACGTTCGTGCAGGATGCCGCGACCTGCGCACTCTCCTCGGATCAAGACTGCGTGCGCCGGATGGCCGCAGGAGTATCAGGCCCGTCGCGACCGGGTCGTCGAACGGCTGCGCGGGATCCCGGGCGTCGAGCCGCTCGTTCCCGAGGGCGGCCTGTTCGTGATGGTGGACATCCGCGGATTGGGAAAGACCTCCGAGGACGTCTCGCGGTCCCTGTTGCGCGACGCGGGGGTCGTCGTGATCCACGGCGCGGCGTACGGGCCGGGCGGCGAGGGAACCTTACGCGTCTCGTTCGCGGCCGGAGGGGAGACCCTCGAACGCGGCCTCGATCGGCTCCGCGAGGGGCTGATCCGGCTGGCCCCATGAGTAAAGAAGTGCGGTTTATTCTGCAATGAGTCTAACCGAATTGCCCATAATCGACCAGTCGCGGCCCGCGCAGGTAGACCTGCGAGCGCTCCATCAGGCGCTGGTCGAGGCCATCAGCACGCATGACGTCCGATACGATCGTCTCACCCGGGCGCTGTACGCGACGGATGCCAGCGTCTACCAGATCGTGCCGCTCCTGGTCGCCTTCCCGGCCACGGCGGCCGATGTCGTGGCCGCCGTATCGGTCTGCGGCCGGTTCGGCGTGCCGATCACGGCCCGAGGTGGCGGGACGTCTCAGGCCGGCCAGTCGATCGGGGCGGGGGTGATCCTCGATTGCTCGAAGCACTTCGACCGCGTACTCGAGATCAACCCCGCCGGGCGCTGGGTCCGCGTCGAACCGGGCTGCGTGCTCGACGACCTGAACCGGGCCCTCAAGCCCCACGGCTTGCTGTTCGCCCCGGACATCTCCACCTCGAACCGCGCGACGATCGGCGGCATGATCGCCAATAACTCCTCGGGTGCCCGGTCGGTCCTCTACGGGAAGACGATCGACCACGTGCTCGCACTGAAGGTCGTGCTGTCCGACGGCAGCGTCGTGGACCTCGAAGCCGCTCGTCGGAGTCGGAGGTCGAAGCCCGGTGCGCCAGGAGAATCTCGAAGGCACCTGTTACCGGACCGTCCGGCGGCTGGCCGCTGAACACGCCGAGGAGATCGGCCGCCGCTTTCCCGAGAATCCTCAGGCGCGTGGGAGGATATAACCTCGATGCGTTCCTTCCCGAGCCGACGGAGGACTCCCGTCGCGGCGAGGATCGACCCGCCTTCAACCTCGCCCGGTTGTTCGTTGGTTCGGAGGGGACGCTCGGCGTGACGGTCGAGGCCACGCTGAGGCTCGTGGAGCTGCCCCGCGCCCGGGCGACGCTCGTCGTCGAGTTCGCCGGCTTGCTCGAGGCCCTGGCGGCGACCCCGCTCATCCTGCGACATCATCCCGCGGCGGTCGAGGTGGTGGACAAGTACGTGCTCGACAGCACCCGGCTCAATCCCGAGGCGAGCCGGCTCCGTTTCTTCCTCGAAGGCGATCCCGCCGCCATCCTCATGATCGAGCTCTATGGCGACGAGCGCCGACGAGCTGGCTCCCCGGCTCGCCGCCCTGGAGGATGACCTGCGACGGGAAGGGTTCGGCTATCACCATCTGGCCGTCACGGATCCCGGCAAGCAGGCGATGGTCTGGAAGCTCCGCACGATGGCGCTGGGGCTCTCGATGGCCGAGAAAGGCGATGCCAAGGCCATCTCGTTCGTCGAGGACACGGCGGTCGCGCCCGAGCACCTGCGCGACTACATCGCCGAGTTCCTGGACATCATCGCGCGGCACGGGACCAAGGCCGGCGTCTACGCGCATGCCTCGGTCGGCTGCTTGCACGTCCGGCCGGTGATCGACCTCAAGACCGAGGAGGGCGTGCGGAAGTTCGAGTCGATCGCCGAGGAGGTCTCCGAGCTGGTGCTCAAGTACGGCGGTGCGCTCTCGGGCGAGCATGGCGACGGACTGGTCCGCAGCCCGTTCCAGGAGAAGATGTATGGGAGCGCGCTGTACCAGGCCTTCCGGGAACTGAAGCGTGCGTTCGACCCTCACAACCTGCTGAACCCCGGCAAGATCGTCGACGCTCCGCCGCTGACGACGAACCTGCGATACGGACCAGCCTATGTGACTCCCTCGGTGGCGACCACGTTCGACTTCACGGCCGACGGCGGCCTGCTGCCGGCCGCCGAGCTCTGCGCGGGCGTCGGCGCCTGCCGGAAGAAGTCCGAGGGGACGATGTGCCCGTCGTTCCAGGCGACCCGCGAGGAGAAGGACAGCACCCGCGGCCGCGCCAACCTGCTCCGCATGGCGATCACCGGCCAGCTCGGATTTACGGGGTTCACCGACCCGCACGTCCACGAAGTCCTCGACCTGTGCCTCGAATGCAAGGCATGCAAGGGCGAGTGCCCGACCAATGTCAACATGGCCCGGCTCAAGGCCGAGTTCCTGCACCAGTATTATCGGGAGCACGGCGTCCCCTGGCGCAACTGGGTCTTCGGCCATGTGGCCGAGCTGGGTCGAATTGGCAGCGCGCTGGCGCCGGTGTCGAACTGGATGGTGCAAAGCCGGCTGTCGCGATTCTTGAATGAGAAGCTGCTGGGGATCGACCGTCGCCGCGTGCCGCCGGCGTTCGCGCGCCGGACGCTCGTGCGGCGGTTTCGGGACCCATGGGGTGACGGACCGACCGTTCCCCGGGGACATCCCGTTCTGCTCTTTCCCGACACCTTCACGAATACTTCGAGCCCGAGGTCGGCGAGGCGGCGATCGAGTTGCTCCGGCGAACCGGCTGCTCGGTCACGCTCGGCCCCCCGGGCCTGCGCTGCTGCGGCCGGCCGTTGATCTCCAACGGGTTGCTCGACCAAGCCGTGGCCAACGCCCGCCACAACGTCGAGCTTCTCCACGAGTGGTCGCGCCAGGGTGGACGGATCATCGCCTGCGAACCGAGCTGCATCCTGACGATCAGGACGATTACCCCGCCTTGCTCAAGGGCGAGCTGCGTTCCCGTGCCGAGGTCGTCGCCGACGCCTGCCGGACGCTCGAGGAAGTCATCGTGACGAGGATCGACACCGGCATGGTCGCGGTTCTCTCGACCCCGCCCACCCGCCGACCGGAGGTCTCCTGGTGGACAGCCACCGGTTTGGTTTGAAGGCCGGCCCTCGGCGCATCCTGCTTCAATCCCACTGCCACCAGCGGTCGCTGGTCGGCGCCGGTCCGACGCTGGATCTGCTCCGCGCCATCCCGGATGCGGAAGTCATCGACCTCGACGCCGGTTGTTGCGGCATGGCCGGGTCGTTCGGCTATGAGATCGAGCATTACGAGGTCTCGCGGCTGGTCGGCGAACAACGGCTCTTGCCGGCGGTGCGCCAGGCCGATCCCGAGACCGTCATCGTCGCACCGGGGTTCTCGTGCCGGCTCCAGATCAAGCACTTCACTGGCCGCACGGCCGTCCACCCCGCCGAGTTGCTGCGATCGTGTCTTGCCTGAGAACCAGGTCTCTCCGTTTGCCAGCCTCCTCCGAGCACTGCTCAAGATCACTCAACCCGTCACGGGCATGCCGATCGCTTCCATTCGGTCCGAATTGCTCACCTGGAGCATGCGACACCGAATGCCTCTTTCCCTCATCGCGACGGTACGTCCCGGCGTGTGAAGACGTTCAAGCCCTCCAATTCCGCTGTGAACGGCTTCGTTGACGAGTTCACCGCCGCGACTCCAATCTTGACTTCGTCCGGAAGGCGGACTTGCAGCGGAGGAAACGGCGTCCAGTGAACGCCATCATGGCTGGCGGACGCATAGACGCTTCCACCGCGGCGCTCCAACCGCAAATGGGTGGGAAGATCCTGGAGGCCAGCCCCCTGGCTGAAGGCGCGGCGCCCCTCCTTGAAATGCTCGAAATTGACGTATGGGATAAACTGCGCCGTCACGCATCAGGCCGGCCCGCTCAAGGCGGAAATAGTTGTCCCGGTCCACCCAGAGAAGCAGCCCGGTACCATTATAAGGGAGCCCATCTGGAACAGTGGGCTCGGGGCCCGGGCGAACACTGCCGGTCGACTTGACCATCGCGATAAACTCACCCTTGACGGGACTCAGGACCGTTGGGGCGTTGACCTGGCCGCTGTCGGCGACAAGGTTGTGGAGGGTGCCGGGGACTGCGATGGTCAGCTTGCCAGCCTTCTGCTCGAACCGGCAATCACCATCAGGATCAGCGGCCTGGCCCCACCCTTTGAGCGCTGGCGGGGATGCAGCCATCAGAGTGCACGCCACGAAGAGGAAGCCCGCCGCCCCCAAGAATCTTGAACAAGACCGAGTCATATCGCCTCGTGAAAGTTGTCTGATGATACCGGCAGGCCGCTTCTGGGATTCCGGTTTTCGCCGGCGACTGTGTGTCAGGTTTCGACAATCAATCACCGCTTCCGCCGGAAGGAATTCGGGCGAGGTATGATCTCACGCTCCCCGATAGCTCTGATTCAGGGCTTGGGGGCGTTGAAGGAACCGAGTAACCGGTCCAGTATCGGATCCTCAAACTTAAGGATCCGAAAATCGGGGTCCGAGTTCGAGACTATGAGCGTCGCGTCGTCCTTGATGTAATACAACCAATTGGCGCCGGTACCAGGATCGACGACGTTCAGCACGGCATAGTCGCCGAACTTCCGCCGGGCCTGCACAAAGCGTGCGATCGCCTCGTCGTCCTTGATCCGCGAAGCTTTGGGATACTGGCTGATCCCATAGATGGACCCACCGCACTCGACCTTGTAATGCAGTTGCCCCGACATGGTTTTGGCTTCGATGACCTTAGCGACCGCCAAGTCGGGCAAGAGATAGCGATGGCGGCGAGCCAGGCGACCTTGGGCGGCGGCGTCGAGCACCACGGTCTCATTGTCGAACTCGGGCACGGCCGCCTTGAGGGCACCCATCATGGTGGACCCGGCGGCCATACGATGGACTTTGCTCTTGGGGTCGTTGACCCGCGCCGACAGATCGGTCACCGCGCCGATCCAGGGCGGATTACCCTCTCCAGATGCATACCGGAAAAGGATCTGTGACGGCGCTCCCCTCTCGCCGGGCCGCGATACCTGGACGCGGGTCTGTCCGATCACGATTGTCAACGGCCCGTCGCGGCCCGCCAGTTCGTAGGTCCGGAGATCCGCAGCCTGCACCCGCCGGAGCGTCTTCGAGCCGACGAGCAGCGTCTGGAGATGGCTTACGATATCGGCGTCAAGTTCAGCGGAGGGGAGGACCGGGAAGCCATGGATCCCCAACCATCGCTCGGGCTTCGCCCCGGCCAGGTTGGCCGGCCCGGTGCAGAGGGCGTGTCCAATATCATCGTTGTATGCAAATGTCAGCGTCTTCGGCCCTAACAGGATCTTCAAAGAGAACGTCGCGGCGGTCTCCTCGAAATACCACCGGTCGGCCGACTCAGCGAAGTAACGACGGGTCCCGGTTCCCCCGGAAGGGCGAGGCTGGGCGGGGAGGCCCATGGCGTACTCGGCGAACCAGGGAGCGGTCTTTCCCTTGTGACCCAGTACATCGCGGATCTCATCGATGATTGCCCCGCTTGCTGGGGCCGTGGGCGGATCTGCAACTCCGAACATGAGTAGCCAGGCCAAGCCGATCTGAATCATCGGAGAGGCTCCATGGAGCGGGGGATGGGCGGAGCGGGGATTGCCGAATCATGTCGTCCATCCTTGGCCCTTGGTGCAAATCGTGATCTCTGGATCACCATTTCCGCGTCCCGGCATCGTCCCGCGCCGCGCATCCGCGCCAACTCTAATCCAGGCTTTACGCCGCGAATTCGTCGTAAGTCCTCATTCGTCGAACAAATTCCATTGATCCGTAGGGCATATTCACCCTTTGCATATCGGACACTTCCAGTCCGACGACGTTCTCGTTCAGCCTCTCAAAAGAATGTCCCACGAAAGTTAGGTCCCTCTCACTCCGTCCAATCAGAACAGCTCTCGTAATGGCTCACCCTCTTCGAGCAGGTTGTAGACCCGACCGTCGTTGGCGGTGGCCGTGAGGTCATGAATGCCCATGGCGTGATAGACGGTCTTGGCGATGTGGGCGGGCGTGACCGGGCGGTGGGCCGGGTACTCGCCGCGACGGTCGCTGGCCCCATAGGTCTGGCCGCCGCTGATTCCGCCGCCAGCCAGGAGATTGCTCATACAATGGGTCCAGTGGTCGCGGCCCGCTCCCGAAGTGCCTCCGGATCGCGGTCGCCGATCCTTGGCGTCCGGCCCATCTCGCTGGTGACCAGAACCAGCGTCCGCGCCAGTAAACCCCGCCCGGCCAGGTCTTCGATCAGGGCCGAGAAGGCCCGATCGAACTCCGGCAGCAGGTTCTCCTTCAGGCAGTTGAAGTTGTTGCCGTGCGTATCCCAGCCGCCGGCGCTCTTGCACTTGGAGGCGATGGCCTCATTCTCCTTCCAGAAGACCGTCACGAACGGGACGCCGGCCTCGACCAGCCGCCGGGCCAGGAGCAGGCTCATGCCGTTGATCGTCTGGCCATATCGCTGCCGAACGCTAGCCGGCTCGGCGGCGACATCGAACGCCGCGGTCGTCCGCGACGAGGCTAACAGCCCCCAGGCTCGCTGCTGGAGGGTCGACCAGTTACTCCTTCGCGCGAGCCCCGATCGAGGTTCCACCGCGCCACGTCGATGGCCGCGAGCAAGCTGCGGCGGTCCTGGAGCCGTTGCGCGGTGATCTCACCGCCGAGAGTCAAGGCGGGCGCCTGGAAGCGGAGGGGCTGGCCGACGTCACCGTGGACGTAGAGCGGATCGTGCTCGATACCCAGTCGCGCGGCGAACTGGCCGGGCCGCGTGTACGGGGCCTTGCTTGGCCGGTGCGGCAACGTGATCGCATTGGGCAACTGCGGATGCGGCGGCCGTCGTGAGGCCGCGACGCAGCCCATGTAAGGCCAGTCGTCCCAGCGGGGCGTCCGGTTGTTGGCGAGTTGCCGGAAACTCTCGTCCGGAACGTGCCCGGTCAAGTTGTAATAATAGCCGGCGTGGTGGTCGTTGGTATTGACCGAGGCCCCGACCGAATTGACCACCGCCAGGTGATGGGACTGCTGAGCCAGCATCGGCAGGTGCTCGCAGAGCCGCACACCGGGCACCGTCGTCGCGATCGGCCGGAACGGCCCGCGGTACTCGGCCGGCGCGTCCGGCTTGAGGTCCCAGGTGTCGACGTGCGAGGCCCCGCCGCACAGGAAGAACAGGATCGTCGAATCGGCTCGCGCGGTGTTGCTCCCAGCCCCGGCGGCCTGGCCCGCCTCAGCGGTCGGGCCCAGCCGCAGCCCCGCCAAGCCCGCACCCGAGGCCACGAGAAACGTGCGGCGATCCCATCGTTCCGGCCGAGACCTCGCGTCGTCTCCCATCCCGCATCCTCCAGCTCATTCCCGGAATCCCATCGCGGAGATTTTCCCGACAGGCGAACCCATTTGCCGCGTCGGACTCCCTGGGCGGGCCCTCCGGCGCCAGCCACCCAGAACCTTAACTCCCGGTTGGGGGTGGCTGGGGTCGCAGCCGGCACGGCCGGCAAGCCCCCAGGAGTGCCGCGTACATGAAGATCTTCGCAGCGTTGGTCAGCAGCCCCGAGCCGAACCCGACTCCGACAATGTTAAACAAATCTCTCGCCAATCGCTACCGGTTTGTCGTCCCGGCTGGTGGAACGGCGCCGGCGCGTGCTCGATCGATCGCGAAATCGACGAGCCCCTGGCAGTGGAAGAAGCCCTCCCAGAAGTTATGCCCCTGTCCCTTGGCCACGATCAGGGTGACGGAGTCCGGCACCCCGGCGGCCCGGTAGCGCGCGGCGAACTCGGCGGAGTTCGCCTTCAGCGGGACGACGGTATCCGCGTCGCCGTGGATGAAGAACGCCGGCACGTGGTGCTTCGCGAGCACGCCGACGCGCTCGATCGGATTGAGCTCGACCAGCCGGGCCGCGAGCTCCTTGGGAGTCAAGCCGTACGCCGGGGCGGCCTTGTCGAGTCCGGGATAGGTCCGCAAGTCGAAGACGGGATAGATCCCGGCGATCCCGGCGACGCTGGTCCGGGTGCTCGGCCGCCCAGCTCGTGACCCAGAGGCCGCCGCGGCTGCGTCCGAGCAGGCACGGCCGGGCGGCGAAGCCTCGGCGCTCGGTCAACTCGCGATAGAGCTCGTCGAAGAGGCGACGGCCTTGCGGACTGCCGTAGGCCTCGCCCACGTCGATCCCCGCCACGGCAACCCCCGCGGCAAGGAACTGCTCGTGCATCCATTTCTCGTGCGAATCCGGGTACGGCGGCAGCGTCGGTGCGTAGAAGACCCACGGCTGGGGCGTGCGCCGCTTTTCCGCGGGCGGCGTCAGGATGAAGGCCGGATGCCCCGCGACGAGGAACGATTCTCCGGGCAGGATCAGCTCCTTGACGGGCCGGGACGGTCCGTCCGTTCGATTGGCCCTGGAGTTGGAGTCATCGCGGGCGATCGCGGCGAATTCGTCCCAGAGACGCTGCCAGTGCTCGGCCAGCTCGCGGACCTTGGCGGGTTCTTGCCGTGCGAGGTCGCGCGTCTCGGTGCGGTCGGTGGCGAGGTTGAAGAGCTCCCAGGGCCCGTCCTTGCCGGCGGCGACGAGCTTCCAGTCGCCGACACGGATGGCGCGGTTCCCTTCGTGCGCCCACCAGATCGCGTCGTGCCGGACCGTGCCGTCGCGGGCGAAGGCCGGCACAAGGCTCTTGCCGGGCCGCACGGGGATGGACCGGCCGTCGCCGGAGTCGGGTCGGGTTCCTCCGACGGCTTCCAGGAACGTCGGCACGAGGTCGATGACGTGGCCGGGGTTATGGCGGAGCTCGCCACGGGCGGGGATGCCCTTGGGCCAGTGGACGATCAAGCGGAGTCGCGATGCCTCCCTCGTGAACCCAGGTCTTGTGCCGGCGGAACGGTGTGTTGGCCACGGTGGACCAGCCCGGCCCGAGGCAGAGGTGCGTGTCGGCCGAGCCGGGAGACGCCGACGGGTCGTGGCCGTCGTCGCGGACCATGATCTCCGCGCTGGCACCGTTGTCGGACAGGAAGACGATCAGCGTGTCCTCGAACGCACCCATCGCGCGGAGCTGATCCAGGACCCGGCCGATCTCGCGGTCCATCCGGTTGACCATCGCGGCGTGAATGGACATCTTCGTCGCCTGGAATGCGTGCTGCTCGTCGGTCAGTGAGGTCCAGGGCACGGGCCGGTTGACCTCGGCGGGACCGAGCGTCTTGAGGGCGTCCGGGAAGTGGTAGGGCGGTCCGACGTCGCGCTCCACGTCCGAGAGCCGGCCGTGGACCAGTCCCAGCTCCTGAATCCGCTTCCAACGGTCGGCGCGGACCGTTTCCCAGCCCTCCTGGTACCGCCCTCGGTATCGGGCGATGTCTTCCGGCGGCGCATGCAGAGGGAAGTGCGGGGAGTTGAAAGCGAGATACAGGAAGAACGGCTGGGCACGGATATTTCGTCGCGTGTTCATTGAGGTATTTGATGGCATGATCGGCGATGGCGGTCGTCGCGTAGTATCCGGTCCCCGGCTCGACCGGCGGAAGCTTTCGATCGTCCTCGAAATGGACGCGCGGGTGGAAGTAGCGGCCGACGTCCTCCAGGTAGTATGAGCGATCGAAACCATTCGCCAGCGGCATGCCGTTGACGTGCCACTTGCCCGAGTGGTACGACCGATAGCCCATCGGCCGGAGCATCTCGGGGAGGAGCTTCGCCCACTTCGGGCGAATGCCGCCTCCGCCGCTCTTCACGCCGGGCACCGGTATCGCGACGGACTTCCTGGGCGTAATAGCCCGTGAGGATCGCCGCCCGTGACGGCCAGCACCGCGCGGTGTTGTAGAACTGCGTGAACCGCAGCCCGCCGGCGGCCAGCCCGTCCAGGTGAGGCGTCCGGATCTCGCCGCCGTAACAACCCAGGTCGGAGTAGCCGAGGTCATCGGCGAGAATCACGATGATGTTGGGACGCGTCGGCCGTCCCGGCTGATCGGAAGCCGATGGAGCAGCCCCGGCCAGCCCAGACGCCAGGGCGGTGATCAGGGTGCAGGTCGTGAGCATGGCGTGAGCCCTTTTCAAGCCGATGATGATGAATACGGAGTTGTACGCGGACCCGCGAGCAATTCCAAGCCCCGAGGCGACATAGGCATTGATTTTGCGGCGACTGTGCACCACGATCGATGTCTGACACACCGAGGAGGTGGGCAATGCCGTCGGGCCATGAATACGAAGCCGAACCGACCCGAGACGAGATCGACCAGACGCAAGGGCCCGTGCTGCTGGAATTCGGCGAAGCTGGTGCCCGTTCTGCCAGGCCCTCGCGCCGAAGCTGCCCGGGCTGCTTCGCGATTATCCAGGAGTCCGCCACATCCGGATCGAAGACGGGCCGGGCCGGCCGCTCGGGCGTTCGTTCCGGGTGAAGCTCTGGCCCAACCTGGTGTTCCTGCGGGATGGCCAGGTCGTCAAGCAGTTGGCCCGGCCGGAGGTGGAAGAAGTCCGCGAGGGACTGGACGTCGATCGCCGGCGCGGAATGAGCGTCGGAGAGAATCGAAGCCGTAACGGGACCGGGCTGAGATCTTTCTCCTCACTCCGGTTCCGCTGACGACTCCTTCGTGTGATATCCTTTCCAAGCTTCTCGCATCTTGATGCCGGTCAGGTTGAGCATGTAGCGGCACAGCTTCGAGTAGGGTGGATCGGGTAACTGCCGATCGACGACGTGATAGACGCCTAGCTTCACGCCCTCCATGATGGAATGGGAGCCGTCATCGATGCCACCATTCAGCTTGCTCTTCGGTCGGCATCATCCCAGAATGCGGTCTGCTCCAGGTGGCGATCCAGTTCCTTCCACTGGTCGCCACCGAGCGTAATGCTTCTGTTGATAGCGATCTGACCCGCGATCATACCCGCCCTGGCCGTCGAGGACCTTGGCGACGAGTTGAGCACCCTCGCCCCTGCGGACGATCCGCACGCTGCACGGGATGATGAAACGAAGGAATCCATAGCAATCGGTAGACGGTCGCATCGCGGTCCCGTCGCGAGAGCGTCTGGAGCGAAGGTTCGTCCATCGCGTCCAACTGCTTTGTGTACCAGTTCACGATGAGATCGGAGTGAGCCTTGTTCATAACGAAGGCCGAGTCGGGAAAGAACGGATCGCGTGGCCGGGTGGAGTAAACCGACGCGGCGACGGCCGCGATGAGGCCCAGCCCCGCCAGGATGGCGAGCGACTTGAGCGACGTCGTACTCCGAGGCCGTCTCCTCAGCAGGGCGGCGATGATGCCGCCAACGACGGCAAGGATAAGGGTCGTGAGCAAGTGGGCAATGCCGATGGTGTTCTCGGTGATCGCGTTGATCTCTCCCAGATTGTTCGTGTCCTTCCTCAAGTGAGCGACGAGGAAGAGAATGACTTTGGACGTGAGCAGGTTCGGATTGAGGCCGCCGCACCCGACGGTTCGTCGGGATCTGCTGATCGGGTTCATCCACGGCCCCAGCCCCATGAGGAAGAAGGCCCATCCGAAAACGGCGAACCCGAACCAGAATGCTCGTTCAGGCCCGCGGCGGAATCGAGCCGCGAGCATCGCAAACAGGAGCAGAAATGCGGTGAACGTGTACAGGGCGCTGTACCAGAGCTGAGAGGCTGTCCGCAGCGCGGTGAAGGCCATCGCGCAGATCGGCAACAATCAGGATGATCGCCAGGATCGACGTTTGAAGCCGTTTCATCGTCCCTCGCCCTCGCAGGACAGGAATCCCTTATCCTTCCTCATCCTATCGCTGGCTTGTCCTGGCTTCCACGGGGAGGTGACATCCGCCTCAATGGCCGGTCGAATCCGGCCGGTGTGAGTTGGGTGGGGTGTTTCGGGCATAGCCGAAGGAGGCGTCCCAGATCCGGATCGTCCCAAGTGGGGACTCCGAGCGTTCCCGAATCCAACTGACTCGCCGTTTCATTCGGTTGACAAATGCAATCTCATCCTGATGATACGACGATAAGATTGTATTATTTCTCAACAGGCACAAAACGGCAGTGAGGGCTTTGGGCGATGTATTAAGACTGAGGAGTTCGACCATGGCCATCAAGACTGAAGCCGCGACGCCTGAACAGGCCGCCGCCCGAACCAAGCAAGCCGAGTCCCGCGCTGCGCAGCGATCGATCCGCGACGCCCTGGAGACGCGAACGGCGAGAGCAAGGGAAGATCACCACGACGGACGTTCCGATCGATCCGGAAGACGCCATCGCAACCGCCCGATTCATCGGCGGGTTGCGGCAACGGCGCGAGCAGGCCGGCTTGAGTCTGGGCGACGTCGCCGAGCGATCGGGGATCGACAAGGCGTCACTCTCCCGTCTCGAAAACGGTTGGTATCCCAACCCGACACTGAACACCTTGGCCCGCTATGCCCGGGGGATCGGGAAGCGACTTGTCCTGGACCTGGAGGATTGAAAATGGCATCGCTTCGGAATCGAAGAGTTGGCCAGGCACTCGACCATCACGCTCACGATCGATCGGTACACCAAGGCCGAAACCGAAACCAGAGCGCTTAACGGTTGGCTTGCATACACGAGGACGGCATCGATTGAAGATGAGCCCGAGCGCGCCAGCGAGTGCATTCCGGCGGGAATCATCCATTCACACGCTGGCGCTTCGGGCTGGTATGCGCAACCCAAGCGTGAAGCGCTCTAGCTCGCGACGCCAGACTCCAGATAGAAAATCATGTTCCACAGGCGGTCGATCTCGCCCCGCTCGATCACTTCGAGCGGCTTGAGGCCATCGAACGCCTCGTTCGGGATATCGAGCCAAGTCGGGATGGCATCCGCCGCCACGATTTCGGAGAGTCGGTCGCGGAAGCGATCGAGTTCCTTGATCCGACGGAGCCCGGGCTCGCTCACTGGCTTCCCAGCCTCCCAGTCGGCTATCGCTCGCTCGGAGAACCCGGCAAGGCGGGAGAACATCTTGCGGCTGAGACCGAGCCGGCTGCGAACCGCGCTGACAGACAACGGTTGGGCGGGGCGAAGCGCGGCGCCCCTCGCGTTCATCTTCTTCACAGCCGACTTCTTCTTTGTCGCCATACCGACCTCCTGACTCCCATTATGCCAAGGACAGGTGGCCGAGTCAAAGATCTGCATGCAGATTTGCATAACGCCTAGTCTCGGCGCGGCAGGTTACCGAAGTTGATGATCTCCCACGAACGGGTGTCGCGTGAGCATACCACTTATCTTCGGCGGAGCGATAGGCATACCATTTATAGGGCGCGATCAGCGGCCAAGCTTCCGGGTCAATGCGGGCAATCTTGCTCTGTGTAAGCTGAATATCAATGCTTGGGTGATAGCATGAATTTGAACCTTCTAGCAACAGTTATTGATGCGACTGGGAAGATTCTTACTGTCCCTGACCGTCGCCTCGAGCCTCCGCCACTTATCGGCTCCATCCATCGGCTGGAGGCATGGGCTGGCCGGATGCCGTTTTATCCGGGATGGCTAGCGTCTTGGCCACGGCGATGCCGCTTCCTATGCCTGCTCCCGTGATTGCCGCTGGTGATGATCGCCTTGGCCGTGCCGGCTACGCTGTCTTTGCCCGTCTCGCCTCGGCGGACGCTGTACCGCCCAGCGAATCCCTCATCGGCATCTTGCTCCATACGCTCCCCCGCCTGCTGTTCGGGCGGGAGGATAGCATTAGCGTTTGAGAATACAAGCGATTTGATGGAATCGCTAGAATGCGGGATTGGCCGCAGGCACAGGTAGAAGTAGAATTGTTGCGGGCGTTAGAACTGACGCGGCTCTCCGTCCATGAAATCATCAGGAGAAGCTTGCCGTGAAATTTGCAATCGAGACACTGAAGATCGAATGGGCGAGGCTGACCCAAGCTCTTCGGGCGATGCAATCGCTTCCCGTCGTCGGCGACGATTTTCCTTACGGTCAATGCCAGGAACATGAAGAGCGAATTCGAGAAATCAACTCAGCAATTGCCATTTTGAATAAGCACGAGAACGAACCATCTGAATAAAATCAGATGCGCAGCGAGCAAGGGAGCTTCCGTGATGACGACCGACGAAATCTTCCGCGAACTGATGCGGCTAATGAATCGGAAAGGTCCAGGCACCCTTCCCTACTCCTTGATTACTTTGAAGGATGGGAGTTCATTCAAAGGAATCCCATTTTCGGTTAACACGGGAAGTCATTTCATTCCCTACATTCAGTTTGTCACCGAATCTGGCGGTTTACCGCGGGGAGCTTCCATCGCCGATATCGCCGCGATTGAGGACGTCACGAATTGAGTCCGCCCCGCGTGCGCCGTCATCCCGCCCGATTCCCATTCTGCTAAAATTCTGCCAGGAGGTATTCCATGCCGACAATCGCTCTGTCCGAAGCCGCCCTGGCCCTGTTCCGCCTGCATGTCGAGCAGGACGGTATCCGTGTCGATGATGCCGACCGCGGGGCGCACCGCGAATTAGCTGCCGCCGGGATTATGTACCCGGTGTCCACCTTCGCGCGCGGGCCGGAGGCGTATTTCCGCTTCACTCCTGAAGGCTGGGAGCGGCGGCATGAGATTCTGGATTGCATGAAGGAAAGTGCATGACAGGATGAGAAGATGGTTGCGGCGGCAGAGACGGTGCCGCTAATCGGGCGGTATAAGGATTGCGGCCCGTCAGTCAGCATGAAGCCGCCCGGCTCACAGCCTACCTCTCCCGCAACTTCCGCCGTTGCTCCTCGCGGATGATCCGCAGCAGCTCCCTGGCCGCGTGACCGATCGGCAGCTTCGTATCCGGCGACATCTCCACCGCCTCCTCGTGTGTGTGACCCCAACTCTCCACATCCTCATGCGCCAGAACCGCCATTGCACGGGTTTCAACCGATGGCCGCCGCCAGGCCCGATCCGCCTGCATACCGAGGGGTTGCATCAGGTCGTCGTTGAAGATGCCGGAATCCAGGTTCAGCCGCTGGCCGGGCGAATTCCCGCCGCCATCCTGCTCGTGCGGGAAGAAGGCTCGCCATGCTATGCCACGCTTGCGGTCGCTGGAACCGATACGATCTCTGTCGATGCCAAGCTTATTCATGAAGAGCGCCGCCCATTGGTCCAGCGTCTCGGCATTTTGGATGGCATAAGCACGCGCCCCTTCGGCATCGCGGCGGTCGGGCTTGCGGGGCGTCATCAGCTTCGTCCTTGCTCAATGCGGTACATCTCGGCCATCCCGCGAGCGGACCGTGGCAGGTCGATGCTTCTCAGCTACCTTGTAAGCGCTGACCATCTGTTTCGGGTTCCGGGCACTGCTTCTTTGGACGCCCCATGTTCGGGTGTCCTCCTAGTAAAACCAATCGGTGAAAGCATGGCTGCATGTCCAGCCAGCGCACAAAAAACGCCGGGAGGATGACTGCCCGGCGGAGTTTTTCAGCCAGTTTTACTGCCATCCGGCCCGGCATCTATATCTACCGTCGCCGTAAGTCCTTTGCCAGTATAGTGCCCCCCGTAGGACTCGAACCTACAACCCGCTGATTAAGAGTCAGCTGCTCTGCCAATTGAGCTAGGAGGGCCGGGAGAACCGGCGAGGTAGGAAAGTCTATCATGACAAACGCCCCCTAGGTTTGCAATACATCACGTATTCCCTACTCCGATTCAATTCGGTTCGTACTGCCGGCAAGATCATCGGGATTCCTCGTGGCCGCCGCGGCGCGCCGGACCGACGGCGGCCCCCCCCAGCGCCGCGTCAAGTTGATCCCAGAACAAGGCCCCGTGGCAGCTTCCGTGTCCTCGTCCGGGCGCTTGATGTTGCACCAGTCAGTCACGGCCGAACTTCCAGCGGATCTCTGCACGGCGACCAGTAGGATTCGGCGACGGGTGGAGTGATATAATTCTTGCGGGGCTTTGCGTCAGACAGCCCCTGATGCATCGGATCGGAGCAAGCAGGGTAGAGCTTATCGTCATCCTGTCCTTCGCTCGACCGGTCCAGGGCATCCTGAGACACCGCCGCAGTATCGGAACGTGGTGGGCCAAGGGACTGATGCAGTTCGGCGGTGACTCCGCCTGGGGGTCAGGACGGAACGGAATGGAACGGGACAGAGCAGGACGGGACGGGGGCAGCGATGCGACGGGACTTGGATGACGTGATCCAGGGTTGGCCGTATGATCCCGAGCCCGGGGAAATCCTCGCGCGCGAGGTCCGCGCGCGCGATGGCCGGATGGTCTTGCAGGTCCGGATCGAGCTGGGGGTGCTCCAGCTCGAAGTCGGCGGACGCCCCGACGGCCTGCGGCCCCACGGGTTCTCAACCTATCTCGATTACCTGCGACATAGCGCGGCGGGTCGGGGGCAGGCGCCGGGCGGTAAGGCCCCGCCGTGGATGATGTCGGCGCACCAGTGCTCCGAGGCCGATCGCGAGTTTATCCAGTTCTATCATCGACGCGTCGCCTGGCTGGCCCTGCGCCGCTACGACAAGGCCATCCACGACGCCGACCATACACTGGCCTTGATGGACTTCATTCATCGGCACGGCCTTGAAGAAGAGTACATCGGGTCGCACGAACAGTTTCGCGGTCCGGTCTTGTTCCACCGCACCCAGGCCGCGACGGCGCTGGCCCTGGAACGCCGACGGCCCGAGGAGGCCGTCGACGCCTTGCGCGAAGGGGTTGACCGCCTCGACGCTCATCAGCGGTGCTGGTGGGAAGAGCACGACCCGACCGAATCGCCCAACCCCGCCCTGATCGACACCCTTCTCGGCATCGAGCAGGAGATCCGCAAGAACTTCTCGGTGGAGAAGACCCTCCGCGAACAACTCGATGAGGCCGTCGCCCGCGAGGACTACGAGCAGGCCGCCCGGCTCCGCGACAAGATCCGGGATCAGACCAAGGCCAGACGTTGAAGTGCTCAGTGAGTCGCTGAACACTAATGACCAACGACCGACGACCAATCCACGCGATCGGCGGGGACGACCGGTCCTTCGACGCAGCCGCGCCGCAGGTCGGTCGAGCCATCAGTCTGGCGAATCGGCGCGACGCAACTGAAGCACGCCCCGATCCCACAGGCCATGTGGTTCTCCAGTGAGACGTCGCAGGCGATTCCATGGCGTTCGACCAGTCGTGACAGGGCGGCCAGCATGGCCGGCGGCCCACAACCAACGACCTTGGCCGGGCGCTCACCGCGATCCAGGCGGCGGGCCAGCAGGTCGGTGACGAAGCCGTGGTGCCCCGCGGTGCCGTCGTCGGTCGCCACCTCGACGCCGATCCCGGCGCGACGGAAGTCGTCGACGCCGGCCAGCAACGCGGCCGTCCGTGCCCCAAAGAGCAGCGTCACTGAAGAGGGCTGAGCCTGACCGGGTGCATCTCCGGCCGACCGTTCATCGTACCGTTCCTGCCCGAGCCACCAGCGACCGAGGGCCAGGAACGGTGTCTGCCCGATGCCACCGGCCACGAACACGACCGGGCCGGCAGGGGGCGGTCCGAAGCCGTTGCCCAGCGGCCCCCAGACCGACAGTCGCTCACCCGGCCGACGCCGCGAGAGTGCGGCCGTCCCTCGACCGACCACGAGATAAACGACGTCGAACGCGACCGCGGCGCCGGACGGGTCGCGGACCACGTCGTACAGGGCGAGCGGACGGCCGAGCAACGGGTCGCTCGCCCCTTCATCGCCCGGCCGGATCATCACGAACTGACCGGGCCGGATCGCCCTGGCGATCGCGGCTTCACTCAGCCTGAGCCGGTACGTGTCCCGCGCGATCGGAACATTCTCCAAGATCGGCGCGAGCCTGACCATTGGTTGATCGATCATGAGTCGTTGGTTTATGGCGTCTACAGATCTCGTGCGTCTCGCACCCCACGAATCAACCTACCGCGATCGGACCTAGGATCATATCACTGTTCGTCTCCGTCGTCATCGTCGTGGGACGATGGGCTGAGCCTGGGTCCCAGCGGCCCGCGAGTGGGCCGAGGCTTCCGTGCCGTCGGCCGCTTTCGACCCGTCCGGCCCGCCCCGGGTCGTGCCGGGCCTTGAGCCGGCGTGGGTCCCTCCAGTCCGATGATCAGGCGACGGCGCGGTGCCTCTTCCGGCTGGGATAAACCCGGACGGACGGACGGACGCTTGGGCCCACCGGCAGGCCGCTTCGGCCCGGCGGTCGGTCGCCTGGGACCGAGAGAAGGCCGCTTCGAGCCGGCGGCCGGTCCGGTCGTGGCCTCGACGGGCGGACCTGGTATCGACCGCGCGGCCGCGCGGGCCTCGATCCGGCGGACCTCCCTGAGTGCCTGGCGTCGGGGGGCGCCGTTGATGAGGACGAGCCGGTTGCGGACCATCGTGTGCCGCCCGGCCGCGAGTGTCCGCCGGGCGTCGAGGCAGGCGCCCTTCACGGGCGGCCTCATCGACGGCGCGTCGGTTCTCCTCGCGCGAAGGCCGGGGTTCGTCCCGGTGCTGCGATCGGGCCTGGTCCGCCTGGCGTGAGTGAGGACGGGGCCGGTCCCCTCGCTGCCCGTTGCGTCGTGAGCGGGGCGACGCCTCGGATTCGGGGAAACCGGGGACCGATACGGCGATCCCCGAAGCCACCTTGCGGAGGAGATCGACCTCGTGGCGCGACAGCGGCCGGCATTCGCCGACGGGCAGTCCCTTGAGCGTGATCGGCCCGATCGCGACCCGGTTCAGCGACATGACCTTGTGCCCGAGCTTGGACAGCATCCGGCGGACCTCGCGCTTCTTTCCCTCGGCCAGGACCAGTTCCAGCAGCGTGGCCTGGCCCTGGCGGCCGACGATCCGGGCCCGCTTGGCGCGGACCTTGCCATCGGACAGCCAGACGCCCTCGGTCAGCTTGGCGATGATCTCGACGTCAGGCATCCCGGCGACCAGGGCCCTGTACATCTTCTCGACCCCGAAGCGGGGATGCGCCAGCCGGTTGGCCAGCTCGCCGTCGTTGGTCAGGATCATCAACCCGGTGCTGTCCTCGTCCAGCCGCCCGACGGCATAGACTCGCTCGGGGATCTCGGGGAGAAGGTCGACGACCCGGGGACGGCCCGAGGGGTCGAAGTTGGTCGATACGTAACCCTTGGGCTTGTTGACGGCGAAGTACACGATCTGCTCCAGCCGGATCGGTTCGCCGTCCACGGCGATCCGCGACGCGGCGGGATCAACCCTTGGTGCCAAGCTGACGGACGATCTCGCCGTTGACCGTGACCCGGCCCTGAAGGACCAGTTCCTCACATCCGCGCCGTGAGCCCAGCCCGGCCTGGGCCAGGACCTTCTGGAGCCGCTCCGGCTTGCCCGGCTCGGCGTGGAACGCCGTCGGACCTGGTCTGCTCCCGACGAGCCGGACCGGCCTTGGGCCTCGGGCCCGATTGGGCCGGGCCGGGCTTCCCGGTCGATCGGTGGCGCGGACCTGGCCCGGTCGCCGGCCGCGGCCGTTGCCCTGGTCGCGACGCGTTCGATGACTGGCCCTTCGGGTGGTAAGGGCGGTGATTGGCCATGACTCAGTTCCATTCCAGCCCGGCGGAAACCGAGCCATCAAGGCGCCTTCAACGGGGCGCGGAATCGTTGTGTACAGGGAATCCGACGGACCAGCCGACGGCGATGTACCCATTATCGCTCAAGAGCCCCGTGAAGGATCAACCCCCTTCATGACGCGGCGCTCCTCATTTGCCGCTACGGGACCTCATTTCAACGAGCGTCATGCCTGGGTGATAGCCTCACGGTTCCTGGCCTGCCAAGCTCTGAGAGGATCTCGACCTTCACGGTTTAACCCGCTCGAGAACGACCTCCACCAAAGAATCACCGGACTCGGCCTTGAACGCCTTGGGCCGCGTCGTCGAACCAGCCTGGGTCATGACGAGCGTGATCTTGTCCCCTTCGATCTTGTAGATGCCGAGCTGCCGCTTGCCCTCTTTCGGCCCCTTCTTGATGTCGAAGTCGATCGTCTTGGGCGTCTTGGACGCGTCGATCGTGTAGCTCCCCTCCTCGATGACCTCCTTGTCGGCCGTATCGCGATAAGTCTTCTCGTCGAAGTGGCACCGGAAGCTCTTGACGAGGTCGCTCCGGCGCTGCCCGCCCGTCGATCGTAATCGAGCGAATCGACCAGTTCCCCTTGAACGACTCGGAGTCGTCCTTCTTCTTGGGCTCATCAGCGGCGATCAGCCCGATCGCGGAGAGGAGCAGAATTGTCTTCACGATTCGCATGAGGGATCCTTTCGGCAATGGCAACCCGAAGGCCGGCCACTCGCCCGGCTGGGGTGGTTCACAACTCGGTCGCGGCGACCCCGGGGCCAATCCCGTGGTCTCCGACACGGCATTAATTGTGACACACAGAACCGTGGAGCAGGAACCCCTTCGTCCGTCGTGACGAGAAGGTGTTGAAGAACGGGCAGTTTCCTCCTGATCGTTTGACACCCCCCCCGAATTCTCCCGGTTCTGCCGGACCTGCGGTCACTTCTCATGCTCCACTCAGTATGATGAGGCTTCTCTCTTAACTCGACCTCGATCCCCTGACCTCGTTGGAGACTGCACCGATGGTGTTCGACAGCTATCTTTCCTCGCGTCCGTGGTTGCTGACGATGCTGGTCCTCGCGGTCACGACGTTCCTCGGTACCACCCCGGTCTCCGCGGCAAAACCCGAAAAGTTCTGGGTGTTCGTCGGCACATACACCGACAGCAAGAGCAAGGGCATCTACCGGATGGAGCTCGACACCGCATCCGGCAAGCTGTCCGAGCCGACTCTCGCCGCCGAGCTGGACAACCCGTCGTTCCTCGCCGTCCATCCAACCCACAGATACCTCTTCGCCGTGAGCGAGAACTCCGGCTCCAAGTCCGGCGCGGTTGCCTCCTTCGCCCTGGACCCCAAGTCCGGTGAGCTGACGAAGCTCAACCAGGAGTGGACGGTCGGCGATGGGCCATGCCACCTCGTGGTCGATGCCACGGGCAAGAACGTCCTGGTCGCAAACTACGGTGGCGGCAGCGTAGCCGTGCTCCCGATCGGTCCCGACGGCAAGCTCGGCCCCGCATCGGATTTCATTCAGCATACGGGCAAGGTTTTCGATCCCAAGCGGCAGGGAAGTCCGCACGCCCACTCGATCAACCTCGATAAGGGCAATCGCTTCGCCGTAGTCGCCGACCTCGGCCTGGATCGAGTCTTTGTCTACAGGTTCGACCCGAGCCACGGCAAGCTCGTGCCCAATGACCCGCCCGCGACCAAAGTCAAGGACCGCGCCGGGCCTCGTCACTTCGCGTTCCATCCCGACGGCAAGCATGCCTATGTGATCAATGAAATCGACTGCACGGTCACCGCGTTCGACTACGATCCCGATCGCGGCACGCTGACCGCGATCCAGACCGTGCCGACGATGCCCGTCGCCGTCGAGCCCCGGCACTCGACAGCCGAGGTCGTGGTCCACCCGTCAGGTAAGTTCCTCTACGGCTCCAACCGCGGTCACGACAGCCTGGCCGTCTACACAATCGAGCCCGGAACCGGCCGCCTGAAGCTCGTCGAGTACGAGCCAACCGGCGGCAAGACCCCTCGCAACTTCGCTGTCGATCCGACCGGCTCGTTCGTGCTGGCCGAGAACATGAGCTCGGACACGATCGTCGTATTCCGTGTCGATCCCGACACCGGGGCCCTCGATCCGACCGGTCAGGTCGTCAATGTGCCCAATCCCTGTTGTGTGAAGTTTGTCCCGATTCCGAGCGCCCCTGAGCTCATTTTGCGAGGATTCATCTGGGGCACGGGTGAGGCTGGTGAATCCGCGAGTTGCCGCGGATCAAGGGTGCTGGCATTGGCGAGCGAGCGGGTGATCTAGGCTTCCATCAGAAACGGCAAGCTCGCCTCCGGCCTGATCTGGCTCCAGATGATCGCCGCCGGGTCTTTGCCGTCCAGCATCCTGAATAGGATCGACGACAACGGGCCGTGCCGAATGAACTCGGCCGCATATTCCTTCCGGCTGGCCTCGCCGAGCCGCTCCTTGGCTTCGTCGAAGATGGTCTGCGCTTCCACCCGGATCTTGTCGAAGGCCGCGTTGATTTCGCTGTTGATCGATTTGACCCACGCATAGAACTCGTCGGGCACATCGTCCAGCAAGTCCTCCAGCCCTTTGCCGTCCTTCAGGCATTCCCAGATGCGCCGCGCATTGACGCTGGAGAGGAGTTTGTGCAGGCGGGTGTATTCTTCGTACTTGACCTTGACCCTCAGGCCATCATCGAAGCGGACGACGATGCCCTCGGAGTTCGGCGCGGAATCCTTGATGAATTCATGGAAGGCCGGCTCGGAGGCCGATTCCAGGGCAATGCGCCGGACAACGGGGCAGCCAATATCGCCTGCGATCTGGATCAGCGAATCGTAGGAAAGCGAATGCTGGCCATCGTTATGGATGACGTCGAGCAGGATCAGGTCGCGCCGGTCACCGTAATCGAGGATAATCCGGTTGTCGGGATAGATGATCTCGAAGAGGTAGGTCCATGCCGGATCGTAGGCGAAGCGGTCATAGCCCTTGTCGCGGAGGATCTTCATGCCCTCCTTGGCCTGCTTCGAGATGAAGTTGCCTCGCGTGGCCAGATGAAGGTGGCCGCCGGCCTGAAAGAGGATTCCGAGCGAGCCGTCCATCTTCTCGGTGGCCGTGAATCCCTGCCGCCAGTTAATCGCCGGCAACTGGGGATTGGCGTGCTCGTGGAAGTTGAAGAACTTCGGGAACGGCCGCGCCACGACATCGCCGTCGAGGTTGGTGATGAGGCCGCGGCACATCAGCGTGTAGTCGTCCCAGGCGGCGGAATACTGGCATTGCTGGGTGTAATTGAAGATGAGCAACGGGTAGTCGGGATGCTGCTGGATGTTGATGAGCCGATTCGCTTCCAGTTGCCGCAAGCGGGCGATGTCCAATTTAGCCATGAGTGTTGTACGAAGAGATAGGGGACGTCAGCGATCAGAAAACAAGATCCCATTTTAATGAAGAACGGGATGCCCCGACCAGGACTCGAACCCGGGACTCCTCGTTAGGACCGAGGCGTGATCGTCCTCTTCACCATCAGGGCGAGCGAGCGGAAGGCAAGGGATTCGAACCCTCATTCCCCGTGGGGAAACCGCTTTAGCAAAGCGGCCCGGCCAACCGTATCCGGCTACCTTCCAATCGTCGTTTCCGCGAACAGGACCGAGGCGAGCGAGTGGACCGCCGGGGAGTCGAACCCCGATCTTCGGCGTGCGATGCCGATGTCGTCCCGTTGGACCAGCAGCCCGTTGAGACAAGCAGGTGAAGCGGACCGGCCGGAGAATCCTTCGCCTCGCACTCGGGCCGGTTGTTTCGTCGCGTAGTACGCCAGACAGACGCGGGCGGCGGGGGAGATGTTCGCGCGACGTTCGCGGAATTCTGAAGAACTCAGTTCGGGCGGCTGCGTCGCTATACGCAGAAGGAGGGGTCACACCTGGAAGCCGGAATGGCCGGAGTTGTGGGACGATCGGTCATCAATCGCCTAGTAGAGGCGGAAAGACTCGACCGAATTCGATCTTCGTTTTCTCGCTGACCTCTTTCAGCTTGCGTGTCAGCACGGCTTGCGACAGTGCGCGATTCGGATCCGAGGCTACCTGATCCATGAGGTCGTCGATCATCTCAACCAGGCTATCCCTGGACGTCCTGCGCGTTCGGACAAGGTGGCCTTTTCGTTGGCGAGCTGCTTGAGCCGGCCGGCCAGTTGAAGTGCGCCCCTGGGATTGGACCAGTAGAATAGTCAATACGGTCCTCCCAAGAGCGTCCTCCCATGCCGAATCGCCGACGCCGGTCTTTCACCCCGCAGTTCAAGGCCCAGGTCGTCCTCGAAGTCCTCTCGGGCCAGAGGAGCGCGGCCGAGTCCGGCCGGCAGCACAAGCTGAAACCCGAACTCATCTCCCGCTGGAAGGACATCGCCCTCGAAGGCCTGGAGGGCCTCTTCCATGGCGACGATCAACGCGGCCGCGACCAGGAGCGCACCGCCGAGCTGGAGCGGATGGTCGGGCGCCTCACCATGGAGCTGGAAGTCGCAAAAAAACTCGGAAGGCAAACTCAACTGGACTGCCCCGGCTTTCCAAGCATTCCTGCTTGTTTTCGGTCGTGGAGCGGTCTGAAAGGCGGTCGATTTCGGGAAAAAAACCGATGCATTTGCGGACGTCCCCAGACGGGTCCAGTGGAGTTTGCCATCCTAGAAAAAAAGCCTCGGCCTTGCTCCCCTCGGCCCTGCGGCGAGACGGCAGGTCGTCGTGACGCTCGCGGCCGAGTACTCGGTCCGGCTGATCTGTCGCGCGACCGGCTGGCCCCGCAGCAGCGTCTACCACGCCGCCGCCCCGGCCGTCGATGAGGGGCGGCTCCGCCGGGCGTCGGACGGCTGCCCGCCCGATGGCCGCCCGATGGCGATCGACGGCTGACGGCCATGCTCCGACGCGAGGGCTGGTCGGTCAACGGCAAGCGAGTCCGACGGCTGATGGCCGAGATGGGCCTCAAGGGTAAGGCCCCGGCTCGGCGACGGCGGACGACCGACAGCCGCCACGACTTCCCCCGCTACCCCAACCTGGTCGAGGGCCTGGAGGTGAGCCGCCCCGATCAAGTCTGGGTCGCCGGCATCACCTATGTCCGGCTCCGGGAGGAGTTCGTCCACCTGGCGGTCGTCATGGACGTGTTCACCCGCCGCGTCCGGGGCTGGGAGTTGGGGGCAGTCTCGACCAGGGGCTCACCCTGGCGGCGTTGGGGCGGGCGATGCGGGGGGTCGCCGGCCCGAGGTCCATCACTCCGACCAAGGGGTGCAGTACGCCGCCACTGCGTACACCGACCTGCTGGCCGGCCGCGGCGCGGCGATCAGCATGGCGGCGGTCGGCAAGCCGGAGGAGAACGGGTTTGCGGAGCGCCTGATGCGGACGAGCCGCGAGGAGGAGATTGACCTGTCCGACTACCGCGACTACGCCGATGCGTATGGCCAGCTCGGGCGATTCCTGGACGACGTGTACAACCGGAAGCGGATCCAGGCGTCGCTGGGCTACCTGACCCCGGTGGAGTTCGAGCGGCAGTGGCTCCGGGGGCAGAAGGACAGGGCCCTATCCTGAACGGGGGAGGACACCGACGGATTCCGGCGTCCTCCCCTTCAGGAGTGCGCGATCGGCCCGGGATTCGCAGCGCCGAAATGACCGGGGCCGATTCGATGCTACCTCGACGAGCGATGCATCGGTCGATCAGTCGGCATGCACGGCGGGGTTGGCCGACGTGAATCACGTCGAAGCGATGCCCCTCATTTTATGGCTCCTCCGGGCGCCCCGGCCGCGACCCCTCGAGGGCGCGGACTCCGAAGTGGCGGTAGAGCACCGGGAGACCTAACAGATTCAAGCGCGGTCGATGTCACCAGGCCGCCAAGGATGACGAGCGCCATGGGACCTTCGATCTCGCTGCCCGGCTGGCCCCAGCTCAAGGCAATCGGAAGCAGCCCCAGGGCGGTCACCAGCGCCGTCATCAAGACCGGCGCCAGGCGCTCCCGCGCACCTCGGAAGATCAGATCCGGGCCCCAGGGCAGCCCCTCGACCTCGTGCAGGTGCTGCCAGTGCGACACCATCATGATGCTGTTCCGAGTCGTGATGCCGAACAGCGTCACGAACCCCACCAACGCCCCGACGTCCAGGACGCCGCCCATCATGTAAACCACAGCGACGCCGCCGACCAGGGCGAACGGCAGGTTCACCAGGATCAACAGGAGCCGCCGTAGCGAGCCGAAGGCCATCCAGAGGATCAGCAGGATGCCGGCCCCCGCGGCGGACCCCAGTAGAAGCAGCTCCCGCTGGGTCGCTTGCTTGATCTCGTGGGCGCCGCTGAAGGTGAAAGTGATGCCCGCGGGGAGGGCCAGAGTCCGGACACGTCGCTCAGCCTCGGCCACGAACGACTCGACGTCCCGCCCCTGGACGTTGCAGGTCACGAGCTGCTGGCGCAGCCCGCCCTCATGCCGGACCAGGAACCGACCGTCGGAGAGGAACACGTCGGCCACCTGCTTGAGCTGGAGCCGATCGCCGGCCGCCGCCGCCGGTTCCGGTCCCGCCACCGACCAGGGAGTCGGGACCTGGGGGGCGGAGTCCGACCTCGGGGAACCGGGGCGCGGTACGGAGATCCAGAGATTGGCCACCGCGTCCGGGTCGTTCCGCACCCTGGGGTCGAGGATGACCACCACGTCGATGATCCGATTGCGGTCGTAAGCCTGGGCGACCTGGGCCCCCTGGTAGGCATCGTGCACGGCGTCGAGGACTGCGGCGGCCCGCGAGTTGAGCCGGGCCGCGTCCTCCCGGCGTACGCGGATCACCACCTCGGGCTGGCCGGTCTGTGGCTCAGGGCGGACGTTATCGGCACCGGACACGCCGCCGAGGGTTTCGGCGATGTCGCGGGCGGCCCGGTCCAGGTCCGCCAGGTCGTCGCCGTAGACCTTCACCACGACCGGCGCGATCGAGCCCGAGATCGTCTCCATGATCCGCTCCGACAGGAACGAGAAGACCTGGAACGAGAAGCCCGGGAACTTCTCGCGGAGGGTCGCCTTCAAGGATTGCTCCACCTCCTCGTATGCCTCCCCCTCCAGGCTGCGTTCAGGCTCACTCCCACCTCGCTGTATTCGACGCCCCAGGTGTCCTCGCCCAGCTCGGCCCGGCCCGCCTGCTGCGAAACGTGCGTGACCGCGGGGATCTTCTTCAGCTCCCGCGCGAGGGCATCGCCGGCGGCCATCGACTGCGGCAGCGAGGTGCCCGGCAGGCCCTGCATGTGGAGGATGAAGTGGTTCTCGCGCATCTCCGGCAGCGACTCGCCGCCGAAGTGGTACAGCGCCAGCCGGCGGCGCCGATCAGCAGCACCACCGCGGTGAGGACCAGCACCAGCTCGCGATCGAGTCCGGCGCACCAGCCGCTCGTAGGTCCCCTGGAGCCGCCGGAGGAGCGGGGGCTCCTCGGCGCCTTCGGCATGCGGCAGCAGGAGCACCGCCAGGGCCGGGGTGACGGTCAGGGCCACCGCCAGCGAGGCGAGCACTGCCAGGGCATACGCATAGCCGAGCGGGGAAAGAGCCGTCCCTGGAGGCCGCTCAGGAAGAAGACCGGCACGAACACCAGCACCACGATGAACGTGGCGTAGACGACCGCGCTGCGGACCTCCAGCGATGCCGACAGCACGACCGTGGCCGCCGAGCAGGGGTGGCCCAGCCGGGCATTCTCGCGGAGTCGACGGAAGATGTTCTCCACGTCGATGATGGCGTCGTCGACCACCTCGCCCACGGCGATCGCCAGCCCGCCCAGGGTGAGGGTGTTCAGGCTCACGCCCCCGACCCAGAGCACCAGAATCGCGCCGAGCAGCGACAGAGGGATCGCCGTCAGCGAGATCAACGCCGTGCGCAGGTTGAACAGGAAGATGAACAGGACGACGGCGACCAAGACGGCCCAGGAGCAGGGCATGGGTCACATTGCCGACGGCGCCGACGGATGAAGTCGGCCTGGCGGAACAGGGCCGGGTGGTAGGCGATCCCTTGCGTGTTCGAGCCCCGGCCGGAGCCGGTCCAGTTCGGCCTCGACGCGTCGTGTGGTTACCAGGGTGTCTCCGCCGTACTGCTTGAAGATGTTCAGCGTCACGCCCGCCCGCCCGTCGATGGAGGCGTCGCCGAACTTCGGCTCCGGGGCCTCGGCCACGCGGGCGACATCCCGGAGCCGCACCGGATTCCCCCCGGACGTCGTCACCACGGCCTCGCCCAGCGCGGCGGCCGAGCGGACCTGGGCCTCGACCCGCACGATCGAGCGCTGGTGGTCGTTCTCCTGGAAGCCGGCGCCCGGGACGCCGGTGGCCTGACGGGCCGCATCCAGGATGTCGGTCAGCGTGAGGCCGTGGGCGACCAGGCTGTCCGGGTGGACCTGCACCTGGAACTCGCGGACGCCCCCGCCGAAGAGCGTGACCTGGGCCACGCCGCGGACGGCGAGCAGCCGCGGCCTCAGGGTCCACTGCGCCCGAGTCTCGCAGCTCCAGCGGCGAGAGCTTCTCGGAGGTGAAACCGACCACCAGCAGGCGGCCGGTGGACGAGGTCAGCGGGCCGAGCCGGGGCGGCCTGACCCCGTCGGGGAGTTGCCCGGCCACCTCCGTCAGCCGCTCGGCGGCGAGCTGGCGAGCTCGATAGATGTCGGTCCCGTCTTGGAAGATCAGCGTGCTGACCGAGAGGCCCTGGATCGATTGCGACCGGAGGACATCCAGGCCGGGGATGCCGAGGAGGGCCTGCTCGATGGGCAGGGTGACGAGCGGCTCGACTTCGTCGGCGGCGAGCCCCGGCGCCTCGGTCTGCACCACCACCTGAGGCGGGACGAACTCGGGGAAGACGTCGAGCTTGGCGTGCTCGACCGCGTAGAAGCCGAAGGCCAGTAAGAGAGCCGAGAGGACGACGACGACGGCCCGGTTGTGGATCGACCAATGGACGATGGCTTGGAGCATGGGAGGGCTCGGGGCTTGTGGGGGACACCGCCCGACCGGAATCACCTGGGGAACCGGGTGCCGCGGGCCATGACCATCCGAATCGCTTTCAATCGGCGTCCACGTCGCTACGGAATTCCTCGGAGAGGAGCACCTGGGCCCCCCGATGGACGACGACCTCGCCCGGCTCCAGGCCCGAGGGGTCCAAGGCCTGCGCGCGGCGAGGACCCAGGTATCCCCCTCGCGGCCCAGCGGTCGTACCTCGCGGTGCTCGTAGGCGCCCGGCTTGACCCGGACGTACACCAGGGCCCGGCCCTGATGAAACAGGACGGCCCCGACGGGGACCGCCACAGCCGGTCGCGACGGGGCCCCCGGGAGCGTCAGGGACGCCCTGACCTGGAGGCCGGGGCGCCAGAGCGTCCCGGGGCCGTCGCCCTCTCCGGAGGCCGAACTCGCCTTCCCGGCTCTGTCGTCGATCCGATCCGGCTCGGGCTCGTACCAGTAGCCGAGGAACTGCGACGCGGCATCCACCCGGGGTGCGGGGCCGACCGGGACCGCCTCGACCGCTGGGGGCGGCCTGGCGGTCGCCGCTGCGGGCACGATCCCGCGCAGAGGCACCGAGTTGGCCGCGATCGCCTGGAGCCGCAACGGCCCGGGCGGGCCCGACGCCAGGACCTCCGGCGGGATCTCCATCCGCACCAACATCCGGCGGAAATCGACGAGCTGCGCCACCGGAGTGCCCGCCTCGATCGACATCCCCGGCCGCGCCGCCAGCTCAGTGACCTCGCCCTCGCCCGGCGAGACCAGCGGCTGGCTGTAGGTGGTCGTCTCGCGATGGCCCGGCCGATCGACCTCCTCCAGCGCCTTCCGCCACAGCTCGAAAGCCGCCGCCGCGACCGCAAGTTGGGTCTCGGCCTCGGCCAGCAGGATCTTGGCGTCGTCGAGCTGCTGGCCGGGGACGATTTGCGACCGCGACACGCTCTCGATGCGACTGACCCGCTCGCGCTGGAGCGCAACAACCTTCTCGGCGCCGTGCTTCTTCAGCCGGGCAGTGTTGAGGTTGTCTTGCAGGGTGAGCCGCTCCTGGGCCGCGACGCGGATGTCGATCCAGCCCAGGGTCTTCCCCGAGTGGACCCAGCGGCCCAGAGCCGGCCAGGGGGCGTCCGGGGCAGCCCGGAGCGTGCCGGAGTAGGGCGAGCGGACCTCGAACATGGCCTTCGGGTTCGCGACCATCTGGCCGTAGACCGTGGCCCGCTCGGTCCACGACACCGCCCGCGCGGGCCCGTCTTCCAGCCCGTAGCGTTCGGCCGCTTCGGTCCCCAGCTCCACGACCCCATTCTTGGTCCGCCGCGGCGATTGGACCTTGTCCTCTTCTCCCTCCCTCGCCCGCTCGGACTGCATCACGCTATTGACCCAGTAGGCGCCCCAGAGCAGGCCGCCGATCAGTCCCAGGGCCATGCCCCACTTGAGCAGGATGAGAATCCGGCGGAAAAGCATCGAGTCTAACTCCCGGACAAGTGTGACCCGCCGACCTCCCGAGCCATCGACCATACTTGGAGAAGATGATGTAACCATGACGCTGGGATGACCGTTGCCCCATCCCGGCTCGCGTATCCCCGGTCACTGGGGCCCGGTCACCGTGCTCTGGAGGGCCCCCGGGAGGGTCCCGCCGACCCCGGTCTGTTGCTGCTGCTGGAAATGCAGGAGGACGCCGCCGAGCCCGGCCGGCACGCCCGGCGTGGCCTGGAGGGCCGTGCCGATCTCGGTGGGGTTCAGCCCGCCGACGAGTTCCAGGCCCTCGATCTCGATGGCGACCTTGCGGAGCGTTGTCATCGCGTCGATGTACGAAGACCTGGTCTAATGATAGAGGTCCTGGGCATCGCGGACTCTCAGGAAGTCGAAGCCCGCCTGGCCCTGCCGGAAGGCCCGGGTCGTCAGCTCGACATTCTCCTGGGTCCGGGGCAGGATCTCCCGGAGGTGCTGCACCTGGTTCCGGGCGCTTTGGTATCGCTGGAAGGACGCCGCCAACTGGTCGGCGAGGGCCAATTGGAGTCGCTTGTATTCTTGTTGTTGCTGCCGGAGCATCCCCTCGGCGTTGATGATGGCGCCCCGGTTACGGTTCCAGAGGGGGATCGGGGCCGAGACCAGGGTGCTGACCTGGTTGTATTGCTTCACATAGTCGCGCTGGATGACCGTCTGGACGTTGATGTTCGGGACCACCAGGCGCTTCTGGAGCTGGACTTCCAACTCGGCCTCGCGGACCTGGGCCGCCTGGGCACGGAGCACGGGGCTCTCGGACAGCAGACGCCGGAGGATCGCATCCCACTCGAATGGCGGGGGCTCCGGCTCCGCCTCGTCGGGCAGCAGGGTCGGCCCCAGGTGGGGGACGCCGACGAGGTTCGCCAGTTGCCGCCAGGCGGCCTGGTGCCGCAGCCGGGCGTCCTGGAGCGAGGCCCGGACGGCGCTGAGGTGGATCTCCGCCTGGAGCACGTCGGGCCGGGACGCCTGCTTGGCCTCCAGTAACCGGTTGATGACCTTCAAGTCGTCCGCGGCCAGCCGCTCCAGCTCCGCCGCGGTGGCCATCGCCTGCTGGGCGCCGAGCACCTCGTAATACCGGACGCGCACGTCGTTGAGGACGCGGCCGATCTGGGCCTTCAGTTGCAGAGTGCCGCCACTCGATCTCGACCCGCTCCGCCTGGCCGACGATCCGGAGCTTGCCGGCCGTGACGATGTCCTGGCTGATGAAGGCCCCCTGCGTGGCCCCCTCCGACATCCGCGAGGGGGTCGATTGGACCCAGCCCGCAGTCGGGTTGGGATATCGGGTCAACTGGCGGAGCAGCCCCTGCTGCTGGAGCACCAGGGCCTCGGCCGCCTTGATGGTCGGGTTGTGGCGGAGTGCCAGAGCTTCGAGTTCGGCGAGGGAGAGCGGGGTCGGGCTGGCTGGGGATTCTCCTCCAGCCGCCCGGGCGAGTGGTTCCTCGAAGCTCCCCGGGGCCGGCGTCGGAAGGGGCAATGCCGGGGGCAGCCCTCCCCCGGCCTGGGGGCCGACGACCCGGCCGTCCCGATACTCATCGGGTGGAGTGGTTGCCTGGGGCGGCAAGGCCGCGCGGACCACCCCGACGCGGGACATCGCCGGGCGGGAAGGGACCGGCGACGGCGCCGTCCGGCTCACGGCGGAGGGATCGGGACCCCGCGATCCTGGTGCGGCCGCGGGGCTGCGTCAAGCGAACCGCCCCCGACGGATCGTCGGCCCGTACGGCATCGCAGCCGCCGGCCAGCGACGCCGAGCAGGCGACGAGCACCGGGAACAGTCTCCTCCGCATGGGACTCACCTCCTGTGGCCGGCGGCTCGAAGTCGCACGTCGGTCTGGGGAACCTTCCGTATCGCATAGAGCGACTGGCGCGTGGCCTACATGTCCCTAGGTGTCGCCGCCCGTCCCGCATCGTTCGGGCTGGGCCCGAGTGTGCGCAGGATCGATCCGCCGAGATGGCCCCGCGCCCGCATGGACAGAAGCTTCGGGACGTGGATTGACCCGACCGACAGGCGCCGTGAGCGGGCACATGCCGGTGATGGACCGTCTCCGGGAGCGACCTCAGAACAGGAAGGTTTGCAGCCAGGCGTGGCGCACGTTCGGCGGGTTCGGAGGCCACCAGACCACTTCCCGCAACGCTTCGACCTCACCAGGAGTGGCAGGCGGCCCGGCCGAGATGGGCGGAAGGAGAAGCGGGGCGGCCGAGGTGAGAGCATCGGCAAGGCTGCTGGCGTGCAACCCGGACAGGGTGCCAACCCCGGAATCGTCTCCCACGCCGCCATCCGGGATTCCGATGTTGGCCGTCTGTAGCAACCCGATCATCGAGCGGCAGAAATCGTCGGCGGCCTCCGCCTGCCGAAGCGGCGTGCCGGTTAAGGCAGCGATCAGAGTCATCAAGGCCGCGAGACGCCGCATCCGGGACCACCTCCTCATCTTCTAAGATCGGTAACGGCGGCCGCAAAATCAAGGCAGAATAGACCCGACCGGCCAGGATGGGGGCCACGCAAGCCTGATAGCCCCGGGGTCGAGACCAAGGAGCGGGGCAAATGGGCATCAAGTCTCTGCGCGCGTCGGTACGACACCAACCGACGCATCCACGGGCTCTGCCAGACCGGTTGGGAAATCCTGCCTCGGCGTCTGCGTGGGATGTCCCCGATCGCGCACGGCTTTCGATCTCGGGAGCCGGGATTCAGTCGGTTGGCTGTCGTCACGCCGGCCCTGCCGCCGTACCATAGAGGCCGCACCCAGTTGGTCCAATCCCAGGGGCGCACTTCATCGGCCAGCACACCGGCCTTGATCATCTTGAGGGCGACGGGTCGGTTGAGCTTGACCTGTCGGGCCTTGTAGACCACGCCCATGCCGCCGCGGCCCAGTTCCTTCTGGATCTCGTAGTCGCCGAAGTAGCGGACGGTGGCGTCACGCGCGAGGTCGGGCGCAACCCCGTGGCCGCCGGCCGTACGGGTTGGGTCGTCGGAGCCGGGCGTCCGGTTGCCGGTGGCGTCGGTCCGGGACGAGGCTGAGCCCGCGACGGGCCTGAAGGGGGCGTCCGTGGTTGCCTCGGGGTCGGCCGGCACGGTGTCATCTGCGGTGGCCTCGGCGGTCTCCGCCGGGGTGTTGCCCGCCAGTTCCTGGCTGAACAGCCGGCGGGGGCCGTAGCCCTCGGGTGCGTTCGCGGGGAGTTTGGCGCCGCAGTTCGGACAGCGGTTCTCATCAGCGGCCATGGGGAAACTCCGTCAAGAACGGCGGCGTTCCGGTTCGACTGGCTGAAACGCCCAAGCCCGGCGCAGAGCAGCCCCCGGCAGGTACATTATCGTAGAAACTTTCGCGTGGTGAATACCAGCGGTTTTCCCCATCATCCCCGATCGTGTTCGGCTACAGGCTCGGATTTTCGTGGTTTTTCCTCGGCGGCTCCGGTAGCATGTCTGACGCGATGGGGCTGAGCAGAACACATTCGTCCAGTCCACGGCTCAATGGGTCGGCTCGATGTCATGAAGCCGCTGGATTGACTCGTGAAAGGAACGGCGATGCGTTACGCGATTCGAGAACTCAAAATCGGTGAAATCCTGGATCAGGCGGTCAATCTGACGAAGGACCATTTCGGTGTTTTGATCGGCATCACCGCAGTCTTGCTGATCCCGTTCTATGTGATCGGCGGATTGATCCAGGTGGCGATGACGCCGCCACTGCCCCCGAATCCGACGCCGGAGCAGGTCATGGCGGCGAGACTCGCAACCTGCCGAGTTCTCGATACCGTTCGCCCTGCTGGCTGGCTACGTCATCATCCCGATTACGAACGCCGCCCTCATTTACGCGATCTCCAATGCCTACCTCGAGAAGCCGATCAGTGTGGGAGAATCATTCAAGCGGGCCTTTCAGCGGATTCTCCCGCTCATCGGCACCTGGTTCCTCGTCGGTCTGGCCATCATGGGCGGCATGATCCTCTGCCTCGTTCCTGGAATCCTCGCCGCATTCTGGTTTGCTCTGGCAACACAGGTGGTCGTCATCGAGGGCGTGGCGGGATTCGCGGCCATGAAGCGGAGCAAGCAGTTAATGGCCGGCAATATCGGGACCGCTTTCGTGTTGGGGCTGCTGCTACGTCATCATTAACGGCGGAATCGGCCTCGGGGTCGACCTGATCCCCCAGCCGCATGTGCAGGCTGTCGTGACTGCGATCGTCGCGGGAGTCCTTGACGATCTTCGCGTCGGCGGCATTCGTCGTGTTTTACTTTTCCTGCCGCTGCAAGCACGAGCAATTCGACCTGGCGCTGCTGGCCCAGTCGGTCGGGGCCGAAACACCCGGCGATTCTCGCCGGCGGTGCCGACTCCAGAGTGGTGACAGGACAGGAACAATCCGATGGGCCCGATGCCAGCCGCTTCGCCGTTGCCCGATCCCGAAACGATTCGCCGGACGGCGGAGCAAGTCCTCCGCCGTCCCGACTATCAATTGGATCCGCAGTCCGATTCGGGGGCTCACGCTTCTCGAATTGGCTGCTCCGCGTTCTCCGCTGGATTCTCACGCCGTTTCGATGGCTGATTGACGCCCTGGCGGGCCTTCCCGGCTGGCTGCGCTGGCCGATCGTCATCGGTCTGGTCGCACTCCTGATCCTGCTCGTGTTCCATATCGGATATACGATCGTCAGGGCCGTGCGCGGGCCCCGGCAGAAGCGCGGCCTGGCCGCGGCCCTTCCGCAGTACGCCGCGCGATCCCGCCGCGCTCGAACGCCAGGCGGCCGAGGCGGTTTCCCGAGGCGACTTCATCACCGCCATCCGGCTGTTGTTCGTGGCGTGCCTGTTGCGGCTGGAGCGGGCGGAGAAGCGCGCCTTTCGCGCCGGCACCACCAATCGCGAGCACCTGCGCCGGCACCGGGATTCGCCGGTCTTCGAGCCCCTCAAGCGGTTCGTCGAGATCATCGAAACGCGTTGGTACGGCCGGGGAAGCTGCGGGCTCGAAGACTTCGAAGCGTGCAGGGCCGCGCACGCCCAGATCCGCGATTTTGCGCAGGAGCCGCTCCATGCTCACCGCGCGTAATTTCGTGGCACTGACGATTGTCATCGCCGTCGTGTCGCTGGCGTGGGCGTGCTTCGAGCTGGCCCAACCCCCCGACAGCGGCGGACTGGGTGGTGACTCGTACGGAACACGGGTGCAGGGCCAGCGGGGGCTGTTCGAGATCCTCGACGATCTGGGCATTCCCGTGGAACGGACCCTCGGCCCGCCCACGGCCGTCGTCGGTCGCGAGGTCACGCTGGTGCTCTGGAAACCTCAACCCGACCTCGTGCAGGTGGAACCCGCCTATCTGCACGCCGCTCGCCCAGTGGGTCGAAAACGGCGGACGCGTCGTGGTCGCCCCGGACGGAAGACCTGCCGCTCCCCGGCCGTCGCGGGCTGTCGGGACGGCGCCAGCCCACACGCGAATCGACGGTCCTGGGCGAGCTGGGGTTGGCGACGGTGAGTGTCCGGACGATCGACCTCAAGGCCGCGGAAAAAGGTCCGGAGGCCGATTCGACCGGACGTTCTTCCGGCGGCCGGGCCTCCAGAAACGCGACGCAACCGGGACGAGTCGGAAGACGATGATGTCCGCCGCATTCGCGATCTGTTGACGGGTGCCGCGCGGCCGATCGCCACCCGCGCCGTGACCGTCAAGGCGACCGGCGTGTTGTCCCCCTTGCGCGAGCGTGTTGCCACGATCGAAGTACCGGAAGAGAAACTGCAAGTCCTCAGCGTCGGCGAGTCGGCACCCGATGGAACGATCACCTTTCGAGGACCCGGCCGGGAGCGAACAGATCCTGGCCGCGGTTTACCACCGGGGCAAGGGAGAGGTGGTCGTCGTGGCCTCTCCCGAGATTGCCGAGAACGGTCTGATCGCGCGGCACGACAACAGCGTCCTGGCGGTCCAATTGCTGGCGGTGCCGGGGCGGCCCGTGGTCTTCGACGAGTTCTATCACGGCTTGACGATCCGCGGGAATCCGTTGTGGTTGTTCACCCAGCGCGGCTACGCGGCCACGACGCTCTGCCTGCTGACGCTGATCGGGCTCTGGATCTGGCGGGAGGCCGTGTTTCTGGGGCCGCCGCTGGCTCCGCGGGCACAATCCCGGCGATCGATCGGGGAATACGTCGATGCGATGGCGCGGTTCCTGAACCGGGGGAGATCGAGCCAGGCGTTCCTGCTCCGCGAGGTTCGCTCGGGCGTGCTGCAGGCGGTGCGCGACGAGCTGCACTTGCCGCCCTCGCGCGACCACGTTGAGGAGCTGGCCGCGGTCCTGGCCCGCCGCGATCCCCGCCGCGCCCGGCAACTGATCGAAGCCGTGGGGGCGGTCGACGAGGCGTTGTCGCGGAAAGTGCGTGTTGAAGGAATCGGTCGCGGTGGATCTCTTCAAGAGGATGTCCCGTTGTCTCTAGAAGCACACTACAAAGCCATCCGTCAGGAAATCACCAAGGTCATCTACGGGCAGGACGAAGTCGTGGATTTCGCCCTGGCGGCCCTGTTCAGCAGCGGTCACGTGCTGCTGGAAGGCCCCCCGGGGGTCGCCAAGACGCTGCTCGTGCGGACGATCGCCGCCGCGCTGAGCCTCGATTACCGCCGGGTGCAGATGACCCCCGACCTGCTCCCCATCGACATCACCGGCTCGTCGGTGTTTCGCGAAGACACGCGGACATTCGAGTTCCGGCCGGGGCCGGTCTTCACGAACTTCCTGCTCGCCGACGAGATCAACCGCTCCTCGGCCCGCACGCAGTCGGCGCTGCTGGAGGCGATGCAGGAGCTGTGCGTCACCTACGACGGCGTCACGCATCCGCTCCCCGAGCCGTTCATCACGTTCGCCACGCAGAACCCGATCGAGCAGGAGGGAACGTATCCGCTTCCCCTGGCGCAGCTCGACCGGTTCATGTTCAAGGTCGATCGTGTCGTATCCCGGGGCCAGCGACGAGGAGCGGATCCTCCGCGACCATCATGCGACCGGGGGGCTCTCCAACCCGGCCCGCCTGCACGTGCAGGCGGTCGTCGGGCCCCGCGATATCCTGGAAGCCCGCGAGACGATCCGGCAGACGCATATCCGCGAAGAGGTGATCGGATACGTCCGCCGCCTGGT
Source organism: uncultured Isosphaeraceae bacterium (assembly GCA_963842405.1). GTDB lineage: Bacteria > Planctomycetota > Planctomycetia > Isosphaerales > Isosphaeraceae > CAVZRC01. The sequence goes on along the minus strand of CAWJGW010000051.1, from coordinate 33,436 downwards.
GCACGCGACGCGCGGCGACGACTCGCTGGCCGTCGGCGCCAGCCCCCGGTCGGGCCTGATGCTCCTCATGGGGGCCAAGAGCCTCGCCCGCTTCGCCGGGCGCGATTTCGTCATCCCCGACGACATCCAGGCGGCGTTCGTGCCGGTCATGCGGCACCGGGTCGTGCTCAGTCCATCGGCGGAGCTGGAAGGGACCACGGCCGATGCCGTTCTGGGGAATCTGCTGGAATCGGTCGAGGTGCCGCGGTGAGAATCCGGCCGGGACGAAATCTCGTGCGGACCGCCGCCGTACTCCTGGTCCTGGCGCCGCTCACCTTCGTCTGGCCCGGCGCGCCGTGGCTGCCGGTCTCGGGATTCACGTTGGTGGTCGCGGTCGTCGTCGCCGCGCTCGACTACCGGGCCTTGCGAACGTCCTTCCGCGGGGTGAAGATCGAGCGGACGATGCCGGCCGCGGTGGGGCGGGACCTGCCGTTCCGGGTCGAGCTGCGCGTCTGCGAGTAGCGCCGCGTCGCCGCTCGCGGCAGAGCTTCGCGACGTGGTTCCCGCCGCGGCGATCCCCGCATTTCAGGTCCACGCGTTCCGCCTGCCGGCGGGGAGCCGTTCATCGCTGGCCGCCACGTTCCGGATTCCGATCCGCGGGTCGTTCGAATTCGGACCGGCATGGCTGAGGCTGACCGGGCCCTTCGACGTGCTGGAAGCGCAGCAGGTTTTTTCGTGCCCCGGCAGCGTGAAAGTCCTTCCCGAGGGTTTCAGTTCCGCCGAAGGCCTCCGGCACGACGAACGGGCCGAGCTGATGCTGCTCGACAAGATTTCGCGGGTCCGGCAGACCGGGGTCGGGACCGAATTCGAGATGCTCTCGGAGTACCGGCCCGGCGACGATCCGCGACGGATCGACTGGAAGACCACCGCCCGCCTCCGGCGTCCCGTCGTCCGCCGCTTCCAGGTCGAACGCCATCGCGACGTGATGATCGTCATCGACTGTGGACGGTTGATGGGGGCCGATGCCGGCCGCGGCAGCAAGCTCGACTGCGCGGTCGACTCGGCCCTGATGCTCTGCCGCACGGCGCTCGAGAGCGGCGACCGCTGCGGCCTGGCGCTGTTCGACGATCGGGTGCTGGGGTACCGGCCCCCCCTTTCCGGGCCGCGCGCCTTGCGCTCGCTGGTGGACAGCGTTTACAACGTTCAGTCACGCTGGGCCGAATCGGATTTCGGACTGATGTTCGCCACGCTGCAATCGCGGCAGACGAAGCGATCGCTGGTGGTCATCCTTTCCGACATCGTCGATGTCGAGACCTCGACGCGGTTCCGCACGTCGCTCGCGACGCTGTCGCGGCGCCACGTCGTCTTGTTCGCCGGCCTTCAGACGCCGATGTTGCGGCAGATCGTCGCCGAACCGGTCGCGACGCTCCTCGACGGGTCGCGCAAGGCGGTGACGTTCCGCATCCTTCGCGAGCGGGACGAGGCCCTGCGTTCGCTGAAGCGGAGCGGAGTGCAGGTCCTCGACGTCGAACCGAGCCGCCTGACCGTCCCCCTGCTCAACCGCTTCATCGAGCTGCGGCAGCAGAATGTGCTGTAGACGCGTTCGCGCAGGAACCCGTGGACGATGTACAGCGTCCAGAAGAGGGCCGATCCCCCCGCGAACGCGAGCCGGCCGGCCGTCGAGAGATGGCTTTGCCGCAGATAGCTCTCCACGATGGCCGCCAGCACCAGCATGGCCCCGGCCCCCAGACACGTCTGCCCCGCTTCGATCCCCGCCCGCTTCAGGCTCTCGGCCCGCGACAGCAAACCCGGGCTGATGACGGCCTGCGCGAAGAGCAGCCCGATTCCCCCGAAGAGGACGATGGCTCCCAGCTCGGTGATCCCGTGCGGCAGGATCCAGGCCCAGAGCTCGCTGTGGATCCCCGCCCGGTGATGGATGGCGACGAAGGCACCCAGCATCATGCCGTTGTAGAGGATCAGCATGATCGTGAACACGCCGCCGAGCACCCCCAGGGCCATGGCCATGATCCCCACTTTGAGATTGTTACCGAACAGGATCGACGCGAACGCGAATTTCTCGCCGCCGCCCTGGTCGCGCCCGTGCCTCAAGACCTCGAGCAGTTGTTCGGGGGTCGAACCCGGGGAGCGGACGTCGCCGGGCATCATCAGCGCGTACGCCGCGAGGGGGTCGTGCATCGAGGCGAAATACCCGAGCAGCGCCCCGGCGATCAAGAGGACCGCCGAGGCCGCATGATAGCGCCAGTCGGCGGGCGATCAGCCGCGCGAAGCCTTCGACGGCGAACCGGCCCGCCCCTTGCCACGCCGACTTCCGTGGCGGAAGATAGATCAGGCTGTGTGCCGCCGCCGTCAGGTCGTTCAGATAGGCGATCAGCCGCGTGTCCGTCGTCCGCGTCGCCACCTGCGAGAGGTGCACGGTCGTCCGCCGGTAGAGCACGTCCAGACGGCTCAGCTCCTCGGGGGACATGCGGCGGAGCGACTTGCGTCCCTTCCGGACAAGGGCTTCCAGCTCGTTCCAGTCCGGCTTGTTCCGCGAGATGAAACTACTCATACTCGAAGTACCATGAGCGCAAAGATCCAGTTCGAAACGCCGGAAAACATCCAGGTGGCGTATCAGCCCGCCGGGCTCGGGACGCGGTTCGTCGCGTGGTTCGTCGATAACATCATAATGTCTGTCGCGCTACGTTGCCATCTTCTTCATCCTCCTCTGCTCGGGAGTCATCACCGACACGGTCATCCGGGACATCATCGAGCCGGGCCGCGAATCGGCCCGTCGATCGGCGTCGCCCGGCGAGGCTCCGGAAGTGGTGTTGTATTTTATCGGCCTGTTCCTCCTCGTCTGGGGCCTGGGGAGTTTCGTCTATTACGGCTTGAGCGAGCTGTTCTTGCGGGGCCAGACCATCGGCAAACGGATGTCGGGAATCCGGGTCGTCCGGCTCGACGGTTTTGCGCTGGACCCCGGCGGAATCTTCGTGCGGAATATTTTCCGCGTCATCGACCACCTCCCACCGCTGTGGCTGGTCCCTGCTCGTTTCGAAAAAATCGCAGCGGCTGGGGGACATGGTCGCGGGAACGGTCGTGGTTTTCGACAAACCGGAATCGATCAGCGACCTGCGGCTGTCGCTGTCGCAGCGTCCTTCCGGCGAGGCGCAGTTCGTCTTCGACGCCGCCACGCTGAAGCGCGCCCGTCCCCAGGACTTCGCAGCCGTCGAGAAGATCCTGGAACGCTGGGACCAACTGACCGGAGACCAGCAGCAGACGTTTCTCGGCCAGCTCGTCCCTCCCCTCGCGGCGCGCCTCAAGACCGATCCGCCCCCCGACGACCAACGGCTCCAGTTCTTGCACGACCTGCTTGCCGCCGAATACCGGAGACAGCACCGCAGCCTGGGATGAGGACCGTAGGCGCAGGAGCATCCCGATCCGGGCTCGGGGAGGTCTTATTGGGTCGCCGCACATCCCTAGAGCGCTTCACGATTGGCTGGCTCATAGAAGCCCGAAGCGCCAGCGAGTGCATGGATCGTCCCTGCCGGAATGCACTCGCTGGCGCTTCGGGCTCATATCAGGTGTTAGCGGGGAACTCGCCCCGCTTACGCATCGGCGGCAAGGTCGAAGCGGTCGAGATTCATCACCTTGCCCCACGCAGCCACGAAGTCACGCACAAACGCCTGCTGCGAGTCGTCGCAGGCATAGACTTCCGCGATGGCTCGGAGCTGGGAGTTCGAACCGAAGACGAGGTCGACGGCGGTGCCGGTCCACTTGACCTCACCCGTCCGGCGGTCGCGCCCCTCGTAGAAGTGCTCGCATTGGGAGGACTTCCGCCACTCCGTGCCCATGTCGAGCAGGTTCACGAAGAAGTCGTTGGTCAGCGACTCGGGCCGCTTGGTGAAGACGCCCAGCTCGGACTGCCCGAAGTTCGCATTCAGCACGCGCATGCCGCCGACCAGCACCGTCATCTCCGGAGCGGTCAGCGTCAGCAGATGCGCCCGATCCACCAGCAGCTCCGCCGCCGGTCGATCGTCTCCCTTTCGGAGGTAGTTGCGGAACCCGTCTGCGGTCGGTTCGAGCACGGCAAAGGATCCACGTCGGTCATCTCCTGCGACGCGTCGGTGCGCCCCGGCGAGAAGGGAACCTGCACGTCGTGCCCGGCCTTCTTCGCCGCTGCCTCGACGGCGGCGCACCCGCCCAGAACGATCACGTCGGCGAGCGAGACCTTCTTCCCGCCGGACTGCGCGCCGTTGAAGTCCTTTTGGATTTTCTCGAGAGCCGGCAGGACCTTCGCGAGTTCGGCCGGCTGGTTGACTTCCCAATCCTTCTGCGGCGCCAGGCGAATGCGCGCCCCGTTCGCTCCACCGCGTTTGTCGGTGCCACGGAACGTGGACGCCGAAGCCCAGGCGGTTGTCACCAGTTGCGAAATGGACAGTCCGGATGCGAGGATCTTGGCCTTGAGCTGAGCGATGTCCTGCTCCCCGATCAATTCATGATCGACGTCGGGGACCGGGTCTTGCCACAACTGCGGCGGGGGAACCAGCGGGCCGAGGAACCGCGAGACGGGCCCCATATCGCGGTGCGTCAGCTTGTACCACGCCTTGGCAAAGGCTTCGGCGAACTCGTCCGGGTTCTTGTGGAAGCGCTTCGAAATCGGCGCGTAGATCGGGTCCACCTTCAGTGCGAGGTCCGTCGTGAACATCATGGGGGCGTGCTTCTTCGACGGATCGTGAGCGTCCGGCACGGTGCCCTTGGCCGATGCCTCCTTGGGAGTCCACTGCCAGGCACCGCCCGGACCCTTCTCCAGCTCCCACTCGTAGCCGAACAGGTTGTCGAAGAAGCCGTTGTCCCACTTCACCGGGTTGGTGGTCCAGGCGCCCTCCAGGCCGCTGGTGATCGCGTCGTCGCCTTTGCCGGTGCCGAAAGTGTTCCTCCAGCCGAGACCTTGCTCCTCGAGGCTGGCAGCCTCGGGTTCGGGACCGACGTACTGAGCCGCATGGGCAGCGCCATGGGCTTTGCCGAAGGTGTGGCCGCCGGCGATCAGCGCCACGGTCTCCTCGTCGTTCATGGCCATGCGGCCGAACGTTTCCCGAATGTCCCTGGCCGCGGCGAGCGGATCCGGTTTGCCGTTTGGCCCCTCCGGATTCACGTAGATCAGGCCCATCTGCACGGCGCCGAGAGGATTTTCGAGCACCCGGTCGCCGGTGTAACGCTCGTCTCCAAGCCACGTGCTCTCAGGCCCCCAGTAAATGTCCGTTGGCGGCTCCCAGACGTCCTCGCGCCCGCCGGCGAAACCGAACGTCTTGAATCCCATCGACTCCAGGGCGCAGTTGCCGGCGAAGACCATCAGATCGGCCCACGAGAGTTTCCGGCCGTACTTCTGCTTGATCGGCCAAAGCAACCGTCGGGCCTTGTCGAGGCTCACATTGTCGGGCCAGCTGTTGAGGGGCGCGAAGCGCTGCGTGCCGGAGGCGGCGCCGCCCCGGCCGTCGGCGATGCGGTACGTGCCGGCGCTGTGCCACGCCATCCGAATGAAGAGCGGCCCGTAATGGCCGTAGTCGGCCGGCCACCAGTCCTGCGACGTCGTCATCACCGCGTCGATGTCCTTCTTCAGGGCATCGAGGTCGAGTTTCTTGAACTCCTCGGCGTAGTTGAACTCCTTGCCCATGGGGTTGGACAGGGGAGAGTTTTGGTGGAGGATCTGCAGGTTCAACTGATTCGGCCACCAGTCTCGATTCGACAGGGCCCCAGCCGCCGTGTGTCGGTGAGCCCCGTTCATCACCGGGCATTTACTTTCGGTCGTCATATTCCCTCCTGTACGGCCTTCCCGGGTGAACGCTCTCTGCAAGCACGGATGAGCTTCCGGAGGATGAGTCTACGCCTGCGAATAGCTAAAGGCCAACCTTTTTTCAGCCCGGATGCTCTGCCGATCGCCTGCCGATGGTTCCGGCAGACACCCCCCGCAGCCTTGCCGCGGCTTTCCCGGTTCGACCTTCTCGAAGCCGAGATTTTCGCGAGTGGCGATTCCCGTTTGTGGGAAAATCCATTGACGCGCCCCTGACGATCTTGACATCAGCGATTAGTGGTTGATGATGAATCGCAGTCAAGTGGTGGCAACGTCCAACAAATCCATTCCTGTCATCGTCACCCGTGTCCGGGGACTCAATCATGATTAACCGGCGAAAAGCGCTGGCGGTTCTTGGCACTGCCGGGATCGGGACACCCGTTTTCCAACGTGCGCTGGCGGCGAAAGCTGACGACGGGCCCATTTCGCGCGAAATGGTTGCAGACGCGGAATGGGTGGCCGGAATCAAACTCACCGATGCGCAACGGGAAACTGTCGTCAATGCCCTCAAAGGGGCGCGAGAGGATGCAAAACGGGTTCGTCGGATTGAACTCGACAATTCGCTGCTTCCCGGGCTCAACTTCGCCCCGTTCGCGAGCCCTGCTTCACTTCCTGACCCGCGGGGTTACGAAGTCGTGAAATCCCCAGAACCGGCCGATGATCCGGTTTCACGACCTGACTCCGACGAGGATCTGGCGTTCAGTTCCATCAAGCAACTCGGGGCACTGCTGCGAAGTCGAAAGATTTCGTCGGTGGAATTGACGAAGTTCTATCTGAAACGACTCCGCCGCTACGACCCTCTGCTCAAATGTGTCGTGACGTACATGGACGACCTTGCCCTGAAGCAAGCGGAGAAGGCCGACCAGGAATTCCATGCGAAAAAAGATCGAGGACCGCTGCACGGAATCCCCTGGGGAATTAAAGATATCTTTGCATATCCCGGCTATCCGACCACCTGGGGAGTGGGGCAATTTCGCGACCGGGTCATCGACGTGAAAGCGGCGGTCGCCGAACGTCTTGAAAATGCCGGTGCCGTGCTGGTCGCGAAATTGGCCACCAACACATTGGCCGGGGGATCGGTTGTGTGGTATCGCGGCATGACCCGGAATCCCTGGAATCCGCGCCGGGATGCCGGGGGCTCGTCGTCAGGATCGGCCGTGGCTGCCGCCGCTGGACTCGTCGGCTTTTCCATCGGCACCGAAACCTCGTTTAGCCTCATCGGCCCTTCCATTCTCTGCGGTGTCGTGGGACTGAGACCGACGTACGGACGGGTCAGCCGATTTGGTTGCATGCAATTATGCTGGTCGCTCGACAAGATCGGGCCAATCTGCCGCAACGCTGACGACTGCGGTTTGGTTCTCGCCGCGATTCACGGTGCCGATCCGCGCGACGCGGCATCGGTCGACCGGCAGTACGTCTGGCCTTCATCGCGGGAGCTTTCCACGATTCGAGTGGGGTACGTCGCAAAAGGGGGCGAAGATGAACAAAGGGATGACTTTCGAGTCCTGCGCGAACTGGGCGTGAAACTCGTCCCCGTCGACCCGCCCAATTTGAAAAAGGACTACGGACTGGCGAAGAATGAGCTCCAGGCAGGGCTTGTTGCCAGCGAGTCGGCCGCCGCTTTCGAAGACCTCACGCGTCGTGGAGAGCCCAAGGGCGTGAAAGGTTGGCCTCAGTACTTTTTGCTTGGCCATTTTCTGACGGCTGTCGACTATCTGAGGCTGAACCGGCTGCGGGCCATCGTCATGCAGCGATTTGATAAAATGATGCAGGCCGTCGATGTCTATCTTTGTAACGAATGGATTCCGGGCGTCGATCCTGATGACAAATGGGATTGGTACGGCAATATGACAGGGCATCCAGTGATCGTGTTCCCGAAGAAGTTTGAAGCGAAGGACGGTTTCCTGTTGCCAAAACCGCAAATCATGATTGGCCGCGTTTACGACGAGAGCACCCTACTCACGCTCGCCCACGCTTGCCAGCGGGCAATCGGACTCACGCAACGTCCGCCGCTGGATCAATTCCTGCGCAAAAGGACGAGATTCTCGCGGGCGAAGAGTTCCCCGACGAGAATAAATACTACACCGACTAATTCTCCAGCCGCAGGAAAACCTTGCCCTGGCCGCGGGGTCTGATAAGCTGAACCCACGAATTTGAAGGACCGGCCTGTCCGTCGCCCAAGTCTTAACCCCAATACCCTGGAATTAGCCATAAACCGAAGAGAACGAAGGCGTTGAATCTCGTTCCCACGCTCCGAGGCTGTGATTTTTTGGGGGAATCCGGTCTTATGCACGACGTTTGATGGGAGCAAACCCTTGATCTGCAAGGAGTTGCAAACATCAATCATGGCCTATGAGTGGGCTTTTTCCCAAAAAATCACAGCCTCTCTGCGTGGGAATGCCGTCTTCGACGCTCTGCGTCGTCTGGGCCCAGTTCGCGGCCGGGAAACCGTCGGGACGCGGAGCGTCCAGGACGGCATTCCCACGCGGAGCGTGGGAACGAGGAGATGCAAATCCCTTTCAGATTAACGCGTTAACGCTCATTCAGCGGTATTGGTCTTAACCCTTGTCCACTGGCTCGGGGGCGTCTTTTCGACTGGGTGGCGCCGGATGGTCCAGGAGTTTCGGCCGGTGTGCGGTGGCTGTCCCCGCGGCTCATCCGTCGATCGCCTGCCCCGCCGACGGTCAGGGTTCCGAGGCGACCATGGCTGGCTGATCCGTCGCCGTCCGCCGGATCTCATCCACGAGACCGTCCACTTCCGTGGCCGCGAAGAGGCGGACGTGGTGTTCCCTGAATCGAATCGTGCCGCGATCATTGAACGTGCAGAGAAGATTTGTCATTCACCCTGGATCAACCTCAGAGCGGAGGCAGCCACAGGGCGTTCTGGAAACGAGCTGTCGGCGACCGCCGTCTCGAGAGCGGGTATCGCCGCTTTCGCCGACGGTCCAAGCTGCCCCAGACTGATCGCCGCGATTCTCTGAACCCAGCCCTGTTTGTCTTGCAGGGCGGAGATCATTAGGGGAATGACGACGTCGGGTTCGACCTTGATCTTGATCAATGCCTTAAGGGCCAAACTTCGCACGAACCAGTGCGGGTCCTTTGTCGCCTTCAGGATCGTTGGCAGGGCCACGCGAGCACTCGGTCCGATGCCACCGAGTGCGATCATCGCCGACCCACGCTCGAACTCGTTCGTTGCCGTGTTGTACGTCTCGACCAGTATGGGGATGGCGGGCTCCGCCTCGGGACCGATCTGTCCCAGCGTCTGAAGGATCGAGCCCGCGACTGGGATAGCTTTCCGGCTCTGCTCGCGACGAAGTGCTCTGAGCAGGATCGGGACGGAAATCGATGCGGGACTGACCCGGGACAGTGTCTGGGCGGCCCCACGTACGGACCGAGTCATCTTCATCCTGCTCGATGACTTCGGTCAGACCATGAGTCGCCGCTTCGCCCTTGGGCCCAAAACTGTCCAGGTCCCGGAGCAAAGGATTGACGGAGCCCAAAATCGCGATCGCGGAGCATCGCCGCGAGCAAGGGGACAGACAACTTCCCGGATGGATCAAGCTGGGCTAGCACGTGAGCGGCAGTGACTCGGACTTGCGACGAGGGGTCTCGGCGGAGCAAATTGTCGATCGCCGGGAAGGTTGACACGGCTTCCGGTCCCAGCTCCGCGAGCGATTCGAGGGCGATCTGTCGCACGAGGGCGTCGTCGTCCTTGAGTGCACGGACCTCCGCTTCGATCGCCTCGTTACGGCGGCCCGCAAGTCCCAGTTCCTTGAGCGCGCGGCACGCCATAGCGCGGGTAGACCAGTCCGCGTGCGTCAGTCCCGCGGACAGCGTCGGCGAAAACGTCAGGGGACCTCTCACCGGCCATCATCCTGGCGTAATAGATAACGCCCGTACTGGTCCCCGCCTTACCTTGCAGTTTCTCCTTGAGAGCAGAACGCATGGAGTAAAGGTAGTTGGTACTCGGCACTTTTGACCCGAAGTGCCCCAATAAGTCCATGATCGCGTAGAGATCACCCTCGGCTCTGGTAGGGTCTGACCGGCCAGCGAGCCCGCGCATTCGACTCAGGATGCCCTCGAGCTCGTCGTCGGCGATGTACTCCCGTGCCGCGATGGTCTTGGTCCACGCGTCCTGGACAACATCAATCGCAGTCTGCCAGTCCAGGTTGACGATCTCCGGCGGGCGATTCGAGCGATAGGACGAAATGAGAGCAGTCGCCTGCTGGGATCGTGACTGAAAACGTGCGTTGGACTGGAGATAAAAGTAGGGATAGCGACCGATCCCAAAGGCGATGGCGAGGAAGGCGATCGCCCAGAGGAGTTTCCGCAACTTGAACTGCGGTTTGGTTGTCATGGCAGAACCTACCTGGATGCCTCGGTGGACACCCATCCCCGCCCGAACCTCCCTGGACCGCTCATGCGAATGCTACTTAGAGTGAGCGTCGTCAACCGACCGATCGGCCCATCAATCGAAACCGAGAAGGGCTTGCTCTGACCGCCACCGGCCGGCTCGCGCACGACGTCGCCAACGAACGACCGGGTATCTGAACTGAGAATCCCCTGGCCTTAGCCGTGGGAAGTGTCAAGACGGCTTGCCGTGCCGGCCGTTGCCGGGGTGTTCGGTATCTAGGAGACGCCGAAGGCGGCTGGGATGTTCGCGCCGACTCGCCGGCTTCTCGGATGGATTGCGGCCGACTCGCCGATACAGCATCTCCTCCGGTGACGCGGCCGGCGGTCCTCACGAGTTGGGTCCGCTTCACTTTCGCCGGCCGCAGCCGAGTCACTCGCACGCTTTGAGTGCCAGCACCGCGAAGCTGGTACCCGCATTGGTGATATAGTGGAAATTGTCGGTGTTCAGCGAGCGCACGAACCAGCGGCCGGACTCGCGCTGGTTGGCCCGCAGCCACTTCACGCCCTTCTGGATGGCCGGTTGGCTGGCGGGAAGCCCGGCCTGGCGCAAGACGTAGACGACCAGGCCGGTGCCGTAGCCGTCGCTGGCGGCGTTGGGGTCAATGCCGTGCTTTGGGTCGTTCCCCTGCCAGTAACCCAGGGACGGCAGGCTCCAGCCGCCATCGTGCTGCTGAAGGGCCAGTAGTTCCGCGATCGTTTGCTGCACGCTCTTCCGGCGTCATCAAGCCGTCGAGCTTGACCGAGGCCCACATCAGCCACGCTTTGTGGTGCAAGTTGGGCACAGAGGTTCTCTTCAGATAGCTTTGCAGCCTGGCAAGCCCTTCCTTGGCACTGGCGCTGCGGGCGTAATCCTCCGGGGCCGAGCCGACGCCCACGGCGGCAAAGACGGCGCCGAAATAGTCGTCATGTTCAAAGGGAGGCCAACGGCATTTCGCCCAGTCCCAGGCACCGCCCTTGAGCTGGATCGTCCACATCTTGTCGAGCGCTCGACGGGTCAGCGGGTGCAGCTTGCCGGTGGTCTGGGCATCATTGATCGCGAGAACGCACGCCGTGGCGACCACCTCGGTGTCTGACGACGGTCTGGCCCGTTTGGCATCGTCGTCCCAGTGGGCGATGCGGTCCTCGAAGAACCGGCGCACCTCGTCGTGACCGGCCAGGGGCGTTTCTTTCAGCAAGGGCCGGGCCATCAAGTAGGGGAAGTTGGTGTGGCACGTGCCGCATTTTTTTTCCCGCGTCCACCACAACGATCCCGCGTCGAGATACGCAGCCGTTCGGGCCAGCGAAAATTCCTTCGCCAGCGGCTCATCCGCCGTGTTGGGCGCCGGCTTGAGGAATGCAACCGGCTTGACGTCTTGACCGAACGTCGGCCGTTCCCCGATTCCCAGGATCGCGACTGCGAACAGCCCGACCATCGCTCGCCATGCTTTCATGTTAATTTGCTCCATATTGGAATGCCTTGGGTAAGGCTGCATCGATCACACGGGATGACCCGAGCTTACCATGGCATGGCCACGTCGGCCACAATGCTTCTTCGCCGTTTCAACCAACCACAATGGTTCCGACTTCGACGCATCAACAGCGGCCGGGGCTTATGAGTCGCAAGTCCAACGGGTAGAATCGCACGGACACGGCGTACCGCGTACCGTGCCGATGGCACGGCGTTGACGACTCGTAATGACGACGATGCGGGACGTTTTCTTCGTTCTCGAACCGAGGAACTGACATGATCCGATTCGTCACAGCAGTTTCCCTGTTCGCCTTCTTGTGCGTCGCCCTGGCGTCGGCAGGTGCCGACAAACCCCAGGTCGTGGAGCTCTGGCCGGGAAAGGCTCCGGACGAGCCCGGCACGATCGGTGCGGAATATGTCCGCATGTCGCCGCAGGAGTCGCGCGAGAAGCTCGAGGTGACCGAACCGACAAGGCTCGTGACCAACGTCACGCAACCGACCCTCACGATCTATCGGCCGGCCAAGGAGAAGGACACCGGCACCGCGGTGCTGATCTGCCCGGGGGGCGGCTACTGGAACCTTTACTGGCAGTTGGAAGGCGAGGAGGTTGCGGGCTGGCTGAATTCGCTGGGGGTGACCGGCATCATCCTCAAGTACCGGGTGCCGCGGCGTCCCGACGAAGTCAAGAGCGAGCCGGCTCGACGGCCGCTGCAAGATGCTCAGCGGGCGGTGAGCTTGGTCCGGAGCAAAGCCAAGGACTGGGGCATCGATCCCCACCGCATCGGGATCATCGGCTTCTCAGCCGGGGGACATCTGGCCATCGCCACGGCCACCGGCTTCGAAAAGCGAACCTACCAGACGATCGACGACATCGACAAGATCGATTGCCGGCCGGATTTCGCAATCCCGGTTTATTCGGGTTACCTCAAGACCAAGGACAAGGATGAAATCGCTCCCGGCCTGACGATCCCGGCCCGGACGCCGCCGGTCTTCCTGGTCCACGGCGGGGCCGATACCGTCAGCCCTCCGGAGCACAGCGTGCTCATGTACCTGGCCCTGAGAAGGGCTGGCGTCCCGACCGAGCTGCACGTTTATGCCAATACCGCGCACGATTTCGGCGTCCGCTCCAGCGATCGACCGTATGCCACCTGGACAGATCTGTGCGCCCGATGGTTGCGAAGCCAGGGGTTTCTCACGCCGATCTCGCGGCCGTAGCTGGACGTCCCACTGGCCGCCCGACGTCTCTCAAACGAGTCCGGCTTCCTCACAATGTGTGTCTCATCCGGCACGAAGACGCGGTCGGCCCATCTCCCGGCTTACGGCACTTGGTTGAGGATGCTATGATGACACCGAGCGAATGTCTCGAAAAACGGGGCCAGGGCGGCCTCGTAATTCTTCCAACGTCCGACCGATTTCGAGTAGATCGGCTTCCGGACCTGGCCGAGGCTCGCCGTCCGGACCGTGCGTTTGAGTAAGTGGAACTCCAGGCAGGCCGGGTCCCACGGCAGACCCACCGCCTCGACCAGGCGCCGGGCCTGTGGCTCGAATTCGGCGACCAACTCCTCGTAGACGACTTCGATCAGGGGGATGGGCAACACCGTCTTCCAGTAGGCGATCAGCCGATCGTGTTCGATGATCTGCTCGGCGACCACGCGGAGGTCGTTGGCCCAGGGGACCGTCGCGAAGCAGGTCGCCCAGCACGAGACCGCGATGTCGCGCGGGTCCCGCCGACAGACGACGATTCTCGACTCGGGCCACAGGGCCGTGATCAACCCGAGGTGCAGATAATTCAAGGGCATCTTGTCGACAACGCGCTCGACCGAAGGATTGAGTTCCTCGAGCTTGGCGAGGTACCTGTCGGCCAGTTCGCGAAATGATGAATCATCCTTCTCGAGCAGATTCCTCACCTGGTCTGAGGGGCCGTTGGACGGGAGGGCGAGCCGGCGGGCCAGATCGGCGACGTCATCGAGTTCCCCCGCACCGAACACGCACGGGTGGCTGGCGAGGATCTGCTCGGTCAGCGTCGTGCCCGAGCGGGGCATGCCGACGACGAAGATCGGACGCCGGCTGGGACTGCCCCGCCCCCGAACCATCTGGAAGACGTCGGGCGTGAACGAGTCGATGATCCCCTGGACAATCTGGGCATTCCGCTCGCAATTGAACGTCTCACCCCGCCGTGCCAGGCTCGCGGCCTGGTGCGCATTGCCGATCGTGAAGAGCTCTGCGCGCTTCTTCGTAGCCCCCTCGCGCGTCGTGGACCGTCGCGATCCCGAATGCCAGGTGAGCCAGGGCATCTTCGGAAAGATAGGGATGAGCCATCAGCGCGGTCATCGCCTGGAAATCCTCGTCGGGAAGCCGCTCGCGCAGGAGCATTGCGAGCTGGAAGTAGGCCTCGGCCGACCTGGGAGACCGGGCCAGGACCCCGCGGATGCCGGCGAGGGACCGCTCGAAATCGCCGTCCTCCGCGAACACCCGGCACATCGCGAGCTGGGGCTCCGGCCGGTCCGGTTGCAGACGAATCGCGGTCTCCAGCGCGGCCACCGCCTCGGCCCGGCGGCCAAGCATCATGAGGGATATCGCCATTTTGTGGTGGGACTCGGCGTGGTCGGATTCATAGCTCAGCGCGAGCCGGAACCGCTCGAGTTGGTTGATTGCCGTCGCGATCTGGGCCAAGGACTGGCCTCGCGCCGCCGCGATCTCGTTCAGATCGTTCTGGTCCACAATGCCGTCACCATTCACATCGCCCAGCAGGCGGTAGAAGTGGTCGATCGCCGTCTGGCCGTTTGGCAAGACAACGTCCAGCTCGTAATAGCCGTTGGCCGCCGTCGTGTTCGGGTTCCCACCAATCCCCCCGGACCCGAAGTCGATCTCGATCGCATGATCGATGACCGACACGTTGGCATTGGCGAGCGAGACGGCCGTCTTGCTCGACGCGTCGCCCGCCAGGGCGTACTTGTAGAGCGTGATTACTGTGCGTTGCAGAGAATAGTTAAGCCCGGGCGTTGAGCCAGAGAACGACGGAGCGAGCCCCGTTCTACCCAATCCGCCTGTCACGAGACGGTAGTGTTCCCCGATGGAATCGAAACGCTCCGGATCGTCACAGAGTTTGGGAACTGGGTCTTGCTGCGGCCTGAAGGGCCGGAGGAACCCAGCCCAGGGAGCATCCCTGGGGGCGTCTCGCGGCCTGAAGGGCCGGAGGAACCCAGCCCAGTGAGTATGCCGGTTATCTCGCTCGATATCGCACTGTCGGTCTCGGCGCGCGTCTGTGCGGGGTCGGATTCGGCTGCACAAGTTTCCTTCGCGGTCCCGGTCGGTGTTGCGCGGTCCCCGGCGAAGGCCCTGGCCCGCATTGATGGTGAGGCTCCCACCTGCTCCGGGTACTGGCCGTCAGGGTCGAACTGACCGGTCAGAATCGACCGCAATACCGCGCCGAGCTCGACCCCTTCGGCGACGGACGGGTCCTCGATGCCCTGGCGGGAGTGCTCTCCGCGGGGCCAAGGAGACTGGCCCTCCAAGGGCGCCCTGATCTTGGGCTCGGACCCGGCCCGGTCGCGGAGTCTTTGCAGCTCGGCGATCACCAGGTCCAGGCCCTGACCCAGGATGAACTGCATCGCGTAATACCGGACATCTCCATCCTGGCCGACATCATAGATCGGAACGATGTTGGTGTAGTGCAGTCGGGCCGCGGCGCGGGCCTCACGGCGGAATCGCTCCAGGACCATCGGGTCGCTGGACGCCTGCCGCGGCAGGACTTTCAGCGCCACCCGGCGGCCCAGCGAGATCTGCTCGGCCTCATACACGACCCCCATGCCGCCCCGGCCGATCTCGCGGAGGATCCGGTAGTCGCCGATCTGCTCGGGGTACTCGCCCGGTCCCCGGTGCGGGAATGGTTCGACGCCCGACAGGAGCTCGCTTTCGCTGCTCGGGGCGATTCGCTCCATCATGACCAGGGCGGGGAACAGGTCCCGGATCTGCTCGGCGTGATCCGGATAACGCTCGGTATGTTCCGAGAGCGGCGGCCGTTCCCCGCGCCGATACCGCTCGACGTATTCTTCCGCCAGTTGCTCGATGGTCTCGCGCCGTTGCGAACCGGTTTCCATGGAAGCTCCTACCGGCATGGGTGCGGTTTCGCACCCAGAGGCATCAATCGCCGAGAAGGCCCGGGAATCGACTCAGCTCGTCCTTGAGACGCTTCAGCGCACGCAAGTAACGGCTGCTGCACGACGACTCATTCATCTCCAGGGTCTGGGCCACCTCAGCATTTGTCAATTGTTCAAAATGCCGCAAGGCCAGGATTTTCCGGTCGATCGGGTCCATGCTGTTGAGCACTTCCTGGACGCGGAGCCGGTTTTCTGCCTTGACGGCGGCTTGCGAAGGCGAGGTCAGCCGGCCCAGCTACCGGGCGGCCAGCGCGGCGGAGCTGGCCGCCGGCATCGGACCACGGTGCAGCGAGACTTCCTGGGCGATGTCGCGCATTTGGCCCCCAGGTGGCGGCGGTGCACATCGATCAGCTTCTCACCCGTGATGTGCCGCAGCCAGAGGAAAAACGGCAGCGGCCGGTTCGTCAGATAATCAGGAAGTCTTTGAGCCGCTTCGAGATAGGCATCCTGAAGGATATCCGAATCGTTGACCCGGCCCTGGAGCCGCCGGTTGAGGCGGAGGCGGATCATCTGCTTGGGCCGCTTGCGATAGCGGGAGAAGAGCTGGCTCAGGGCCGTCTCGTCCCCGGCGGCAGCTTGAGCCAGCAGTTCGGGTGGTTCCCCCGATTCGGACATCGCGGTGCCTCCTCGGCGCAGTTCGAGAGCTCTCTATTACATAATGCGCACGAGGGACCGGTTTCAGCTCACCAAAAATGATGTCCTGCCATATTATGAGTCAAACCAGGAGAAAGTCGTGGCCCTCTGGCTCGGCCCTGGAAGGGAGACGGCGAGGGCATGGTAGCAATCAGGACGCGTCGGCGTGCCAGTTCATGAGCCCGTGGCCAACGTTGAAGCGAGGGACGTCCTCGTCGTGGAGGAAGGATGCGGCCGAGTCCGTGGTCGGTCTTGTGGGGAACGACAAACTCACCCTCCTGGAGAGGAAGGTCGCGATCGCGCGGGCTACAAATCCCCGAGAATGGCCAGGGCACCGGGCTCGCCCAAATCCCCGATCTCTTTCAATTCGCGGCGGAAAGCCGAGACCTTGGCAGACGATGTCCCGGACTGCTACTTTGCCCGTGGTGACACGATTGTCGGGTTTGGGCCGGGGCGGACAGCAACAACGCGGAAGCCGATGTGGTCGCTCCTACGCTCGGGTTCGAACCGCAGGCGAAAGGCCGACCGGCAGGGCCAACCCTCGTCGGCCCAGCACCCGCCCCGACGGACTCTGGACACGCTGCCGGTCCGATTGACCATCGCCGTGGCCCTCGCGGAATACCGATCGGGGTCCACACCGCCCGGTAGTTTCGCGTGATGCCAGTCTCGGCACCACTCGAACACGTTGCCGTGCATATCGTGCACGCCCCACGGGTTGGCCCGATAGCTCCCGACCGGAGCAGCCCGTTTCCGCGATGGTCCCTCCTCTGCCCCGTTGTACGGTTTCCCCTGGAAGTTTGCCTGCTTGCTGCTCAGCGTGTTACCGAACGCGGTTGCCGTCGTGGTCCCGGCCCGGCAGGCGTACTCCCACTGCGCCTCGGTGGGCAGACGGAACTCCCACTCTTTCGGCAAGTCGCCGGCCGCACGGGACTTCTCGGTCAGCTTCTGACAAAACCTCTCCGCCTCCGCAAAGTTGACGTCATAAACCGGGAAGTCGTCGCCGTCGCCAGCTGTCAGCTTGCCGGGAAACTCGCCCACCACTCGCTTCCACTGGCCCTGCGTGACTTCGTACTTCCCGACCCAGAAGCCCCTGGTCAGCGTGACCACGACCTAGTCTTCGCCCGGGCGACGCTCCGGCTCGCCGGGCGGGCTGCCCATCGTGAACCGTCCCGGCGGGCACCAGCAGAGCTTGACCCCGCGGACCTCACGCTCCTCTCCACCTTTGATACCGAGGAAGGATTGTTGGCCAGCCCTCGTCGTTGCTGGTACACGGGGCCCGGCGTCCGGGCGGTCATCGCTCGGGGGCTGGCTCGCGAGCGTGGTGTTCACGTTGGCCCCGGCCGGCACCGACAGGGCGGCAACGAGTGAGATCAGACCTTGCGAAGACCTCGGCGAGAGGATGGGACATGGCGATCACCCAGGCAGTGAGTTCGCTAGCGTGAAAGGGATACGACTTCATCAATTTCAACGGATCGGAGTGCCGAAATCAACCGGTTTCGGCACTCCGTTCGGGAGCAGCTTGGCCGGCCGCGAGAGGGCCAAGAGACCCTCGCTTACCTCATCTCGACATCAACATCCCCATCGGTTGTTCAGCCGTTGTATTCTGCCACGAGCGACCCTTGGCATCATCTCTCGTCCGTTTGTGCGGGAGCCTACTTTGATCGGGCAGGAAGTGATAGAGAACGGTAACACAATTCCCGCAGCTCCCTGCGGTTCCCCAGGACTCTAGCGCGGTGATGCCGTGTCGGTAAGACTGCGTTCCGGACTGAACGATACGATGTCGGATCGCAACATTGTGAAAAAAACACCCCGTTTTATTCCCGAAATCGCGGCGGCGTCCTAGTCATTGGGTATGTGCAACGACATGAACGATTCGCCGAGCGAGAGCATCCGCCTGCTCGATCAGCTCCAGAGCGGGAATCGCCCACCGCTTGCCGAGCTGTTCCAGCGGCACCGCAATCGCCTGCGAAGGAAGGTCTCTAGTCGGGGACAGGATGACCTGCCCGAGCAACGGCCAAGAGAATTCGCCGTTTGCATCGGGCGCGGCGAACGCTCATCGCTCGAAGAACACACCGGCAACGACTCCAAAAGCGGGCGCCCTGCCTGGATGAGTCGGGGTCCGCTAGAGGCGACAGCATCGTGAGTCCCACATTCGCGATTCCCTTCCGAATCGCCAAGATCGACCCTTTGAACATGGATGGTAGAAATCATGGTTACAGGAGGTTTCCCCGTCGGACCTACGCTGAGAGGCTGTGAAGAAATCGATTCCAGATGACGAATTACGAATTGCGGATGGATATAAAGCCTGATTTCAAAAGCATTTACGAATTCGCGATTCGTAATTTGGAATCCGCTATCCGATTGTTTCACAAACTCAGAGCCCGAGCCGCCCGAAGGTAGAAGCCCAGGCGCCGTTGCGGGCTGTTCACACATCGCTGGAGAACTCGTTCGTGTTGCCAGAGGCCGCGCTGGCCGATGTGGTGGCGTCTTCTGCGGGCGCCAGCCGACCCGACCCGCGGCGCGGCGGAGTCGGCCGGGACCGCGAGTGAGCCGCGGGCGTTCGCGAGGGCGTAAGAAAGCTGCTCATCGCCAGAGCTTGTTCATCACCAGGGGAGCGCGAGAAATGAGTCGCAACGGAGCGAGGGATCAGTGGAGAGGCAGGCGGGGGATGTTCGAGGGCCGGCAACTCCAACGGCGGCGGTTGCGGCCGACAGTGATGGTGCTGGAGGACCGCCACATGCTCTCCACATTCCAGGTCACCAGCACGTACGACAACGGCAGCACTGGCACTCTACGATGGGCCGTCGCGCAGGCGAATGCGGCCACTAGCGCCAGCACGATCGATTTCAACATCACCACGCCGGCGACGATCACGCTGTCAAGTGGCGTTCTCGAGCTAAGCAACACCTCGGCTCCGACCACGATCGACGGCCCCGGTGCGGACCTGCTCAGCATCAGTGGCAACAATGCCAGCAGAGTGTTCCAGGTTGACGCGAGTGTCACGGCGTCAATTTCCGGACTGACAATTACCAAGGGCGGTGTGAGCGGCGCCGGCGCTGGCTTGGCCAACTTCGGCACGACCACGCTGTCCAACTGCACCATCAGCGGCAACTCCGCCGTCAATGGTGGTGGTCTGTACACAAGCGAATACGGCACGACCACGCTGAGCAACTGCACCGTCAGCGGCAACTCCGCCTATGGGAACGGCGGCGGCCTGTACGACTATCTTGGTACGACCATGCTGACCAACTGCACCATCAGCGGCAACTCTGCCGGTGGGGACGGCGGCGGCCTTAATAACTTCGTCGGCACGGCCATTCTGAACAATTGCACAATCAGCGGCAACTCCGCCGTCAACGGCGGCGGCATATCCACCTTCTTCGGCACGAACACGCTGACCAATTGCTCTTTCAGCGGAAACCTCGCCTCCGAGAACGGCGGCGGTCTGAACAATTACGGGGCCACGACCTCGCTAACCAACTGCTCCTTCAGCGGAGACTCCGCCTCTGAGAACGGCGGCGGCCTGGAAAACCTCTTCTACGGCACGACCACGCTGTACAAGTGCTCGTTCAGCGGAAACGTCGCCTCTGAGAACGGCGGCGGTCTGAACAACAAGGCGTCCACGACCACGCTGGCCTACTGCAGCTTCAGCGGGGACTCCGCCTCTGAGAACGGTGGCGGCCTGTACAACCTCAACGGCACGACCACGCTGAACAATGTTGATGTCAGTGGCAACTCCGCCATCATCGGCGGCGGCCTGGACAACTACGGCGGTACATCCACTCTGACCAACTGCACCGTCAGCGGCAACTCCGCCACGTCAGGCGGCGGCGTGGGCACCGACAGCTTCGGTACGTCCACTCTGACCAACTGCACCGTCAGCGGCAACTCCGCCGTCATCGGCGGCGGCCTGGAGACCGACGACTACGGTACGACCATGCTGACCAACTGCACCGTCAGCGGCAACTCCGCCGTCATCGGCGGCGGCCTTTCGAACGGTGATGGCACCGTGACCATCGGCAACACCATCGTGGCGGAGAACACGGCCGACACCAGCGGGCCCGATGGTCTCGGGACCTTTGCCTCACTGGGCAACAACCTGATCGGCGAGACCGACGACAGCACAGGCTGGGTCGGCTCCGACCTCACCGGCACCATCGCCCAGCCGCTCAACCCTCTGCTGGCACCCTTGGGCAATTACGTCGGCACGACCCAGACGATGGCCCTGCTGCCCGGCAGCCCAGCCATCGACGCGGGCAATAACGCCCTCATTCCCGCGGGCGTCACCACCGACCAGCGCGGCCTCGCCCGCATCGTCAACGGCGTCGTGGACATCGGCGCCTTCGAGTCGAGCCAGTTCACCATCACCGTCACCTCGGGAAACGACCAGTCAACAGGCATATTCACAGCCTTCCCGGCACCGCTGGTCGCGACGGTCACCGCCAACAACCCGAGTGAGCCCGTGGCTGGGGGCCTGGTCAATTTCACCCCGCCGCCGAGCGGGGCGTCAGCGACCATCACTGGAAGCCCGGCGACGATCAGTGCCGACGGGACGGTGAGCGTCGCTGCCACCGCCAACGGCCTCGTCGGTGGCTACACCGTCTCGGCCGGGGCCAGGGGCATCCAGAACACCGCGAGCTTCAGCCTGATCAATCAAGCGATCCCGACAATTACCACGACTCCGAGCATGACCACAGTCACGCTCGGCACTTCATCGGTGACCTTGAAGGACACTGCGTTGCTATCGGACGGCTATTATGAGACCGGCTCAATCACATTCATGCTCTACCTGGGCAACACGCTGGTTGACACCGAGACAACGTCAGTCAACGGCGACGGTACGTACACAACGCCCACGGGCTATACCCTGCCAACGACGGGGACCGTGACCGGGACCTACCAGTGGGATTCCAGCTACCCTGGCGACACCTACAATACCTCGGCGACCGAGAACAATGTCGCGGCCGAGCAGGTGGCAGTGAGCCCTGCGATCCCGACGATCACCACGACGCCGAACATGACCACCGTGGTGCTGGGTACGTCAGCGGTGACCTTGAAGGACACGGCGGTGCTCTCGTGCGGCTATCACGAGTCCGGCTCAATCACCTTCACGCTCTACCTGGGCAGCACGCTGGTCGACACCGAGACGGTGTCGGTCACCGGCAACGGCACGTACACAACTCCGACGGGCTATACCCTGCCAACGACGGGCACGGTGACGGGCACCTACCAGTGGGACTCCACCTACAACGGCGACACCAACAATACCTCGGCGAGCGAGAACAATGTCGCGGCCGAGCAGACGGTGGTGAGCCCCGCGAGCCCCACGATCACCACGACGCCGAACATGACCACGGTCACGCTCGGCACTTCGTCAGTGACCTTGAAGGACACGGCGACCCTGTCGGGTGGCTATTACGAGAGCGGCTCGATCACCTTCACACTTTACCTGGGCAACACGCTGGTGGACACCGAGACGATGTCAGTCAGCGGCAACGGCAGTTATACGACGCCGACCGGGTACACCCTGCCGACAACGGGGACAGTCACGGGCACTTACCAGTGGGATTCCAGCTACAGCGGCGACACCAACAATACCTCGGCAAGCGAGAACAATGTCGCGGGCGAGCAGGTTGTCGTGAGCTCCGCGAACCCCACGATCACCACGACTCCGAGCGTGACCACCGTGGTCCTGGGTACGTCGTCGGTGACCTTGAAGGACACGGCGCTGCTCTCGTGCGGCTATCATGAGACCGGCTCGATCACCTTCACGCTCTTCCTGGGCAGCACGCTGGTCGACACGGAAACGGTGTCGGTCACTGGCAACGGCACGTACACGACGCCGAGCGGGTACACGCTGCCGACGACAGGGACCGTGACCGGCACCTACCAGTGGGATTCCAGCTACAACGGCAACACCAACAACAACGCGGCAAGCGAGAACAATGTCGCGGCCGAGCAGGTCGTGGTGAGCCCCGCGAGCCCGACGATCACCACGACGCCGAACATGACCGCGGTCACGCTCGGCACTTCGTCGGTGACCTTGAAAGATACGGCGACCCTGTCGGGTGGCTATTACGAGACCGGCTCGATCACCTTCACGCTCTATCGGGGCGGCACGCTGGTCAACACCGAGACAATGTCGATCAATGGCAACGGCACGTACACGACGCCCACGGGCTATACCCTGCCAACGACGGGCACGGTGACGGGGACCTACCAGTGGGATTCCAGCTACAACGGCGACACCAACAATACCTCGGCAAGCGAGAACAATGTCGCGGGCGAGCAGGTCGTGGTGAGCCCCGCGAGCCCGACGATCACCACGACGCCGAACATGACCGCGGTCACGCTCGGCACTTCGTCGGTGACCTTGAGAGATACGGCGACCCTGTCGGGTGGCTATTACGAGACCGGCTCCATCGCCTTCACGCTCTACCTGGGCGGCACGCTGGTTGACACCGAGACGGTGTCCGTCGCCGGCAACGGCACGTACACGACGCCCACGGGCTATACCCTGCCGACGACTGGCACGGTGGCCGGCACCTACCAGTGGGACTCCACCTACAACGGCGACACCAACAACAACGCCATCAGTGAGAACGGCGTCGCCGCAGAGCGGGTAACTGTCAGCCAAGCCAACCCCGCGATCGCCACGACCCCGAGCCTAACCACCGTCACCCTGGGCACCTCCTCCGTGACACTGAAGGACACCGCTGCTTTCTCGGGCGGCTATTTCCCCGCCGGGACGATCACCTTCACGCTCTACCTGGGCAGTATCAAGGTGGACACGGAGACGGCCACGGTCAACGGCAACGGCTCGTACACGACGCCGACCGGCTACACGCTGCCCACCTCGGGCACGGTGACGGGGACGTACCAATGGGACTCCAGCTACAACGGGAACACCAATAACAACGCGGTCAGCGAAAACAATGCCCCGAATGAGCAGGTGGTGGTCAACCCAGCCAACCCGAGCCTTACGACCACGCCCGGCGGGACGATCCCGATCGGCGACATCACCATCAACGGGACCAAGTACCTGGACCTGACCGGCAATGGCTTCACGTCTGACGACACCCCGCAGGCGGGTGTGACGATCGACCTCTACCAGGTGACGAGCGGCACCCAGACGTTCGTCGCCTCGACGACGACTGGGGCCAACGGGACATACAGCTTCACGGTCTCCGCGCCCGGCACGTATGACGTGCAGGAGTCGGTGCCGTCGGGCTACATCCAGACGGGCGGCGGACCCTGCGGCAGCGCCGGGAACACCTATTACACCATCGTCGCCGCCGCCGGCCACAGCTATTCCGGGTATAACTTCGATGACTATCTAATTCCCACCTGCACGCCCACTAATGTCAGCTACAAGGTGACCACGCCGAGCGGGTGCAGCCAGAGCGTGACGAACCTGGCCGGCAACACGCAGCAGGGGGACACGGTCACGGTCACCTTTACCGTACCCACCGGAATGAACGACCAGCTCACCCTGTTGAGCTACATCGCGCCGGGATCGTCCTTCAGTGATTCCACCGCCTACGAGCAGGTGATCTATCAGCAGGCGACCGGGACCTTCGCACCGGGGACCCATTCCCTCACGGTCCAGATCCCGAACAGTTACTACCAGATCGACTTTGTCTGCGGCCCGCCGATCGACCAGTTGGAGCCGAGCCAGAACAACGATGCGTATGGTCCGGACAGCGCCAACATCCTCTATCATGCCGAGGATCGTTTCATCTCCTCGGACAACAGCGGCACCACCGCTCCCAAACCCATGCCGACGCCGAGTCCCTCGCCGACGACGCCGGCTCCCACATCGAGCCGCCATGAACATGACCCTGACCGACTCGGCGACCCTCTCTGGCGGGTACAACCCGGCTGGCACGATCACCTTCTACCTGTTCGCGCCGGGGACCACCCCCAACGGCACCGACAGCAACAACGTCTACAGCGACACGGTCGCGGTCAGCGGCAATGGCACCTACACCACGGCTACCGGGACCAATCCGGGCGGCTACGTCCCGACGGTGGCGGGCACCTACGAGTGGGTGGCGGTCTACGGCGGCGACGGCAACAACAACGGAGTCACGAGCGGCTACGGCAGCGAGCCCGAGACGGTCAGCAAGGCCAGCCCGGCCATGAATACGACACCCGGCGGCTCCGTGACGTGCGGCGGCCTCGTCAAGCTGACCGACACGGCGGTGCTCTCGGGCGGGTACAACCCAACCGGCACAATCACCTTCTACCTGTTCGCGCCGGGGACCACCCCCAACGGCACCGACAGCAACAACGTCTACAGCGATCAGGTCACCGTCAGCGGCGATGGCACGTATAGCACGGCCACCGGCAACAAACCCGGCGGCTACGCGGCGACGGCGACGGGCACCTACCAGTGGGTGGCGGTCTACAGCGGCGACGGCAACAACAACGGGGCCTCCGACACCTTCGGCGCCGAGCCCGAGTCGGTCAATTCGAGCGGCTCGGTTGGGTCGGGACAGTACGCGACCTGCAGCTTCTGGCAGGGTAAGAACGGCCAGGCCATCATCTGCAGCTTCAACAACGGTCCCAACGACACGCAGCTCGGCAACTGGCTGGCGAGCAGCTTCCCGAGCCTGTTCGGCTGTTCGAACCCGTACATCAGCAGCTATCTGAACCAGTGTCACGCCACCTCTCTGGCGGGTCTGACCAACTCGCAAATCGCCACACTCTGCACCAAGCTCAGCACCAGCGGCGAGACCAGCAACACCTACGCGCAAGCGTTCGCCTGCGCCGTGGGCATCTACGCGGACACCAGCCCGTTCGGCGGGAACGCGACGGCCCAGGGGTACGGCTTCAACATTACCTGGCCGGGTGCTTCAGGGGCGACCTGCAACGTGGGGAGCAACAACACCCCATTCGGCGTGTCCAGGAATGCTAGCCTATCGGTGTGCTCCATCCTGAAGAACCTCAACGGCAACTTCAGCTCCTCGAGCGGGAACTTCTACGGCGGCAACCAGAGCTCGACGACCGCTGCCTGCAACGTCTTGAACGGCATCAACACGACCGGCAACATCAGCAACGGCCTGACCACCACCGCGCCCTCCGGGACGGTCGCTTACACCCCAGCCCAGGTCCGGGACGCCTACGGCATCAGCGATCTTGCGGAGGACGGCACCGGCGAGACGATCGCCATCGTCGACGCCTACAACGACCCGGACATCTTCGAAGCCGTGGACCTGTTCGACTCCCAGTTCGGCGATACCGACTCGGGGCCGACGCTTTACGACCAGTACGGGCCTGCGGCCTCGTTCCTGACGGTGCTCAATCAGAGCGGACAGACAACCTCGCTGCCCTCGACCGATCCCAGTGGTGTCGGCACTGACAACTGGGAGATCGAGGAAGAGCTGGACGTCGAGTGGGCCCACGCGATGGCCCCAGGCGCGCAGATCGTCCTGGTTGAGGCCAACAGCCAGTCGCTCCCCGACCTGATGGCGAGCGTGGCCACGGCCGCCGCTCAGCCCGGCGTCTCGGTCGTGTCGATGAGCTGGGGCTTCCCCGAGGGCCAGTCCATCTTCGCCGCCGACGAGGCGAATTACGACAGCGTCTTCAACGTACCGGGCGTGACCTTCCTGGCCAGCACGGGCGACTACGGGGTGTCCGATCCCGAGTATCCCGCGTTCTCGCCCAACGTCGTGGCGGTCGGCGGCACCAGCCTGAACCTTAACGCCGACAACTCGTACAACAGCGAGACGGGATGGGGCTACTACTCAGATTCGATGGGACTGTCCATCGGATCTGGCGGCGGTCTCAGCTTGTACGAGCCCGAGCCGTCCTACCAGGCGGGTGTCCAATCCACCGGCAGCCGGACCACGCCCGACGTCTCCATGGTCGCCGATCCGGCCACCGGCGCGTGGGTCGCCGACCCGTACAACCTCTCCGCCGAGAATCCGTTCGAGGTCGTGGGCGGCACCAGCCTGTCGGCCCCGGCCTTCGCGGGCCTGGTCGCCCTGGTCAACCAGGGACGGGCCGCCGCGGGCGAGGCCACGCTGAACAGCACCAGCCCGACCGAGGCCCAGCAGGCCCTCTACAGCCTGCCGCAGGCCGATTACAATAGCATCACCAGCGGCAGCAACGGCTACACGGCCAACTCCGGCTACAACCTGGTGACCGGGCTGGGCACGCCGGTGGCCAATCTCCTCGTGCCGGACCTGATTGACTACCAGGGCCCGGGCACGTCGTACGCGGGACCGACAGTCGGTCCCTTGCAGGACGCCACGCTCAATGGCAACTGGATCGGCAGCGGCGGCAACATCGATGCGTTCAACGTGTTCAGCGCCATCACCCTGGGGAGCGACGGCTTCGGTCAGGCCCAGGCCAGCGCGGTTGGCATGCCAATCGGCGGTGCGCCAGCGACGGTCCTGATCGGCCACGCGGCGACCACCCCGATGACCGCCACCCCGGCGACCGCCGTTGCGTCCACCTTCGGGCCGGCGAACGGGCACGTCTCGCCGGATGGGTCCGCCCAGGTGCTCGCCTGGGGGACGAATTCCAGCCTGGCCGGCGGCACATCTCAGCCGACGGCCGGAGCCACGCTCGCGCCGGTCTCGAACGGGCACGTGGCGCCGATGATCGCCTGGTCCACGGCGAAGCCTAGGACGGGCACTCCGATCGCCTACGAGCAGTCGAGCGGCTTCCCGACGACCGCTCGCCAGGGCCCGGACATCCTCGTCCAGGCGAGGTACCGGATGGGACTGGTGCCCGACTCGATACTGGACGAGCTGGCCGCCGACCCGGCCCTGAGGCCGGCAGAGCAGGGGAACGGAACCATCACGATACCGCTCCTCCCGACGGACAGGGTCACTCGCGACCCGATCACTGGCGATCCTCTCCCGCAGAGAGACCAGACTTTACCGCCCACGGACTACGCAGCAGGGCTGGCCGTTCTGGGCCTGGCAGCCGGGTTCTTGACCAGTGGCACACGTCTCATGGATGCCCGAAAACGCCAGTCTGGACGCCTGTTTTCCAGAAGGAAACTGATTTGAACCAGGTGCAACCCGTTTGACCGAGACTGTAGCAACGGAGCCGGGTTAGTCTGAGAGCGGGTTGCGGAGCCCCCGGGAAATCCTCGCTCCCATGCTCCGGCGTGGGAGTTCGGCTTTCGACGCTCCGCGTCGTCTGGGCCCTCTCGCCGCAGTGGTGCCAGGAAAGCCGTTACCATGCTGGAGCGTGGCAACGAGATTAACCGGTATCTTTGCGACCGACTCGTTTGACCGCGGGTTTTCCGTCCGCGCAAACTCTTGGATTATCGCGGAAGCGTCATCTTTCGACCTGCCAAGCTTCCGGTGGCTGGACCGGTCGACCGCGATCAAGACCCGGGGTTATTGCCTGACGATGACAAGCGCACACAAGCGGCCTTGCAGGGAGTGCCGCAAGCCCGTTAAGATTTTGGTTCAGTGGCTCCGTAGCCAAGTGGTAAGGCGACGGTCTGCAAAACCGTTATACGTCGGTTCGACTCCGACCGGAGCCTCTTGTCGTAACTCCAGCCGAAAGCTAGATTTAGCTTACCTGTCCGAGTCCGGCAGAGCGGCCCTTTGAACCCGAGAAAGCCGGTAGTCTACCGGATTGGGGGCCGTTCCGTGCTTGCTCAAACCCTCCGCGTTCCGTCTTACCGACTCCACAAACCGACCGGCCTGGCGGTCGCGACCATCGGCGGTCGTGACATTTATCTCGGGAAACATAACTCTCCCGAGAGTCGGGCCGAGTACGATCGACTCATCGCCGAATGGTTGGCAACGGGCCGACGTCCGACGATGCTTGAGTCCGACTCCGGGGCCGGTCTCACCATCAACGAAATGCTCTTGGCATACCTCCACCACGCCGACAGCTATTACGTCAAGAACGGCAAACCGACATCGGAGCCGGAGTGCATCCGGCTGGCTCTCCGGCCTCTCCGCCGTCTTTATGGCCACACTCCGGCCCGGGAGTTCGGGCCTCTCCGGCTCAAGACCGTTCGGCAGGCGATGATCGACTCCGGCATTTGCCGGAACGAAGTCAACAAGCGGGTCCGGCATGTTCTCCGGGCGTTCAAGTGGGCCGTTGGTGAGGAGATGGTCCCTCCATCTCTCCATCATGGCCTGAAAGCCGTTCCGGGTCTCCGCCGGGGCCGGGCCGACGTCCGGGAGTCGGAGCCGGTTAAGCCGGTCCCCGATGCTTTCGTGGATGCAATCCAGCCTCACGTCTCCCGACAGGTTTGGGCCATGGTCCAACTCCAACGCCTCTCCGGCATGCGGCCCGGGGAGGTCTGCGTCATGCGGACCATCGACGTTGACACGTCCGGCCGGGTTTGGATCTACACTCCGGAGAGCCATAAGACGGAACATCACGGCCGGGAGCGGAGGATCTATCTTGGCCCCGCGGCGCAAGCGATCCTCCGGCCGTGGCTCCGTCCCGAGTTGACGGCCTACCTGTTCTCTCCCCGAGAGGCGATGGACCAACGCCAGGCCGAACGGCGACGGGAGCGGAAAACGCCTCTCACTCCCTCCCAACGGAGCCGGAAACGAAAGGCCAAGCCGAAGCGGTCCCCGGGAGAGCGGTACACCACGATCGCCTACGGGGGGGCGATCAATCGCAGTATCGCCAAGGCCAACCGGGAGGCCGAGAAACTCGGGAGTCCGCCGATCCCGAGATGGGGTCCCAACAGACTCCGCCACAACGCGGCGACGCGGCTCCGTCGGGAGTTCGGCCTGGACGTGGCCCGGGCTGTGTTGGGCCATTCCTCCCCGGTTGTGACGGAAGTCTACGCGGAACTCGACCAAGCCAAGGCCTCAGAGGCTATGGCGAAGATCGGCTGAACGGTCATCCGGATACGCCGAAGAAGGTCCCATGTCGCCGTTGCAGGGAGATCACGATGCGAGGCGGGGCGACCAATGGTCTCGCTCCCGCCTTCGCGATTGATAACCCTAGCCCGATAGACCGGCTCTAACCGGATGCGGCTCGCCTCTGATCGCGCCGATTCCTTCAGGCATTCCCAGAGGCGACGCTACAACGGTCTCGTGGCGGTCCGCAGGTAGATAAGCCGGGAATGCCATGGCATCGGCGGCTGGCTCAGTTCTTGCGTGGTCCGACTCCGCAATGAACGATTCCATTCTCGAGTTCCAAACCGGCCTGAAGCCGGACTGGTCGAAAGCACCCCCACGCGCGGCCAGCCCTTTTCCGAGTGGTTGCCCTCCGCCAAGATGACGCCGTCGTCTCGTCGTCTGCCCGTTCGAGTGACCACGCCAATCCGCGTTTCTCGCGACTCAAATCGCGACTACAGCCAGCTACCGACCAGGTCGATTTGTGCCCAACTGACGACTCGAGTAGGGTGAGTTGGTCGGCGACAGGGTGAGAACTTCGGCATCACAACGCGAGGCTCCAAATTGGCCAAGTATCGAGATGAGACGACTGACGGTCCAGGTCCACGACCAGCACTGGGGGACGACACGGAGAGCCCGGGTGCGAAGACGTCCGGACGTACGGGGTATCAGATCGTCCTGGGCCGCGACACGATCGTTACGCTAACGCAGGCCACCGCCCTGGTCCCACCGCGACGGCGCGGGCGGAAGACCAGCGTGTCGACCTTTTTCCGCTGGTCGACGAACGGGTGTCGCGGGCTTGTACTGCCAACACTACAGTGCGGGGGCACGCGCTGCACGTCCGTGGAGGCCA
This sequence comes from uncultured Isosphaeraceae bacterium, assembly GCA_963842405.1. Lineage (GTDB taxonomy): Bacteria > Planctomycetota > Planctomycetia > Isosphaerales > Isosphaeraceae > CAVZRC01. Next base: position 3,267 of record CAWJGW010000051.1, on the reverse strand, counting down.
TCCAGTGGTTTTTCGAGGCGCTCAGCGAATTGAGCCGAACCCACGGCGCCAAGGTCGAGACCGCGGGTGTCCCGCTACAGCGCAGCCCGTCCCAGCGCCGTCGAGCGTCCGAAGACGCCGGGAAGCGGCTCGAGCAGATCGGGCGCGTAATGAGCCAACTCGCCAGCATGGGGCCCGACTACGATGGTTACTTCAGGGCTCGAAAGGGGAACCCGGCGGGTCAAGTTCCCGAGCGCGTCGTTCGAGAAATGAGGCCGGGGTCACCCGGAGGCGGCCCCACATGCGAGTGTGGTCGAAATACTGTGTCCTTCGGACCTTGATTCCGAAAATGACCGGGGATTCGTGCGATGATTCAAAGGCTGAAAGGGACCTCGAATTGCCGGGAAGCGAAGGGCATGAGCGGCGAACTTTTCCTGGCACTAGGAAAAGTGACGATGGTTCGACGAGACGGAGATGAGACTCCAGATCGAAGACCTGAACCGCCGGCTTCCTGTCATGGCGTGCTTCATAGCAGAGCAGTAAAAGTCTGCGATTGCCAGCATTCGGATCGAGCAAGTGGACTCCTGAGGAATGCGGGACGAAGAACTCCTTGGGAAAGCAACCGAGCGATGAGCGCATTGTACGTCGCGCCCGACAGGCCTCGGCATTTCTCGGGCCGTGCCACTCGATCGGTAAGTCCAGGACGACATGAGACCGCCGAGACGGACATGAAGGGGCCGTATCCAGCGTTGACGAATCCCAGAACCATCATGCCGCAAGTTCGGAGCAATGACCCGATGTCAGTTTCCAGAGCAGGGAAATACGGTACGACCAAAGCGGTACCCTTAAAGACGCGGCGCCGCGGAAGCTCGCCAAGTGCGAAAGCAACGGCGCCGACTCCGACCTCCGCTCGTACCCTCGATCGCAACATCCAGAGGCGCCACAACCACTTACCTGGCAGGATTCTGAGGCCGGGCAGGACGAGATCACCCAGGACGAACTGGAAGCATTCGTCTCGATCAAGCAACTTCGGAAGAAACTCGACGAAGATTACGAGTTTCAGCGCGAAGATCATCCTCGCACGTCTGCAAAGGGGGGCGACGATCGAGCCCGGCCGATTGACAGCCGAGCGTCAGGAGATCACCCAATGCAAGCCGACTCTCGACGAACTGGAACGACTCTACGGAGGAGACTTCGTGCTCGACTTGAGGGAACGGATCACTCCCAGCAGGCAAGTCCATTTGAAAGTCCGCGAGTTTCAAGAACCAGAATCGTGCCGAGTCGAAGCCTGAGGCCGGAGATTGACCGAGTGAAGTCGAAATCGAAGGCGAGGTCGTGTTTTCATGCGCTGGTCCAGCGCTGTGGACCCAGCGTGTGATTATCCGAAATGGGAGCGAAGCCAGCGCGCATCCGGTGATGACTCGGGCAATCAGAGGTGAATGAGTCCAGAAACTGGTGGGACAGAAGAAAAACCAGAAATCGAGCTTGTGCCCGTTTGCTGGCTCTGATGCGATACCTTCTCGATCGACGGGAAATCGGATTTGCGTCAGCGCCACGAATAACCGCCGCGTGAAATTGCTGAGGGCGGTTTGGAGCAGTTACAGGCGATCGACTACAACAGAGTCTAGACGGCGTCTTGATATCGATGTTTGGCGTTCACTACGACACAGCGGCGTCGATCATGAGGAAAATGTGCGGCGACCTTGATTTCAATGTGGGAGTCCAAGACTCATGACAGACATTCAGTTAAACAACTTAGTTCCACTACGTGAGATGGTCGAAGATCTGCCGAAGCACAGCGATGGCAGACCATACGATCCATCGACGCTCACCCGTTGGTGCTTATACGGCCTTCGGGGTACCAGGCTCCGAAGCTTGAAAATCGCGGGAAGGCGTTACTCGAGCCGTGACGCATTGAGAGATTTCCTGAGGGAGTGCTCATGCCGGTGATGGCCCGGAGTTGAGGTTGATTCGTCGTCGCCGGGGGTCTCTGGTCGAGCGGCCCTGGCGACAAAGGTGCATGATAAAAAAAGGCCCCGCCAGGGGGTCGAGTCCCGACGGGGCCATCAAAGACTTAAGCAAATGACAGCATACCAGATTTCCGCCCCGGAGTGCAACTCGCCCACGCCCCCCGCGTGTACACCGACCGAACCGCCGAGAGGAATCGACGGGACGGCCAGTCCGAGCCGACGCCATTTCACCTACGAGCCGGGCTGGATCGACCGTCCCGCATGTCTTGAAGCAGCACCCCCGCTGGGTGCTCTGGAAGTACGACTTGCGCAGCAGGGCCGACGGCACGGTCAAATGGACCAAGCCGCCGGTCCAGGCTCGCAACTGGCGAGCGCCTGCAAGTCTCCCGACCCGTCGACCTGGGCCTCCTTCGATGAGGCGCTCGATGCCTTCGAGGCGAGTGCCGGTGAGATCGACGGCCTGGGATTCGTGCTTGGCTCGATACCCGATGCCAACCTCTGGATTTCGGGCATCGACCTCGATGACTGTGTTGACGACCAAGGTCGGATCGCGGACTGGGCCCAGTCCAGGCTGGACAGCTTCGAAAGCTACTCCGAGATTCGCCTTCCGGCCATGGGGTCAAGATCTTCATGTTGGATCGCTGGTTCGGAGGCAAGTCGTACGAGGCCCTCAACGGTCAAGGAGAAGACGCGAAAGGGCAGATCGAGATCGCCAGGGACGAGCGATACTTCACGGTGACCGGCGATCGCATCGGCGAGAGCTGGCCAGACCTGGCCCACGCGAACCTCCATCTCCAACTCCTGCACGAGTACATCGAGCGGGAGAAGCACAGACGCGACAGACCGGGAGGCCAACTCGCACGTGATGGTGCGGAGGCTGGCCGACCATTCCCCCGCGAGCAGCTAGCCGGCCTGAGCCCACTCGATAAGTTCCTCGCCCAGCTCGACGCGTTGGGGATCGCCCACCGACCGTGCGGGGACGGATTCACCGCGTGCTGCCCTGCACATCACGAGAGTAATCCGTCCATGACGTTCCAGGTCGCCGAGGACGGTCGCCTGCTCGTCTACTGTCACGGCTGCACAGCCAAGCTCGACAAGATCATGGGCGCGGTCGGGTTACTACCTCAAGACGCGTTTCCCGGTTGCGACCTGGGCAGGATCGTTGTGCCGAGAATCCCTCGGGTCCCGGGTCGTAACTTACGCCTTGCAGAGATCGATGTTCCGCAAGAACTGATCGAGCAGATGACGGCGAATGCTGAGTTGTATCAACAGCAGTTGCTGGACCGACCGGACGAGCTGGCTGAGCTGGCGTCTCTAC
>CAWJGW010000050.1:0-81661 GCA_963842405.1 uncultured Isosphaeraceae bacterium | reverse complement strand
CGGACACTGTCCGGTCCGGATCGGCCTGATGCGCGATAACTGGATCACCGTGACGCCGCTCGTGGCTCAGCCCCAGACGCAAGAGTCGGGGTCAGACGTATAATTATAAATCCCCCATCCTTCCTGAGTTGCCCCGTCGCATGTCTTGTCAAACCGTCTCGGGTCCGAGACAGAAAGCGGGACAGGTCCGGATTCCGGCCCACTTTTCGCGGGCGACCCGTGGGACGATAGGCCGACTCCAGGCCCAAACGTTTGGCGATTGCCTTCTGCCATTCTGGTCTGACCCCGACCTTTGCGACCTTTGTTTGGTCTGCGAGTTCCGAACCGGCGGACGCGGGAAGCCCCGCGTCGAGAACGGCGGCGTGTCTTGGCCCCGGGCCGGGCGGCGAGTAGACTGAAACGGAGATCGGACGCTGTTGACGCGACGCCAGGCGGGCCGTCTCGATCCGGCTCGTCGCGCGGAGAAGGGCTTGCGATGGAGATCCTGGGGATCGGTACCGACATCATCGAGTGCCCTCGAATCGGTAAGATGATCGAGCAGCACGGGGAGCTGTTCCTCCGTCGGATCTACACCGAGCGCGAGATCCGATACTGCCAGGCGCGGAAGCATGCCATCGAGCACTTTGCCGGCCGATGGGCCGCCAAGGAGGCGATCCTCAAGGCGATGGGGACAGGCCGCAGCCACGGCATCGCCTGGACGAACATCGAAGTCCGAAACGACCAGAATGGGCGGCCGCAAGTGATGGTCTGCGGCGCGGCTCGCGAGATCGCCCGGGAGCGCGGGATCGGCGAGATCCTGGTCTCGATCTCGCATTGCCGCACCTATGCCACCGCTTACGCCCTGGCGCTTCTCCGGCCGGAGCCTGCCGCCAAACCCTCGACACCGATCCATCCATCCTGATGCGCGAACTCCGGGGGCTTGGACAGTGTCGCCTCAACCGCCGTATTCGGCCCACCGGCGAACTCGGTTATCATGGACGCCATGAGGAGGTGGGTCATCAATCCGACCACGAGGGGAGACCCGATCATGCTGTATGCCGTCACCATCGAGCTACTGAATACCATTTTTTTCGTATCCGACCGCCCCGATGACAACGAATGGGAGGTCCAGGAAGACGTTTCGCTCGAGGTCGATCCACTCTACGGTATCTGGACGCCTGACCAGAGACCGCTCCATCAGACTCTTTGTGTGTCGACTTCGAATCCGAAATGCTATCGGGTTTTTCTTCATTCCAAGGACATTCGTCACAAGGAATACCGACCAACGGGTCGGCACTTCGGCGGTCTGTTCCCAAAGGCCGCCTGGGAACGATTCGCGAAGGCGGCCCCGCCACATCTGGCGGCCCTGGCAATGGGTGACGATGAGCCCGTCGGCACCACGGAAGAAGTCGTCTCGGCAATCACGTAAGGAATCCGAGCGTGGCGAAGATCATCATACTCGACTCGGGGCCTCTCGGTGACGCATGCCGGAAACGAGGCCAACCCGACGTCGAACTCCTGAGACATTGGTTGATCCGGCGAATGCGAATGGGGCGATGATCGCCATCCCCGAGATTGCGGACTATGAGGTCCGTCGCGGACTACTCTGGGATGGAGCTGTCGAGGGCCTCGAGCGGCTTGACCAATTGCGGAACGATCTGAGACATTACGTCCCGATCACCACCGCGGCGATGCGCAAGGCCGCCGAACTTTGGGCTGATGCGCGGAGAAGAGGGCTCGCGACCGCCGACGACAAAGAGATCGACGCCGATGTCATCCTGGCGGCGCAGGCCCTGCTCTTTGCCGGGCATTGGCGACGAACTGTTTGTGGCGACTTACAACGCAAGGCATCTCGCTCGATACCTCGACGCGCGCCACTGGAGCGACATCACACTGTGACGGCAGCGGAAAACAATTCCCAAACCGGTGCAGACTCGAGCGGCGAACGCGAACCACGCGAATTCAGCCGCCCACGGCCGCGGTGATCTTCGCGAGAGTCTCCTCATCGGGCTGGCGAGTCCCCTTGCACTTGGGGTACTTCTCGCAGCCGAGGAAGTAGCCACGTTGACTTCGGCGGACGAGCATCGGCCCGCCGCAATTCTCGCAGGTCTGCTCGATCGGGATGGACTTCAGGTCGACGCCGGTCTCCGCCGGGGCGGGCCCGGCCTGCTCGCCGAGCTGCTCTTTGAGATCGTCGGGCATGGGGGAGGTCCCCCGACACTTCGGATAGTTCTGGCAGCCGAGGAACGAGCCCCGGCGCCCGCGTTTCACCTGCCATCGGCCCCGCCACACTTCGAGCAGGTCACCTCGACCTTGACGGGCGGTGACCGGCTTCCCCTCCGTCGTCGACCGGAAGGGCATTGCGGCACTTGGGATAGCCCGTGCAGCCCAGGAACGGCCCGCGCGGGCCCTGGCGGATCGCCATCGGCTTGCCGCACTTCTCGCAGGTGTGTTCGGTCTCGACCACCGAGGGTACGGGGTTGCCATCCGGATCGATATTGAACGATTCCTTGCAATCGGGGTAACCCGAGCACGACAGGAACTTCTCGCCCCGCTTGTTCTCGCGGATCAAGAGCGGCTTGCCGCACTTGGGACAGGCGTGCTGGCTCTCGACGGCCTCAGCGCGGGGGCACCACCGATCGGCCGGGTCGCCTTGCAGTCGGGGTACTTCGAGCAGCCCAGGAACTGGCCGGTCCTGCCGAACTTCATCACCATCGGTGCGCCGCAGACGTGGCAGATCTCGTCGGTCGGGATCTGGACGCGTTGCGCTTGCTCCTCGGCCGTCTTGAGCGAGTCCTGGAACGGGTAGTAGAACTCGTCGAGCACCTTGACCATGTCTTCCTTGGCCGAGGCGATCCCGTCGAGCTCGTCCTCCATGTGCGCCGTGAACTTCAGGTCCAGGATCTTGGGGAATCGCTCGACCAGGAAGTCGGTCACGACCATCCCCAGGTCCGTGGCGTGGAACCGCCGCTCTTTCTGCTCGACGTAGTTGCGGTCCTGGATCGTCTGGATGATCGGCGCATAAGTGCTGGGCCGGCCGATGGCCTCCTTCTCCAGGGCCTTGATCAGGGTCGCCTCGGTATAACGCGGGGCCGGCTGGGTGAAGTGCTGGGTCGCATCGAGGGCGTGCAGGTCGAGGGCCTGGTTGACGCTCAGGGCCGGCAGCAGCTCGTCCTCCATCTTGCCGCCCGGCGGCCAGACGCGTCGATGGCCGTCGAACTTGAGGACCTTCCCCTGCGCCTTGAAGACGCCGGCACCCGCGGCGACCGCCACGTCCGTCACCGTGAAGACGGCGGGAGCCATCTGGCTGGCGACGAACCGGCGTAGATGAGCTGGTACAGCCGGAACTGATCGTGCGTCAGGTGTTCCTTGATGCGTTCCGGGGATGAAGCTCAGGTCGGTGGGGCGGATGGCCTCGTGGGCCTCCTGGGCCAACCGGCCGGCGGCGTACTTGATCGGTTTGGCGGGCAGGTAGCGCTCGCCGTAATCGGCCTGGATCTTCTCCCGGACGGCCGTCATCGCCTCGTCGGAGACGCGGAGGCTATCGGTCCGCATGTAGGTGATCAAGCCGACGGGGCCGGTGCCGTCGACGTCGATCCCCTCATAGAGCTCCTGGGCGATCTTCATCGTTCGCTTGCCGGCAAACCGCAGGCGGATCGCTCCCTGCTGCTGGAGCGTGCTGGTCTTGAACGGAGGGTCGGCCTTGTCCAGCTTCTCCGACTTCGTCCACCTTGGAGACGACGTAAGGGACGGACTGCAGGGCCGCGTGGACGGCCTGGGCCTCGGCCTCCGTCCTGGCCTCGAACTTGGCGCCATTGTACTCGGTCAGGAGCGCACGGAACCGGTCGGACTCCTCGGCCGAGCCGGCCGGGCTCACGGTCGCGGTGAGCTTCCAGTATTCCTCGGTGACGAACGCCCGGATATCGCGTTCCCGGTCGACGATCAGCCGGACCGCGACCGACTGGACGCGGCCCGCGCTCAGGTTGCGTGCGACCTTCTTCCAGAGGAGCGGGCTGAGCTGATAGCCCACGAACCGGTCGAGGAACCGCCGGGCCTGCTGGGCGTTGACCATGTCCATATTGATCGGGGCGGTGTGAGTGAATGCCTCCTTGACGGCCCGCTCGGTGATCTCGTGGAACGTGACGCGGCGCACCCGGTCGTCGGGCAGTTCGAGGGCCTGCTGCAAGTGCCAGGCGATGGCCTCCCCCTCGCGGTCGGGGTCGGTCGCCAGATAGACCATCTCGGCCCGCGCCGCGGAGCGCTTCAAGTCGCCGATCGTCTCCTTCTTGGCCGGGACCACCTCATAGGACGGCGTGTAGCCGTGGGTCACGTCCAGGCCGAGCTTTCGCTTCGGCAGGTCGCGCACGTGCCCCATGCTGGCCTTGACGACATAGTTGGAGCCAAGGAACTTGTTGATCGACTTGGCCTTCTTCGGGCTCTCGACGATCACCAGGGCCGGCCCCGTGCCGTTGCCCGCCGGCTCGACGACCGTCGGCCGGCTTGCGGCGCGCCGCGGTCCCCTTTGTCGAGGCCGATGACTTCTTCGCAGACTTCTCGGTCGAGGCCGACCGGCTTCGTCGCGGGCGTCTCGGTCGAGGTCTCCGGCTCCGCACCCTGATCCTTGCGAGTCGATGGTTTGGACTTCTTAGCCACGATGCAATCCTACCTATCCTGTTCCGCATTGCCCGCTTAGGTCGATCCCATTCGACGCCTGCGGACGGGGTCGAAGAACGATTGAGATTGTCCTGCGGTCAATTCCTGGTACGATAAAACCTGAGGCCGCCGCGGTTCAGACCCCACATTCCTATCCATTAGCGGCATAAGCTAGGGTACCGGGGCCTGTCAAGGGGTGGCATCCGAAACGACCCCGCGGATGGCCGATCTCATCCGGCCCTGGTCCCGGTGGCGGACCCCCCGGAAGGCAACGATCGAAACTCGAGGAACTCCATGTCGTTTGAGGTCTTTCGCCGACATCAGAAGAAGCTGCTCGCGGTCTTCGCGATCCTGGCGATGTTCGGCTTCGTGTTATCGGACAGCCTGCCGAAGCTGCTGAGTTCCAGCAACGCCGGCCGCGACCGGCCGGTCGTCACCCTCTACGGGAAGACGATCTACCAGAGCGACCTCGACGCGATGGCGATGCAGCGGAGCAACGCCAACCAGTTCTTCTCCCAGTTGATCCCTTACCGCGGCGCGACCCCATTCGGCGGTCTGAAGAGCCGGGACCTGGTCGATGCCCTGATCCTCCAGCATGAGGCCGATCGGCTGGGTATCCCGACCGGCCCCGACATGGGACGGGATTTGCTCAAGCAGGTCACTCAGGGCCAGATGACCCGCGAGCTGTTCGAGGACTTGCTCGCCCGCTTCAACAACCGGGTCAGCGGCGAGCAGATCCTGTCCGACCTCGCCAACCAGGTCCGCCTGGCAAACGTCCGTGGGTTGCTCGGCGCCCCGATGGTCACGCCGTTCGACGTCTTCCGGGCCTACCGCGATCAGAACGAGCGAGTCGCCGCCAAGCTCGTCGAGGTCCCCGTGGAGAAGTTCCTGGCCCAGGTCCCCGAGCCCTCGCCGCAGGAGATCCAGTCGTATTACGATCAGTACAAGGACGTCCTGCCCGATCCCGATCGAGCGACCCCCGGATTCAAGGTCCCCCGCCAGATCCAGGTCGAGATCCTGTCGATCGACGGCAATGCCCTGGCTCGCAGCATCAAAGATAAGCTGAGCGAGGAGGAGCTCCGGGCCGCGTACGAGAACCGCAAGCCGGAATTCGAGCAACGCAGCCACCCGGAGCGCGGCGACCTGCCTATCGACCTCTTCGCAGGACAGCCGGAGCTGACCCCACCCGTGATCAGCCCGTTCGACGAGGTCCGCTCCACGCTGGCCTCCTCACTGGCCGAGGACAAGGCCCAGAGCGAGATCGTCGAGAGGTTCGCCAAGATCAAGGACGACGTCTTGATCCCGTTCGCCGACGAATACCAGACCGCACTCATGGAAATCGAGGAGGCCACGAAGCAGAGGCAGCAAGTCGAAGGTGACACTGCCCGAGCCGTCGGACCTCAAGGCGGCTCGCCAAGAGCGAGGGCCTCATTTACGATTTGACGCCGATGCTGTCCCGCGAGGAGGCCGAGCGATACGGCCAGATCTCCGGCGCTGAGCTCGGCCTGGCGCGGCTGAGCGGGGGCAAGAAGTTCGCCGACGAGTTCTTCGATCCCAAGACAAGCCTCTACGAGCCGGAGGAGCTGACCGACTTCCTCGGGAACAAGGTACCTCGCCCGCAAGATCAAGGACGTGCCGCCCCGCGTCCCGTCCCTGGATGAAGTCCGCCCGCAGGTCGAGCTGGCCTGGAAGATGAACAAGGCGCGTCCCCTGGCCCAGAAGGCCGCCGAGCTCCTGGCCGAACAGCTCAAGAAAAAGGGGGGCTCGATCAAGGAGAAGACGGTCGACGGTTACCGAGTCCTGACCATCCCGCCGATCGCGCGTCGCCAGGGGACCCTGCTCCCCGGCCGATTCGACATGGAACAACTCGAAGACACGCCGATGCCCGAAGTCGACCAGGCGGGCACCGCGTTCCGCGAGGCTTACTTCTCCCTCCAGAACGGCTCGGTCGCGGTCGCTCCCGATCAGCCCGAGAAGGTGTATTACGTGATGGCACTCGATCGGCGCGAGCCGGCCACGTTCGCCACGCTTTACGCCGCAACGGCAACAGCGACGAGTTTCGCTACAAGATGGTCGCCCGCCAGCAGGCCGACCGTGATCTCGTCGATCATTGGATGGGATGGCTGCGGCAGCAGGCCGGCCTTAAACCCGACTGGGTCCCGCCGGACGAAGCCAAGAACGAATCGTCGAATAAGGGGGGGTAACCAATCTCCGGGCGCGCCATCCTTTAGGCGACCGGCAGGAATTATCGTACCCGCGAGAGGATCTGGCCATACTAGAAAGCGCCAGCGAGGGTCACCGTAAATCCTTGCAGCACATTGGGAAAGACCCTCGCTCGCGCGTCGGGCTGGTATGAGGCTTTGCGCCAAGAGTGGTTTTGGGTGAGTTACCACCCACCGGTCGCCTTAGCTTGCAAGGCGGCGTCCCGCGCCCTGACGCGATGTTGACCATGCGTCTCGAAGGGGTGAGGCGGGATCGTGCCTCAGGTGCTGGGCCGCAGGGCGTTCTCCAGGGTTGTGGCGAGTTCCTCGGGACGCTGGCTGCCGATGAGGAGGAACGAGCCATCGGCCAGCTCCAGACGGACACCGCGGTTTCCGCGGGCGATCAGGGCGCGTTCGCCATCGCGTCCGGATCGGATGCCCCAGATTCCGTAATCGGCGATGGGACGAAACGTCACGATCTCGACGCGGCGCACATCGCCGAGCGGAATGACTCGGCGATAGACGGGTACCCAGCCAAACCACACGCGAGCATCCGTCGGAGTGACCTCCGTCGTCATGTGGAGCAAAAAGAGGACGAGGAACATGACCAGGCCGATTCCCACGATGAGCCCCATGAGCAACTCGATCGACCAGGCATTTCGGTGGAGCAGCCCTAGCCCGGTTAGAACTTCCGCCAATGCGATCAAGGCGTAGACCCGCCAGTCGAAGTATTGCTCCTCGTGAAAGATGGCCGTTGCGGGTTGGAGGGTTACCACCGACGACACGCTCAGGTTCCTCCTTCGACTTCGGCGTCCGTTCTCTCATCCGACAAGTCCGGGATCCACGGACCCAGCACACGGAGGAGGGCCTGATATCCCACGTCGGCAACGCGATCGCCGGAGACCTGCCAGAGATGCGGATTCAAGAGCTCGAGCGAGACGTAACCATTGTAGCCGATTCGCGCGAGGCGCTCGATGATCGGCCGGAGTGGGAAATCACCGTCACCCGGCAGGATTCGGTCGCTGTCACTAGCCAGCTCGCGCGGGATACCGCTGACGTCGGAGAGTTGGACCCAGGCGATAAGCTCGGGGGAAGCGTTCTCCAGATCCTCGAGCTTGCTCGGGCCGGTCTGAAAGTGGAACACGTCGAGGCAGACACCGACATTCCGGCTGCCGGATTGCGCGACGAGGGCCAGTGCCGTCTCCAGGCAGGAGCAGATCGGCGACGAGTTCTGGAATTCCAGCGCAAGCCGGACGCCAAAGGTCGCGGCGATCTCGGCGGCCTCGCCCAGGCTGTCGGTCGCGAAGGCGAATTCCTCAAGAGACGGTGCTCCCATCAGGACGTTGTCGGCGGCGACGATCAGGGTCGGCACGCCGAGTTCGCCCAGCAGGACCAGCCGGCGCCGGAAGAGGTCCCAGTGCGTGCCGCGCTCCGCGCCCCGGGACAACAGCAAGCCCCCTTGCCCGGCCGCCGCGACCGGACGCACTTCGTTGGACCTCAAGACCTCACGCACCTCGGCGAGTGATTTCTCCTGAACAAACGACTCCAGCTTGGTGAGCCAGAGCTCGACGGCCGTCCAGCCTCCAGCACGATACGCCGCCGCATCCGCCTCGAATGGGCTCATCAAGGTCGTCACTTGGCTGATGCAGGGTCTCATGATGCCTACACAGGCGTGAACGCGTGTCGAGGAATATCGCCAAATCAGGCCGGATGCGTGAGGCGGATGAGTTCACGAAACCTCGGGGATCGGCTGGCCCTCCAGCAGGTCGTCGAGCGCCTGGACGACGCCCCCGGCGGCCACGCGCCACTGCCGGCAGGTATCGCGGTCGCGGAACGTCACCGAGCCGTCCGTCAGGCTCTGGCTGTCCACGGTGATGCAGAACGGCGTGCCGGCCTCGTCCTGTCAACGATATCGCCGGCCGATCGCCCCCTTCTCATCATAGGAGACATTCTGGCGGCGTTTCAGCTCGCGGTAGATCTTCTCCGCCATTTCGGGCATTCCGTCTCGCTTGACCAGCGGGAAGACCGCGGCCTTGATCGGCGCAATCCGCGGGTGGAGCTTGAGCACGGTGCGGGTCTCGCCCGCGACCTCGTCTTCGGTGTAAGCTTCGCAGAGGAACGCTAGTGTCGCGCGGTCGGCGCCGGCCGAGGGCTCGATCACGTGCGGCACGAATCGCTCTTTGCGGTCCTCGTCAAAATAGCTCAAGTCCTTGCCGCTGAACTTGATGTGCTGGTTGAGGTCGTAATCGCCCCGGTGCGCGATTCCCTCCAGCTCGCTGATGCCGAAGGGGAAGGCGTATTCGATGTCGGCCGTGGCCGTCGAATAGAACGCCAGTTCCTCCGGGTCGTGGTCCCTCAAACGGAGTCGATCCGACTGCAAGCCGAGGTCGACGTACCACTGGAAACGCGCTTTCCGCCAGTAGGCGTACCACTCACTCGCCTCATCGGGCCGGCAAAAGAACTCGATCTCCATTTGCTCGAATTCGCGGGAGCGGAAGGTGAAGTTCCGGGGATTGATCTCATTGCGAAAGCTCTTGCCGATCTGCGCAATGCCGAACGGAAGCTTCACGCGGCCGGTATCGACGACGTTCTTGAAGTTGGCGAAGATGCCCTGGGCGGTCTCGGGCCGGAGATAGGCGACGTTCGACTCGCTCTCCAGCGCACCGACGAAGGTCTTGAACATCAGGTTGAAGGCGCGCGGCTCGGTCAGGGTGCCCCGCTCCTCGGTTGACGGCCCGATCACTTTTTCGCGGTCGCCGACGGTCAGTTGCATGTACGGGATGATCGAAGGGGGATCCGCCGGCTGTCCGAATCGCTTGGCCAGCTTGGCGGCCTTCTTCTCGACGCTCTCGGCGGCTTCTTCGGGTGTTCCTCCCAGCCCGGCGAGCCAGGCCTCGGTCGGCTCCCCTTTGTGGTTGACCGCCGGGAAGACGTAGGCGAAGACGAAGATCTGGTCCGCTCGGTACCGTTCCTTGGTCGCCCGGCAGTCAACCATCGGGTCTGAGAAGCCCCCGACATGGCCCGAGGCTTCCCACACCCGCGGGTTCATGATGATCGAGCAGTCCAGCCCGACCATGTCATCCCGCATCCGGACGTTGTCGCGCCACCAGGCGTCCTTGATGTTCCGCTTCAGCTCCACGCCCAGCGGCCCGTAGTCCCAGAAGCCGTTGATCCCGCCGTAAACCTCGCTCGACGGGAAGATGAATCCCCGCCGCTTGCACAACGAGACCAGCTTGTCCATATCGTCCAGCATGTCGTCACCTCTCTCAGGGGCATGACCGTGGCAGGGCCCACCCCACCATCAGTAAGTCCAAGCGCACAATGCACCTCGGTGTCCTGTCACTCAAACCGCCACGATCCGCAGCGGATCGCGGATCAACTCGGCAACCAGGTTGAATCGGTCGAAATACGCAGCGTCCTGAATATCACAGTCCCGCCCGATTCGAATCACATTTTGGCCGCCACGTCCCACGCCGAGCAATGGCCAGAGCGGGCGTGTTCCAGGTACTTTTCCACCTCGAGCCATTGAGACAGCACAATCAGAGCTTCGTCGTTGCCAAAGAGAGCGTTGCCGATCGAGGGATGTGCGACATTGGTCACGTTCTTTGCCAGAGCCCCGGCCAGCATAGAGTCCTCCAGGCTGATGAAGCCTTCGGTCCCCGAGCACACGATATGAACGGGATGTCCGTGATCTTTCTTGAGAAACTGAACCACGAGCTCGTCAGAAGTCGCCTTCAGGTTGACGAAGCCGGCAATATACACGCGTTCGGCCTCGAGGCTGGCGAGGATCGCACGGGTGCCGTTGGTGGTGGTCATCACGAGCGTCTTTCCCTGACAGACTTCCGGGGTGAAGTCTCCTGGCGAATTGCCCAGGTCGAAGCCGGGGATCGGCAAGCCCCCGCGCTCGCCGGCGAGCAAGGCCGTGCCGGCTGGCAAGACACCGGCAACGGCCTTCGCCTGGTCGATCTCTTTGCAAGGGATGACCGCGTCGCAGCCGGCCGCCAGCGCGTGGACCATGACAGTCGTCGCGCGCAGTACGTCCACCACAACCGCGACGCCGCCCCGGAGACTCCCCCGCGGGACCAGGTTCGGGAGCAAGTGGACGAACACTTTGGGTCGGTCGGACGGCACCATGGACATGGTAGTTTCCGCTGTCAAGGACCGGCTCCATTCACCTTTCCAAGGCCGCACCGATCCGCGTGGACAGGTCAGGCGGGCGTCGGTATTATAACCGCCCTCCCGAGGAAACGGGAGCGGATTGAAATGAGGTGCATGGATGCACGAGCCGAAAGGGAGATATCTCCCGCTGGCGGGGCCAAGGCGGTTCATCGGCGATCTGGTCCATTTCGCCCACAGGATACCGTCAGCGCCGGTCAGCCGGACGATCGACCTCAGCGCGCTGGCCGGACCGCGGGTGGGGCACCCAGCGCGACCCTCCTGGGCGTCCGTGTTCATGAAAGCCTACGCCTTGGTGGGTGCCGCACACCCGCCCTTGCGGCGGTCGATGCTGGAGTTCCCCTGGCCTCGGCTCTATGAGCATCCCTGGATGAACTGCGCCCTGGCCATCGAGCGGACCTATCACGGCGAGGAAGGCGTCTTCGTCGGGCTCTTCCGAGCTCCCGAGAAGCAGTCGCTGGTCCAGCTTCAGAAGGCCGTGGAATGGTACAAGAACGAGACGCTGGAGAAGGTGGGCTTCTACCGCATGGCCCTGCGATTCAGCCAGGCTCCGACGCCGATCCGACGGCTCTTGTGGTGGGGGACCCTGAACATCTCCGGCTACAAGCGTTGCAAGCGGTTCGGGACGTTCGGTCTTTCGAGCTACGGTTCGCTCGGGCGCCGAGCAGATCCATCCGATCTCACCGTTGACAACGACGCTGACCTATGGGCCGATCGACCCGACGACGCACCAGGTCGTCGTCAAGCTGATCTACGATCATCGCGTGCTGGACGGGTCCTTCATCGCCCGCCGGCTCCGCGACATCGAAGACACGTTGAACGGCCCGATCCTCGAGGAACTGCGCGGCGGACCGGTTGCGACGACCGATCGATCGGCCGAATTCTCACCCATCGTCGAGCCGCTCCTGAGGCCCCACCGCCCACCCTCGGGGGTCGATCGCGAGGGCAGCCTGACCGATCGATCGGCCGGCTCGATCAGCGAGCTGTCGTAACCACCGCGACGATCGATTCTTTTTTCAAGCACTTCGATTCCTAGCGGGGGCGAGCGTTCAACCCACTCCCCGCGAGGAAGCTCGTGTAGGACTTCCCGGCTCAAGTGACCTCGTCGGCCTCCTGGTCGGTCGTGACCCGGACTTCAAGGCGACTCATCACGCCGCTTGAGCGCCCGCTTCCTTGGCCGTGATGAACAGCACATTGTCCAGCACCAGCGCCTTCGAGACGTTCGGGATGTGCAGCACCAGCCGGCCCGAACCGAGCATCATCCACTCGAGGACGTCGGGGATCTCCTTATCGAACTTGAGATTCATGGTCGAATAGCGCTCGAGATCGCTCAGCGGACCATGGTGGTGAAGGATCTCGTTGGGCAAGACTTCCCAGTAGTCCAGCCAGCGAGTGATGTAAATGACGCTGAACACCAACATCAACGTCACAAAGACCATGATGTAGAAGCCGGTGTTCGCGACTGCGTAGATGCTGGCGAAAATCGCGTGGATCGGCTTCATCAGATCGAGCCGGAAGTACGCACTCAGCCAGAGAAGGAAGAACAACGATCAGAAACCCTCCGAGAATCCACGCCACCAGCGTAAACCGTGGGAAGTCCAGGGCCATGACCAGCAAGTTGAAGGCCAACATGCCCAGGAACAGCATCGCGAGCAGATTCTGCGGCGTCAGGAACCGATCGACTTTCGACAAAGACGTGGCGGGTAGGTCGCTCAGGCTCGAGACCTCGTCAGTTGTCCCGCGCGTTGCGACGGCGTCCTTCAAGGGTTTGGTCGGATCATGGGTCCGGTCGTTGATGATCGACATCCCGGCAGCGCAGATCAGGGAGACGAGGGCCGTGGGATACAAGAAGATCACTTTCGGCCACATGAAGATCTTGATTCCCTGGGGTCGCTGCTTGGCAGGAAGCGATGATCGAGGGAGTCGTGTCTGGCTTCGCGT
Source organism: uncultured Isosphaeraceae bacterium (assembly GCA_963842405.1). Lineage (GTDB taxonomy): Bacteria > Planctomycetota > Planctomycetia > Isosphaerales > Isosphaeraceae > CAVZRC01. The sequence goes on along the minus strand of CAWJGW010000050.1, from coordinate 68,711 downwards.
CCGTTGACATAACAGGCTGTCTCCGCGATGAGAATTCCTCACCAATCCAAACTCAAAACAGGACCATCACCGTGATGCAAACCATGAGCCGGAAGACAAGGTGAGGTCATCCTAACGTCATGGCACCCTTGGGTAAAGTCCCTCACGCCACGGGCATGAATTGTCGGACGGGGCTGAGTGCCGTCACCGCGCCGCATCCGCTCTGGGACATCAAGCTGTTCGTCGTCCGAGCCCCGAGCTTGGACTTCACCACGCCGAATCACCGCGAACCTTCTCGACAGCAGTCGATCAACCGCATCCGTGGTGCCCTCGACCGCATCCTGAGATCCTGAGCCCATGTCTTCTTATTCCAACGTCTGGAACAGCAGGCAGATGTTTCCTAGAATAGCAATCGCCCCGCACCCTGAGTTGGGTTCCCCCTTTCTCTGCGACTGAAAGGATCACGCGATGATGCTGATGTTGAGACGATTCGTGCTCGTTGCCGCAAGCGCTTCGGCCTTGATGATGCTTGCCGGCAGTCTTCCCCTGATCGCCCAGGAGCCGACCGTCTCCAAGAGCGAGACCAAGTCGAAGACGGGCAAGAGAGACCCGAGCCGTCAGGTGCCACGGTACTTCGGACAAGTCGGGCTGACCGACCAACAGAGGGAGTCGATCTACGCCATCCAGGCCAAGCAGATGCCGAAGATCGAAGCCCTGGAAAAACAGATCGAGAACCTACGGGCACAAATGCTCCGGGATTGTGAGGCGATCTTGACGCCTCCCCAGAAGCAACAGCTCGATCACCGCCGGGCCAGCGCGGCCGAGACCCGGTCGAAGAAGAGCGCGCACCGCCGCCAAGCCCAAGTCCTGAACAACCAGGGTCAAGCGATGAGCCCACGACTCCAGTCAAGGCGCAGTCCTGCTGGAACGACCGAGCAGCCAGAGAAGGAATCAACCGTGGCCAGTGCCCTCGGATTGATTGACCCCAGGGGTTGTTGCAGTACAATGACCTGATCGGAACCGACGACGGATCCGGGAAGCTCGGGGGAATCGGAGCGCAAGAGCCGATTTCTCGACGCCCGATTCCTTCCGAAGTGACATCCGTCAAGTCGCACAAGCGACCAGCCGGTCCTCGGGAATTCCGCCTGGAGTCCAGGCGGTCGTTACAGTGCGACTTGCCATTGGGGGAGAGGTGACCGAGCGGCCGAAGGTGCGGCACTGGAAATGCCGTGTACGGGTTAAACTGTACCGAGGGTTCGAATCCCTCCCTCTCCGCTTCCTATTAAATCCATTAAACTTACGTCGTGGCGCTTACAAAGTGCCGCACGCTGTAGCCAGCCTTTCGTTTACGTGAAGGTTTACAGAATTCATGAGCAGACTGTTTAAATAGCTGATAAGCTCAGTCGTCATGTCCGACGTGAGCCGCCTTCTCGATGCCGCCGCGGCTGAGCGGGGCGTTCGGGCACTTGGGCATATCGCGAAGCAAGAGCCATGACGGTTGACAGGCTGAAAGATGTTCCTGGGTTCTCCATCGATCGGGTGGCAGCCGCGGCCGGAGCGGACCCGGACGTGCTGCGCCTTGAGAACCTGGATACCGATCTGCGGCCCCCGAAGGCCGCGCTGGAAGCGACCCGGGCGGCCATTGACGAGGACGACGCCAACAGTTACCTCCCGTTCATCGGTTCGGCTGAGCTGCGGCACGTGGTTGCCAGTCACGTAGGCCGCCTGGGAACGCTGACGAAATAACTTCCCGATTTCCCCGTCACTCGCTCTACGTTTCAAGGCTTGAAAAGCGTTTGGCATGGGAGTTATTTCGTCAGCGTTCCTGAGCGGCATCCCCTATGACGCGGATCGGCAATGCGTCATCACCGCGGGCGGGACGGAAGGCCTCTTGAACGTACTCCTGGCGACGCTGAATCCAGGGGACGAGGTTCCTCCTCACGGACCCCACCTACGCCGGCATGATCTGCCGCGTCCGCCTGGCTGGTGCGGTGCCGCGCTGGTTCCCTTCTCCCTTCGCGGGGGCGAATCGAGGCTTGACCTCGACGCCTTGGCCGCGGCCATCGCCGCCCGAACGCGAGTGGTATTCCTCATGAACCCGTCCATGCCGAGTGGCGCGGTGCTCAACCGCCCAGAATGGGAGGGCGTCGCGGCGGTGTGCGTGCGCCATTCGCTCTGGCTGCTGTACAACGCGGCGATGGAGCGAATCCTCTACGACGGCCGGCCCTACCTGCACCCCGCCAGCCTGCCGGGGATGGCGGAGCGAACCCTCACGGTCGGGTCCGTCTCGAAAGAGTACCGCATGATCGGCTGGCGGGTCGGATGGGTGGTGGGGCCGCCAGGTGTCATGGCGGACGTCGCCAAGGTGGGTATTTACAATGTGGTCACGCCCGTCGGCCTGACGCAGAAGGCGGCTGCCGCGGCCCTGACCGCACCCGACAGCGACCTGGCCGCAGCCGTCGCCGAGTGGCAGCGCCGCAGGGACGTGGTCGTGGAAGAGCTGCGAGGCGAAGCCGCTGATCCGGGCGGCCGGGGGCTGGTCGATGCTGCTGGACGTCGGGGCCTTGGGCTTCGACTCGTTCACAGCTTCGGACAGACTTCTGAAGCGCGGGAAGATCGCCGCCACTCCGATGCGCCATTGGGGGCAGGTTAACGGCGACCGATTCGTGCGCTTGGTCTTCAGCAACGAACCGACCTCGCGCCTGGCAGGCCTTGGTCAGCGCGTGCGGGCTGCCCTGAAGTAATGCCATGACTTTCGCCGCCAGCTCCGCATGGTGTTCACCTCTCGTCGGCAATTCTTCCCGGGGACCGGAATTGGCCCCTCGCCACGGGTCATCCCATGCCTGAGGGTCCCGATCCGGTCCGCCCGCGTGCTTGGGTACTCACCCGATCCACGTAGGGAAATTGCCAACGGCGCGAGAATTCGACACGATTTCGAGCACAATTCCGGCCGGCTCGTGCACAACACCGCCACAACACATCGAGCACCAGCCAAAGCTGGCACGCTCAACCGGCGAACCAGTGCGGGTGAATTTCTGAGTCCGAGGTGAGTGAGGGAGGTCGGATTTTCGGCTCTTGACGAGGAGGATCCGTTCGCGGCTAAGAATCGCTCCGATGGGACACCAGCGCTGCGCGCGAACAGAACGAATTGTCATGCCCAGTCGGGGGCACCCAACCCGCATGAAAATGGCAGTCCGTGCATTCATGATCGCCGATTCGCGGCTGTATCTTCAGAGGAAGACTATCCAGGAAGGTCGCCGACCGCTGGAGCCGGAACGAGCAGGATGCGACCAGCGATTGCTGCGGCATGGAAGGGGCAGGGCCGGGGTGATTTCACCAGTGGCCCACGAAAGGGAAAGCCTCCGTCTGGCGGGCACACGGAGGCTTTCCGGATCCGACGAGAAGCGATTCCGGTCCGATCTCAGAGTGAGTCAGAACTGACCCCTTCGCCACGGTCCGGAGTCGCGATGGCATACCAGGGCCGTAGCTCACCCCGTTCTTGACGAACCGGACCGAGCCGTCCATGAACAGCACGTTCACGCCGCCCGGGTGGTAGGAGCTGGCCGAGATCATGGTGATGGAGCCGCGGCTATCCTCATTGATGTCGTGGTAGACGCAACTGGTCCGGTTGGGCCTCTGGGTGTGCGAGTAGATCATGGTGCCGCCATAACCCCACCACTCACCCTTCCATTGCCACTGCTGGTTGGCGCTGGTGATCGGCACCGAATTGCAGAGCTGCGCGAACTGGTAGTCGGTCGAGTAGAAGTTGGAATTCTCGCCGAGGTTGTACACTTCCCCCAGACCGTTATGGGCACGGCCGGTTGGCACGCCCTCTCCCTTGATCCACTCGCTGAAGATCGCCGTGTTGCTGGTCCCGTCCAGGAAGGTCGCCATGGTGCTGGTATTACTGACGGTCTTATCCCAGTTGCTGGCGATGTAGTTGGGACCGTTCATCAACCAGCTCACATCCGGCCTCCCGCCGGTGATCCGCCGGTTCAGGCCGATATTGCTCGCATAGTTGCTAGCACCTACCCGCTTATTCCCGCCACCCACGAGGAAGGTGCCGGAGGAGCCGGGATTGGCATCCGACGGACAGAGGAAGGTGGCGACCTGCAGGGTGAGGACTGACATCTGGGGGATACTATCGTTGCCACCGGACGCGTCGTCGGGTGGGTTGCGGTCACGGTAGACGGTATCGCCGTCGCTCCAGCGGGCGCCGAACCACCAGTTGATCTCGTTAAAGGCGATCTGCCGCTCCAGGTAGGGGAGCAACCGTGCATGCTGCGACCAGTTCTGGTGCGGCTGCGGAATCGGCACGCCGGCGATGTTCCATACCTGGTCGATGCTGACAGGCGGCAAGGCCACGTTCGTACCCACGTAGGAGAGCATCGCCAGACCGATCTGCTTGAGGTTGTTTGAGCATTGTGTCCGCCGAGCCGATTCACGAGCGGCTTGAACGGCCGGAAGCAGCAGGCCAATGAGAACGGCAATGATTGAAACCACTACAAGCAACTCGATCAAGGTAAAACCGTGGTCTCTTCGAGCCATGGTCTATGCCCTCAGGAAAACGAGAAAGAAAGCCGAAGGCCCACGACGCGGGAGGCTTCCCGAAAAACAAGACTCGGAAGAAGTTCGGGCGCAGGCTTGGACATGCCAGCCTGGCGCCTTTGGACTCAGCCTCGGATAGGGCATCCCAGATTAGCTCGAGCCGAGATGCAAGATGGCAAGGGGATGAATGCTCCAACTCCACGGTTGGATATTCCTCCGATAGCGATCACCCACGACTACCTCCGCGGGCCAGGATAACCGGCGCCTTGGTCCGGTCGAGGTCCGCCACTCGCACCCGCCCCCTGTAGTCCAGGGGTGATCTCGTAATACTCGTCCTGAGACTGGGCCTGAGCGGTGCGAGACCCGGGGATTGTTCCCTTCGCCTTGGACGCTTGCTCCCTGATGGCCGCCTCGTTGTCTTCCCCGCAACCGGCCAACGCCAGGAAGCAAAAGCCCAGCAGAGTTAGGCTCAATCCACTGATGAACAACCTCATTGATGACTCCCTTCTGCGTGTCACTTGCACAGGATAACTCCAATGATTTCTTGCCTAGACTGCCTCTTCTTGCTGTCTTTCCTAGTTCTACTGTCTCGGGGCACGAAGCCACGTAAGCTGTTTCCATCCATGTGCTTCGGGAGAGGCTTTCTGTACGACGGTCGAGTCCTCGGATCGCCAACGTCTGGACGGTCCGCTCCAAAAGCCCCAGCGATTCCCGGGTCGATTGCGACTTCAGTTCCTCAACTCGCTCCCGACTGCACGCTGCGCGCTGCGCACCGAGGAGAAGCAAGACTTGGCCCAAGAATGAGTTCCGCCGTTTCTCGACGCGAGACAGTAGAACTAGTCCACCTGCTAGATAATTACGCAAACACTCAATCAGTTTTATGAATGGGTTCATGGGTCAGGAATGGTTAGTGGTGAAGTTTCAGCGGCTCCAAGTCCTTCGTGATTGGTCAGATCGGGATCTGCACTCGTCGTGACTTACCATTCTTGGCCCATAAGCGAATGAATCAATATACTCATTGGAAAACTGATAAAAAGTAGTATATTTATGTATAATATAAATTAAATATAATAATATTATGATTTACTATGGCAGTATGGCCATTTTAGCTAATCTGGGAAACGAGACTGTTCGGTTGCGTTGCGCAATATTCTCGATATCGAATTTGTTACGCGAAAGGGGAGTGATGCGTTTGACTCTCCTGAAAAATGGGCAAGACGAAGAGTGAAATTGAGGAAGCGGGATCAGGAAAACATCACTCCGAACTGCGCGACTCTGATCTAGCGTTGCCTGATAGTTCTGCTGCAAGGTGCAACCCCGCGGAGCGAGAACCGTCGCCAGCATCATCCGGGCCTCTCCATCAAGAGGTGGCTCCCGGAGAGCGAGGGCGGCCCTCCCGAGACGATCATGCGGGGCCATTATTCATGTTACGTGAGCCGCGCCAGGGCGGCAAGGCTCAGCGCATCATCGGGGACGTCGCGAAGCACCAGCCTGTGCCAGGCTCGGGCCTCGTCGAACCATCCCATCTGCTCTCTGATGGGCAGCTCTCTTGCGGCGGATCGCATCGGTCACCTCGGAGTCGGCTTCGACCGAGCCAGGGGAACGATTTGCCACCCCTCGGTCCCGGAACGAATATCGCGCTCGGCGAATTCCCAGATCACCAGCCTCTTGTTCATCAGGAGCGCCGGGCGGCGTGCCAGCTCTTGCCGGACCAACGTGGAGGCTCCGCCGTCGTTGACAATCGAGGTCAGCGGTTGCCCAAGCTCCCGCGCGAGATGCGCGATGAACCCGGCGGCCCCGGGCTCGTCCTGCTCATAAATCCGCAGGAAGCTGTCGCCCAGGATCAGGACCTCGGACTCCGGCGCATCGCGGTACGGCGTTCCGGTGTCGGACTGGACCACTTGCAGGCACGCCAGACTCTCCGGTTCGAGCACGCGCGCTCGATCTGCGGCACCCGCAGCATCTCAACCAGATCGCCGTGGCGCCGGACGGTGACCGAACGCTCGACGTAAGCGCGATCACCCCGATCGACGGTGCCTCCGTCGAGCACTCGCCGCGCGACGGCGACGGCGGCCACCCGTGCACCCTCCGGCGACCAGTGGCTGTCCTGCGCCAGGTAGAGCCGCCTCGGATCCGACCGGCTCTCCTCCTGCTTGGCACGGCGAAATACCTCGAACAGGTCGACGTGCTCGATGCCGCACTGCTCCAACTGATCGAGCAGACGACGCGTCTGTTCGCAGACGACGACTCCCGCGTCTTCTGCCCGCTTGGCGAGCATCCCGGGATAGACGCTCTCCTTGTTGGGCACCGGAACGACCAGCAGCCGGATCCCCTGCGCCTGGAGCTGATCGCGGAACGATCGGATCGCGGGAAGAGGATCGGCGGAATCGCTTTCGGGAGCGCCGGTCTGGCGTTCGATCGCATAGCGCACACTCGGTCGATAGAAGAGCCAGCCGTGACGCCCCACAACGGCCTTCTCACCGGCATCGGCGAGGAACCTCCACTGAAGGTACTGCATCCACGGCCGGAGCTGCTTGACCACGAGACTCGTCTCCTCGAGGCCCTGCTCGTACGCGTGCAGGTTCCGGGCCGTCGGAGGCTGGAGGAAGATGTCGAGCGCGCGCGGCCGCTCGCCGTGCCCGAAGCTCGGAAACGGTCTGAATCAGGCCCGGCGCCACGATCACGGCGAGGAAGACAGCGGCCACGATAAGTGCCGCACGACGGTCCATCCGCACGGTAGGGCACCTAGAACTGGAAGTAGAGGAACGGGTTGAACGACTGCGAGAACATCACCAGCAGCGAGGCGCAGAACAGCGGATGCACGAGGATTGCCTTGGGCCAGGTGACCTCCCTGCTCCACTCGTGCGCCTGGATTGGCCAGGCGACGACCACGGCCCCGATGGCCATGATCAGGAGCGTCCCCTGCGTATAGAGCAGCGCCGGCAAGAGCAGCATCCCGGAGCCGGATCCCCCTTGCCCGATCATGGCCCCCAGGTAGTTCAGGGCCTCGTGCAGATTCGCCGAGCGAAACAGGACCCATGAGATCAGCACCAGGACGAACGTGGCCGCCACGCGGACCGGCCGCGGCCATTGTTGATACGCGCTGCGCTTGCCCCGGAATCGCTCGAAGGCCAGCAAGATCCCGTGATACGCCCCCCAGGCGACGAACGTCCAGTTCGCGCCATGCCACAGCCCGCCCAGAAGCATGACGAGGATGAGGTTGACGTAGGTGCGCCAGGGGCCCTTTCGATTGCCCCCGAGCGGAATGTAAAGATAGTCGCGCAAGAACGTACTCAGCGAGATGTGCCAGCGCCGCCAGAAGTCCGTGATGCTCTCGGCCTTGTAGGGAGAATCGAAATTCTTCAGGAACTCGAAGCCGATCATCCGTCCCAGGCCGATGGCCATGTCGGAATAACCGGAGAAATCGAAGTAGATCTGGAACGCGTAAGCCAGCGCGCCGAACCAGGCATCCGGCGTGGAAAGCGACTGGGCATCGAACGCGGCGTCCGCAACCCGGCCCATCGGATTGGCCAGCAAGATCTTCTTGGCGAAGCCGAGGATGAACAGGGTGACCCCGGAGGCAAACTTCTCCCAGGTGTGAGAGCGGCTCACGAGCTGATCGGCCACCGTGTTGTAGCGGATGATGGGCCCGGCAACGAGCTGGGGAAAGAGCGCAATGTAGCAAGCGAAATCGATGAACGACCGGACGGGAGGAGCCGTGCCGCGATAGACGTCGATGGTGTAGCTGAGCGCATGGAACGTGTAGAACGAGATCCCGATGGGCAAGGTGATCGCAAGCACGCGCACCGTGCCGGCTCCGAACCAGGCCAGCACCTGGTTCAGGTTGGCCTCGAAGAACAGGAAATACTTGAAGAACCCGAGCGTGCCCAGGCTCACGACGATGGCGCACGTCACGACCCAGAAGCTCAGCCTCCGGCTGATCCCCGGCAGGCCGATGATCCGTCCGCAGACATAGTTCACAACGGTGATCCCCAGCATCAGGAAGATGAACCAGGGATTCCACCAACCGTAGAAGATGTAGCTTGCAAGAACCAGGAGGGTGTTGAGCACCAGGCAGGTCTGCCCATCCGACGCGCCGGCCTGCCGGCTCAAGCCATCCAGGGCGTAGTAGAACACCAGGACCAGCGGCAGAAAGTAGAAGACGAAGAGATACGTGGTGAAGACCATGGTCGGCCAGGCCATGTAACCGGGAGACGGGACGTGGAAACGGCTTGTCGCGCGCACGGCCCGGTCAACCGCTGACCAGATCCGTCCAGACGGCCCAGTAGATCGGGTCGGTGTCTTCCTCGCGATACATGTTGAGGATCCCTCCCGTGAAATGGTCGAGCATGGATTCTTCCAGTGCCATGCGGTGCACCTGGCCGGCGCGGAACGCCTTGAGATTGCCGCCGACGTCCGGCACGTACCGATCGGCCGCTTCGGATCGGGGCTTGGACGGATTGTAGTGGCCGACGTAGATGGTCTCGCCCTTGACCCTCCCGCGGTGGACTTCGAGCACCTGGTACTTCAGGACGGTCGCGTAGTTGTACAGCGGTCGCTCGAAGATCGCCCCCTCGGGGATCTCGACGAGTCTCGCCGTGACCTCGATGCTGCCCCGATTCGCGAGCTCGGGGTCCGAGCTCGGGGTCCCCGTGCCCTCTCTCCTCTGGGCACAAGCGGCCGCCATCAGACCCACAGCAAGCAGGAGGCTCCCCACAACGGTCCGGCTCGTGTGCAAGCTCATGAGTTTTTCGCCTCCCTTGCCGATGGATGTCAACCAAGCACTGTTGGGGCGTGCTGGATCAATGTGCCGGGGTCGGGGGGTGATCGATCTCGGCATAGCTCCAGTGCGGCTCCCAGCCCTGGCCCAGCGAGAGACCGACCTTCGCTCCATCCCTGGCCCGAGGGAGCTTTCAGCTCGAGATCCTTGCTCGTACCCAGCACGACTGGTGTGTCTGACATGCGGACGACCATCATGCTACTCGGGGGTTGTCAACCCGGGAGAGGTCGCCGTCGCTCCGCGTCAGCAGCAGATACGCTCCATCGAGGGAGGCACTCTGCAAGCCGTAAGTCCTTTTGTCTTCGAAACTTGGGCCACGCTGCTGGCTGGTGCAAACTACTCATATGCCCTGCAAGCGGAGGAGTCGCCGCAAGTCGGTTATTTCCAACGAATCCCGGAGGTTATCCGATTCCATGGATACCGTATCTGGTGACGGTTTACAAGGTTGGTGGCGGCTTTTGTTACGAGTTGGGGACGGGCCTGAATCTGCGGGAACCGTGGAAAAGTGATCGCCCTCTCATTAGAGTGGAAACCGTGTCCGGCTTGGTAGCGAGATGGACGCAACGATTCCAAATATACTATCCTGAGCGGTTGCGGCTGTGGATGGCCAGGATGAGACACCTCGCGGGGAAGCATCATGGAGATTCATCAGCTTAAGCGGCGCCGGCGCTGCTGGCCCACCGTAGAGGGCCTCGAGTCGCGGCGACTGCCGGCGACCATGAGCCTGTTCCCCTTGCCGACTGGTAGCTCGCCGTCGGACGTGGTGGACGGGCCGGACGGAAACCTCTGGTTTGTCGATCGCGGGGCTATTGGTATGTTCAATCCGACGTCCCAAGCGACTACGGAATTTACCCTGCCGGGTGGCGGGGGCATGATTCGCGGGATCACCGTCGGACCCGACGGCAACATCTGGTTCACAGACAGTGGCGCCAACGCAGTGGGTACGATCAATTTGACCACCCACGCCATATCCGAGTTCCCTGTGCCGACGCCAGATGCTGGCGTCGATGCCGTCACGGCGGGGCCGGATGGCAACCTCTGGTTCGTCGAGTGGTTCGCCAACGAGATTGGGTCGATCAACGTGACGACCCACACCATCTCGGAATTCAGCTTGCCCACGAATCCCCTCCTCTTTTTTGGGCCCTTCGAGGCAGACCTCACGGCGGGGCCCGACGGCAACCTCTGGCTAACGTCACCCGCTGAAAACGCGATCTCCACGTTCAATCTCACGACCCACGAATTGACACAGTTTCCCATCGACGCCCAGGTAGACCCGGAAGGCATCACGACCGGCCCCGACGGCAATCTCTGGTTCACCACGAGTGGAGCAATCGAGACGATCAACCCGACGACCGACGCCATCTCCAGCTTCCCCCTCCCTTCCAACCCTTCCGGCAAGGCTGATCTGCCGGAACGGCATCACGACCGGCCCAGATGGCAATATCTGGTTCGCTAATTTTGGCGGGGACAGTCTCGGGATGATCGATCCGACGACCCACGCCATCACGGAATTCCCCATCCCGAACACGGATCCTGACGACTTCGGCTCGCCTGGTGCTTTCGCCATCGTCGCGGGTTCCGATGGCTCTATCTGGTTCACCTTGTCGCAATCCGATGAGATCGGGGTGATCGACCTGAACCCGTCGAACACTGGCTCGGCGGGCTCTCCGGGTGGCACCGTCCCGGCCCCCCTGCCGGCCGCGAATTCGGCGGGCTCTCCCGATGGCACCGTCCTGGCCTCCCCGCCGGCAGTGAATGCGCCACCAGCTTCGGGGCTCCAATCCGGCTCGACGATCGGCCTCACCAACGGCTCGTCGTCGGCCGCTGTACAGGATGATGAGACGATAAGCCTCACGCTGGGCAACAACTCCGGAGGCGACAGCATCTCGGTCGCCACGATGAAGGGGCTGACCGCTGTCTCCGGCCTGACTCGCAGGCGATTCGACCACGGTGCGGGCTATCGATTTGTTGCCGGCAAGCGCGCCCAGGTCGCGGCGCCCCAGGCGTCTCGCAAAGGCGCCCTTCCGCATCTACTGGCGACCGAGAAAATCTTCACCGCCGGCAAGGGGACGACCAAGCAGATTGTCGGCTTCCGGGTCGTCCTGGCGAGGACTTTCGAGCCGGCCATCGCCGGTGACATGACCGATCGGATCGCGGCGATTCCTGGCGGTGAACCATCAGGAACGGTCGGTCTGCAAGTGTCGTATAAGACATCGTCAGGCATCGATAGCCTGGTCCTCTTCGGCGAAGCCAAGGTCGCATCGACCGGACACGTCGTCGTGGTCGCGAAGTGCTAAGCATTGGGGCAAAACGAATTGCCTCTGAAATCATCTTGAGTCAATGCATTTTGCGGCACGAGAGCGCTTGCATCGTGAAGTAAGCGCTCTCAAGCGAAACGATCTGAACCGTCGAATCGATCCATTTGCAGCAATCTGCTGCATCCGGTAAGCCAAACCAACTTACATAAACAGTGCGTCCGAAAAGGCGTCCGAAAAGGGCGTCCGAAAAGGGGACGCTGCTAATTCCCGACAGGGTTTGGGCAATTTGGGAAAGAAGGTTTTCTCCCTTTGGCTCATGGGTCCAGAATGGTAAGTGATGGAGTTTCCGCGGCTCTAAGTCCTTGGCAATTGGTCAGTTCGGGCTCTACACGCGTCGTGACTTCCCATTCTGGGCCCATGAGCGCTCCCTTTTTCCTTCGCGCGACAAAGCACGCCATTTTTGTCGGTCACTTGAGGGGCAGGAGGCCCTCGATCATCTTCGCCAGATCGGTCCGGAGAGTCGGCGAGTAGCCGACGTGCACGTCGCGCACCGTACCCTCGGGATCGATGAGGATGAGGGTCGGGAAACCTCGCACGCCGTACTTCTCCGGGATGCCCTCGGCGCGGAGCGTCGCGTACTTCAGGCCCATTGCGTCGGACACGAACTTCGCATCGGCCTCGATTCGGTCGGTGTTCATGCCCAGCACGACCACCGGACGGCCTTCAAATTGCTCGGCCAAGGCGTTGAGCTGCGGCATCGCCTTGATGCACCAGCCGCAGCCCCGATACCAAAAGTCGAGCACCACCACCTTGCCGCGATACTCGGTGAGCGTGTGCGTCTTGCCGTCGAGCCCCTTCAACTCCCAGGCGGCAGCGGGCTTGCCCACCACGTCGGCCCGTCGCTTCGCCGAATCGGCATAATACTTGACCATGCCGTCATGTTGCGAGAGCTGACGGTCGAGCTGCTCGCGGAAGATCGGATGGTCGATCGCGGTGCGTGCCGATGCCAGCGCGGCCTTGGCGTCGGCCAGCAGCGTTTCGGCCTTGCCGCCGCGACCTTGGACGCTTCCTCGGTGGCCCGTTCATAGGCTTTGCTCGCGGCGAAGTAGCGGTCGGCGGCCGGAGCAAACGCCTTGAGCCATGCTGCGTCGCGAGTCTCGACTCCGGTCAACTCGGTCGAGCCGCTCCCTTTGCCCTTGAAGCCGTAATCCTGCGTATACTCCTGCTCGATTCGCCGGATCGCCCCGCGGGCGGCGTCGAGGTGGAATGTCGAGTCGGCCGTCATGCCGTAGATCTTGTTCTCGGCGCCGATCCGCTCGGCGTGGAAGGCCCAGCCGCCTGGCTCAGCCCGCAACGCCGAATAGCGGTATTCCTGTCCCATCCGGTCGTCACGCTGGCCCCACCCGGCCTTCGCCTGCGTCTCGTCGTCGGGCAGGCGAGGGAACAAGGCGGGCGGACTGATGCGGTAGCCCAGTTCGGCGTCGGGCCCGAGGCGGCCGTCGGGGAACAGGTCGAAGTATCCGACGTTGTACTCCATCGGCCTCTTGGGCTGATTCTTGAACAAGCCCTTGAGAGAATCCGCCAGTGAGGTCGCCGTGAACCGAGATGCCCTGTCGCAGCACCACGCGGACGCTGCCGTCGCCGTTGCGGCGAACGACCCACGCGGTCGTCTCCTGGTCGTCGATGTGCATCCCGTTCTGATGGCGGAATGTGCTCGTCCCCTTGTACGACAGCTCCATGCCCGGTTCAAGCCGGTATCTCGGGACCTCATCTCCGGCCCGCGCTACCCCTGTCACCGCGATCGCCGCCGTGATTGCGGCGGCCATGAATCCCAACCCGCGTCTTGTGCCCATCGGTGTGACTCCTTGTTAAAGGGGACCTTGCCTACGACATTCGTCAATGTACCGTCCAGCGACCGGCGATGGAAGCAGGCTCCGAGCGAGCCTCCTGGTGGGACCGGCGCGGATGGGGGTTGTTTGAGGAAGTGGCGGGCAGTCCAATCTTGATAACCACAGATCGAAATCCCCCAGCCGGCTCGTCGAGATCCTGCCGGCTGAGTACGCAACCCAGGAGAGGAGACATCAAGAGATGCGGCAATCAGACAGCGTCACGCGGCGCGGTTTTATCGGACGTGCAGCCATCGGTTCGGTCGCATTCCCGACGATCGTCCCGGCGACGGTTTTCGGCACGCAAGACAAGGCGCCGCCCAGCGAACGGATTACCGTCGGCTTCATCGGCTGTGGGAAGATGGCTAACGACTATCATCTTCCCACGTTGCTCGGCTTTGGCGATGTCCAGGCGGTCGCCGTCTGCGAGGTTGACAAGACGCGCCGCGATGCAGCCCGGCGTCGTGTCGAGAAAGCCTATGAAGAGAGGAAAACCGAGTACAAAGGATGCGCCGCCTACTCGGACTTCCGGGAGATCGTCGCTCGTAAAGACATTGACGCCGTGTGCATCGCCACGCCGGAGCACTGGCACGCGATCCCGGCAATCGAGGCGATGAAGTCGGGCAAGGACGTCTACTGCGAGAAGCCACTGACGCTCACGCTCGCCGAAGGCGAAGCGCTGCATCGACGTTGCGCGGAAGTACAAGAAGGTCTTCCAGACGGGGAGCCAGCAGCGCTCGAATACGTTCGGCCCGTTCCGGGAAGCGGCCGAAATCATCCGCAGCGGGCGACTGGGGAAGATCCAAACGGTAACGGTCGGGGTCGGTGGACCCAGCAAATGGTGCGACTTGCCCGGCGAGGAGATGGAGCCCGGCCTCGACTGGGACCTCTGGCTCGGCCCGGCTCCGAAGCGGCCGTACAACTCCAAGCTCAGCCCACGTGGGTTGCACAAGCACTTTCCCGAGTGGCGCAACTATCGTGAATATGCCGGAGGCGGACACTCCGATATGGGAGCGCATCATTACGACATCGCTCAGTGGTGTCTCGGCAGGATGATTCCGATCCCATCGAGATTATCCCCACTCTGGACCCCACCGCTCAGCACGGCGTGATCTATCGCTATGCCAACGGAGTGGTCATGGTCCACGGTGGCCCGAGCGGCTGTACCTTCACCGGCACCTAGGGTACCCTCCGAATCGACCGAGACCATCTCAGCAGCGACCCGGCCTCCATCGTGAAGGAACCTCTCGGCAAGGACGACGTCCACCTCGAAAAGTCACCCGGCCATCATCGCAACTGGATCGACTGCATCCGCTCGCGCAAACGCCCCTTGGCCGACGTCGAGATCGGGGCCCGCTCGGTGGCCATTACCATTCTGGGCAACCTGGCTTACTGGAACCGTCGCGTACTGCGCTGGGACCCGGTCAAGTGGGAGTTCGTCGGCGACAGCCTGGCAAACACATGGCTCGACCGCGAGCGCCGAGACCCATGGCAGCTACCGGCTGTCTAACCCGAAGTAGCACGCCCCAGAGAAAGCGTGCGGAATTCCATTGGGAGGCAAGGCTGCGAGGCTGGCGCAATGAAAAAAGGCTTACGCGGATCTCCTCACACCTGTCAGTGTTCCGAACAGCTTGAGTTTGACGGCGATCCGTTCCTGTCCTAGAGACCAGCAGAGCATGCAAAGTGTTTCAAAACAGGAAGTCTCGAAAAGGCACGAGAAATGCGTTGAGACTAAGGGCTTTGCAATCCGGAGTCGAATTACTTAACCTACCTTGCGGGAAACCCTTTTGGTCTCCCAATCGCGACAACCGGCCGAGTCGGAAGCTAAAGAGTCAGACTCAGCCAACGAATTCCTTCAATGGAGATGCATTGATGATGCGACACCTGACAATTCTGGTCCTGAGTGGGGTCCTGGGCACGCTCGTGCTGGCTGGTCATGCCGAAGCCGGCCACTGGAAGAAGTGCGCCCCGCCCCGGTCTGCGCCGGCCCCGGTCTGTATCCCCGCTCCGGTGGCATGCAAGCCCGTGCATTGCGCAAGAGTGGTAAGGGTCTGCGCGCCCAAGGTCAACAAGTGCTGCTCAGGGGGCCTCTTCGCGGGGCTCTTCCACAGGAACAGATGCGCCCCCGCGGTCTGTGCGACGCCGGTCTGCTACGCCTATACCTACCCCATGGTGGTTCCCTCCGGCCAACAGGTTGTCACACCCCAAAGTCCCGCCCCGCGTTGACCCGCCCACTTCATTTCTGAAGTCGCCGCGAACGCATGCTTCACGCATGAATCGTTGTGGCGAGCCAATCCTGAGTTAGCAAAAGTCCGGTCGGACGTGGAGCGACACATGGCCACTTCCGATCGGATTCCACATCCTGACTCCACGGCGCTATTCTGTACACTTCTGGCGTTGGACTCCCAGCTCCATCCCGTTCGGAGCCTCGGATTTCGCATGAACTTCACGCCGTTGGTCCTCATGCTCGGCCCATTTCCCCAAAAAAAGTTGGAAGCAGCACCCGCTCACCAGGCACTATTGGGTCAGGATCTCAGAAAAAGGAGACTGAACCGATGGCGGGCGGATCGGCGGGCGCTGACTTTCCGAATGAATTGACCACCCTGTTTCGGTTCGGTGTGGTTGGTGACCTCTCTGACGGGCAACTCATCCAGCGGTTCCTGACCGCGCGGGATGGGGCCGATCAGGCGGCGTTCACGGCGCTGGTGGAGCGGCACGGGCCGATGGTGCTGGGCGTCTGCCGGGAAGTGCTCGGCAACGCCCACGACGCCCAGGACGCCTTCCAGGCCACGTTCCTGGTGCTGGCCCGCAAGGCCGGCTCGGTCCGGAACACCGATTCCCTGGGCTAGTTGGCTTCACGGGGTCGCACACCGGGTCGCCCTGCGTGCCAGGTCGACGGCCGTTCGGCGGAGGGCCTACGAGCGGCGGGGTGCGGCGATCAAGGCCGCGGAGCTCGGCGCGAGCAAGGCTCACCCGAGTCCTGGCGAGAACTCCATGAAGAGATCGACCGCCTGCCGAAGCGCTACCGGGAACCGGTTGTGCTGTGCTACCTCGAGGGCCTGTCCACCGAGGAGGCGGCGATGCGGATCGGTTGCCCCCAGGGGACGGTTTTCTCCCGGCTGTCACGGGCGCGGGAGCGGCTCCGGGGGCGACTGAATCGCCGGGGCCTGGCGTTGCCCGCGACGTTGCTGGCCGCGGGGCTCGACACCGCCGGTGAGGGCGGCGCTGCCGCCAAGCCTTCTGACGCGACGGTCCGGACGTCAATGGGGTTCGTGGGACGACTTCCGACCGAGGCCGCCCTGGCCTCGGCCACGGCAACGACACTGGCCAGGGGGGTGCTTTCCGCCATGACGATCTCGAAGCTGACAATCCTGGGCGCGGCCGGTCTGGCCGGCGTCCTCGCACTCGGTGGTGCGCAGACCTATGGATGGTTCGGCAGCCTTGAGCGGAGCCCAGGAGCCGGGCCGGTCGGCACCGGACGTCGACGACGACCCTCAGGCCGCCCTGACCCGATCCGTGGACAAGCTCCAATCCGAGCTGGACGAGACGGCCCGGCGGAACGCCGAGATGCGGAAAGAGCTGCAAGCCCTCCGCGGCCCGACTGAAGACACTTCGTCCGGCCCCCGAGCTGACCGTTGCCCAGGCCGCCGCCGGCTCGCCGGCTCGCTCGATGAACCCGCCCGGTCCGTCGCCCGGTTTGCGGATGTGCTCAAGCGCCATCCCGCTCGTCGCGTCCGCGAGGGAGGGAACGACTCGGCTGCAGCTCTACATGATGGACCTCGTCGAAGGGGGGACGACCCTGATCGCCGACGAGGCCGAACCGGGTCTCAATTGGTGCATACGCCGAAATGGTCGCATGACGGCACGCGGATCGTCTTCGACTACCTGGCCGCTGCCCAGTTTTGCAAAGTGTCGCATCAAGGCGATCGAGATCCGCGACGGGCTCCCGGCCTGTATCGATCTCGGAGCGGGCAATGGCCCGACCTTCTCACCGGACGACAAACGGATCGCGTTCTGCTCAATCCCGGCGCCGAGCCGGGGGCCGAGGCCGGCGTGTGGGTCATGCAGGCCGACGGATCGGAACGACGCCGGGTCAGCGACGACTATGGGGCACCGTTCTGGTCCCCGGACGGCCGCGAATTCCTGATCAATGGCTTCCGACCATCCCGACAAGTCCATGGTGATCAACCTCGAGACCAAGGAGGGGGGCTTCCTCCAGGTCCCCGGACATAGATCTTCTCATGGCCGAGTTGGGCCGGCCCCGGCACCCTGGTGTCGGCCCTCGCCACCGGGGCGAGAAGGCGACTCGATCGCCCTCCTCGACGTGCGCAAACCGGCCGAGGCGAAGATCATCGAGGTCCTCTGGAAGCGGAGCGATGATCTCAACGTCACACCGCGCTGGCCGGTCTACCGGACCGACATGCGTCGATGTTTCTTCGTCGGCGTGGAGCCGATGAAGCGGACGCTCTTCTCGGTCCAGCGCGGTGGGTCCGGTCGAGCGAAACGAATGGAAGCCCAGGGATACGACGACTATCTCGGGGGTCTCTCGTTCTCGCCGGACGGCCGGTATCTCCTCTTCTGCGGCAACCGGCCCGACCGACCGTGACCGTCCTGCCGGATCGACGCGTGTCGATTCATCGGGACCGTCGCGGCGCGAGTCGTTCGACTTCGCTGTAGGGGAAGATCCAGACGAGAGGGACGCCCAGCTTCGCGATCGTGTAGGCGGCATGCCCCTGGGCGGCGAGCGCCCGGTCGATCTCGTAGAAGGCCCCCGGCCGGTTCTGGAGCACGTACCATTGAGGAGGGTCGGGGAATCGCCGGTCGGGATCGATTGGATACAATCGGCGCGGCAGCTCGCCCGTCCGGCGTAGGTACAGCCAGGAATGTGGGTTGGTCGCGAAATGGATCGTCCGACCCGGGAGCGTGTTGCGCGGCGAGCCACGGCGGGCTTGCGGGGTCAGGGCGTCCCAGTAATAGGTCGGCTCCATCCCCAGGGCGGTCGCGCCGGGGAGCCCTCCGACGATGGGGCTGAAGTAGGAGAGCGGCACCGGCATCATCACGGCGATGCTCACGATTCCCTCGACCAGGGCCGCGACGATGGCGGCCCGTCGCCCATCGGCCCCAATGGTCGAGCAGGAACCGGGCACCCAATCCGCCCAGGAGCGCGAGGACCCCGAACGCCGGCAGGAAGAGCCGGACCCCGTCATGGCCCGGCGTGTGCGGCATCGCCCGGAGGATCATCAGAAAGATCCAGTGACCGGCGATGAGCAGCCCGATCGGCTCGCTCCGCCGACGGGCCAGCGCCGCGACCAGTCCCAGCACGCCCATGACCAGGAAGCCCATCGGCGTGACCAGCACCGTCCAGACGATCGTGTTGTACCACGGGAGCGACTGACTTGGGTGTGCGAAAGATCCGGTGCAGGAACTGGACCGAGATCGGGATCGGTCTTGTCGCGGCTGAGATTGGAGTCGAAGAATCGCACGAGGCCGTCGATCGGTGCACTCCACCACGGCGGCATCAGGAGAAAGAGCACCACCGTCGCGATCGCGAGCCCGAGGAACAGCGTCTTGAAGGCCAGCCGGCTTCGGTAGAGGATCGCCCAGGCGAGGAAGGGTAGGGGGAGGAACCAGCCGGTCAACTTGGTCGCCAGCGGCGCAGCCCAGGATCAGACCGAGGGTCACGGTCCAGCCCCACCGGGTCGCAGGGGGTTTCGCGCCGGTCGTCGGTACAATGGCCGCCTGGGCGAAGACGATGATCGCCAGCACCCAGAGCGAGGACAGGACGGCATCATAGGCCGCATAATGCCCGTGGCCGAACAGGTTCGGCTGGAAGATCCACGAACCCGCCGCCAGGGCCGCGGCCCACAGACCCCATCGAGCGGCGACGAACAGAAAGATCGCACCCGCCGTGAAGCTGAACAGGAGGATCGGGCCCAGTCGGGCTCGCGGCAAGTCCTTCCAGGATGGGGCGAGGACGTCACCGACCAGGCCGAGCAGCGCATAGAACGGAGGATGGCCGTGAGGCTCCTCCCGCGCGAAGGGCCAGAACCATTCCAGCGCCTGGCGATTGAACAGGAGCTTCACTCGGGAATCGAGTTGCTCCGGCCTGGGAGGCTGGGCGCCGTCGAGCTGGACCAGTTCCTCGTCCGGAGGGAGCGGCCGCCATGCTCTTGCGAACCGGACCGGATCGTACATCGCCCGGAACCAGTCCCGGAGCCGGGCTTCGCCGCCCGAGGGTGTATCCCTCGTCCCAGACGATGGCCAGGCGCGGCTCGGTCGCCAGCATGAGGATCGCCGTCGCCAGGCCGACCGCCATGCTGACCACGACCAGGCGTATGCGCGTCGAGCGTTCCACGGTCAAGCTTCGGCGGTGGCCAGCTCCGGCACCGGAACGCCGATCGATCGCCGGGGATCGACGGATCGGATCAACGCGATTTCCTGGCAGTTCGGGAACAGCGGGCACCGCACGCATTCGTTCCAGATCTTGTGCGGGAGCTCGGACTTGTCGATCTGGTGATACCCGCAGCGCTCGAAGAACCCGGCGGCGTGCGTCAGGGTGAAGACCGAGGCGATCTCGAGGTCTCGCGCCGAGTCCCAGCAGGCGTCCACCAACTGGCGGCCGAGCCCATGCCCCTGGAGGTGTTCGGCCACGGCCAGGCACCTCAGCTCGGCCAGGTCTTCCCAGAACACGTGCAAGGCGACGCAGCCGACAACGCGACCCCTCGTCGTCCACGGCGACGAGGAATTCGCGGATCGACTCGTACAGCTCCCCCATCGACCGGCGGATCATCAGTTTCCGCTCGGCGAAGATCCGGATCAGCTCGTAAATACCAGGGACGTCACCCACGCGTGCGGGGCGGATGTTCAATCGAGGGACCTCCGAGCTTCTTGCAATGTGTTGGAACGGATCAAAGCCTTCCGGCACCGCGGCCGGGACGGATGTTAATCTTAGACGATGACGACCGAGAATCAAGCGGCGCCCGGCGACAGAATCGGCTCCTGTGATGTGGGCGTCCCGCCTGCCGGATGGGATTGCAAGCGAGAGGCCCGCACCACAAGCGCGCTCATCGCGAGGAGGATGAGTCCGGCGGTTCGACCCGGGCGGTGAGCTCGCGCTCGGGCGCCGCGGGAGTCGCCTGGGCTTGCTGCTTGCGCAGGGGCAGGACCCGGTTCTCGTAAAAGGAGACCATGTGCCGGTAATCGGGGCCGTGGCTGACTTTGACCAGCCCGATGCTCCGGTCGATCTCGTCGGCGGCTTGCTCCAGGGTCCAGCCGCAATACTTGGTCCGGTAGGCGATCTGGACCATCGACGTGCGGTTGAGCCCGTGATGACAGTGGAAGAAGATCGGATAGTTCGCGGGGTCGGCGAGGACGGCCGCCGCCTGATCGAGCAAATCCGAGATGGCGTCTTCGGCGGCGCGATCCTTGGTCCCGCGCTGATCGACGATCGGGATGTGAATCCAGCGGACCCCCAGCTCGCGGGCCAGGTCCCGCTCATGGACCGACAGGCGGTGTTCCGGAGGATGGGCCAAGGCCAGTACGGTCTTGATCTTGTAGTCGTGGACGAGTCCGGCGCATCGGCCAGGGCTTCTGCCAGGCCCCACGATAGATCTTGCCCGGCACGACCTCCCGGAACTGTTCCATGAAGAGGTAGTCGTGGCCGTGCCGCCAGAGCTGATGCGTGCCGATTCCAACCGTTCCCGCGATCAATGCCCGGCGAATCCACGTACGTCGGTTGGTCATCGCGCCGACCTCCTTGCCATTGAGAACTCGCCGTCGGCCGCCTCGAGCCTGACTCGCGCTGGCGATTCCTCGCTGAGCCGCACCAATTGGGGCGAGGGATCGTAACAGGAGGCGGGGCAGAGGACAAGGTCGATCCTAAGCTCTGGCGATGCCACGACTTAGTTAAGTGAGTCTTGATCGTCCCCAGGTCGATGCCCACTTCAATCATTCCGCTCTGGAGGGCGGGTCCGAGTCGTCAGGATCGCGGAAGGCGGTACAATCCGGCGTAGCCAATGCCGTGGGTTCGAAACGACTGGATCGACCGGTGATCCGACGGAAAAATGGAGAGGGCGGCTCATGGTACGATGGCAACTCGATGGGCTCGGCTCGTTGGTGGCCGAGCGGACGCCCCGGCCGTCTCGGACCTTTTGCTCAACGGAGTCGCGGGAGGAAGCCTTGTCCACGCGGATCGAACGGCCGATCGAGCCGATTTCACGGATCGTGGGCGTCTACCAGATCGTGCTGCGGCGCACCCTCGAGCATTTTTTCCCCGGCGCCCAGCTCGAGATCCAGGGCGATCGCAGCATCATCGACTGGGACGGCTCCTCGGACGAGACGTATTACCGGCTCCACGAGGACCCTGACGGCATGGGGATCGAGATCGAGTGGCTGGGGAGCCGGCTGGCGTTCCAGTCGGGGAATCCGATGCCGCTGCTGCCGACGGAGCGCCGGATGGTCGAGGTGATCGTCGAGGCGATCGACCTTCGATTCCGAGGGCTCTTGAACCAGGAGCTATCCCACCGGCTCGATCGGTTCAGTTACCAGACCGAAGACTTGATCGTCGCCGATTATCTGGAGACGGTCAGTCCGTACCGCGTGCCGGCCGCACTGGAGGCGCTGCGGGTCGCGGCGCTGTCGACTTATGAGAACCGGCGGATCTCGATGGGTGGCGCTCTTGCTCGGTACCGAGCAGGACCCGACCGCCCCGGACCGCAAGACCCAGGAGGGGGCGCCCAATTTCAACGCTCGGCTGACCGCCATCAAGGGTTTCCACCGGCTCTGCGACGGGGTTCGGACGGTTTTCCTGGTGGACCTCCAGGGGGACCTGGCCCGGCTGATTGACGTGGCCCGGTGGGCCGAGTCTGTCCAGGGGAGCGAGCCGCCGGCCCATCCCTGCCCCCGTGCTTACCGCGACCACGCCAAGGCCACGCGGTCCGGCGGGCACGTCTGCCTGGTGCTGACCCCCGCCCAGGAGATCAAGGTCTTCGCCGGGGGAATGATGATGTTCAGCTTCAGCGACGCGCGATGGCGGCTGCTCGACATCCCCAGCAAGTTCGCCGTCTGGTGCGAGGCGGTCGGCTGGTGCGCGGTGGCCCGGCCTGGCCCTGGCGATCTTCCAGGCCGCGCTCAACCTGAGCGAGTCGCGGATCGGAGCGCTGTTCGTCGTGCTCCGCGACCCCGAACACTCGGTGCCCCAGCTCCTGTCACCCCCCGACCAGATCCACGCGGAGGTCGTCGCCGACGATCCCGAGGACCCGGACAATCTCTCGCCCAAGCACGCCAAGCGATCGCTCCACCATGTGGTCCGAGGCATGAACCTGGTCGACCTCGAGCCCTCGATCCTGGAGGCGATCGCCAGCCTGGACGGCGCCGTGGTGACCGATCTCGACGGGCGATTGCTCACCTTCGGCGCGATCCTCCGCATTGCACCCGAGACGCTCGAGCTGGGCCGTGCCGTCCAGGGCGCCCGGACCCTCGCCGCCCTCGCCGCCTCGCTCCACGGACCGGTCCTCAAGGTCAGCGAGGACGGCTATCTCACCATGTTCCTCAAAGGGCGGCGCGTCTGGGATCTGTAGGCCGTCTCGGGTATGATTAAAGAGGAAGGCTCGGATCGCACTCGGACGTACCTCTTCACCCGGAATCGAGGGATGGCGATATGGCCGTTGAACTGAAAGAACAGACTCAGGACCCACCCACACCGCCCAATACGACGGTGACGCAAGGGATACCCTATGGGGTCCAGAGCGGCTACGGACCGCCCCCATACGATCATCACTTTCGACCTCACGCCCGAAGCAGCAAAGGCATTGAATCAGCTCATCCAACAGACCGGCGACAGTCCCGACCGACCTCTTCCGAAAGGCGATCGCGCTCTACAAAGTCACGAAGGAGGCGATCCAGGAAGGAAAGGCAGTCGGGATCGCTGAGACAGAGGATTGTCTGGAAACACGATTTGTCGGGCTTTGAGGTGCCGATTCGATGCCGAGAAAGCCGAAAGACGTTGATGTCCCCGCATCAGCCCCTTTTCCGCCGCGAGGCATGCAATACGTCGGCGCGGAGTTGCGACCCATCGAAGACGAGCAGGAAAAGGCGTTGAGGCTCCACAAGGAACGCGCGGCTTCTAGATCAAGGAGATCGGAACCTGGCTCCTTGGTTTCTTCTTCGTCATCGCGATCGGGTTCTTCTGCTTCTCTGGGTCCTGCGTCTTCGCACCCGATGGTTCCTCGGCGGAGAAGGACTGGGCTCGGTCGGGCCTCATGGCGATCTTGGGCGGGATCGTTGGGTTCCTCTTCGGCAAGGTGGTGAAGTGAGTGGAGCCCGCCCTGTAGGAGGTGGATGACTGGGGTTGAAGGCATCGACGCTTCAGGATGCGGGCCTGCGTCGGAGACTCACATCAACATCGTTCTTGAGTCGCTTCCCGGGCGTGCTCCGGCCCTCGGCGACATATCGTTCCAGGAGCCCGGCCAGGCGCACGACGATCTCGGGGTGCTCGGCCTGGAGGTTCCGCCGTTCGCCGGGATCGCGGGCAAGGTCGTAGAGCTGGACCGGCGGCAAGCCTTTCGCCTCATTCGATCCCGGTCTTGGGTCGCTCCAGCCGCCCGAGTCCGGGCCCAGGATCAACTTCCAGACGCCTTGCCGGATCGCGAACGTGCCGTCGACCGAGTGGTGCACGATCGCCTCGCGGACCGGTCCGGCGGCCGTCCCGAGCAGATCGGGCAGGATGCTGACGCTGTCCTCGCCCGCCTCGGCGGGCAGCTCGGCGCCGACGATCGCCGCACAGGTCGCGAGCAGGTCGGTCAGGCAGATCGTGTCGTCGCAGGTCGAGCCCGCCTTGACCCGGCCAGGCCATCGGGCGATGAAGGGGACGCGGTGGCCTCCTTCGAAGATGTCGGCCTTGTAGCCGCGGAATGGCCCGCTGGGGTGATGGCCGAGCCTGGCCAGGGCCGGGAAATCCGCCGATGGCGAGCAGCCATTGTCGCTCGTCACGACGACCAGAGTCGTATCCCTCAAGCCGTTACGATCCAGCGCCCGGACGACTTCGCCGACCGCCGCGTCCACCTGCGCGACGAAATCCGCATAAGGACCCAGCCCGGTCCGGCCCTGAAATCCGGCAGCCGGGACGATTGGCGTATGGGGCGCGTTCAAGGGCAAGTACAGGAAGAACGGCCGCCCCTCGTCCGACTTGGCCTTGGCCGATTCGTCGAGCGAACGCGATGGCCTCGCGGGTCAGCGCGGGCAGAACGTCCTCGGCCTCGAAGTCCTTGTGGGCCGGGCCCTTCCGGATGTAGGTCTTCTCCGTCGTCGGCAATCCCACGCAGCGATCGTTGCGGAGGAAGATGTAGGGCGGCATGTCGAGCGAGGCGCTGATGCCGAAGAACCGGTCGAAGCCCAGCGCGGTCGGGCCGCCGGAAAATGGCCGGTCATACCGAATCGCCCCGATGTCGGCCTTCGGGTCGATCTCGTCACTGAAGCGGGAGGAGCCCCGTCTGCGACCAGCCCAGGCCGAGGTGCCACTTACCGACGCACGCGGTGTGGTATCCGTTCCGCTTGAGCAACGAGGCGACGGTCGTGCGATCGGGTTCGATCAGGGGCGGGGAGTATCCGCCGAGCACCCCCTGCTGGAGCCGCGATGCGCCAGGCGTATCGGCCCGTGAGGATGCCGTACCGGGTGGGCGTACAGACCGCCGAACCGGTGTGGGCATCGGTGAACCGCATCCCCTGGGCTGCGAGGCGGTCGATCTGCGGTGTGGGAATCTTCCCCTGGGGATTCATGCAACGGACGTCGCCGTAACCCAGGTCATCGGCCAGGATGTAGACGATGTTCGGCCGTACCGGAGCCGGGGCACGCGAACCGGCCGAGGCGGGACCGGGCCCCAGAAGGAACAACATGCCGACGACGATGGCCGCGGCGTCGCTGATGGATGATTTGTCGGTCATCATGCTCCCTCTCCGGAGTTGATGGGCCGCGTCCTCGATGCCGGCGAGGCCCATACGCCGAGGTCAGAGGGTCCGCCTCTCTCCGGTGATTTTCGTAAGGACGGCCCTGGGAATTTCAGGTGAGTCTCAGATAGAATCGGAGAAGAAAGCTCGGTTTGCACGTCTCCACCACCTTACCCAGGAGTTGAGGGATCTTGTTATGGCCGACACCCAGAATGGCGGACCGCGTCTGCAAGGCAGGATCATCATCGATCTCCCGCCCGAAGCGGCCCAGGAGTTGAATCAACTCATCGAGCTGTCGGGCGATAGCCCAACCACTTTCTTCCGAAAAGCATTCGGGCTTTACAAGCTCAGCAAGGAAGCGGTCCAGCAAGGGAAGCACGTGGGGATTGCCGATAAAGAGGAGTCTCTTGAGACCGAATTCGTTGGACTCTGAGGCAGTTATCCGATGCCATCGCAGCCTAAGAAGACGAATATCGACGCACCTGTCTCAGTTCAAGTTTCGCACTTTTGAGAAGCGTGGTATCCACAATCGAATTTGCGACGTTTGCCCTGGAAATGGCGGCAATGCCCACTAGCGCAGCGCCGAAAGTTCGCGCACAGGTAGTTGTTCACTATGAATTATGATGAGTCCACTCGGTTGGCACACACTCCAATAGATCTAGCGGGGTAGGCGTCTGCCACGTCTCCAGGCACTTTGAGCCCTAGAAAAGTGCGAAACTCGAACTCAGTTCCGGGCATGCAGATCAAGAACATCGAATTCGAGCCCATCGAAGATGAGCAAGAGAGGGCTTTGAGACTGCACAAGGAACGCATGGGCTTCTATTTCAAGGAGCTCGGATCGTGGCTCGTTGGTTTCGTGTTCGTCCTCGCGATCGGGCTCTTCTGCTTCTGGGTCCTCGTCCGCGTTGACTCCCCGCCCTCGGAAAAGGACCGGGCTTGGTCGGCCCTCTCGGCGATCCTGGGTGGGATCGTCGGGTTCCTCTTCGGCAAGGTTGCGAAGTAAGGAGAAACGGCCTTGAGCGAAGTCTACGATCAGGAATTGCCCCAGGCGGAGAGCAGTGAGATCGTGAAGGATCCCACCGAGCTCGACGAAGTCTCGTCGATGTATCCGCTACTCGTGGACATCGCGCCAGAGGACTGGGAGGACGCTAGCGCCTACGAGAAGTCGCTACCAGAGCGGCCAACAGCCCCCGACCAGGGACGGATTCGGTAGGGCTCGAGTTGGAATCCCGACTTCAGCGGAACTCGATGAGGACCGGCTAAAGCCGGGACTCCAACAACTTTGGGGTTCACATTCACCCGACGATCAGATCGTCTCCATGATCTTCTTGAGGACGTCTTCCGAGGGCCGCAGGACCTCTTCGGGGAGCAGGGCCAGCGGCGTCTCGGGCATGTTCTGGAGCGTGACGAAGTCCTTGCGCTTGGCGTCGACGTAGAGCAGCCCGGTCAGGAACTCGTTCTTGCGCTGGCTCTCGTCGAGGAGGCGGAGGGCCGAGACGCGATCGGTGACGTCGTGCTCCTCGTGGCGGAGGGCCTTGAGGGTGATCCACGAGCCGTCGTGGAGCTGGACGCGGGTCGGCTGACCGGGCTTCTGCTCGACCTCGATCTCGGGGAGCCGCGGGACGAACCCCACCTCCTGGAGCGGCTCCTCGTGCTCCCGGGCCCAGTCCCAGCCCTTGGTCGAGCCGTCGAAGTCGTTGAAGGTGACGCATGGGCTGACAATGTCGAGGATCGAGGTCCCCTTGTGCTTCAGAGCCGCCTTCAGGAGCGGGACCATCTGCTTCTTGTCGCCGGCGAATGACCGGGCCACGAACGTGGCCCCGCCGACGATCGCCTCGGCGCAGATGTCGAACGGCGGGATGTCGTTCTGCCTCGCCGGTCGGGCGACGCAGGTGGGCGTTGAGGTCGGCGGTCGCCGAGAACTGCCCCTTGGTCAGGCCGTAGCAGCCGTTGTCCTCGATGATGTAGACGATCGGCAGGTTGCGGCGGCAGATGTGCTTGAACTGCCCCATGCCGATATTGGCCGTGTCGCCGTCGCCGCTGACTCCGATGCACAGCAGCTTGCCGTTGGCCATCAACGCCCCGGTCGCCACCGAGGGCATGCGGCCGTGCAGCGCGTTGAACCCATGGCTGGCCTGAAGGAAATAGGCCGGGGTCTTGCTCGAACAGCCGATGCCGCTGAGCTTCACCGTCGAGTACGGATTGACACCGATCGACTTGCAGGCGTCGATGAGTTGGTTCGTGATGCTATTGTGGCCGCACCCCTTGCAGAGCGTCGAGGGCAGCCCCGAAAAAGCAAGGGTCGGCAGAGTCAGGGTATGACCGTTGCTCTGAACGAGAATCGTCGCTTCGCTGGCCATGATTCAATTCGCCTCGTTGGTCGTTGGTCGTCGGTCATTGGTCATTAGTCAGACGGTGGTCAGCGGTGATCGGAATCGGAGATCAATGTCCCGTTCATCGCCGGACACGAAACGGCCAATGAATTCTCTGACCAATGACTAATGACCAATCGACCTGATTACTCGGCAGAAGTTTCCTCTTCGTGGGGGACCGTGGGATTGTCGAGCTCAACGTTCCCGGTGGGCCAACCGGGGCCGGAGGGGTTCTTCTCCCAGCCGAGGATGGGCCGGACGATGTTCTC
Source organism: uncultured Isosphaeraceae bacterium (assembly GCA_963842405.1). Taxonomy (GTDB): domain Bacteria; phylum Planctomycetota; class Planctomycetia; order Isosphaerales; family Isosphaeraceae; genus CAVZRC01. Next base: position 40,676 of record CAWJGW010000050.1, on the reverse strand, counting down.
GGCGGCGATCGGGGTACCGTTGTAGTGGGTGATCGGGACCAGCCGGTCGGCCAGCGCGCCGGTCAAGGTCGCCTTGAGCAGGGTCGTGACCTGGGCGTCGCGGTTCTGCTCGACGACGTAGACTCTCTGGTGCCGCTCGATGAAGCGGACGACCTCGTCGGAGACGGGCAGGGCGCGGAGGCGGCAGTAGCTGGTCGGCACGCCCTGGTCGCGGAGCTGGTCGCGGGCCTCCACGATCGCCCAGTGGGTACCGCCGTAGGCGAGCAGGCCGACCCGGGCGCCAGCACGTCATCGATGACGGGACCCGGCAGGGCCTGGCGGGCGGTCTCGAGCTTGCGTCCCAGCCGGTCCAGGTTCTTCTTCCAGTCCTCGGGGCGTTCGCTGTATCCCGACTTCTCGTTGTGACCGGTGCCCCGCGTGAAGTAGGCCGCCAAGGGGTGCTCGGTGCCGGGGATGGTGCGATAGCAGACGCCGTCGCCGTCGACGTCCCGGTAGCGCTCGAACTGCCCCAGGCGCTCCAGGTCCTCGGCGTTGAGCACCTTGCCGCGATGGATCGGCTTGGTCGGGTAGGGGAACGGGTCGCTGAGCCAGAGGTTCATGCCCAGGTCGAGGTCGGTGGCGACGAACACCGGGGTCTGGAACTGCTGGGCCAGGTCGAGGGCTTCGATCGTGAGCGAGTAGCACTCCTCGACGGAGCCGGGGATCAGGACGATGTGGCGGCTGTCGCCGTGGCCCAGGAGGTGGAGCTTGAGGATGTCCCCCTGGCTGGTCCGCGTGGGCAGTCCGGTGCTGGGCCCCATGCGCTGGACGTCGACGATCACCACGGGGATCTCGGCGAAGTAGGCCAGCCCGACGAACTCGGACATCAGCGAGATCCCGGGCCCGGCGGTGGCGGTCAGCGCCCGGGCGCCGGCCCATCCCGCGCCGATGGCCATGCCGACGGCCGCCAGCTCGTCCTCGGCCTGGACGATGGCGAAGGTCCGCTTGCCATCCGGGCTGACCCGGTGCTTCTTGAGGAACTCCTCGGCATATTCCGCCAGGCTGCTGGAGGGGGTGATGGGATACCAGGTCAGGACGTTGGCCCCGCCGAACATGACGCCCAGGGCCGCCGCCTTGTTCCCTTCGATCAGGATCTTCTCCGGGGCATCGGCCATCCGCCGGACCTGGAAGGGGAGGTCGGCCGGGAGGTTCTCCTCGGCCCATTCGAAGCCGGTCCGCACGGCGCTGATGTTGATCTCGCCCGCCTTCGCCTTGCGGCCCGGGAACTCGCGCCGGATGGCTCGCCTCGACCGCCTCGATCTCGATCTTGCAGGCCGACGCCAGGACGCCCACATAGACCATGTTGATGACCTTGCGGAGCTTGTCGCCATACCCCTTGTCGGTCTTGTCCGGGGGATAGGCCTTCTCCACCAGCTTCCGGAACGGCACCGAGAAGAACCGGACGTCGTCGCGGAGCTGGGTCGGATCCACGTCGATATCTTGGCGATAGATGCAGATCGCGCCCGGCTTGAGCTGGAGCACGTCGTCCTTGACGGTCGGCTCGTTCATGCAAACGAGGACCTGCGGGTCCAGGACGTGCCCGATGTATCCCTTGGCGCTGGCCCGGATGTGGAACCACGTCGGCAAGCCCTCGATGTTCGAGGGGAATACGTTCTTGCCGCTGCACGGGATCCCCATCGCGTACAAGGCGCGGAGAATGACCAGGTTGGCGGACTGGCTCCCCGAACCGTTGACGGTCCCGACCCGGATCGCCAGATCATTGATCGAGGGAGCAAACGTAGGTTGCCCGGCGCGTGCCGGGGCCTCTTCGACCATGGACAAGGTGGCTGGCATGATGGTCCTCGCTCGGAGGGCGACAGGCCCCGCATCTCCACGCGGCCGACCGAAATACTGGCCCGGCGCGGAGCCTACACTGAATGAATTCGGAATCGGGAGCTCGACCTGCCCTCCCACAGAATCAGTCCAACACATTCGCGAAGAGTTCGCAAGGGTGTAACTCTGGGGACAAGGCGCGGGAGACGAGGGGCGGGGGGCGGGAACCGTCGGTCGTAGAACGGAATTCATTCCGTTTCTTCGTTCGAGCTGATGAAGAAACGGAATGAATTCCGTTCTACAAGTTCGTTTTCGAGGATGGCATCGCCCACAGGGGATCGCTGGGCGGGTTTGCACTCATCGGCACCGGTCACGGTGAAACGGTCGGCAAATCGGTGGGATCATCCCACTTGACCACTCGACACACTTACTATATGATTTGGACAGATATTGGAGGGGAAGGGCGACCATGAAGACGGAAACGCGAACGACTGATGCGAAAGGGCGCGTGTGTCTGCCGAAGGCGTTCGCCAACGCGACGGTCGTGATCGAGCAGGTGAGCGAGACCGAGCTCCGCGTCCGCAAGGCCCGCGTCATTCCCGAGGACGAGATCCGCTTCCGCGAGGAAACGCCGATTGGTGCTCAGTGACCGGGACCGGGATCGTTTCCTGGAATTGCTCGATAACCCTCCCAAACCCAATGCAGCCCTGCGCCAGGCTGCCGCGCGGCACGCCAAGCGACATGAATGACTGGCGAATCGAGCGGCTCGACCGCACCCATCTCCGCGATCGATTCGCGTGCGGCAAGCCCCCTCTCGATGACTTCCTCCGCACGCTGGTCAGCCAGTACGAGAAGCGCAACCTCGGCCGCACCTACGTCGCCGTCGGAGCCTCTGACCGGCGCCTGCTGGGGTATTACACGATCGCCAGCGGCGCGATCGCCTTCGACTCCCTTCCCGCCAAGATCGCCAAGAAGCTCCCACACCATCCGGTTCCGGTGATCCTCATCGCCCGGCTGGCCGTCGATCTGGTGGCACGAGGCCAGCGCCTGGGGGAGAAACTCCTGCTCGATGCGCTCGACCGTTCCTTGGAGCTGTCCGACCAGCTCGGGGTCCATGCCGTCGTCGTGGACGCCATCGACCAGGAGGCAAAATACTTTTATCAAAAATATCAGTTTACTTCTCTATTGGACAATGAACTCCACCTCTACCTGCCGGTTTCCACGATCCACGATACGCTGGGAAAGCCGTGATTCGACCCAGGTCCGGCTTGCAGAGAACGACCGGCGACGATGCCGCACGTCAACAGGACACCGCGGCGGCCTCTATTCGAAGAACCGCCCCACGCGGACGGTGAAGCCCTCCAGGATGCCGGGAAGGGCGAGTTCTGGCCCTGACTTGGCCTTTACGTCCGCCAGCAGTTTCTTGAAATCTTCCCGGCCGCAGCGCGTCGAAGTCCGGCTCCTTCAGTACGTCGGGCCCATTTCCGCGGGCGCTGATGGCGTCGCCGACGGAAGCGACGGCCTGGCCCCGAACGCCGCGGCCTCGTCGGTCATCGCGCCGGACTCACTTCCCGCCCAGCCCGGCCAGGAGCGCGAGGCCCCGCGACCGTTCAAACCGCGTCTCGGCAGCCGGGCAGGCTCTTTGGCCCGCACTCGACGGCCCGGTTCGAAATACCTTAGGCTGGTTCCTCCTCGTTTAATCCTTCATCCTTTCTTTCTGGGTCGCCTCGAACTTCAGCATGGCCTTCGCTTCCTTGTAGGCGAGCCACAGGATCAGGTCGTCGTGGGTGGCATTGTTGGCCAACGGATTCTGCTCGTCTTTCGGCAGGGGCTTCATCTTGGCGGCGGCCGCGAGCGCGAGCGTGCGGGCCTCGTCGTGCTTTCCTTGCCGAAACAAGCTCATCGCCCGGTAAAAGGCCGCAATGCCGGTCACCTGGGGGTTGCTCGGGTTGGCGTTGGCGGCGGCGAGGAGGGCCTCCTGGGCGGCCGTGTCGTGGCCGCTGCGGTATTCCGCCATGCCGAGGGCCAGCAGGCGCCACTCCCGCCACTGGCTACCCTTATCGAGCTCCACCCCCTTGCGAGCGAGGGCCAAGGCCGCGTCGAGCTCCGCCTTGTTGGTGGACGCCCGGATACTGCACGCCTTGGCCGCTTGATCGGCCGTACCCGCATCGTTGGTGTCCTTGGCCAACGCGAGGATCCGCTGCCCGGTGGCGGCGAGTTCCTTGTCCTGTCCGAACCACGCCTGGAGAGCGGCAACCTTCAGCGAGAGAAACGTGTCCTTCGGATTGGCGGCGGACGCCGTCGCCAGATGGCGCACGCGCCTCGGCTAGCCGGCCCACCGACGCCAAGCGCATTGCCAGGTTCAGTGATTGCGCGATCTGGTGCTCCTGCTCCTGGGGCGTCGCGGGCACGAAAGGCTGGGGCTCCTGCTCCTGCGGCGGCCGGGCATGAGGACGCCACGCCAGGCCAATCTGCGCCAGTTGAGCCTGGATCTTGGACACGTTCCAGATCGCCAGCCCGCCGTCGGCCAAGCCGACGGCCAGGCGCTCGCCGTCCGGGCTCCAGCCCAGGGACCAAATCGGGCCGCTTTCCGGCGGCAGCGAGAAGACCTGCGATCCCGTTTGGGAACTCCACAGGGTGACAGTCGAGGGGTCCGCCTCCGTCGCCAACCACCGGCCGTCCGGGCTGGCAGCCTGATGGCCCGCCCGCCCAAAGCTGGACACCCTCCGCGCCGAGCGTGCCTCCCAGGTCTCGACCATCCCCCGGGCGGCGCCAAACGTCAGGTGGTCGCTGTCTGGATAGAAGGCGAGGTTGTGCCAGCCGAACACCAGCGGCGGCCCCAGGAACGGGACCTCGCACCCGTTTTCCAGGTCCCAAAGGCAGACCGAAAAATCGCTGATCCACCCAGGCCAGCAGTTTGCTGTTGGGACTGATGCAGAGGTACCACGAATTCTGCCCAGGCAGATGGACCACTCGCTGGAAGGACGAGCGCGGAGCAGTCCCCGGCGACTTGCTCGCCTTCTGCAAGACGCCAGATCGTCAGACCGTGACCGCAAGCAGCGAAGGACTTGCCGTCAGGGCTGAAAGCAACACCGAAGGCCGAACCTCCTAACTCGTCCTCGGGTAAGGCGGTCGCTTGCAGCGTTGCCAGGTCCCAGATCTTCACGGGTTGCGACGTCGGTGGGAACTGTCCCGTGGCCAGCAGGCGGCCGTCGGGGCTGAAGGCAATCGGATTGGATCGGTGATTCAAAACGTGGCAGGGTGCGCAGGAGCCGCCCGGTGGCGGTGTCCCAGAGCTTCACCAAGCGGTCCTTGCTCCCCGATGCCAGTATCTTCCCATCCGGGCTGAAGGCCACGCAGGGAATTCCGCCCTCGTGCCCGGACAGGACCTGTTTTTCTCCGGAGCCGGATTGCTTCCAGATGCGAACCGAATGGGAAGCCTTGTCCGCTGTGGCGAAAGTGCTGCCGTCCGTGCTGAAGGTTGCCGAGAGAACCGCCGCCGGCCGCCGTTGGGATGGGCGAGGGCCGCTACCTCTTGGTGTTGGTGGCGGGACACGCTCCACAGTCTTACGAGCCCGGAGTCAGTCAGGTAGACCAGGAACCGGCTGTCCTGGCTGAAGCAGGCGCCCCTCACTGCATCGGAGCGAATCAGCGGCTTGGGCACCGATTCGTGCAGATCGAGCAGAATGAGCCCATCATCCGCATGGTCGCACGCCAGGAATCTTCCGTCGGGACTGATCGCCAAGGCCAGCCCAAGTAATCTGGCTGGTTTCCGCAAGAAAGATCTTCTTCGGCTCAGGGGTCGGCGTGTTCCACACCAGTGCATAGAGCTTCGTTTCGCCTTTGGAAGTTTGAGCCACCCACTGGCCATCGTCGCTCACCTGGAATGGTCCGTAGTACTCCCCAGATGGGACTTTGAGCCGCGCCTTGACCTCGTGGCGTGTGACGTCCCACAGCGAAAGCAACCCACCATCCTTCTCGTGGGAATAGGCGACTGCAAACCTTCCGTTCCGCGCCATCCCTGCCAAATCAGCACCGCATCTCGATGGTCTGGACGGCAGGCGCCGCTGCTGTCCCGTAGTCCGGCCACACCTTGATCGTCCCCTTTGCCCCGGCGGTGACCAGCCAGCGGTTGGCGGGGTCAATACCCAGATCGACCGCGGATTCGTTCAGTTGAGCGACGACGCTCCCCGTGCTGACGGTACGCAACTGGATCGTGCCATTGTCCAGGGCGATGGCCATCTTTTCTCCGTCCGGCGTGAGGGCAATCTTCTGGATACCTGCCGGAAAGTCTTCCCAGGTGATCGGCTCCAGGCCGACAAAATCTCCCAGGCAGGCGACGGCTTCCTGGCGGAGCCTGGTCGCTGTCCTTGTCGGGTGTGTCGAGCTGGAGCGCTTGCTGGAGCCGGTTGAAGACCTGTGCCCGGTAGCCCATGCCACGGGCGCGGCGGAGCGCAGCCGCTTCCTCGACGCGGGCGTGATACAGGTTGGTCACCGCTTGCTGGCGTTCCGCCTGGGCGACCTCCCGGGCTTGGGTGGCCCTGGCCTGCTCGTCGATCAGCTTGGCGCCTTGGCCTGTTCGTCGATCAGCTTGGCGTTGCAGGACAACTGGGAGTTGGCTCGTGTCTGCACGGCCAGTACAGCCGCCAGCCCCACCACCCCGGCCAGCACGGCCGCCGCGACACCGGTCACCCCGGTGCGATGCCGCGTCAGCCAGCGGAACAATGTCCGCGTCCAGGGCTCGGCATAGGCCGTCACCGGCTCGTCGGCCATCCACCGCTCCACGTCCTCCGCCAGGGCCCGGCAACTGGCGTAGCGATCCTCCGGCCGGGTCGCCATCGCCTTCGTGCAGATGGCTTCCAGCGGCCGGTCCAGCGAGGGATCGACCTCCCGCGGTGCCCGGACGTCGCCGGCCTGCACCCTGCGGAGGATCGCGCCGATGTCGTCGCCCTCGAACGGCGGCTTGCCGGTCAAGAGGCAGTACAGCGTGGCGCCCAGCGAGTAGACGTCGGAGCGAGGTCCCAGCCGGTCGAGATCGCCGCCGGCCTGCTCGGGGCTCATGTAGGCCGGCGTGCCCAGGCGCGCTGCCGGGCAGCGTCTCCGATGATCCGCTCGACGACGGCGCGATCGTCTGCTCGCCGACCGACGGGTCCGCCCGGCCGATGGCCTTGGCCAGTCCCCAGTCGACCACCAGCGTCTCGCCGTGCTTGCCCAGGATGATGTTCGCCGGCTTCAAATCGCGATGGATCACGCCGCGGGAATGGGCGTAATCGATGGCGTTGCAGACGTCGAGGAAGCGGCGGAGCAGCTTGCGCAGTTCCAGCGAGCGGCGGCCGGGGTGGTTCTTCAGCGTGTCGTCGCGGTGGAAGTGCTCGATGGCCTCCTTGAGGCTCTCGCCCTTGATGAACCGCATGGCGTAGTAGGGGCGTCCGCCGGCGGTGGTGCCCACACCGTAGACCGGCACGATGCCCGGGTGCTCCAGTCCCCCGGTGATCTCGGCCTCGGCGACGAACCGCTGGCGGCTGACCGGGTCGTCGGCGTGCTTCTCCATGATCTGCTTCAGCGCCACCTCGCGGTGCAGCTCGGCATCCAGGGCGACGAACACCTCGCCCAGCCCGCCGGCGCATGAGGCCGGAGCAAGCGGAACCGCTGGCCATCGCCGGTGGACCCGCCGACCGCCAGGGTCGAAGTGCGGTCGGGGTCATCGTCTCACTCGGTGGCCTGGCCATCCTTGTCCGAGTGACCCGGGCGAGCGTCGCCTCGATCTCGGGCTCGCCCAGCTCCGCCAGGCTGGCACGGGTCGAGCGGTTGGCGGGGACGGCGGCCAGGCTCTTCTCGACGTCGCCGTCGTGCGCCTCCAGGTGCAAGGCGGCCAGCGCGTCGAGGCGCGCCGCTGTCGGCGTCAGGTCGCCCCGGGCGAGGAGTTGGTCGGCCAGGCTCCTGGCCTTGTCGCGGGTCCAGGCCTGGAAGGCGGCGACGAGCTGGCCCTGGTCGATCAGGCCGTTCTGAAGCGCGAGCAATCCGAAGAGGAGATGGCGGTCGGCGGCGGCAGTCATGGCGTGGCTCCGAACGTCGTCGGTCGATCGGGCGCAGGCCCCGGCCTCGGGGGCCGGCCCGGGATCCGGTCGCCTCGGCTGCGATTATCGCAAGTCCGCCATGCATTTGCATCCGCGCCGCGGGATGTCGTCGGACGGCGTTTCGTTCCTCCGGAGATCCGAGACCCAGGGACTGGAAACCAACCCGGCGCGGCGTGAAAATGTCCAGGGGAACCTCCCCATTTCAACGACAAGCGGGACACCCTCACAGGTTGTTCCGTGCGTGACGTCCATCCTGATGGCAAACGGCTATCCAGTGCCTGGAGGATTTTCTTGGTGGCGTAACCATGCTCGGCGCCCTTTCCCATCTTGTCCACCATGTAGCCGTCGATGACCTCGATCATGCCGGGATCGTCAAGGGCTCCCGCCGCGATGATTCGCTCGCAGTGGCCTTGTCGGGGCGGGCCGCCCGGTGGACCGCCGTGATGTCGAAGTCTGGAGGCGAATCGGGTCTCGCCGATCGGGTCGAGCTCGTCGAGGCGTCGGCGGACCTGCTCGGCGATCCGATCGATCGTGGGACGGCCCGCGTGGCGGGCCATCGCGATGACGCGGCCCCCCGCGTCGATCACGACGTGCAAGCGGCGGGTCGCCGCTCTGGACGTGGAACCGCCGCTGCGTCTCGGGGCTGGCCAGGTAGACCGGCAGGTTGATGTCGGTGGCCTCGACCACGGCGCGGACGCTCGCGGGTTCGCCGGCCTCGACGGCCGCCGTCACCATGGCGAACCGCCGGTGCGCCTTGAGCCGCTTCCAGGCCGGCTCCAGCTCCAGCAGGCACTCACGGCCCGACGGGGCATCGGCCGACCAGAAGACCACCCAGACGACCCGGTCGCTCAGGCCGAACAGCACCAGTGGCTCGGATGTCTTCAAGTCGAGCAATCGCAACGGAGGCGCTTCGGTATCCATGGCCAGGTCGGCGGCCGGTGCCCGCTCGGACGAGGACGTCGGGCCGTATCGCAGCCAGAGCGATCCCGATGACCGAAGCGACCGTGACCACGGACATCATCGCGCTCATCACATCGATCCGCCGCCGGGCCGGCTTGTCTGTCGGTGCGTCGTCCATCGATCGGTCTCCTGGAAGAGTAGGCAGTAGGCGGTATGGACGGAGGACCCGGTCCGGGTGTGACTGACGAATGATGTAGGCCCGTGTCCAAGGTCCGCCGTAGCGCGAGGTCAGGCAGTTGGTCGCCGATTCAGCGCGAGTTGGGCCGGGTCGCTCCATGTCGCCTGCTGTGCGTCGCGGGCCTCTGGAGGCCAGTGCACAATGAACATCTCATCCATGACCACCGCCCCTTGACGCTCGGCCAGAAATCGGGCAAAGTCCTGAACTCTCTCCCGGAACAGCCGCGGGGCCTGCGACCAGTTGCAGATGACATACCCGGCCTCCGCGTAGTTCAGATACGGGTCGATGTCCCGGCCGAACTCATCCAGCAACCGCTCAGCCACGTCCTTCGGGATGGGCCGTAACACTTTCGGCTTGTACGGGAGTGCCGTGCGGTCCCACGGATCGAGCGGATTGATGTGACCGACGACATACCAGTGAAACATCCGGCACCTCTGAGCCATAACGGCAACGCTTCGCCAAACTGCCCGCAGAGATGGCCGACTCATTCGTCGGTCACACTCGCCCCGTCCTGTTCTTTTATTACTGACGACTCACCACCTTATCGGCCGAGCACCTGGGGCCTCAGCACGACGATGGTGTCGATCGGCGTGACGGCGTCCTCGGGCAGGCTGAGGGCCATCCCGCCCGGCGACTGCGTCAGCTTCAGCGGCCGGTCTTTCCCGTGGAGATACGGTGTCCATGAGGCCGTCGCCTCGTTGAAGATGATGGGCGTCTGCGCCTCGGGCTTGAGGATGTGCAGGTAGATCTCGCTCGGGCGATCCTTCGAGCCCTTGGCGGTCGAGACGCCCCAGGGCTGCGGCGCGATCGGGCCGCGGCGGGTGCCGTAGATCGAATCGCCGTAGGTCGCCAGCCACTTCCCGACGTCGACCAACCGCTGGCGGGATTCCGGGCCGATCGTGCCGTCGGGCCCGCGGCCCGACGTTCAACAACAAGTTGGCCCCTCGCCCCGCGGCGCCGACCAGGGCTCGGATGATCTGCTCGGCGCTCTTGTAGCGGGTGTCGGCGGCGTTGTAGCCCCAGGAATTGTTGATCGTCAGGCAGGTTTCCAGCGGCAAATCGGCCGCGATGCCGGCCTTGTTGAACCCGGCCGCGTTCTCGCCGGGGAGGTCCTGCTCGAACATCTGGAAGTCCTCGCCCGGCATCGGGGCGACGTGATGGTTGTTGCCCACCAGTGCACCGGGCTGAAGCTCGTGGATCAGCCGGTACGTCCCCGCGAGGTCCCAGTCGGCGTCGGGCCGGTCCCACCAGCCGTCGAACCAGATCCCCCCGATCTCGCCGTAATTGGTGCAGAGTTCCCGCACCTGGCCCTGGTAATACGCAACATAACGCTTCCAGTCCCCCCCGGCCTCGCGGCCGGTGGCCTTGCCCGTCTTGCCCGTGGGGAAATAGTCGCGATGGTGCCAGTCGAGCAGCGAGTAATAGAAGAAAAGCTTGATGTTCTGATCGCGGCAAGCATCCGCCAGCGCCTTCAAAGGGTCCGCGTGGTAGGGCGTAGCGTCAACGATGTCATAGTCGGTCAGCTTGCTGGCGAACATGCAGAAGCCGTCGTGGTGCTTGCTCGTGACGGTGATGTAGCGCACGCCGGCCGACTTGGCCAGCTTGACCCAGGCATCCGCATCGAATTTGGCCGGGTTGAACCGCGGGGGGAGCTTGGCATACTCGTGGATCGGGAGCTTGTCGTTGTCCATGACCCATTCGCCCTTGGCCAGGAGCGAGTAGACGCCCCAGTGGATGAACAGGCCGAACCTGGCATCCTGGAACCATCGCCGGGCCACCGCGTTCTGCTCGGTCCCGGATGCCGAAGCTCCGGAGGGCGGATCGGGGAGAAAGCCGGCCCGGACCGACATGCCCAGGACGAGCGTCAGTAAAGCGATCCCGAAACAGGTCCCTCGGCAATACATCGCGTTCGACAACGTTTCCGATCGGCTCATGGCTGACCTCCCTTGTTGGCCGCGGCCGTTTTCTCCGCTGAGCAGCGGGCGCCGCGAGAGCGCGGGCCCTTCCCGGTACGATCGTCGTTCCAGTGCGCGCCTGTCAACCCGCGGAGCCTGGCGAAATTGCTCTCCTCTTCAGCAAACTCGGGCGGCTCATGTTGGGAAAGTGGTGGTGAGGGGTTAGTCTGGTGTCTGGCGACCACCGCGGCCCGAACACCAGGCGGCGCATCCCATCTCGTTCCCACGCTCAGCGTGGGAATGCCGTCTTCCACGCTCAGCGTGGTCGGCGGAGGCCCTCGGACGCGGGAGCGTCCCAGACGGCATTCCCACGCAGAGCGTGGGAACGAGATGAAGTTGTTGGTTCGTTTCGGGTTGCGGCAAGAGTCCGGTGGTGTTAAGCGAGGAGTGTCCGAAAGTCTGTTGTCCGAAGCGTGATCCGGCTGTCGTCGTGCTCTTCCATCGAGAGGCGCCTCCTTGATCCCGACAACCCAGAGCGATTCCCACCAAGCCGACACTGCCCCCCCTGCCCGGCTGGATTGGCTCGTCATCGTGGTGCTGACCGCCGCGCTGACGGCGGTCTCGACGTATCAGTCGCTCCGCCGTTATGAGGATCTGCGCACCGGCTGGTCGTGGGACCTGGCCTATTACAACCAGTGGTTCTGGGCGCTGACGCAGGGCGACCGCACGCTGACGGTCCGTCCGGTGTCGGCCTATGCCCAGGAGGGCCCGTCGATCTGGAAGATGAACTACCTCGCGCCGATCCGCCTGGCGATCGTGCCGTTCTACGCGATGTTCCCCGACCCGCGGACCTTGATCGTGCTTCAGAACGTCGTGTTCTGGTGGATCATCCCCGCGGCCTATGGCCTGGTGCGGTCGGAGTCGAGCTCGCCACGCGTGGCGCTCGCGGCGGCGCTCCTCGTGCCGCTGACCCCGCTCCTCTGGCCCCTGGTCTGGAACGATTTCCGCGAGCTCCAGCTTGTCGGTCCCTTTGTGCTCTGGGCCATCCAGGGCGTGCGGGGCCGCTCCGTCCGGCTGGCCGCCGTGGGAATCGCGGGGATGCTCGCCTGCCGGCAGGAGTTCGCCGTGATCGTGGCGACCCTCGCGCTGCTGCCCCCGCGCCGGCCGGAATCGCTGGATACCACCCTCCGATGGCGGCGGGCGACCCTGTTGATCGGGCTCTGCTGGATCTTGTTCGGCTTCTTCACCTACCTGAGCTTCATGGTCGGCCGAGGCGCCCCGGATGCGTTCATCGACCAGTTCCTGGGTCCGAAGGCGTCCGTGCCCGAGACGCTCTGGACGTCCCTCCAGGTCCTGGTCCTGGGCGATGGGCGGCTGGGCCGTGCTGATGTGCCTGGCACCCCGCGTGGCGATCCTCGCATTGCCCTGGATCTGGAGCCTGTGCAACGGCCGATGGGCCATCCGCTTCCTCGAGACCCCGGAGTGGCACCACGTCCGATACGCCATGCCCATGGTCGTCATGGTCCTGGCCGCGGGGCTGATCGGTTACGCGCGGCTGGCGGCCTGGCTTCTGCCCCGTCCCGCCGGCCGGGCTCTGGCTGACGCTGGCCTGGCTCGCCGCCGCCGCGATGGGGGGCGTTGGCCTGCGCGACGTCGTCCATCGGATGGACCGCATCCCCCCGGCGATCGATCGCCAGGAAGCCGAGGCGATCTGGAGCGGAATCCGTCAGGTCGGCCCCGACGCCGCCGTGATGGCCGACTACGCGGTCTCCGCACCCCTCTCCTCGCGACGGTCGCTCTACAGCTATATCCTCGACGCCAACCTGCCCACCGGATTTCCTCACCTCGGTCCCGAATTCCAGTGGCTCTTCGTGCGGAGCGATTATCCGTTACTCAAACGCTTGCTGGATCAGGGGTTCGATGTCGTCCACCGCGGCCCATACCTGACGATTGCACGCCGCGGGACGATGAACTTTGCCAGAAATCCGGAATTTTTCCGATTTCGCGCGAACACAAACCCGCGATAAGATGTCTATGTTGCGTACCACTGCTCAATTGGTCGCGCTTTCGATCCCGCGCCGATCGGCGGTCGCTCTTGTCGACGCCAGATCGCCGGGCCCCGATTCGCGAAGGATAGACCGGGTGCGTTGCCCGGTCGCATCGAGGTCTCGGGAGCCTGATAGGACCCCATGACTCGGTAATTCGATTCGAGGGACGAACGTAACGTCCCAATCCCCCGTGATGCAACAGACCGGGGCTTTCTGATCGCCCTCACTGTTGCCTCATCTCCAGATCCCGCCCTATTCCGGCGGATGCGAGGGTCTCGCCATGTTCAACCGCACAAACCTGACGCTGTCGGCTCGGACGCTTTCCAACCGGCTGAATCTCGGGACGCGGTCGCTCGCGCTCAACGCGGGCGTCAATCATGGCGGTCAGATCCTGCGCACCCGTCAAACCTTTCATGGCGTCATGCGCGATGGGATGGTGTGGTATGACGTATTTCCGATTACCCAACCGAGATACGGAATTCCGACCATTCCCGGCTCATTTTCCCAGCAGCCGCAACGTCAACCGAGTTGCTTGACCGAGCAACCCGGTGGGCCCGCGGAGGTCGTTCGCGTCGAACCCGATCCGAGGCCGGCAGACCTCGTCGATCGACCCGAACGCTGTGCGAAAGTCGGAGATCCCAGGTTTCCATCGGTGGCTGTGCCAGTCACCGTCCTGGAGCGACGATCGGCGGAGCGCGTGAGCGGCTCCACATCGCGTTCCGGGATGGAAATCCCCGGGCAAACCCGGCTTGAAGCGCACCGCGAAGCGAGCTGCGAAGGCCAAGGCCGCGACCGCGATAGCGGCCGCGAGCATCGGAAAGTGAGTACCGACCGCCCGCTCTCGTCCCGTTGATTCATCGTGTCCGCGGCATCGCCTTCCAGGCGTCGAGCGTCCCCAGTCCGGGGACGCGGCAACCTGGTCAGGATCCGCGGTCCTGACGCCCGAGACGAAACGGACAAATCGGTTCCGCGCGGATGACTGATCCCGGTCCGGATTGACCTTGAGATCGCTCAAGCAACAATCGGATCGGTCTACATCGGACCACCGCGCATGCGCCGTCTTATTGTCGCCGCGCCGGAGATCGTCCACGCAATCGATCGAGGCCATGCACGTCCGGGATGGAAGTTCCCGGGCGGCCTCGTAGCGTGGCGAGCCCTGTTCCGGTGCCGAGCGTGAAGACGTCCATGAAGGCGACGTGTTTCGGCCCGCTTGTTGTCCCGCCGCACCCAGGCGGACTCCGCTCAGGGCCGAGACCGGCAGGACCCCGATAGTGGGGAAGGCGGTTCACGTGTTGACGATTGACGAGGGATCTCGAGACGGACAGCCGAGTCTGGGCCGACCTGGCCGTCCTGGTCGGTCGGGCCCAGCGAGGGGACCGCGAGGCGTTCGGCGAGCTGGTCGAGCAGTTCCAGCCGACGGTCTACGCGATCGCCCTGCGGCGGCTGGCCAACGCCAGCGATGCCCTGGAGCTGACCCAGGAGGTGTTCCTGCACGTGCTGCGGCGGATCGGCCAGCTCCGCGAGCCCGAGCGGTTCGCCGGCTGGCTGCGGCAGGTCGCCGTGCGCATGGCGATCAACCGGGCGACCCGACGCGCTGTCGCCGCCGAGCGTCGAAGTGGGTATCCTCGAGGGTGCCTCCGAGCACACCGACGAGCCGCTCGACCAGTTGATCAGCCGGGAGCGTGCCGAACGGCTCTGGGCGGCCCTGGGCCGGCTCAAGTCCCTCGACCGCGAGGCCCTGGACGCCTTCTACATCCGCGGCCACTCCCTGATCGAGATCGCCGAGATGCTCAACGTGCCGCTCGGCACCGTCAAGCGGCGGCTGCACACGGCGCGGAAGCGGCTGAAGGTCGAGCTCGAGGCCTCGGTCGCCGACGCCCAGGAGTGGACCGACTACCAGGCCGACGACTCCGATGACGAGTTCGACGAGTCCGAGTCCGAATCCGATCCGAGTTAGTCGGCGCCGGAGCTTGGTAACGTGGCGGCGGGGTGCGGGACATCCGGAAAATCCGGGTCTTACCTCGCCACCCGCGCTACACCTTCCCGTCTACGTCCCCGAAGGCGGAGGTACTCGTCGGCCTCCCGGCGGTACCGCCGCGCCCGCCGCGCCATCATCGCATAATCCCACCAGGCTCCCAGCACGATCGGCAGCAGGACCACCGCGACGAGGATCAGGCCGATGTCGGGACGTCCGAAGACGGTGAACAGGGTGACGAAGAAGATGCCCAGGATCGCGGGTACGGCGGTCAGTGCCCAGGTCACGCGCCGGTATCGGACTAACTGATCCTCGATCGGCTCGACGCCCAGTCGCAGCCGGCCCAGCTTGCGGCGCCAGTAACTCTCGCGGAGACGCCATTGCGCCTCCAGGTCCTGAACGGAAGTCGGAGTTGAGACATTGGTTTCCATGAATTCCACCGCGGGAGGGAGGTAACCCAGCGAGAGCCGGCCCGGCACGGCGGCCCGCTCGGGACCGGCTCGCCTCGAATTTATGAGTTGGGTACCTTGGTGCTTGCGTGTTGGGAGCCATTCGATCTAAGATGTCCACGTCGCTTGAGAACGATCGATGAAGATTGTATGCCTGATCATGGCCACGGTCGAGGATCTCCTATCATGCCCGCGCGACTCGTGGCCATCGATGACGGGCCGGATATCCTGCTCGACCGATCCATGGTCGTGGTGGGGCGTCATCCCGCGTGCGATACCCGGCTGGATTCCCTCCGCGTGTCGCGTCATCACTGCTGCTTGACGCAAGAGAATGGCGAAGTGTTCGTCCGGGACCTCGGCAGCACCAATGGCATCCGGATCAATGGGCAACGCGTGGAGACCGGTCGCTTGCGGCCCGGTGACGAGCTGTCCATCGCCCATATCCGCTATCGGTGGAAGACGGGCGGGATCGGGATCGCGATCGCTTCATCACACCGCCGCCCATTCCACCCTTTACGCCGCCGAAGGAGCCGGCCAATCCCTGGCTCTGGGTCCGGCCCTCGGCCTGGGGGCTCGGCCCGCTGAATCAAGGCTGACGATCGGCGTGGGTCGGCCTGGCCTGGTACATCTCAGAACTTGTGAAAGAACCGGATAGAAGATTCCAAATTACGAATTACGAATTACGAATTCATAAATGCCTTTCAGATCGGGCTTTATACGTTCGCAATTCGGACCGGCATTGGTTTTTCTCGCCACTCGCCATTCGCCACGAGACCGAGTCCCGTCCGAACCACGCACTGAGATGCTGTGGTCACGAAGGGCGGCCCTCCGCTTCTTGATGGAGTCGGCCAGAAGTCTCGGTTTTTTTGACACTCCTCGCTTAACACCACCGAACTCGGGCCGTGCGTGGCTAATTCCTGCCCCAGGGGCCGCAACTAACCAGCCTGGGGCATCGCCCCTGAAACGAGGCGCATTCACCTCCTCGCCGAGCCCGAAAGGGCGACACACGCCGGGTAAGGGCGTCCGTTGTACGCCCTTTAGGGCTCGATATCTGGGGGCATTTCAGTCCGGCGTAGCCCCCAGGTAGTTTGTCTGGCCCCTTGGGCCGACCCGGTGGTGTCCACGCGACCGAAGCTCGGTTTTTCCCGAGAATTCTGTATGGCGCGGCCGACTCGCTGCATTCTCTCAGTGGAACGATCAATCGGGGGTGTCCGATGTCAATGAATCCCAGGCAAGACCGGTGCCGTGGCTCGCCAGCTCGAGGTGCTCTGGACTTCCGGGACGCTGACGGGCCTGAGCGACGCCCAGCTATTAGGTCAGTTCGCGGAGTCTCGGAATCGGGACGCAACCTCCGAGTCGGCGTTCCGCGAGCTGGTCAACCGGCACGGGCCGATGGTCATGGGGGTCTGCCGACAGATCCTTCGTCGCCCCCACGACGCGGACGACGCGTTCCAGGCGACGTTCCTGGTCCTGGTGCGCAAGGCCCGATCGATCCGGGTGGGCGATTCGCTGGCCCCCTGGCTCTACGGCGTGGCGTATCGCACGGCGCATCGGGCGCGGACCATCGCCTCGCGGTACCGGCCCGCCGACGTCGAGCCGATGGAGGAGCCCATGGGTCCTTCTTCCGACGACGCCTACTGACTTCGATCTCCGGCCCCTGCTCCACGAGGAGCTGAGCCGGCTCCCGGGCAAGTACCGGGACCCCATCGTACTCTGCCACCTGGAGGGGAAGTCGCACGAGGAAGCCGCACGGCTGCTGCAATGGCCGGTCGGCACGCTGAGCGGCCGGCTCTCGCGCGGTCGGCAGATCCTCAAGTCGCGGCTCGAACGGCGCGGCGTGGCGGTCTCGCCCATGATGCTCGCGGCGAACTGGCTGGCCGGCACTCCGACCGTCGTGGCAACTCCCCTGATCGAATCCACGGTCAACGTCGCGTTCCGCCTCGGGGCGGCAACGGCGGTCTCCACCTCAGTCCTGTCCTTGACGCAAGGAGTTTTGAGAACCATGCTGCTCAACAAGCTCAAATCGATCTCGTTCGCCATCCTGGTCGCCGGTGGGGTCTCGGGAGGCGTCGGCGTGTGGGCCTACCAGGCGTCCCGGTCATCGAGCCCGCCCGCTCAAGACAGACGAGCCGGCGACCACCGAAGGCGTCCGCGAAGGCCCTTGATCCCGTCTCCGCTCCTGCTCAGCGCTCGCCGGTAGAACCCGTTTGCCTCGTTCCCTAAGGCCGCGACGGCCCGCGGGGATTCCGCCGGCCAGGGAGGTTTGGCATGGGAAGTATGGATCCATGCCGAAAGAATTCGCCGAACCTGATCGGCCCCGGAGAATCCCTGGGCGTCTATGGAAGTAATCGGTATCCTGGTCGTGGAATCTCCGGACCGGACGAGCTGGGAGGCCATCAGCCTCGAGGGCGCCACGAGGCCCTGGCAGAAGCTGTCCTTACCGCCCGGGATCAAGGCGATCACCGCTCATGGGCGAGGATGTCCTGGCATTGATGCTCAAGGGAAAGACCATCGATCATGTCGCAGCCTTCAGCAGGTATACGGGGCGATGGAGCAAACAGCATCTGCTCAAGCCCGTCGAGGACGAGATCAATCCCATCATCGGCCCGGGCTGCTGCCCTCTACCAGTCGGGGAACGACTTCTATGCCTTCAGCGCGCATGCTGGGGAAGTGGGGCGTCCTTCACCTGGAAGGGCGATGAGAAACCCAGGGCCAGGTGACGCCCAGCTCGATCCAGGTCTTGCAGGGCAACACGCTCTATGTCTTCAGCCTCAGGCAGGGCGAGTGGTCGCCGGGCGTCGCCATCAACCTGCGGCCGTTCCAATCCGATCCGCCACCAGCCGCGCCGGCGAAATGAGCCGGCCCGGAGCCCTCGAAGTCGTCGCACATCGCACTCGTCGGGCCGGCCGTAGTGTGCCGGCCCGTTCGCATTTCCATCGGCAACGCTTCACCTTCAAATGCGATCGGATGGTTGCTACCGCACGTCTGTACTCCGGTCGATGATTCGGCCATGCCGAACCTACGAGGCCGTTATCAGGGACGATCGTCGATCGCAAGACCCAATGTCGGGAGAGTCCCTCATGAGATCGCCATTTCCGGGCATGGATCCCTATATCGAGGCCTGCGGGTTGTGGGGAGATTTCCATCATCGCCTCATTTCCAAGATCCAGGACGCCCTGGATCAGGCCACTCCGGATCGTTACCTGGTGCGGACTGAGGAACGATCCTACGTCGTCCTGGTCGGAGAGGAAGGCAAGAACAGCCATCCCTTCGTCCCCGATGTCAGTGTGACGACCGAGAGGCGCAAGAAGCCCTCGAGGAAAAAAGGCGGGACTGCCGTGGCGGAACCCGTTTTCAAGGCCGAACCAGTCCTCATGCGTGCCTTTATCGAGGAGGAGCATCGCGAGGCCTTCGTCGAAATCTACGAGGCGACTCCCGAGCAACGGCTGGTCACGAGCATCGAGGTCCTCTCACCCTCCAACAAGCGCCCGAACACGCCCGGTTACGACGTTTATCTTCGCAAGCGGCAAAGCCTGCTACTGGGCGAGGCCAACCTGGTGGAGCTCGACCTGCTCCGCGGCGGCAGTCGCATGCCCATGCTCGATCCCGTGGCCCGACAGCCCCTATACGGTCCTGGTGGCCCGGGCAAAGAGAATCAACTTTTGTCGGGCTTGGCCGGTCTACTTCCAGAGTCCCGTTGCCCTCGGTTCCCATCCCCTTGCTGAAGCCCGATCCGGACATCCTCCTGGACCTTCAGCCGATGATCGACTCCATCTACCGGCGCTCTCGCTATGAGCGGAGCATCGACTACGGCAAGCCGTTGAGCCCGCCGCTCGAGGCCGCCGAAAAACTTTGGCTGGAGAAGCAGTTACGAATCAGGAGTCAAGGGCGATAAGGCCCCGCGTGCAATGCCAGCGGCGACCGCCGGGCGATCTCTCAATAGAACCCGCTCATGGTGAAGTTGAAGAACTGGACCTTGTCCCCATACTGGTGGAGCACAGGGAACGCCAGGTCGAACTCGAAGGGCATGGGGCCGAACATCGGGATATTCACCTTCAGGCCGGTCCCGACCGAGACCCGCAAGTCGTTGAGCTGGTAGTTGGGCGTGACGGTGCCGAAGTCGGTGAAGATGATCTGGTTGAAGGTGTCCTTGGCGTTCCAGGGAAACTGGTACTCGAGCCGACCCGACGGCCATCATGATGCCGCCGGTGGGTACCCCGAAGGCGTGCGGGCTGACCGTTCGATACTGGAAGCCTCGCAAGCTGCCGAAGTTACCCGCGAAGAACCGCTCGTAGACCGGCGTCGATTCCGTGGCGATCCCGTAGTGTCCGCGCAAGGTGAAGAACTGCTTGCCGGTGCCGTCGGGCCGGTTGAAGGTCGGTATGTACATCCGTCCCTCGGCGTCGAACTTGGTGAAGGTGAAGCTGCCGAACCCCTGCTCGACGGAGAAGTTCAAGTACTGGCCCTTGGTGGCCATGAACGGGTTGTTCCGGTTATCGAGGCGGAGGCTGGGCATGAGGGCGTACAACTGGGTGTATCCGCTGGCGGCCAGGTAATCGGCGGGTGCCGGAGACTTGTAACCGAAGAAGTCCACTTCCTCGGCCCAGGCGGAGAGATCGACATAGGCACTGGTGCCGAGCTGTCGTCCCAGGCTGAACCGCGCCCCGCCGCGGCGCTCGTCCCAGTTGATATAGAGCCGCTGGAACAGATAGCCGGACACGCTGGCACCGATCGGCAGGTCGAAGAGGTAGGGCTCGCGGAGGGTGGCCTGCATCATGTTGATCAAGGTGCCCGCCGGAGAGGCTGATCTGCAGCGACTGGCCGCCGCCGCGGAACGCCTGGCCGTTGGCGATGTCGGCGAACGAGCGTGGGACATTGGTGATGTCGAAGTTCTTCTCGTAGATGGTGACGCTGCCCATGAGTCCTTGAAAGCTGTTGGCCCCGACGCCGATCATGAACCGGCCGGTGGGGGCCTCCTCGACCGAGGTGATGATATCGGCGAAGGCTCGGTTGGGGAACGGATCGTTGCGGTCGGGCCCGACGTTGGTCATGCCCATGCCGGGGATGCTCGGGAAGCTGCCCGGGGGCTCGCCGGCGCCGACCGGGGTCGAACCGGGTGAAGGCCCGCCGGGGACGCCGCCACCACCGAAGGGCGGCCCCACGGGGGACGCCGGCGGAGGCACGTTGATCGGCGGCATGGTACCGGGTTGCGGGTCAAACGGGCCGCTGGCCGGATTGTCGAACAGTCCCGGCCCGCCCGGCGCCGCGGGGTTGCCCTGGCCCTGAGGCGGCAGCGGTGGCAGTGCATCCGGTACCGGCACCGGCGCGGGCTGGTCGCCGCCCGGGTCTTGCATCCGTGCCTGCGTCGACCTCGCCGATCAGCGGAATCATCAGCTCGCCGTAGGGCTTGTCCTTGGGCCGTCGATTCACAATTTTGATGTCGATTTGCTTCCCACCCTGACCGCCTGGGGTTGTGCTGGAAATACCCAGCATCCGCCAGTCGCCGCTGGAAGATTTCGATCCGGTTCTTGTCCAGGACCTCGCCCGGCAGCAGGCCGGCCTGCACCGCCTCGCGCCGGATCACCTTGTCCCGGGTGCCGCGCGTTACCCTGGATCTTCAGCTCCCCCAGCAGATACGGCTCCCCCTCCTCGATCTTGTACACCAGGTTGACGACGCCCGCCTGGTTGGTCCACCGGGGCTCGGCCACGATCTGGGTGTCGATGCAGCCGAGTTCATTGTACTTGACCAGCATCCGAGCCTTGTCGGCGTCGCGGACCGCCTGGAGGAACGGCCGGCCCGAGTGCAGCTCCAGGTCATCCTTCAGCACCGCCGTCTTGATCTTGCTGCTCCCCTCGATGATCACATCGCGGACCGAGTACTGCTTCCCCTCATAGATCACGAAAGTCAGGTCGGTCTTGCCAGGGTCCTTGCAGACGCGCGTGACCGGCGTCACCTTGGCCTCGAAGAAGCCGTGCTGCTGGTAATATTCGATGATCTTCTGCCGGTCCTCCTCGAGCATTTCGCGGTGATACTTGCCGAAGAGTCCCAGGATCGGCTTGCGAGTGCTGATATGGGTCCTGAGCGTGGCCCCCGAAGCGAACTCGTTGCCGATAAAGTTGATGCTGGCGATCTTGACCTTGGGCCCCTCGAAGATCTGGATCACGACCTTGGTCTCGCCGGGATTACCGCCCTCGAGCAGGTTCACCTCGGCCAGGTCGTAGCCCTTGTCCTGGTAGAGGCGGAGGATCTGGCCCAGCGTCGTTCGAGTGTGGGTGGCATCGGCGCGGCTGCCGACCTTCAGCCCGGTGGTGTCCTCGAGCTCCTTCAGGCGGATCGCCGTTCGTCCCCGGAACTCGACGTAGGTCAGGACGGGCATCTCGCGGACGAGGAAGGTCACGATCAGCTTCCCGCTCTTGGGCGGGGACTGCTCACAGTAGACCTGGACGTCGGAGAACCAATTGGTCTTCCACAACGTTTTGAGGTCGGCGTTGAACTTCTGCGGGTCGGGCGGTTGGCCGACCTTGCTCAGGAGCTTGGGCTTGAGCTTCTCGGGTGGGATCGTGGTGTTCCCCTCGAAGCGGATCTCGGAGATGATCCCCAGGGGGACCCTCTCCACCTGGGCTTGTACCAGGGCCGCCAGGAGCAGCAGCGCCGCGATCGCGATCAGGCCGACCGCCGGGAGTGCGAGCACACGGGCGCCGCGGGCCGATCGGGACCGCGTCCGCGGGGTCGACGAGCGGACCGTGGCAACCGGCACCCTTCGGATTCGACCCACGGCAGCCATCCTTGGCGTCGGTGGGACCTGGCTTACGACAGATCTCATGAGCGATCGTTTCCTGACCGAACCGATCGGGAGCCGCCCGGACGACGTCATCCGCGATACGGGCGCTGTCCTTCGGAGCCGAGACGACGAGGTTCCGGCGAACGATCGCCGGCCGTCCCTGGCGTGCGCCGATCCCGCCGGGGAACCGTCCAGCCCGGGGCCTGACGGCTCGATCATCCCCGGCGCTGTCAGGGCGCGACGTCCGCGCCCTTGACCTGGAGAATGCGATCCAGCGGCCAGGTTCTCTGGGCCCATCATGAACGGTCGTCGCCGTCGCCATCCCTGGCCTCGGCACCGCCGCAGCCCATTCGCCGCTGTCTGTGACATGACCTGCGCGGACCTTGTACCCAAGACGAAACGATCTCGCAACCCCGGAAGACGCTAATTCCATTAAACTCTCGGCCATCATCCGACCGACACGACCCTCCCCCGAGTGCCCTGCCTCTCGCAGAACGGACTTCCTTCCGTTTCCCGCCGTAGAACGGACTTCCTTCCGTTTTCTTCCGTAGAACGGAATTCCTTCCGTTTCTTCCTCCGACTCGGTCTCCGCTACGACTGCCTACTGCCGAGTTTACAATCCCCCTGCGCAACGCTATGATCTTCGGAGACTTGCGCCCCGATCGCCCGACCTTTCCGAGCGACCGATGAACCATCACGACCCTGAAGACGTCCCAGCCGGACCACCAGCCTGAATGATGACTTCGGCGAGCCCCGGCCGACGCGGGTCCGCTACCAGGTCCTGGCGGCGGCCTGTAGCCTGGCGGTGATCACCTATATTCACCGGGTCGGATTCGCGACGGTCGCCGCGGAGCTCAAAACGCCGCTGGGCCTCAGCGCCTCCCAGATTAGCTGGCTGATGGTCGCCTTCATGGTGGGCTACGGTCTCTTCGAGATGCCCTGGGGGTTCCTCGGCGACCGCATCGGCGTCAGGAACATCCTGGCCGCCATCATCCTGGGTGGGTCGCTGACTGACCGCCGGCCTGGCGCTGGTGGGACTACTCCCTCCTGGTCCGATTCTGGTCTTCGCGGCCCTGCTGGTGCTGCGGTTCCTCTTCGGGGCCGTTCCAGGCGGGGACGTTTCCGGTGATCGCGCGGATGATGGCGGACTGGATGCCGACGACCGAGCGAGGCTCCGCGCAGGGGACGGTCTGGATGTCCAGCCGGCTCGGCGGCTTCATCGCACCGCTGCTCATTGTCTGGCTGTTCCAGGTCATGGGCGGGGCTGACCTGCGATTGATGTCCTCGACCAACGGCGTCAGTGAGGTCCCGGCCGAGGGCAAGAACCTGCTTGTCGTGGCCGACGTGGATCATCGGCTCCACTTCCGCATCTTCGACAGTGATGGCAAGATGGTCGTGGACACGGATGAGAGGTTGCTCACGGAACAAGCCCGAAAAATCGAAGAGTTGCGCAACCAAATCGAGAGCTTGTGGCCTCCTCATGAGCTAACCGGGAGCGAGAAGCGCCGGGTCATCGCTGCTGTCGGATCGATCGTCGGCTACACCCTCCTGGGCGACTGGAAGCTGTCTCTGGTGCTGGTGGCCGGCCTGGGCCTGCTGTGGTGTTTGGTATTCTGGCCCTGGTTTCGCAACCAGCCGGAGGAGATGCCGCAGGTCAATCAGGCGGAGCGGAAGTTGATCGAGTCCGGCCGGGGCGTCCAGGGCGGACACGGTCACGGCCCGGTCCCGTGGGCGAAGATGGCGCGGTCGCCGAGCGTCTGGGCCCTGTGCGGGATGTACGGCTTTCTGGGCTTCAGTGGCAATTTCTACTTGACCTTGCTGCCCACTTACTTGAAGAACCACCGCCTCCTCGATTCGACGACGATGGGCTGGCTCTCGGGGTTGCCCTTCGGCTTCGGTGTGATTGCTTGCTTCACGGGCGGGTGGTTCTCCGACGCGATCATCCGGCGGTGGGGGAAGCGCTGGGGTCGCCGGATCGTCGGCGCGGACGGGCCTGACCCTGGCGGGTTTGGCGATGCTTCTGGTCCCCTGGATTCATGGGATCGTGCCGTTGGGCCTGCTCCTGGTCCTGGCCTTCTTCGGCAATGACCTGGCGATGGCGCCGGCCTGGGCGGCCGCCGCCGACATCGGCGAGCGTTATACCGGCGTCCTGTCCGGGGCCATGAACATGATGGCCAGCTTCATGGCGGCCATTCAGGCACTCGTGATCGGCTATTTTTTCGAGCAGAATAACCTCGTCGCGCCCTTCATCATCCTCGCGGCCAGCTACGCCCTGGGCACCCTGTGCTGGATCGGAGTCGATGTCCGGAAGACGCTGGCGGACGCCCCTCAGCTCGCTGAAGCGACTGATGGGAGTTGAATGACCAATGCCCAATTGCGCCAAGGGCGCTCTTGAATTGCGACCGTGGATTCGGATAATGAGACTTTTCCCCCGAAATTGACGCAACCGGACCGGATTCGGAGTGTAAGTTCGTGGCTGTACCAAAACGGCGTAAGTCACCATCAGCACAAGGGATGCGGAGGAGCCACGACTTCCTGGTTGCTCCCGCACTAAATATCTGCCCGCAGTGCAAGCTGGCCATCCCACCGCACAAGGTGTGCGACTTGGTCGAAGAGTGCGGCAACGTGCAGCGGAGCAAGACACACAATCCGTTGGCCAAGAAAGAGAAGGAAAAGACCAAGAAGTAACCGGGCGCCGACGCTCCCTTGGCTACCCTTTGGTCTCGAGGATTAGGAATCTGGAATCTGAAATTTGGAATCCGCAATCCGCAATCCGCAATTTCGGAATCGCATTAGGAGTGGTTACGATGGGCCGCGAATGTCCGGTGAGTGGCAAGAAGACCTCGTTCGGCAATCACAAGACCGAGCGCGGCAAGGCGAAATACCTTGGCGGCGTCGGGAAGAAGACGACCGGTATCAGTCGCCGCACCTTCAAGCCAAACCTCCAGCGGATCCACATCTGGCTGCCCAACGGCACCACCCGATACGTCCGCGTGGCCACCTCGGTGATCCGGAACGGGGAGTTGACTCTCGAGGTCAACGGCAAGATGCAGACCTTCCCGCTGATCAAGGCGGCCAAGGGCAGTGCCGCCGCACGTCTGAGGCTCAAGAACCTCTACCCGATCTGAGCGGATGTTAAGCAATCGATTCGGATGACAATTCCGGCTTGTAAGTCCCTGCTCTTCTTGGCGGTCGAATCCTCTCCAACTCACTTTGACAACCAGGTTTGCATTCTATGAGGCCGAGAGCTACGATCGCACTTGAATAAATAGATCTTCCCATTCAAGGTCGGGATCGAGCCCGAGGCCTGAAATGAATCGAGAGCATGGATAGGAGCACGGAACACGAAAAAGGCAGCAAGAGCCGTCGAGGTTCCGCGTACAACTCAAGAGGGTATTCAACCGCTCGAACCGATTGGCCATGCCGCACGTTTCCGCGGGCACCCGTTTGCGTTTGGGAGAGGTGCTCGGGGGACTCGCGTAACCGTGCTTCTCGACGAAGCGAGTCGGGCATCGGGCGTCAGATTGTTGGACCTGGTCGATGAAGTTCGCTACTCCCAAGGAAGTAGCTACTTCGACGTCACTGGCAAGAAACGAGTGCTGGTGATCGGCTCAGACGCATTCGGAAAGACCCGCGCCGGGCAACTAATCGAAGGAGCCCATGAGATAGGACATGCTCAGGTCTTCGATCGGTTGGTTCGGAAGCTGGGGTTCACCGCGGCCGTCAGTGATTATTTCTGCCTTTCACGAGGTTTCGGCACGTTGCTCTATGCCCGAGAAGAAGTACTTGGAGAACGCCTTGCTCGGTGGCGGGTTCGCCGGTATCTCGGTGGCCTCACGCCCCAACAGGAGGCTGCGTCTACTCGATACATCAACGAGTGGAGGCCGGTCTGGACCGGTAAACCATAGGGGAGAGTTGTTGATGTCTCATCTGACACCGCTCGCCGGCGCATTGAAGAACCTCAAGCAAGAGGTTCCTCCGGAACGCCGACGAGAATACGTACCTCGGGAACGGGCATTAGAGCTTCTGAAACGGTGGACGGGCCAAGATTTCGGTTACGATGTCGATAAATGGGAGGCTTGGATCACCGAGAATCGTTCGAACGCCAAGGTCGGCGATACTTCGGCTTGAGCCCCCTCCGGGCCGGGCGAGACCATTCTGACCCCGAGCATGATCGGCCTTTTGCCGGAGGGGTGCAACTCTCTCCGGGCATTTCCCGTCGATGGAGCTTCACCGTTGGCGCCGACAGGCGCTCCTGGATGGTTTTCCGGGACGGGGCTCTCAATTCACACCGCCGGGAACATTTACGGGGTTTCGGGGCGGCACGCCCAGCAGGATGCGACGGACCTCCTCGGCGGTCTTGGTCCGCAGCTCGGCGTATCCTTCGACGCTGTAGAAGGCCGTATGGGGCGTGAAGAGGATGTTGGGGTGCTCGCGCAGGCGCTCGAAGTCGAGCGGCTCGCGGTCGACGACGTCGAGGCCCGCGGCGGCGATATGGCCCGAGTCGAGGGCATCGAGGAGGGCGCACTCATCGACGACCGGGCCCGCGCGCCGTGTTGATCAGGAACGAGCCCGGCCGCATCCGCGCGAGCGTCCGCGCATTGATCAGGTGGCGGCTCGCCGCGTCGAGGTAGCAATGCAGGCTGACGAAGTGGCTCTGCTCGAGCAGCTCGTCGAGCTGGTAGACGCGGCGGATGCCGAGGGCCTTGTCGATCCCCTGGCGGAGGTACGGGTCGTAGAAGACGACGTCGAGCCCCAGGGCCTTGGCGCGGAGGGCCGTGGCCGTGCCGATCCGTCCGCAGCCGATGATTCCGAACGTCTTGCCGCGCAGGCGGGGCGTGCCCAGGGCGGTCCGGTAGTCCCAGGTCCCCGCCCGGATCGCCTCGTGCGACGGCAACAGCCGCCGCGCCAGGGCCAGCAGGAACATGATCGCGTGGTCGGCGACCTCCTCGGAGCCGTAGTCGGGCACGTTGCAGACGACCACCCCGTGGCGGGTCGCGGCATCCAGGTCGATGTTGTTGTACCCGACCCCCGCGCGGACGACGCCCCGGCATCGCGGTGCCCGGGCAAAGCTGGACTCGCCCAGGATCGACAGGTCGTGGAACACCATGATCGCATCGGCACGCGGCAAGTACCCGGTCAACTCCGACTCGTCGCTGGCCCGAGCCATGACGAGGTCGGCGATGTCGTCCAGGACGGTCGACTCGATCGAGGTCTCGTCCAGGAAGTCGGCGATCAGCACGTTGAATCGATCAGGCATCGAAAGCTCCTTGGGGCGCGATGCGTGGATGAGGCAGAACGTCGTCCCGGACGCGGGTCGAGCGAGAACCAGCCCAGGACCGCGTCGGGATCGGCCACGGCGAAGCAGGCGTCCTCCTTCGTCCGGGCCGAGAACGCGCAACAATTCCGGCCAGTTCCGGATCGGAGCCAGTCGGGCGAGGCGTGAGGGTTCCATCTCGATCCGCTCGATCTCCGTCGCGGGCCAGCGACCAGGGCTCGACGTCCCAGGCCGCGGGGAAGAACCAGATCCGGCGATTCGTGAGCACCAGCGCACCGGGCCGCCATCGCCCGTCCGACTTCCACCGTCCCGGCACGCTGGCCAACGGCGAATCGCCCGACGACAGGTGGAACAGCCACCACGAGGGGTCGACCCGAGGGCTTGAGCCATAAGTTCAAGAGCGGTCGGATGATGAGCTGGACGGCCAGGGTCAAGGCGAAGGTGAGGCACCCGGCCAGGATCATCGCGCTGGAAGACCGAGCGGCGGGTCGCCCTCGGGTCGAGCAGGAAGATGACCAACCGGTGCCCGGGCGCACGCACGGGCAACTGGCGAATGTGATGCCAGAGCATCCACTCGAGGACCAGGAAGATGAGCAGGAACGACCGCCAGAAGATCCAGACCGTATCGATCTCGAGCGGTTTGCGTGATGATGGCATGGCACGACCGGCCCTTCTCCCCTGGTGGATCGCCGAAAGACAGACCCCTTGGTTCCATGCGTCCGGCAGGTTAGCCTGCTCTTCTCGACATCGGAGAGAGTGCCCGGCGTGGCGGCGGGCCGCGCCGGGCCCGAGAACCGGTCTTATTCTCCATGATTGGCCAAGGGGAGGGAAGTCGACGGATGCCACGAATCAAGACAATGCTGGCCGAAGGGAAAGTGGTCAGGGTCTTCGGCTGCGGCCAGTTGCTGAGTCCGAAGCTGATCGAAATCGTCGGCGAGCACGGCGAGTTCGACGCGCTCTGGCTGGACCAGGAACACGCCGGGTTGACCATGAAGGACATCGAGCTGGCCACCATGGCGGCCCGAAGCTACGGGATGGACCATTTCGTCCGCCTGCCGGCGACCGACTACGCGGCCGTGATGCGTCCGCTCGAGGCGGGGGCGGGGGGCTTGATGATCAGCATGGTCCGCTCGGCCGCCGAGGTCGAGCAGGCGGTGCGATGGGCCAAGTTCTGGCCCCGGGGCGAGCGCGGACGTCAATGGAGGGCAACCGCGACGGCCGATTCGGACTGGTCCCCCTGGCGGAATACACGACCCGGGCCAACGCCGAGACGTTCCTCGGCATCCAGATCGAGACGGCCGGCGCCCTCGAGGCGGCCGCCGAGATCGCCGCCATCCCCGACGTGGACCTGCTCTTCGTCGGCCCGTCCGACTTGAGCCAGGTCCTGGGCGTGACCGGCGACTTCGAGAACCCGCGCTGCCTCGAGGCGATCCAGTCGATCGCCCGGGCCTGCGCCGCGGCCAAGAAGCCCTGGGGCGTCTTCTCCCGCGGCCCGGATTACGCCGTACGGATGCGCGATTGGGGCTGCCAGTTGTTCGTCATCGCCGCCGACCTCCACGTCGTGCACGCCGGCATCCGTGACGTCAAGAACCGATACAGCGCCTTCTTTCCGCGGCCGTGATCCGAGGCTTTGAAGGAATGGATTGCGAATTGCGGATTCCAAATAGCGAATGAATATCAAGTCTGATACATCGAGCGCTGATGAATCCGGAATTCGCCATCCGGAACTCGCCATCCGGAATTCGCCATCTTTCCCAGGCTCTCAGGCGCAACCGTGGTCTCACGGTCAACGCCCCGGCGGCATGCCCTCGCCCGGCGGCAACTCCTTGCTGCGCGCCTGCTCGACCGACCAGAGGACGCCGGCCGCGACGCGACGGTACAGCGCCGAGCGATAGCGTTCGGGGGTGTCGGTCGCGATCCAGCGCCGTGCCGCCTCCGCCAGGCCCCGCTTGCCCTGCGACTCGGCGATGGCCCCCAGGGCGACGAACCGCTCGGATTCCTCGGGATAAATCGCGGTGCAGGCGCGGGCGTCGTCGAACCGGCCCGTCGAGAGCAGGCTGTCGACCAGGTAGCCGACCATGACCCCGCGGAGGCCATCACTGCGTGATCGAGGCCGCCGCCTGGGCGGCCACCTGGTAGGTCTCCGTGGCGGCGTCACCCAGTCCCTCGCGGCACTGAGCCTCGGCCAGGATCAGCATGGCTTCGGTGCGAGACTCGGCGTTCTGGATCTTCCGGGCCAGCTCCATGGCTCGGCGAAACTGCTGGGAATCCGACGCCGTGAGCGTGATCCGCACCATCGCTCGATTCTTCCAGATCAGCCGGTCGATCCCGTTGGCGACATTCCAGGAGTCGACCAGCACTTCGTCGGCCAGTTTCGCGTAGATCGCGTTCTCCTTCGCATCATCGCTGGCAGGTGGCGGCAGGGGAGCGGGCCGGCGGCGGGAGAGCCGCTCCCGCCGGTAAGGCCCGATCGGCGCCGGCCGGTTCCCCAGCGAATCGCCTTCGTCGGTCTTGGCGAAGTCGTTGGCCAAAGCGGAGCTGCCGGCCGCCTCACTCTCGGCGACGCGGTAGAGCATCTCATTGCGGTACGTCGGGTTGCCGATGATCTCGGCCAGGTAGACCGCACGCCGCCACTCGAGCCGGGCCAACGGGATCATGACTTTGATCACGCTGTCGTTGAGCTTCCTGGCCATCTCGCCGCCGAACCGGTCGATGAAGACCTTTCCTTCGGCCTCATTGATCTCGCCCTTCAGGACCTTCTCTTGAATCATCGGCGGGAACGACCGAAGCTGCTCCATGGCCTTGCTGAAATTGCCGGCGGCCAGATCCTTGTCGAACTGATGCCGCGAACTGCCGGACCTGGCGGAGGATCTCCGGGCGGTTGGGCAAGGCCTCGGGACCGAGCGGCGACCGGTTCCAGCGACGCCGACGTGCCCAGAGCTTCGCGACCGACTCGCAGGAGTGAATCGGTTGAGAACGTCAGCGAGGTGACCAGGCCGATCAGGCGCTGATCGCGGACCAAGGGCACGTTCACCTGCGCGGCGGCGGTGATCGCCTCCTCCAGCGTGTGGTGGGCCAGGCCCAGTTGATTGCTGGCGATCGCGCCGTTGGCGATCTGCCGCAAGGCCAGGCTCCGTTCCGCCGGGTCGGTGATTTTCCGGGCGTTCTGGAGCAGGTCCGTGGTGATCTCGGTGGCGGTCTTGCCCTCGATCGGGTTGGGGGTGGTTTCGGGGAGCAGGAACGGCAGCAGGTAGGGATCATTCGGGAAGGACACGTCCACACCCGGCCCGAACGTGACGGACCCGGATCGCGGGCCGCTGCGCAAGGAGTCCACTCCCCCACGGACGCCGCCGAGACTCTGCGGCCCTACGCCCGATATCGAGCCGGACCGGTTACGGACGACCCCGGAGAACCCGCCGGCGCCGGTGCCCTCACCGGTGCCCGAGGAGAGGCCGGGCCCCGAGGTCATCTGAGCCTGGACTGTCCAGCCGCCCCCC
This sequence comes from uncultured Isosphaeraceae bacterium, assembly GCA_963842405.1. Lineage (GTDB taxonomy): Bacteria > Planctomycetota > Planctomycetia > Isosphaerales > Isosphaeraceae > CAVZRC01. Next base: position 9,725 of record CAWJGW010000050.1, on the reverse strand, counting down.
AAGGCCAGGCCCAAGGCCAGGGCCGCCGTTTTCCTACGCATCCCGTCGTGTGTTCCGCATGGCGGCTAATCTCCTGTTCGGATGGGCTCCGGTGTGACGCGGATGGGAGCCGGGAAGCTCGCTCATCGGCCGTCTCCTCGTAATGCGCCGGCCGAGCGAGGCGGAGACTTCCGGACGGCGAACCCCGATCGATCCCCATCGCGTCGCATACGTCAAGCATGCCTTCCGATCCCGCCCGGGTCAAATCCCGGCTGCCGAACTCAACCGCCGGGCCCGCCGAAGACCCGCCTGGGATTGTCGACCAGGACCAGTCGTGCCAGTTCCAACGCCTGGTCCACCGACCAGCCCCGGCCCCGGATGGCGTCCTCGGCCAGGACTTCCGCCAGGACCCGGCGGTACATGTTGAACTTCGGTGCGATGAACTCCAGCTTGTAGGCATCTGAATAGTATCCCAGCAGCTTGACTTTCGGCAAAGCCTGGAGCCGCGCGCGGAGGTCCTGGACGATGAAGGCCGGCACGTTGGCGTACCACCAGTGCCCCATCGGCAGGACGTTGGGGAAGATCCAGGCATAGGCGACCAGCTCGGCGCCGGCGTCGGGCGCGAGGGTCGAGACCGGGAAGGTCACGCTGGCGAAATGATTGAACAGGTCGCGGTAATCGTAGAGGCTGACGCGGCGGTCGAACAGGTCGCGCCCGCCCGCGACCCCCGCCGGATAGACATTCCGGACCGGGCCGATCATCAGGTCGAAGGGGAGGTGGAACTCGGCGCAGAACTCGGCCAGCATCCAGAAGACGGCGCAACGGATCTCCTCCCGCTCGTCGGGCCGGAGGTCCATGCCGTGGATGGCCTTCCGGATCGGGGTCACGGCGCGGCGGGGGTCGCGGGCCTCGGGACGAAGTCCGGCGGCAGGCTGATGGCGCAGGCCCGCGCGCCCTTGCGCGACGAACTTCTCGAACAGCCCGCCCGATCGCCGTGCGCAGCCCCGCGTAATCCTGCACGTCGACTCCCGAGGCGGCGCGCAGCCGCTCGATCGTCCGCGGCTCGGGCAGCTTCAGCACCAGGTCGTCGGTCCGCAGGCACGGGACGTACGCCGACGTGTCCCACCCCTCCAGCGGGTCGTCGAACTCGTTGGTGAGGAACACGGCCTCCAGCCGGCTCGACGCCCAGACCTCCCGGTCCCAGGCTTCGCCATCCTGCCGATGGTCGGCCCGGTCGAGCAGCTCGACCAGCGTCCGGGGGGTGATCCGGTCGTGCGGGAATCGATGGAACGTCCGGGCAATCTCTAACAGCCAGGAGATACTGGACCGTAGAATCGATGCGGTCGAGGTATTCGGCCAGGTTCATCGCCCGGACCGCCGGGTCGAGCTCGGGCGCGACCCGATCGGCCGGCATGCCCGCCGAGTGGGCGAGCTCTGTATAGTAGTGGTATCCCAGGATTTCATCGAAATGCCGCGCCGCGGGACGATGCGGGTCGATGTGCGTGTGCGGGTCGAAGATCGGCCACTGCGTCATCTGCTCGAAGAGCTCGCGTGCCGTCCGGTCCGACCGAGTATCGTGAGTTGGCATGGGTATAGGCAGTGGTTCGTGGCAGCGGAGTCGTGAGAGTCCGATGGCCAGTCGGCTAGAAAAGACCGGACTCACTCGTCGCTCGCCACTCCCAACCTAACACTGCCTGCTGCCGACCGCCTACTGCCTACTGCCGCCGAGAGGAGCCAGACCCTGATGAACGTGGTAGTCACCGGCGGCGGGACGATCGCCCCGGTGGATGATGTGCGGCTGATGACCAACGTCTCCTCGGGGCGGTTCGCCGCGTCGATCGCCGAGGCGTTCCTGGACCGCGGGGCCTCGGTCTGGCACGTCCACACGCCGTCCTCGCAGCTCCCGCTCTGGCGATTCGCCCGGTACGCGATCGATGCGGCCGACCCCTCCGCCGAGCTGGATCGGCTGGTGCGTCTCCGCCAGAAGTGGTTGAGCCAGCGCGATCGCCTGCACCTGGTCCCGCTCGAGAAGGGCACGGTTTCCGACTACGCCACGACCTTGAAGGGGGTCTTCGACGCGCGGCCGATCGACGTGGCCATCCTGGCGATGGCGGTCTCCGACTTCGAGCCCGAGCCGTACGCCGGGAAGATCAGCTCCGACGCGGAATCCCTGGTCGTGCGATGCCGGCCCACGCCCAAGGTGATCCGATCGGTCCGCGACTGGGCGCCCTCGGTCTACCTGGTCGGCTTCAAGCTGCTCTCGCGGGCCAGCCGGGAGGAGCTGATCCGCCGGGCCGACGGACGCCGGCCGCGATCAACCGGGCCGACCTGACCGTCGCCAACGACCTCCAGACGCTCCGCCAGGGCGCGCACACGCTCCACCTGGTCCGGCCCGGCGCGGAGCCCGAGACCCTCGAGCCCGGCGCCGACCTGGCCGACCGGCTGGCCGACCGCATCATGACCTGGGCTGGCAACGAGCGCCGGAACGGGCTTATGACACCGCGAGACGATCGACCGAAGTTCTCATCATCAAGGTCGTAGCATGAACGAGCCAGACGACGTCCCTCGCCGATTCCTCCGAAGCCGATCCGTCGACAGCCCGAGCCTGCCGAGCGCATCTACTTCCCCGAGCTCGACGGCCTGCGATTCGTCGCCTTCCTGATGGTCTATCCTCTTCCACGGGGGCGTGCCCTCGGGGGTGCTGAAGCAAGTCATCGGCAAGTCGGCCACGGAGGTGTTCCTCGATAACGGCGGATACGGAGTCCAGCTCTTCTTCATCCTCAGCGGCTACCTCATTACCACGCTGTTGCTCCGCGAAGAGGCGCGATACGGCCGCATCGCGCTCGGCGCCTTCTGGATCCGCCGCATCCTCCGGATCTGGCCGCTGTATTACCTGATCGTCCTGATCGGGTTCTTCCTGATCCCCGGGATCGAGGGACAGTTCGGGACGACCGGCTTCCGCGAAACGTTGACGAATCCACCTGCTCCCGTTCCTGGCCTTCCTGGGCAACTGGTCGATGGCCCTGATCCGTCCGGCGGCCGACTGGCTGAGCGTGCTCTGGAGCGTCTGCGTCGAGGAGCAGTTCTACCTGATCGTGCCGCTGTTCATCGCCTTCGTGGCGCCGCGCCTCCGGCGTCCGCTCGTCGTCGGCCTGATCGCCGCGTCGATCGCCGTGCGATGGTGGTGCGCCCATCACTACGCGACGGACCTCATGATCGTGTTCAACACCTTCGCGCAGTTCGATACGCTCTTGAGCGGCGTGCTGCTGGCGCTGGTCATGGGCTGGGACCGCAATCGCCCCGTCCTGACCCGATGGCTACGATGGCTCCAGTGGCCGATGTACCTGGTGATCGGCTGGGTGATCACCCGGCCCCACCTCGGGGAGATCACGCCCTGGCATCGGACCTGGGATTATGTCTGGGTCTGGATGTGCGGGCTGGGGATCGTGATCGTCGCCGTCTGGGGGAACGGATGGCTCCGCGCCGCGCTGTCGTATTCCCGGATCGTCTGGCTGGGCAAGATCAGTTACGGGCTCTACATGTACCACGAGATCGCGATGTGGGCTCGGGCGTATCTCTCCCCCGGCTCGGCTGGTTCCCGAACAAGGAGGAGATCCTGGCGATCGCGACCCTGGCGCTGACCATCGGCCTGGCGGCGGCCTCGTATTACGGCTACGAGCGCCGGTTCCTGGAGCTCAAGAAAGCCTGGACCCGCGTGCCGTCGCGGCCGGTGTGATCGAGGGTACGACAATCAACGGCATGTAATGCCCCCTGCTACAGGAGGTTGCGGAACTCGTCAATCGTGAGCCCAGCCCCCCGAACGATCGTACCCATGGTAATTGCATTGATGGGGTTGTGTCGCGGGATCGTGACGATGCGGGTGCCGTCGGTCATCACGATATGCTTGCCTTGACGCCGAATGTGAAAGCCGACCTTCTCAAGGGCTCGGACCGCGTCGAGATGGCTGACGCCCGGGAGCTTGGGCATGGCTACACGGCGACCTCAATCTCGCGGAGCTCACCCCCCGCGGCTAGCTCGGCTGCGACCTCGAGATACTCACGGATTGCGTCGGCGATGTTCTCCAGCGCCTCGGCCTCAGTCGTCCCTTGGGAACAGCACCCCGGCAGGCCGGGGACGCTCACGCTATAGCCTTCCTCCGATTGATGGAGGGCGACTTTATAGAGCATTCGGACCTCCCATATAAGCAGTAGTTTCCTGGAAAAACTCCACGGAATCTGAGCAGACGTACCGTATTGAAAGCGGCGTCTCCTGGGCGGAACCTGCCAGGTGGTAACTCACCATCAGGCCCTGCACCAGGAGACACGCCATGACTGAAGCTACGCTGACCTGGTCCATCTGGCAAGCGTTGCTCAACGCCTTCGCTTGCTGCTTCACCCGCCGCGGCTTCCCCCACTTTGCCGAGTGGATCACCGCCATGGCCCTCAACGTCGAGGAGCATACCATCACCCAGTCGGTCCTGGCCTTCGACCAACCCGGGGCCTGGAAGACCCTGGAATGCTTCGCCGAGTACGGCGGCTGGCACTCCGACCGCGTCACCTGGGGGCTGACACGTCTGATCGAGACCGCCCCGGGCCGCGTCTGGCACGGCTACCGGGTCTCGGCCGTCGATGACACCAAAGCCCATCGCTCCAGCCCTCACGTTTGGGGGACCTGCACCTTCCACGAGTATACGGCCCGCTGTCCCAACCGGGCCGGGACCGTCCGGGCCCACAACTGGGTGGTCCTCGGCGCCTTGCTCCATGAACAGGCCAAGCCAGCCTGGTTCCTGCCGATCGCCGGCTATCTCTACTTCCGCCAGTCGCAGTTGCCGGCCGAGCCCGGTGAACCCGGCGGCACCGCGCCGTTCCAGACCAAGTGCGACCTGGCCGTCGCCTTGCTCAGCGCCCAGGCCCGGATCATCGCCGGTAAGCACTTGGGCGTCTTCGACGGCGGCTACGCGCTGCGGAGCGTGGTCCGGCGGTTGGTCCGGCCCGAGGACGGGTTGCCCCGGATCGAGTTCCTCACCCGGTTGCGCCACGACGCCCGGCTGTTTGCCTTGCCCCCGCAGGAGTCCCCCAAGGGGAAGCGCGGCCCCAAGCCGAAGTGGGGCAAGAAACTGCCCCCGCCCCGTCAAGGAGGCCGCTGGGCCGGGCCGTGGCACGTCGGTTTCGCCTTCGTCTACGGGCGGATGCGGCGGATTCGCTGGAAGGAGGTCGTCTGCCTCTGGCGGGTCTTGGGACACGAGGTGCCGGTCAAGGCGATCGCCGCCGAGGTCGAAGGGTACAAGAAGCGGTTCACCCTGGTGACCTCGGCGGTGGAGCTCACGGGGTCGCAGATGGTGGAGCTGTTCGCAGCCCGGTTCCGTCAGGAGGACGGCTTCCGCGACCTGAAGCAACGCCTGGGCTGGGAGGAGTGCCGGGCCTGGACCAAGAACCCGATCGAGCGGACCACCCAGGCGCAATGGGTGACGATGAGCCTGCTGCGACTGTTGCAGTTCCGCCTGGAGGCGACCGGGGAACAGGACTGGTGGATCCGGCCGCCCTGGAACCCGGACAAGGATCGGCCGAGCGTGCTGGACGCCGAGCGGCTTCTGCGGCGGCATCGCGGTGAAATTCGGCGCTTTCTCTCGGAATGGCTGGGAACTGCAGAGAAATCCGAGGGGGCTGTGGCATGAACCGAGTGTAAGGGCGTCCTCAGCGGGCATCGGATGGTGCTCCCGCAGCCGATGCGGCAGGTAGAACGGCTCGGTGACCAGGTTGAGCCACCGCGGCGACGCAGTTGCGTGCGCACCGGGCCGCGATTGTGAAGTTTTTCTTGGAAACTACTGTATAAGGCGACCGGCAGGAATTCTCTTACCCGGGATGCGGGCGGCGCCATACCAGCCCGACGCGCAGCGAGGGTCGCCGTACTTCCTTGCAGCATCTTGGGAAAGACCCTCGCTGGCGCGTCGGGCTGGTATGCGTTGTCCCCGCGCCGACGGTGGCTTCGGGAGCGTTTCCGCCCACCTGTCGCCTAATGGCTCGTAACAGCCGTCAGCCAAGCGTTGGACCTCAACCGGCAGGTTACGGTAGCAGTGCCAGAACCTTGGGGAGGCTCGATGGTTCACAGGTCGGTGCAACGCCCCTCACGTAGGTCGCGCAGGGCTTCATCGGCGAGGTCGTCGAGGGCGGCCCGCGGCGACATCTTCCTCGAATTGCCGATCCCACGCGGCGGCATCGAACTCCGCAAACCAGGTGCGGAGGGCGGCAAGATCCTCGGAAGGGAGCTTACCGATAGCGTCTTCGATCTCTTGAACGGTGCTCATGCTGGTAATTTATCTGCCACGCGAGTTCGAGGCAAGAGCTTCCCGCTCCACGCTATAGTTCGGCACCTCGGCCAGGTACCCGGGCCGCGGCCGGTCCGGCAGATTAACTTCGATCCTTGCCTTTTCGGACAGCGGCAACGAATTGCTCCTTCCGCTCTGGAAACTTCTCCATACGTTCCAGCGACTCCTCGGCCGTCGAGTTTGCGCACACGACTCCGGTCCATCGGAGTGCTCTTCTCCCGTTTCTTCCCCTTCGCCATGGCTCACCTCCCCGAGATCACCTGTGCAATACCACCATCCTGCCACACAGTAAACTTACAACACACAACGGCCCAATGCATCAGTATGGCGGACCAGGGGAAGCCCGCCGTCTCCAAGGCTCGGACCGCGTCGAGATGGTTGACGCCCGGGAGCTTGGGCATGGCTACTCGGGGACCTCGACCTGGCGGAGTTGGGCTTCCTCGGCTAATTCGGCCGCGACGTCGAGATACTCGCGGATAGCGTCTGCGATGCTCTCCAGCGCCTCCGCCTCAGTTGTCCCTTGCGAACAGCACCCCGGCAGGCCGGGCACGCTGACACTATAGCCCTCCTCCGATTGATGGAGGGCGACTGTGTAGAGCATGCGTACCTCCGAATCAAATTGGTCCTTCCGTTCGGGAAACTTCTGTGGCTGGTCGCCGCAGGGCATCGATTCCCGCTCGTACCGCCTCCGTACCGGGTTGGGCTTCACAGACGTGCGAGCATGGCGTCATAATCCGCATGCGAGCCGATCCAGAACCAGGTGACAGTGTTGCCTTCCAGCAGGCCCAACGCACGCCAGCCAATGCCCACTGGCGCCGAGAAGATTGGCTCCGTGTTGTGGACTCGCTTGAATTGTATACCAGGATGCAACGGGTTGGCTCGCCAGAGCCGGTAGACACGCCGCGCTTGCTCCCGAACTCATGAGGGCAGCATGGCGTAGCAGGCCAGGAAATCTTCGTCGAGCTGTGAGCTCACGGCACGCGCCGATCCAGGGGCCGAACACGTCCCGCGACGATGTCATTGCGCAGCCTAGCTGGCGAGGCGAGAGAGTTGGCCCTGGGAGCGGGCGAATGCCTCATCCCAGGCGTGGTCGTCGGCAATCTGCTCCAGGATGAGTGCGGCGATGGCATCCTGGGCCGGATCAGGTAGCTTCTGCGCCTCGGCGACAGCGTGCTCGAGCAGTTGCGTCATCGAGTAACTTCCTCAAACAAAGGGGGTTAACCTGCCGAGGCCCGCGAGGATGATGGCTGGTTGTCCTTGAACCTATCCAGGAACTCCTTTGGGAGGCGACCCTTTACCTCCTCGGGAAGCATCTTGATGCTCTGGAGTTCGGGGGACACCTGATACAATACCCCGCGATTAAGGTCTTTGTGGTGGGGACCAGGGTAACGGTGGGCGATGAGGAATTCCCGACCGTCGTAGCTCCAGACTTCGTCGGACCACCTTGGATAGACGAACCACTTCGCGTCTTTGTCGAACAGGGGCTGGATCGGGCCAGTCACGTGACGGAATGAACCGGATGCCAGCTTCTCGTGATGGATCAAGCAGTGGATCTTTCCGTCCTCCTCAACGAGGTCAACCAAGATGCGGCCGTCAAAGAGTGAATGAGTGCCGAGTGTCGTGAGAACCTTCGTAGCCGCGCTCTCCCCCGCCGCTTTCTCCTTCGCCTTTAGATGCGCATCGAACCAGTCGGCGATGGTCACCATGTCCTTGTGCCACTCCGGCCAGCCGTGTCCCTCGCCCTTCTTGACGACCAGCTTGGTCTCGACGCCCGCGGCTTTGAGCTTGTCGAGGATCAGCTCGGCCTGCTGGATCGGGACCAGGAAATCCTTGTCGCCGTGGATGATCAGCGTGGGCGGATCGTCGGACGAGACGTGAGTGACGGGGCTGATCTGCCGGCCGATCTCGAGGATCTTGCCGACGTCGGTGATCGGCATGAAGCACTTGCGCGGGGTCGAATTCGTGGAAGTCGAACGGGGCCTTGAAGTCCTTCAGGATGCCGCAGCCGATGGCGATCTCGCCCGGCTTGCCGTAGTTGAGGAAGTCGGTCGGCGGGAAGAAGCAGGCGACCGCCTGCACCCGGCTGGAGGTCCTGGTCGATCGGGTCCTTGGCCGCCTTGTTCCCCAGATCACCGGCCGTCCCCTGCATCAGCGACAGGTGGCCGCCTGCCGAGCCGCCGGTGATCCCGATCCGGTCCGGGTCGATGTGATAGTCCTTGGCGTGATAGCGGATGAACCGCACGGCCCGGTGCATGTCCTGGAGCACCTCGGGAATCGTATACTTGGGCTGGCTGCCGTGGACGACCGCGAAGACCGTGTAGCCCCGCTTGAGCAGCTCGTCGAGGAAGGCCATGTTGATCGACTCGTGCCCCGAGAACCAGCCGCCGCTGACGGCCCAGATGACGGCCGCCCCGTTGGCGTTCGCCTTGGGCGTGAAGACGTCCATGGTCAGCGCGGAGCCGAACTTGCGGCCGTAGATCACGTCCTCCTTGCGGTCATACGACGGCTTGTCGTCGGCCAGGGCCGCGTTCGACGACCCGCCAGACACTCGAACCGATCGCCAGGACGAAGAAAAGGGAACGCACCTTTCGACACATGGCATGGGACTCCGGTAAAACGATGGAAGAGAGCGAACATCGACGATCACCCGGTTTCTCGGAGGAGGCTCCCATGATGACGACCCAAGGCCCTCGAAGGGAACGACCCGGTCCCCTCGAAGATCAACCGACGCTCGGCCATCCGATCGACGCTGGCCGCGACGGTCGCGACGGGGGGCCTGTCGGCCGCCGCCCATTCCCAGGCTGCCCCCGACGCCGTCCACGCCCGCCGGGCCTCGCCCAAGACCTATCGCATGAAGAAGTCGATCAACCTCTGGGCGTTCCCGTACCCGCAACGGATGACGCTGCGCGAGTGCCTGCGGCTCGCCAAGGATGCCGGGTTCGACGGCATCGAGCTGAACTACGACCTCGACAACGACCTCTCGCCCAAGTCGTCCCCCGACCAGTTCCGGGCGATCCGCAAGATGGCCGAGGAGATCGGCATCGCGATCAGCGGGCTTTGCTCCTTCCTGTACTGGCCCTATTCCTTGACCGACAACGACCCGTCGCGGCGTGCCCGGGGCCTGGAGCTGGCCCGGCTGATGATCGAGGCCGCCCACGAGCTGGGCACCGAGAACCTCCTGACCATCGCCGGCTCGACCTACATCCCCTGGCTGCCCGACCGCGAGCCGGTGCCGATCGACGTCTGCGACCGACGCGCCCGCGAGGCCATCGGCCAACTGCTCCCCCTCGCCGAGAAACACGGAGTCTACCTGAACATCGAGACCATCTGGTTCAATGGTTATCTCACCACGCCCGCCGAGATGAACGCCTTCGTCGATGGCTTCGGCAGCAAGCACATCCAGGTGCATTTCGACACTGGC
>CAWJGW010000049.1:0-89292 GCA_963842405.1 uncultured Isosphaeraceae bacterium | reverse complement strand
CCTCAACAGGGACTTTACCGTAATTTGAGGTGACCCGTCCACCGCCTCTTGGAAGCCTCTCCGTGACCGCGATGGCCGCGACCATGGACATTCATCGAGCGGCCGATTCCCCTTGCTCCGACTTCCAGGATTGTCCGACAATTGTCATGATTGTGGACCTTGGATCTCGCGTTCCGCCCGGAGATGACGTGCCCATGACGACCCCGGTTGAGGATCCTAACGCCACGACGCCGGCGGCGAACCAGACGTCGCGGAAAATGCTGCAATTGCTGCGGAAACGGCTACGGCAACTCATGTGGGCCACGTTGGGCCTGTCGATCTTCCTCGTGGTGGCCGGTCCGATTATCGCGATCTGGTGGCTGAGCAGCCTGAATGGGCTCCCCGACATCGGCGATCCGTTCGACGTGGCGGAGTTCCGCGCTTTGCGGATCCCCGAGGATCAGAATGCCTTCACCTTCCTCCGGCAGGCGGGGACGAAGCTCACGCCCGCGCCGGAGTGGCCGCGAGCGATTGATTCGTCGGATCCGACGGACGTCTGGTCAGAGGCCGATCCGAAGCTTCGCTCCTGGGTGGAGGCGAATCGCGAGGCGCTCGCATTGTTCCTTCGGGGAGCCGATCTCAGCGACGGGATCATCGCGCCCGGCCGGTGAGGGCTACTCTCGGGAATACTCTTTGAACCATTCCAGGGAACTGATGCATCTCGCGCTCCTGGAGGCAGCCAGGCGTGAGGAGACGGGCAATACCGCGGCGGCCTGGGAGTGCTATCGCGGAGTTCTCCGCACGGTGACTCACCTCCGGAGGCGCGGGGATGTCTACGAGCGGTGCTCGCCAATTCGATGCAAACCCCGCTGCAGAAGGGGCTGGCGACCTGGGCCGCCGATCCGAAGACCACGATCCCTCAGGTTCGCCGGCCCTGGACGAAGTCCTCGAGGGCCGGCCGAGACCCGAGTGGGAGGCATTCTCGCTGAAGCTTTCCTATCTCGATCTGACTCGCGATCTGGATGCGCCCGTGGATTATATCCATCGCGCGATCTTCGACGGGGAGGACTTATCGCCTTGGCGGGCTCGAGATACCCATCGAGTTCTCGGCGTATCTCTATCCGGTACATCGATTCCTCAAGCGTGAGCCCGAGCGCAGCCGGCGCGTCCTCCGGTTGATCTTCGCCAACTGGCTGGCCCATCTCGAGGTCCCCGAGCTGCGGGGAAGCCGGCCGGCCGTCCGCGCCGCGGCTCTCAGTCGGGGAAGGCACCAACAGCGTGCTGCTCTATCCCCACCAGCCCCAAGGCCCCGCCCGCCGCCCGCGCGGTCCCGCCCCTGACGGTGGCGAGTTGGATCGTCACCACCACTCGATCTCAGATCATTCCCATGGGCCGGCATGTGGACGCAGGACCCACTTCCAGGAACTGCGGAGTTACCGCCAGTTGGTCGTGTCGCTGGCCGAGGAGCTCTATCGACGCGAACGCGGGGCGATGCCTCCCTCCGAGGAAGCCCTGGTGGGGCACGTACCTCAAGGCCCTCCCCGAGGACGGTTCGGCCGAGCTCGACGACGGCACGGCGCCGACCGTGCGCGATTCCGGGGCCGTCGACGAGATGCCGCCGAAGTAGAGAATCAGGCCAGGATCTCGTGGACGACTTCGCCGTGGACGTCCGTCAGCCGGTTCCCTGGCCGGTCCCTGGATCGCCCATCGCGTGGACCTCGGAATTCAACCTTTGAGTCGAGAATTCCTCAACAGGACTTGACCGTACATCCGTGTGGCCCGTCCACCGCCCTCTTGGAAGCCTCTCCGTTACGGCGATGGCCTGCGACCAGGCGTATCTTCCGAGCCGCCGATTCCCCTTGCTCCGACTTCCGGATTGTCCGACAATTGTAGTGAACGATCCACCTCGAATCTCGCTTACCCGGAGATGACGTGCCCATGACGACCCCGGTTGAGGATCCTGCCGTCACGACGCCGGCGGTGAGTCAGACGTCACGGAAAATGCTGCAATTGCTGCGGAAACGGCTGCGGCAGCTCTTGTGGGCCACGCTGGGACTGGCAATCTTCCTCGTGGTGGCCGGTGGGATTCTTGCAATCTGGTGGCTGAATAGTCTGAACGGGCTCCCGGACATCGGCGACCCATTTGATGTCGCGTCCATCCAGGCTTTCCGGATCCCCGACGACCAGAATGCCTTCACGTATTTTCGGCGAGCGCAAGACAAGCTCACCCCCATGCCGGAACTGCCGCGAGCCGCCAGGGCCACCATTTCGACGGTCGCCTGGTCAAAGGCCGATCCAAAGCTCCGCGCCTGGGTGGAGGCGAATCGCCCGGCGCTCGAACTGTTCCTGCAGGGAGCCGATCGATCCGACGGAATCTCGCACCCGGCCGGTGAGCCCTACTCGCGGGAATACTCCTACTTCTATCCCAACCGGCTGATGCGACTGGCAATGCTGGAGGGTGCAAGGCGTGCGGAGAGTGGTGATACGGCGAGCGCCTGGGACTGCTATCGCGGCGTCCTCCGCGCGGCGACGCACCTTCGGCGTCGGGGGACCCTGAACGAGCGTTTCGCCGCCAATACGCTCCACACTCCCCGTTGCGGCAACGGCTGGCGACCTGGGCGGCCGATCCGAAAACCACGATCCCTCAGCTTCGCCGCGCCCTGGACGAGGTCGTCGAGAGCCAACCGAGTCCCGAGTGGGATGTGTTTTCCCTAAAAATTGAATACCTTTATATGATTCGAGTACATTGATGAGCCCCGGACTCTCTTTATCCGCCGCGCTCGACGACGACGTGACCTATCGTCTTGGCAACTTCCAGGTGCCCGGCGACCTGGCGATGTATCTCTACGGGGGGCTCCGCTTCCTCAAGCGTGAGCCCGAACGGAGCCGGCGGGTAATCCGGTTGCTCTTCGCCAACTGGCTGGCGCATGCCGAGGTCCCCGAGTTACGGCAAAGCCGGCCCGCCGTCCGAGCCTCGTACCATTACGCGAAGCAGACCACGAGCGTACTTCTCTATCCTACCAGTCCCAAGGCGCCGGCCGGCGCCCGCGTGCTCTCACCGCAGGAGCTAGCAAGCTGGCTCGTCACGATCAACGACGCCAAGCCATTCCTTTGGAACGTCCCTTGGCCATCCGTTCAGACTCAGGAACTCAAGGAATTACCGCGACCTGGTCGTCTTGCTGGCCGAAGAGCTTTATCAACGCGAGCGCGGTCAGCCTCCACCTTCCGAGGCAAGACCTGGTGGGGCCGTACCTCCAGATCACTTACCGGACGACGGTTCGGCCGAGCTCGACGATGGCACGGTGCCGATCGTGAGCGATTCTCCCGCCGCCGAGCACGCCGCCCAGGTAGGAATCAGCTCAGGATCTCGTGGACGACTTCGCCGTGGACGTCGGTCAGGCGGAAGTCCCGGCCGGCGTATCGGTAGGTCAGCCGGGTGTGGTCGAGACCGAGCAGGTGGAGGATGGTCGCGTGCAGGTCGTGGACGTGGACCTTCTTCTCGACCGAATAGTAGCCGTAGTCGTCGGTCTTGCCGTAGGACCATGCCGTTCTTGATCCCGCCGCCGGCCATCCACATCGTGTATCCGTGGGGATTGTGGTCGCGCCCATCGTCCCCTTCCGAGGTCGGCGTGCGCCCGAATTCGCCGCCCCAGAGCACGAGCGTGTCCTCGAGCAAGCCGCGCGCTTTCAGGTCCTTGAGCAGGCCCGCGATGGGCCGGTCGACTTCGAGTGAGTTCCGAGCAACATCCTTCTTCAGCCCGCTGTGCTGGTCCCACTTGTAGCTGTGCGAGACCTGCACGAATCGAACCCCGCTCTCGGCGAATCGACGGGCCATGAGGCATTGGCGGCCGAATTCGCGAGTGGGTCGCTCATCGAGGCCGTACAGCCGTTGCGTCGCCGCCGATTCGTTCGAGATGTCCTGGATCTCCGGCGCCGCCGTCTGCATCCGGAAGGCCAGCTCGAACGACGCGATCCGGCCTTCCAGCGCCGGGTCGGCCCCGGATTGCTCCAGGTGGTCGCGATTCATCTCCTGGATCATGTCGAGGTTCAGCCGTTGCAACTTTCGCGGCGTGGCGGTGTTCGCGATGAACGGGATCTTCGCCCGTTCCGAGCCGATGCCCGTGGCGCCGATCGGTGTCCCCTGATAGACCGCCGGCAGGAAGGCCGAGCTCCAGTTGTTCACGCCGCCGTGGCTGAGGTTGGGGCAGATCGTGATGTAGCACGGCAGGTTCTGGTTCTCGGTTCCGAGCCCGTAGGAGATCCACGACCCCATGCTCGGCCGGACGAACGTATCGCTGCCGGTGTGGAGTTCCAGCAGGGCTCCCCCGTGCCGCGAGTTGGACCCGTGCATCGAGTTGATCACGCAGAGATCGTCCACGCACCCGGCCAGGTGGGGGAACACCTCGCTGACCGCGGTCCCGCTTTCGCCGTGCTTCTGGAAATCGGAATGGAGAGCGAAGCAGGTTCCCGGTCTTGCTCGACACGATCGCGCGGCTTGGCGAACGGCAGCGGCTTGCCGTGGTCGCGCTCCAGGAGCGGCTTGTGGTCGAAGGTGTCGACCTGCGACGGCCCCCCGTGCATGAACAGGAAGATCACGCGCTTCGCCCGCGCGGGGAAGTGGCCCGGACGCGGCGCCAGCGGGTTGCGCGGATCGACCGTATCGGCGGCCCGCGCTTCCTCGGCCAGAAGCCCGGCCAGCGCCAGCGACGCGAAACCGCCGCCGCTGCGGCGGAGGAGATCGCGACGCGACATCACCGGTCCGTTGGTCGTATTCCAGTGGTTGTTCATGACATCCGCACCTCGCGTGCTACGGTGTTGGATCGGGTCAGTCGAGGTAGAGAAACTCACTGGACGAGAAAATGGCCTGACAGAGCAGTTGCCAGGCCCGGCGGGGACGAGCCTCGCGCTCGACCCCTTCCGCGGCCAGCTCGTCCTCGAACCGCCGCAAGTAATCCTCGGCGCGATCGATTTCCTTCTCGATCGCGGGACGACCGTAGGCCCGCTGGAAGGCCAGCCCGATGCGTCCGGACGTGTCGAGGTCGGTCCGGGCCAGCAACCGCCCCGCCATGGCGTCCGAGCATCTGCAAGACCAGGCGGTCGTTCATCATGAAGAGCGCCTGCGGCGCGACCGTCGTCGGGAATTCGCTTCCCATTCGACGTGCTGGGATCGGCGAAATCGAAAGCCTGGAACACGTCGTACAGGCCGCTCCGGATCACGGGGAGATAGACCGAGCGGCGATTCACGTCGTAGCTGATGGAACCCGCGCCCTCCGGTGTTGTTCACATAGCGCATGATTCTTCGTCGGCAGGAGCGAGCCGCCCATGGTCGTATCGAGCTCTCCGCTGACCGCCAGGATGGCGTCGCGAATGGCCTCGGCCTCGAGCCGTCGCCGATTGAAGTGCGACAGCAGACGATTCTCCGGGTCGACCTGGGCCGCCCGGACGTCCTGACGCGTGCTCTTCTGATAGGTTGACGTGAGCATGATCAGCCGATGCATCGCCTTCATCGACCAGCCGGATTCGACGAACCGGCAGGCCAGCCAGTCGAGCAGCTCCGGATGATCGGGGGCTCTCGCCGAGCCGGCCGAAATTGTCGGGCGAGCGAACGATCCCTTCGCCGAAATGGCCGAGCCAGATCCGGTTCACCATCACCCGGGCGGTCAGCGGATGATCGGAGCGCGTCAGCCAGTTCCCCAGCTCGAGCCGCCCGCTCCGGGCCTTGTCCACCACCGTTCCATCCGGACCGGCCAGGACCGTGGGAAAGCGTCGCGGCACCTCCGGGCCGAGCGTGAGGTGGCTGCCGCGAATGTGGACCCGGATGTCGGCCGCCTTCTGGTCCTCGACGCTCATCGCCACCGGAATCGGCGGGGCTTTCTTCTCGAACTCCGCGAGACTCGCCCGCTTTCGGCGAAGCTCCTTGTCGAGCTTCGCACGGTCATCCTTCTTGGCCGCGGTCTTGGCTTGCTTGGCCAGGGCGTCGATCTCCGCCTTGCGACTCGCGACTTCCTTCTGAAACGTCTCGAGCGCCGCTTGCTCGGTTCTTCGCAGCGAGCGGGCGCTCATGCCACATGGCGACGACCTTGTGGTTCTGCATCGTCCGGGTGGACTTGAAGATGCCGGCCAGTCCGTAGTAGTCGGTGGTCGGGATCGGGTCGAACTTGTGATCGTGGCATCGGGCACAGCCCAGCGTGAGACCCATGAACACGCGGCCGACCGTATCCACCTGCTCGTCGATGATGTCCATCTCCATCTTCATCGGATCGTCTTCGGCGAGCATCTTCGGCCCGAGCACGAGGAACCCGGTCGCGACGAGGCGTTCCTGATTGACCGTTTCGTCGTCAGCCCGTGGAAGCAGGTCGCCGGCGATCTGCTCCTTCAGGAACTGATCGTAGGGCTTGTCGATGTTGAAGGCGCGGATCACGTAATCTCGGTAGCGAAACGCGTTGGCATAGGCGACGTTCTCGTCCATGCCGTTGGAGTCGGCATAGCGTGCCAGGTCGAGCCAGTGTCTCCCCCATCGCTCGCCGTAACGCGGCGACGCCAGCAGCCGATCGACGACTTTCGCGAAAGCATCGGGCGATGTGTCCGCGAGGAACGCTTCGACCTCTTCGGGCGACGGGGGCAAGCCGGTGAGGTCGAACGTGGCTCGGCGAATCAAGGGACCTTTCTCGGCGGGAGGAGCCGAGGTGAGTCCCTTTCGCTCCAGGGCCGCGAGAATAAACCGATCGACCGGCGATTTCGGCCCGGTGCCGGACGGCACGTCGGGAGGTCTCGGGTCGCGCAGCGGCTGGAATGCCCAGAATGGGCGGGTTCCCTCGGGCATGGAGGAACTGCCGGATGGCGGCGGAGCCGGCGTCGAGTTTCTCGACGCCTGGCCACTCCGCCCCGGAGCGGACCCAGTCCACGAGATCGGCCACTTCCGCGTCGCTCAGCTTCCCCTTCGGAGGCATCTTGAGGTCGCTCTGGTAGCGAACCGCCTGGATGAGAAGGCTCTCGTCCGGCTTGCCGGAAACGACGGCGGGACCGGTTTCCCCGCCCTTTCGACAGCCCGTCCTCCGAGTCCAGGCGCAGACCGCCCTTGTGCTTCTCCGGCCCGTGACATTTCCAGCAGTGGTTCGCAAGTAGAGGCCGGATCTTCTTCTCGAACCGATCGCCCGCGGACGATGCCCGAGACTCACCGGCTCGGACGCTCATCGGCATCACGAGCAAAACGCAACCCAAAAGCTTGACCCACATCCGCTCCTCACTCGGTTAGACGGCCCGATCTCCCGGCTCGTTAAACAACTGTTTTACCACAGGAGGGGCGGGCTTTCCCAGATGAAACCGGTGGGACTTATGCCGGCTTGCTCCTCGCGTCGCCGAGCCTTGTCGAGAACAAAACTCCTCCCGACTATTCTCGGCCGGCTTGCTGGGGTGACCGCCTCGTGTTAATATCCAGCAAATGTTGAACACGATCGGGGGAGCCATCACCATGCCCGCCTCGTCCTGCACCGGACCGCTCCGACGCCGGGAGTTCCTCCGGCTCGGCACGCTCGCCCTCGGCGGCCTGGGCCTCGCCGACCTGCTCGCCGCCCGGGCTGCCGCCCGTCAGGCCGACCCCGACACCTCGGTCATCCTCTTCTGGATGTGGGGCGGCCCCAGCCAGTTCGAGACCTACGACCCCAAGCCCGACGCCCCCGACGCGTATCGTGGCCCCTTCCGCCCCATCCGGTCCGCCGTGCCGGGCCTGGACCTCTGCGAACTCTTCCCGCTCCAGGCCAGGCTCGGCGAGAAGATCGCCCTGATCCGGTCGCTGCACCACACGATGTCGGCCCACAACGACGGCTCGATCGAGGTGCTCACCGGCAAGACGCCCGACCCGGCCCGACCCCACCTCGACGGCCCTGTCCGATCATCCCGATTTCGGCATGGTGGCCAGCCGGGTGCGGGGAGTCCGGCCCGACGGCATGCCCCGCTATGTC
Source organism: uncultured Isosphaeraceae bacterium (assembly GCA_963842405.1). Classification (GTDB taxonomy): domain Bacteria; phylum Planctomycetota; class Planctomycetia; order Isosphaerales; family Isosphaeraceae; genus CAVZRC01. The sequence goes on along the minus strand of CAWJGW010000049.1, from coordinate 81,352 downwards.
GGCATCCCCAGGCAGCCGTTCATGACCCGGCCGACCTACCTGGGGGTGGCCCATTCCGGCGTTCGCCACCGGCGACCCGTCGGCCCCGGACTTCCGCCCGCCGGCCTTGACGCTCGTCGGCGGCATCGATGGCCGGCGGCTGGTGGACCGGCGGGGCCTGCTGAGGCAGTTCGACGGCCTCCGTCGGGGCCTGGAGGGTCGAGAGGGCGGGGGCGGCGACCCGTTCCGGGAAGCGGCCTTCCAGATGCTCACGAGCCCGAAGGTGGCCTCGGCCTTCGACCTGTCCCGTGAGGACCCCCGGCTGAGGGACCGCTACGGCCGGCACCTCTGGGGCCAGAGTTGCCTGCTGGCCCGGCGGCTGGCCGAGGCGGGGTCCTCGGTCATCACGATCGACGCCCTGGCCCCGTCGCTCTCGGAGCGCTACTTCAGTTGGGACGACCACATCAACGTGCAGACCCGCTGGGACCTCGGCGAGGCGATGCGGCACCGGGCACCGTTCATGGACCAGGCGATCTCGGCGTTGATCGAGGACGTGTACGCACGGGGCCTGGACCGCAAGGTGCTGATCGTGGCGGCCGGGGAGTTCGGCCGGACGCCCCGGCTGGCGCATGCCGACGGCCTGATCGGGCGGGACCACTGGCCCGACGCCCAGTCGGCGCTGGTCAGCGGGGGCGGGCTGCGGATGGGCCAGGTGATCGGGGCGACGAACCGGCGGGGAGAATATCCGGTCGAGCGCCCGCTGACGCCGCAGGACCTGCTGGCGACGATCTACCGGCACCTGGGGATCGACCACCGGGCCGAGTTCCGGGACCTCTCGGGCCGCCCGATCCGGATCCTGCCCGAGGGCGAGCCGATCCGGGAGTTGATCTGAGCCGAGGAAAGGGGTTTCACCCGAGTCTCAGAGCTTGTGAAAGAATCGGATCGAAGATTCCAGATCGCGAATTGCGAATTCATAAATGACTTTGAAATCAGGCTTTATATCCATTCGCAATTCGTAATTTGTCATCTGGAATCGATTTCTTCACATCCTCTCAGCTCCGGCCCGTCGGGCCGAAGAACGTGGGGCGACCCGGCTGAAGCGGGCTGAAGGGCCGAAGAAACCCTCTCCGAGGGCTTCCCCAAAAATCCGTGACGGTCAGCAGATTATGCGTGACAATTGCGTCGCGGCGCTGTCTCTATGGAATGAGTTCGACGCGATTTCGCGGGAGATTTCCCCGAGACGACACCGAGAACATCCACCCTGGGATCGAAAGGACCGCCGATGTTGGCGCAGGTCGACCCGTCGTTCGACATCCTTCTGCAACGAGCGAAAGCCGGGGACGCCGCCGCCCTGGGCTCCCTGCTCGAATCATACCGAGGCTATCTGGGACTGGTCGCCGGTTCCCTGCTCCGCACGGCGTCTCGTGCGTCGGTGGACGTTTCCGACGTCGTCCAGGAGACGAACCTCAAGGCCTGCGGGAAGTTCCCCGAGTTCCGGGGCAACGGCGAGCCGGAGCTGGTCGCCTGGTTGCGCCAGATCCTGACCAATCACGTATTCAACTTCCTGAAGAAGCAGAAGAGTCCGGGCCAACGCCCGGAGTCGCTGGAGGTCTTGCTCAAACGGGCCAGCGTGGAGGCCCACCTGGCCCTGGCGGCGCCGGGGTCCACTCCGAGCGCCCAGGCTATCGCGGCGGGAGCAGGCGGTCCTGACGGCCAACGCCCTGGAGTCGCTGCCGCCCGATTACAAGCAGGTCCTGGTCTTGTGTTACCTGGAGAAACTCCCGCACGAGGAGGTCGGCCGGATCGATGGGCCGCTCCGAAAAGGCGTCGCGGATGCTCCTGATGCGCGCCGCCAAGAGCACTCGAAGGAAAGTTACGGGAACCGTCATGAATCTCGATGATGGCCCGAATCTCGAAGAAGGCGATGCCTCGGATCCGGAAGACATCGAGGCGACGCTCGTCTACGACGCCTATCGAGCGAGCGTCGAGGCGGGCCATCCACCCGACCCGGAGAAGTTACTGGCCGAGCACCCTGTTGCTCGCCGATCGCCTGAGAACCCTCATCGCGGCCAACAACCTGATCGCGTCCGTCGCGGGAGACGTCATCCCCGACTTCGAGGACTATCGGATCGTCCGCGAGCTCGGCCGGGGCGGCATGGGGATCGTCTACGAGGCCGACCAGATTTCGCGAGGCCGGCATGTGGCCATCAAGGTCTTGACGGCGGCCGCGGCGATGGACCCCCAACAACTCAAGCGGTTCCTCCAGGTCGAGGTCCCGGCGGCGAAGCTGCTGCGTCATCCCCACATCGTGCCGATCATCGACGTCGGCTGCGAGCATGGCATCTACTACTATGCCATGCAGTTCATCGACGGCCAGAACCTGGCACAACTGATCAAGGCCATCCCGAAGTCAGGTGAGGCCGGAATCGCCGCGGACGACACGGCATCCGAGTTCGATGTCGCTCGCAGCAACGGCGCGATTTCGCCGCCGCAATCCGAATCGTCGCGGCTCTCGTCGGCGACGGATGCCCACGATTGGTTCCAGAACGCGGCGCGATGGGGACTCCAGGCGGCCGAGGCCCTGGACTTCGCCCATCGAGCAGGGCGTCGTGCATCGCGACATCAAGCCCTCGAACCTGTTGCTCGACGACCGGAGCAACGTGTGGATCACCGATTTCGGCCTGGCTCATATCCAGGGGGAAGCCCACCTCACGGCGACCGGAGACCTGACGGGGACGCCCCGCTACATGAGCCCCGAGCAGGTCCAGGCGAGGCGGGTCGTCGTCGACCATCGGACCGACATCTACTCGTTGGGCGTGACGCTCTATGAGTTGCTGACGCTACGGCCCGCCTTCGAGGGGGACAGCCCGCAAGACGTGATGCGACGAGTCATCGAGGAAGAACCCACGGCCCCGCGACGGGTCAACCCGGACATCCCCCGCGACCTGGAGACGATCGTCCTGAAGGCGATGGCCAAGGAGCGTGACGATCGCTACAAGACGGCACAGGAGTTGGCCGATGACCTGCGGCGTTTCCTGGACCGTAAGCCGATCCAGGCTCGACGACCGAGCCCCTTGGATCGGGCGTCGCGATGGGCACGGCGACATCGCAAAGCCGTGGCGACGGCGATCGCGCTCCTGCTCACGGCGGTGGTTGGTCTGTCCGTCGTCGTCATCTTGATTGCGCGAGCCGAAGAACGTGCGGTCAGCGGCCGAGGCCGCTGGCCGAAGAACACGCACGCGAGAAGCCAATACGAATCGTTGATGCAGCAAATCCTCCGCCTCCGGCTGACGTCCCACTCCAGCGGCTGGTCGAACAGACGCCTGGGACCTCGTACGCGAGGCCGCGAAACTTCATCCCCGCGATCGCGGTTCATTCCAGGCTCAAGCCGCCGCCACTCTGATGGACTTTGACGCCCACTTGGTCAAGGAGATCCCGGCCCCAGCGTCCTCGTTGTCCTTCGATCCCACAGGCAAGCGGTTGTGGATGGGCGGGTTGGGACAGGAGCTGAGAACCTGGGATAGTGCGGATCATCGGATCGAGACTCGGGGACCCGCGATGGAGGGTCCGATCGCCTTTCGCGCCGACGGGACTCCGCTGCAACTCGGGATGACCAGGGACGCGAAAACCGGCGTGTCCTCCCTCCGGCTCTGGGATGCCGCCAAGCAGTCGGCCAAGGTCATCACCTTACCCGATGGTGCAGCACAAATCGTCGCTCATGCCATCTCGCCCGACGGGACCTACGTCGGCGCGGTGGTCGGAGCCGGCCAAGGGTGAGCGAACCATCCTCGTCTGGGAGACGGCGACGGGCCGTTTTCTACCCACAGATCGCGTTTCCAAGCCGTCGGCCTGGCCTTCTCGCCCGACGCGAGCCTCGTCGTCGCCTGGGACGAAGCCGGGAAGATCGGGCTCTGGTCGCTGCCCGAGGCCGCCCCGTGGCCATTCTCCAATCGGGCGACACTCCAATCCGATGCATTGCCTTCGGCCGTGCTCGCGGCCTTGCCGCTCCGAAAACGGCGGCAGAACGTTGGTTGCTGGCCGCCGGAGACGCCGGTGGCACGGTGACCATCTGGGATCTCAAGAAACAGGTCCCGATGAATTTCTACCGTGGCTCCACTATGACGTCTACGCCGTCGCCTTCAGCCCCGACGGAACGACCCTGGCCTCGGCGGGTCGAGATGAGGCGAAGCTCTGGGACGTTGCCACCGGACGCATTGCTGCTCAGCCTGAGACACAGAAACACCATGACCGCTCTGGCGTTCTCGCCGGACGGGACGAGGCTGGCCGTCGGCAGTCGGACCGCCTTCGGATATCCCAGAGGGCGTCGATGTGTACCAGCTCGAGGAAGGACGTGGCATTCGAACCTTCCGCGGGCTGCGGGGACCGGTCCCGAAGACGATCTTCTCTCCCGACGGCCGGCTCGTCGCGGGACTCTCACAGGATTGGCAGGTTGCGATCTGGGATCGGGCCTCCGGCCAGCTTCGCATCACTCTGGATGTGCCCCAGGGCCTGGTCGCCGACAACTCCGGCCTGGCCTTCAGCCCCGACAGCCGGCGCTTTGCCTTCTCGGCCGGCCATCAGGCGAAGCTTTGGGACGTCGACACAGGCAAGGAGTTGGGTGCCTGGCCGCTCCCCGAAGGCTTGGTGGATTCGATCGCCTTTCCCGAGGGCGAATCAACTCTTTCTTCTCCGCATGGAGACTGAAGACGAGAAGTCTGCTCCGGATGATCGACACCCTCCCAAAGAATATCCTCGCGTCCTGCGGCTTCGCAACTTGCTGGGAGACCGGCCGACCGAACCGCTCCGAGTGATCACGGATTTCAACTGGCACGTCCATCACTCGGCAGGCCACCCCTGATGGGAAATACTTCGTGGTCGAGGGTCTTGGCGGTCCCGAGGGCCACACACGCTCCGTTAACGCGTACGATGCGTCCAGCGGGGCGAAACTCTGGTCATCTCTTTCAAAGAGAAGCATCGAGTCCGGATCGGGGATCAGGTTCGACCCGAAGGGGAAGATCCTCTGCCTCAGCGATGACGACCATGGCCACTCAATCTTGCTGGAAATGCCTACCCGCGCCGTGTTGGGCGAACTTGACAAGACTCCTGAATGCCTGAGTCCGGGCGCAAGGCGTTGGCTGGGAACCGAGGCCGCTGAACCGGCGGACAGATGCTTCTTGTATTCCATCTATGAGCAGGGACACAAACGGCCAGTGGTTCAGATCGCCATCAACTCCGGCACGCCTGGCATACTGACCCAGTTCAGCCCCGACGGCCGACAGGTGATCTGGGGTGACGCCGAAGGCAGCGTCTCGATTTGCGATCTGGACGAGGTCCAGCGTCGCCTGGCGGAAGTCGATCTCGGCTGGTGAGCCTTACCTGGACCGAAAACGCGATGGCCGCGAGCATCTGCTAATTCGCGACGCGTGCCAACCAATCGACCAATCAATTCTATCGATGATTCCTCTCGGACGCGTGACGAATGCGATCCCCCATTGTCTTCATTACAGAGAGTCAAATCCGGCTCGACTTTTACTTCGAAATGCGCGACGACGGGTCCAGGCTGCCAGTTCAGTCTCGACAGTCGCTTCGCTGCTTCGCGCAACACCGACGGTAGGGTAACCGTTTTCGAGTGCGGAGACCTGCAGCGTCGTCCGGCCAAATCTGGCCTGGGATGGTGATGAACCCGCGATTCTCCTGGAGCCTTATCGTCTTTTTTTCGATCGTATCTTCAACTGGGAGGCACAACCCATGATGTCGACTTGCCAACAATGTTGGTTCCGACGGGGCTATCGCACGATTCTCGGGCTGGCAATCGTGACAGCGATGGAGGTATTACTCACGCCCCGCTCGACGTTCGCGGGCATGCTCGTATCGGCCTACGGCTTCCACGGTGTTCTTCAGTACGATCAGATTACCGGCGAGTCCTCGGCTACTTCATAGCTCCCAACTCGGGAGGTCTTGAGAACCCGACCGATCTCGCGTTCGGGCCCGATGGCTCCCTCTACGTCGCCGATTACCAAAACAAGATACTGCGTATGATGGGACTACTGGAGCATTTGAGAACGTCGTCGCTACTTCGGGCATCAGCAGTCCCTACGGAATGACCTTCGGGCCGGACGGGACCCTTTATATCAGCGAAGGGGCTCCCGTCGCGCATCGTGGCCTTAGATCCATCGACGGGGTCGATCTTGCGCGAATTCGGCGGGGGGAACCTGACCAACCCCTTTGGTTTACTTTCGGCCCTGACGGCAAGCTTTACGTCGCGGATTACTTTGGGGGTGTCAGTCGCTTCGACGCCGCTACAGGACATTCCTGAACGTCTTCATCCCGGGCAGCCAGTTCTCATCGGTTGCCGGCGCTGTTGATCTCACATTCGGTGCTGACAAGAATCTCTATGTCACCGACGCTGGAAACAATCGTGTACTCAGTTTGACGGTTCAAGTGGGGCTTTGATCCGCAGCTTCGCATCCGGCGGTGGTTTGTTATCCGGACGGGCCCTTAAGCATTTCGGGCCCTGATGGTAACCTCTACGTTGTGAGCAACAACTACCCAGATACGGGATTCACGGGTGTTGCCAAGTATGACGGAACAACAGGTTCCTTTATCAACCCGTTTGCGACCACGGTTCGTGACGCTGCCCCACAATTCGTAATCTTCTCTCCCCAAGGAGTCCCGAACCAAGTTCCCTGATCACTTTGGCGCTGGGGATGCTCCTCGCAGGTTGTGGAGCCTGGGGACCAAAAGGGGACGACGACCGAAAAAGGGGACGGAATGGAATGCCGCGAACTTAAGCCGCAATATTCTTGAGTCCAGGAAAAAGGAAATTGGTGTCCGTACATGATTTCCCCCGAAGTAGAGTCGAGGAGTGGCGACGGTAGCGAGATGCCCCGTTTCCACTTCCCGCTCATCAAACTGGACGTGCGTAGGGTAGGCGGCTGGCGAGGTATCGGCTTGTGCCGGGGTTCGTAAGCCCTTGCGGGAAACCGGCTGCGTCCTTTTCCCTCCGCCCCCCTCAGAACCGCTCGTGAGTCTTTCGATCTCAAGCAGCTCGCCAGTGGTCTCTGACATCCACTCGGTTCTCGTGACTCCCAAGACCGTTTCGGCGTTTCGCATCTCGCGTACCTTCCCGTTCTCATCGTCGCCCACCTGTCTCCCTTCGCCATGTGGCGGGCTTTCCCCGCCTCGGACTACTACGGAGACTCCGTGACCATGGGGCTCGCGCCCGTTAGGCCATCCCACGTTCCGTTGGTGTTGAACGTATCGAGCGGGGGGCGACCTGGTGTCAAACTTTGTTTTTTGTTTCTAAAGAAACTTTGACATTAGAATGCCATCGCTCCCTGCCCCCTCAATCGGCCCAGTCCTCGACCTTCAAGCCTGAAAGGCCAGAAAGAGGGAAAGTCCAGAAAAAGGGACATTCCTGAATCTCGACGCAGGCTGGGAGATTTGGAGAAGGTTATTGTCTCCACATTGTGCAGTCAACTTCATTGAGATGGAATGCCCCCATTCCTGACACTTTTCCTGCCTACCTGATCTCGCTGCCGTCTGTCGACTGTGCAATCAGCCCCACGTCTCGGGCAGCTTACCGATGTACGTCAGGAGCTTTGCCCTCGCATCTGCAAAAGCCATCATTGCACAGTGATCGTCAATCCGTCTGTGCACGAGGTTGTTTCGGTGGACTCTCACCGCTTGAGCTTCGTCGATGACGTCCTCCAGGATCACGCACGCGGAACCGACCTCGTCGAGCCGAACATCGGCTTCGACGTTCCTGACATCGTTGCCGGGGAGCAGACGCCAGTAAGAAAAAACCGCCCGTTCGAACACGGAAAACATGCGGATCAGGTAGGTCGCGTCAAGGTGCCGGTCGGCCGCATAGATGTCCGCGGTCGCCAGGTCGTCCCAGCCCCGTTCTTCCGTGACGTCGTGGATCTCGTCGGGCGTCGCACCCAGTAACCAGTCCACGGCGACCCGCACGGCCTGATACTCCCGCTCCGCGGCCTTGATGCGGTTTGCCCAATCGAAACGACTATGCGGCATGGGCGGCGATCTCGTTCAGGACCCGGTTCAAGGTCTCCTCGTCGAGTGTCAGTGATTCGGCCGGTTTGATCCTGGGCGCCTCGGTCATATCACGGGACGCATAATGGAGTCTCCATACACCATCGACGAGGTAGAGGCTGGCGATGTCGTCGTACGCAGGCATCAGGTAGAGGTCGACAACTCCGTCAGTCCCGGGAGCGAACCGACCGACCGGGTCGAGGATGACCTCGACCGTGTCTCGCTGCATGAGCATGGCTGGGGCCTTGTACTCGCCCAGTACGGAATCCCGCATCGACTTTTCGATGACGCGGGTCCTCCAACAAGACCCTTCGGCCCAACCCTTGACCTGCGTTACGAGATCATGTAGATGCCTCAGCCATTCCTCACGAGTTGCATCCGGGTTGTCGACCCGAGGTCTTCGCGTCTGCGGACCCGTCATCGGCAAGACTCCTCAATGTCTTTCGATCGCTCCCTCCTGATTTTCCCATGCCGGCAGTCATCCGCCAATAGCTCATGGCTCATTCCGCGATCGCTCACCGGCCGATCAGGGCGCAGCAGCGCGGGGGGGCTGGGCTCACCTTTCTTTGACCCCAGGAGGCAACGATGCGACCGCCGAGTGCCCCCGTGGGCCTCGCGGAGCACGCGGAGGATCGGCTCTCGCTCAATCGGCCCAGTCTTCGACCTTCAAGCCTGGCACCTGGCCGAAGTCCTTCCGGTTGCGCGTCACAAGGGTCGCACGGCTGGCCAAGGTGAGGGCCGCGATCAGGAGGTCGCCTCGTCCGATCTTCTTTAGTTTCTTGTTCTGTCGCAGTCGGTCGAACTCAGCGGCAACTGCGGGATCAATGGCGAGGACGGTGAACCGTTTCAAATCCGTCTCGCTCTCTGCCAGCCGCTGCTGGGCCTGGAGCAGCTTGCCGCCGTTCTCCGCCTTGAGCACGGAGGCGAACCGCCCCTGGAGGATCTCGATCCGGCTGATCACCGTAGTGGCCACTTCCTCCGTGGCCCGCGAACTCGTTCCGTCACCCGAGCATGACCACGGAGCAAGAGGGAAAGCATGTCGGTATCGAGGACGAACATCCCAGTACCTCTGGCCCCTCAACCACGAAAGTTCTTGTACTTAGATGATCGGCCGGCCGCGACGGCGGTAGGCATCCTCGACGATCCCCTCCAGGTCGGGGTCATCCTTGTACTTTCCTGCCAGCTCCAGGATGGCGGCCTTCCTCGTCTCCCAAGTGGGCGACGCGGTGGCGAGCCAGTCTTGGATGGCGGTCTTGAGGAAGCGCCAATCTCCGGCGATGCAACGACCCGGCAACCCCTGCGAGTGTACCAGATCCACCACCTCCGCTTCGGAGAGACGGAGGTAGGTGGCTGCCTCCGCGAGCGTTAGCACCTCGCCCGAGGAACTCTTAGCCGACGCGCGCGGCGCCTGAGGTTGCGAGCGCGGAACCGGTCGAAGGTTTTTCGTTCGGGGCATGATCGTTCCTCATTCGTTCTCTGCCGCGTTATCACACGTCTCTTGAGCCGGGGGCGGCACCGTGCTGTCATTATCGGCCTGCGATTCGACCAGGATCAAGTGGAGAGAGAAGAGAGAGAAAGATGTACCGTTGCTCATTCCGCGATCACTCTCGATAGATCATGGCGCGAGTTCGCCGGGCGGGCTGGGCTCACCTTCCGGCGGCAGATTCCGGTGGATGGCAAAATCGTAGAGAAAGATCCCGGCGAGGCCCCCGGCAAGCGGTGCGACGATCGGGATCCAGAAATAACCGCCGTGCGACTGGAAGACGGCCGTCCCCCAGCCCAGCAGGGCCGAGGCGAGTCGCGGGCCGAGGTCGCGCGCCGGGTTGATGGCGTAGCCGGTCAGGCCGCCGAGCGAAAGACCGATCGCCCAGACCAGGCTGCCCAGCGCCATCGGCTCGAGGTAACCACCAGGGGCTGCATTGCGTCGATCGGTCAGGGCCCGGACGCCCAGCAGAAGGACCGTCGTGCCCAGGAATTCGCTGAGGAGGTTCCGCCAGGGCGTGTCGAAGGCCGGGTAGGTCGCAAACACCCCGGCGCCGCCGGCCGCGGGGCCATCGAGCTTTCCGTCGGCCATCGCCCCGCGGATCACGTGCTCGTTGCGCTCGAAGGCCTGGAACGCCTCGGCGTAATCGACGTAGACCAGCAAGGCGCCGACGAACGCACCGGCCAGTTGGGCGCCCCAGTAAGGGAACACGCGCGAGCGGGGAACTCGCCGCGCGAGGCCAGGGCCAGCGTCACGGCCGGGTTGATGTGTCCACCGCTCAGTCGCCCACAGAGATAGACGGCCAACGCGACGGCCAGGCCCCAAGCCGTGGTGATCATCATCTTGTCGGACGTCTTGTTCAGCAAAACATCCCCGGCCACCACACCATCGCCGAGCAGTATGAGCAGTCCCGTCCCGAGGAACTCCCCCATCAGCGCGGCACGGAGCGGAGGCAACGCCACGACACTCGATCTCTTCGCCATGGGCATGTCCGTCTGGTGAATGATTCCGCGAATTCCAATCGATAAGGGCCAGCTCGTCCGACAACCTGATCGCAGAGCTTCTCAGTTGTGCAGGCGTCCCATCCGCCTTCCATGATGCAGGCGACCGGCCTGCGTCACAATGGTTCATCGTCCTTCGACCAAACCACACTGGCAAGGAACGCCAACCCTATGAGAAACGACGGGAGTCCGACGACATTCTCCACGAAGCCCCAGTAGAGGGCACGCCACCCATCCTCGGCGAAGATGTAATACACATCGAAGGCGGCGAGCCAGCCGAAGTAGCACGCGATTCCGACGATCTTCCAGGTTCGTCCCCGGATCTGATCCCAGCGCCGGACGGCCCAGTACGAGCCGAGAACGAAGGTCACCATCTGATACTGCGGGAAGCCCGTGTGATAGAACAGCACCGTGATCGTGGCCGCCACCACGGCGGAAGTCTCGATGCTCGGTTGCCGGACCCAGGACCACCACCACGCACGCATTAGCGCCGCCAACAGGACGTACGGTGCCAGGGGATCGTAGTTCGCGGCGCCTACGACAAAGATCAGCGGAGAATAGGGGCTGCGAAGGTAGTGGAAGATCGACAGGACGGTCGAGCTCCGGTTCGCGGCCAGCGTCAGCGGCGAGAAGCGTCGACAGACCCCAGATGGAGTAGCTCAGCCCCAGACCGAGCGCGATCGAAGCCACGGCCACCTCGAGAAACCGAGGTCGAACTCGGCCGCGATCGAAGGCGAGGAAGGGCAAAAGCACCACCGGGAAGTATTTCAGCAACACGCCCAGGGCCAGACACATCCCCGCGCGGATGTCGTGACCCCGGCTCCACGCCGCGGATCGCCCCCAGGCATAACAGACCGATCAGGATGTCGAAATGACCCCGACCAGCGATCTCGATCCAGGGGAATGGGTTCCAGAACAAGGCCGTCAGCACAATCAACTGGAGGCCATTGGACGGACGGCTTGCCGTGAAACCTTTGATTTGCGAGATGGCGAACAGGACAAATCCGTAGGCGAACAGGAGCTTGGGGGCGAGCGGGTTAACCCACGACAGGGCCGCCAGCAGATTGAATGCAGGTCCGTAGGCGTTCAGTGGCGCGTTGCCATTCACCCCGGGGACGATGAACCAGGGATCGTGCCCCTGTCGGACCTCATACCACATGTGGAGGTAGAGGAAATAGTCGTGGCGCGGCCCGGACAGGACGGTGACGGCGAGGAAGGCGAGCGAGACAATCACGATCACCAGGTTGTCGCGACGACCCAGCCGGACATCCGTCAAGGAACGGCCTTCGGCGCCCGAAGGTCATAGCGGCGGAGGATCAAAACGATGGACAGATGGAGGACCAAGGCGATCAGCACGGCCCCCGAGAACTCGTGCCAGCAACCGAGGATGTCTCGGGTGAGGAACGGTGCGGGTACGTTCTGGATGTACCGCTTCACGGCCGCGAGGGACCGTCCCGGGCGGTCCACGATCAGCAGCGGCGGGACGACCCACCGTGCGAACGCGATCCAGCCCAAGGCGAGGGCCGTGTAGAGCGTAACCAGTGCGTGCAGCCGGCGGCTATTGAGCTGAGACATTGAGAAGATGCTAGTGCCCTATCAATCTTGATTTGAGGAGTTGGAGTCCCGGCTTCAGCCGGTCCTTTCCGCCTAAAGGCGGTACTCCAACTTATCAATCGACGGTTGACAACCCACTAGCGTGCGGTCACTCTCTTTCGAAAGGGACTTCTCTCGTAGAACGGAATTCATTCCGTTTCTCCGCTCGTAGAACGGAAGCGTGCTGCTCTTTTGGAGCCGAGGAGTACGTCTCCGTGCCCGCCGTCTCTCGAACCAGTTCCGAACAACGAATCGGGGATGCATTCCCGGCTCTTTCCCAAGAGTCGCCGCTATTCCGCGTCTGCTTTGGCGATTGTTGCGTCAGGGCCTTCAACGAGGGCTGCGAGCCGTTTCCTGTATGGCTTCAGGTAGGCTTTTTCCACCTCCGCCGAGCCCGGATTATCCGTCAGCACCTGGAGAAGCATCCTTCGGAAGACTTCCACTCCCTGCTTGCCGTAGGCTGGTTTCATGAGGTTGGTCTGCTCGTACGGATCGACCCTCAGATCGTAGAGCTGCTCGCCCCCTCGGCCGTCCCGGATGTAATGCCTGCCCAGCGCCACCAGGGACATCTGAAACCCCCCGGTACCGGGGCCGAGCGGAGGGCGAGCTTGGAGCGCGGTCGGGTCGGCCTGCTCGGAAAGGGCAGGGGTGGTGATCTCCGAGGGCACTCGACCGGGCTCCCCCTTCCAGTAGGCCGCCAGAGAGCTGCCCGGGAACGGTGAGCCGGCCGAGAGACCCAGCAGGTCGACCACGGTTGCCGGCAGGTCGCGCAGGCTGACAGGGCTGTCCACCTCGCGGCCCTTCGGCGCGCCCGGCGAAAGGATCACCAGCGGAACGCCGACCTCGTCGAGGTTGACGGTGTAAGAGTGGCCGAAGCTGCCATGATCGCCGAACGATTCCCCATGGTCCGAGGTGATGATCACCTCCGTGTTCTCGAGGAGCCCCTGGGCTCGTAACGCGTCGAGCAAGCGACCGAGTTCTTCATCGAGGAGAGCGATGCAATCGTCGTAGCAGTCGCGGGTCATCAGGAGATCTTGTTGCCGTATCTGACGCTTGGCCGACCCCACATAATCGAAGAGAAACTGGTAATCCTGCGGGGTCGTGGGCCCGAGCCCGAAGCGCTTCCTGTAATTCGTCGGGGGTACGAACGGCTCATGGGCGTCGAAGTAGTTCAGGAAAGCGAAGAAGGGACGATCGGACCGCCGTCGGCTCAGCCAGTCGAGGAAGCGCCGCGTTGATCTGCGGTCGCGCCGCGGGATTGGAGGCCGATCCACTTCTTATCGTAGAAATCGCCGAGACTCAGGCCGTGGAAGTCGCCAAGACCCAGGAGGTTCTCGAGGAGCCATTTCCCGGGAACCGTGCGCGTCAGGAGGGACGTCGGCGTCAGCGAGTAATCCTCGAAATGGGCGAAGCCCCGATCCAGCCCAGTCTCGTAAGTGCAGCAGTTGGTGTTCGCCGAAAACCCGGCGGTCTGATAGCCCCGTGAGCCTCAGATACTCGGCCAGCGTCGGATCCGGAGTATCGAGCTTGAGCTTCCACTGGGAATTGATTCGGAAAGGCCACTGACCGGTGAAGAAGCAGCTATGCGAAGGGTACGTCCATGGGGCCGGGGCCAGGGCGCGGTTGTACTTGACGCCCTTTTGTGCCCACCGCGACAGGTTGGGGGTGGTGTCCCGGAAATAGCCGTAGAGGCCGAGGTTGTAGGCGCGGACGGTGTCCCAGACGATCAACACGACGTTACGGGAGCCCGAGGGCGAACGCGGCAAACCGGCCACCGTGCGGTATTCACGGACCGCGTCCCTACCCCGACGAAACGGCCGCCAGGACACCCAGCAGGCCCAGGAGCCCCCCCAGGATATATCGCAGCCGACGCGGGTTCAGGTCACGGACCGCGACCGCGGTGCCTATCAGCCGGCCCAACCCGACGGCCAGGACCAGGCTGCATGCCCCGTACAGCGGCAACCTCAGCAGGGCCGCCCAGATCGCGAGCGTCGCGAACAGCCACGCCCCCGCGCAGGGATACGAGTTTCCGCCGCGGACGGTTCATGGCGGCCACCACCAGCCCGGGAACCATCAACAGGACAGCGTGCCCCGCCGTGACGGTCCATGGGAAATCCCGCGCGGTCCGAAAGTACCCCTCTTCATTCAAACAGTATCTCTTGAAGAGAATGATACCCAGATCGAGATAGCCCCCGCAGAGACCGAACGAGATCGCAAGCAAGACTGCGGCCATCGGTGACAGGGGAACCCGGCTCGGCGGGCGTCGAGCCGCAGTCTCGACGGGTGCGGTATTCATCGGGGCTGGCCCCTCAGCAGGATTCTCGTGGGCTGTCACAGACAGAAGATCCACACGCTCATCCGGAAATCCCGATCACAGGTCGAGTCGCGGCCTCGGCCCACACGTACTCCCAACGGGGCGAGCCCTCGGCGGAACACGATCTCCTAACTCACCAGCTCCTAGCCTAGAGGAATTCGGCCATCATAGCAAGCAACCGTTTCATGCGTGAATGCATCAGCTCTCGGTGCCCCCGTGCCAGCCCGTGGTCGTATTCGATCCCCGAAAATTCGACACTTCTCGCCGAACACCACCCGACTCGTGACGGTGCAGCACGGTCATTGGCGGGTTCCCCCCTCACTCGGCCGAGGCTCCCTCACCCCGACCCCCTCCCCCCGGGAAAGCCACTCGCGTTCACCAATCTTGGCCCCTGAGCCCAAAAAACAAGGTTTGATCCCGGGTCCCCCCTTTGAATCCGACCTAGACACCAAGCATCAAAAGAGCGAGACTCAAAGTTACCAGCACACTTTCCCAAGGAACGGACCTGCCGGTTGACGCCATATACCGGAGCAGCATCGCCTCAGCGCGTAAATCCATGAATGTCACCAACGACTGGCTCGTCCGCCAGTTTCCGGACCTTACTGGTTTCTCGCTTCTCGGTTCCGGCGGTCAGAAGGTAGTGTTCGCCGCGCGACATGCTACCGAAGGCGACGTCGTCCTGAAACTCATTCACCCCCACCAAGACCCCGAGGCCGTCCGGCGCGAAATCCTTGCCGTCAACAAAGTCCAGTCCGCCGCGCGTTCCCAAAATCCTCGATACCGGCCGAGTGACCGCAGATCTCGGTGAATGCGTCTGGGTACGAGAGGCGAGAGTTGCCGGAACGACGCTCAGAGAGCGGTTCCGTCTCGGTCCACTCGTGCCGCGTGAAGTGCTACGGCTTGGTCTCCACATGCTCGAAGCGTTGGCCAAGGCGCAGGAGGCGAAGATCGTCCACCGTGATGTCAAACCGGAAAATGTCATGCTAAGAGGCTGTCCGGAAAGACCGATCTGAGCCCCGAATGGGGCGGTATCGTAATAGGGGTAGGGAGGGCTGGTTTTCAGCCCCCCCTCCCTCCGAACCGTGCTGGCGGATCTCCCGCACACGGCTCTCCAGTTGGTGGTCTTACCTCGAAGAGGATTGGCACGCTAACGCATGGGCTGTTGTCAAGCTATACAACCCGAGTTCAGCAAAGTAGGCATTCCGCCAGCGCTGGTGATCCGAACCCCGACCACGGCCTCGACGGCCTTGTCGTTTTCGAAGGATGCTTCTGAGCCTCATCCGAATCCAACCGTCCAACGCCCTGAACGTCGTCTTGTAGCTGTGTTGGAAATATCCGAACCAGCCACGCAACGTCGGGTTCAACGATCCAATGATCGCCGGAAGGCATTTCCCGGAGTTCCGCTTCGTCTTCGCACGAATCGTGTCCTTCAGTTTCTTGAGGCTCTTCGCCGCGGAAACCGCTTGCCGTTCACGAACCGGTACCCCAAGAACTCAAAGGCGCCTTCGTGGGCGTCGACGATCCGCGTCTTGGTCGGATGCAAGGTCAGGCCGGCTGACGCTGTCCATTCCTGCACCGCGGCCAAGGCTTGGTTCGCTTCTTCCGGACTCCGACACAGGATCACGAAATCGTCCGCGTATCGCACCATCTCGAAACCGTGTTGAGCCCTGAGATGGTCCAACGGGTTGAGATCGATGTTACTCAGGAGGGGGCTGATCACAGCGCCCTGGGGACTGCCCTTCTCGGGGGTCCACTCTTGCAAGTCGTCAAGGACGTTCTGCTTGAGGAACCTCGCGATTAAGGACAGCACCCGTCCGTCCGAGACCTTCTGTCCCACCAGGGTCATCAGGCGATCGTGCGGGATCGTGTCGAAGTAGCTTTTCAGATCGGCGTCCACGATGTAGGTGTATCCGCCCTTGAGCAGCTCATCCACTCGTCGCAGTGCGTCTTTGCATCCCCTTCCGGGGCGAAAGCCATAGCTGTGTTCGGCGAATTCGTACTCAAAGATCGGTTCCAACACCATGCGCAACGCCGTTTGAACCACCCGGTCTCGAATCGTGGGAATTCCCAGCGGCCGCTGCTCGTTCGTCCCCGGTTTGGGGATGTAGTGTCGGCGGATCGCCTGTGGGCGGTAAGTTCCCGTCCGCAGTTGTTCGCTGAGGCAACTTCCGGAAAATAAACTCGTCTCGACTCGTGATTCTGGCTTTGTGCCATCCGATGTCTCTCAGACGGGCTGCGGTTGGATGAGGACGTCGTACTTGGGGAGGCTGTCGTGGCGTTGGAGTCGGCATTCGATGGCCTCAAAGGCGTCCTTGGCGATCCGAACGCCTTTCGCGTAGGTCGTCTCGATCAGTTTGACGATCGGGCGCGCCCCTTCCACGTCATCGTCCCAGCCCACTCGACCACGGTCGCGACGCTGTTCAGCAAGGTCCCGTTCCAGTGGTTTTCCAGCACGCCCCAGCAGTGTTCGATCGGGTTGTACTTGCTATGGTACGGCGGATAGTACACCAACTTGATTTCCAGTTCAGTGGCATCCGCGAACCTCACGAGACGGTTCATGAATTGAGTCCGATGACTCGAATTCTCCGGACCGTTGTCCAGATTGATCACCAGTCGGCGAGCGTGGGGATACCTCGCCTGGTTCGCCTCCCACCACTGTTCCAGGCAGTCCACCAGGAAATCACTGGTCCCGTTCGAGGTCCCGATGAAGATGCTCACCAGGCCCGCGAGCACGTCCAAGATCCCCTGCGGCACTAGCTTCTGCTCGGGCTCGGGGTCGTGATCCCAGGCCTTGACCGGCTCGGCGCGCGGGATTCCCCGTCTCGCGAGTAGTCTCCCACCGACACCTTGGCCTTGGCGTCCATCGAGATCCGGATCACGTCCGGAGCGTCGTCGGCCGCCTGATTCTCCTGACGGACGTTGGCGAAAATCGCCTCCGTTTCCTTGATCTTCTTCAACGGCTTGGTCTTCTGCACCCGCCGCAGTTTGTAGCCCAGACGGTTGAGGATCTCGCCGATGGTGTTCTCGTGGGGAAGTTCCTGATCGGTCCAGCCTTTCTGGTCGATGAGCGCTTTCCGCATCGCTTTGGCGGTCATTCGCGTGTACCGAAACGGCGACTGAAACTTCGGGTCCGTCTGGCTTTCCGGTTCCGCCAAGGCCCGGATGTTGACCTCCAATTCGGGAGATTTCACCTCTGTCCTGCGATTTCCCCGTGCCGAGAAATTGTCCAGGCACGTGATCCCGGTTCGCAGTTCGTTCAATCCCAGTTCCACGGTCTTGTGGGACCAGCCAAAGACTTGCTCCGCCTTCCAGATGTTGCCGTCCAAGTAATCCAGGGTCACCTGCGCCTCGAACGCCCTTCGTTTGGGCCCTGTCAGCTTGCGGGCGGCGTCCTTGAACGACACAATCACTTCCTTCGTGAGAACTTCCATCATCACCTCCCTGGCGTCGGCTCTCGAATCCGAGGTCACTGGGAAGCGATCAGAACAGAAATCACGAATTCTTCCGAGACTAATTGCCGGGAATTGCCCTGAGTTTCTTCAGATCCTCGTCCCGATGTTCGGCGAACATCGCGATCGTAACGTGGTGGACCCCGGCGGCGCCCTCGTTGGCTGCGACTTGTGAGAACGCAGCGTGGAGAGTCCGCTCAGGATGAACCTTGTCAATCAGGCTGAACCATTTGCCTCCTTTGACCCCCTGTATGAGGGCTGCCAACATCCGCTCTGTCCAAACCGTCGGTTCGACCCAGAACCTGGGGTCCCGGGCTTTTCCGGTACGTCTAGTCTTTTCAGACACTGCCACCGGTTGGATTTCCGTCGTCTTGGTCATCGCGTCTCCACCTCCCTGCACCCCTTGGCTCTTCCGGCATTACCCGGCGTCTTCGCTACTATGGGTGCTCTGACTCCTGGACGGTCGGCTCTTCGGCTCGAGTAGCATGAACACCGACTTGATGCCGTCCAGGGCTCCCCGTGTCATGTCATCGAAACTTCCGATCATTCCGACTCCAACCACTTGCCGTCGTCCCGGCAGGTCTCTGGGGTTTTCGGCCTGGTTCAAATCGCCATGAGGCAGGGTAACACTTTTGTTGGGGGATGCCGGCGTTGGTCCTGGCGTAAAGCGTGAACAGGCAAGGATCTATCGCCACACTGCTCCCAGGCTTTACGCCGGAAAGTGTTACCCAGGTTTGAACCAGGCCGGAATAACGGGTGGTGTTCTACTCGGGGCTCACGCCCCGAGCTATACGATGCCGCCGCTACTGCGGCTTTCGGAACAGACTCTCAAAGGACAAAGGGGTCTCACGAGCCGTCTGGCAAGGGCTTGCCGATTTCCCAATGGTGTCCGAACGGATCGACGATACGTCCCAATTGCCACCCATACTGGTCGCCGAGGGGCCAAACCACGGTGGCTCCTGCTGCGACGGCGCGCTCGAACGCGGCATCCGGATCTTCCACGATCATCACCATCCGCACAGTACCACCGCCGAGCGATTCGGGGCTGAAGTTCAGGTGTTCCGGCGACTCGTCCGCGACCCAGAATTCGGCCGTCCCCACGGAGAGCCGAGCGACCACCGCTCCACTCTCGCTGTCAATGCGGAAGAGTTCGCCCGCTCCGAACGCCGCCTTGTAGAACGCGATCGCCCTCGCCCCGTTTCGTACCGAGAGCATCGGGGCGATAGAGGTTTTCAGATCGCTGGTGTTCTCCGCGTCACGGCTCATAGCAAATCTCCTCACTCGCTGGCTTCTTTACAGCAAGTTATAGCCAGACCCTTCTCAAACTCGCTCCGGGAGCTGCCAGTCGATCGGCGGCTTGCCGACCGAGATCAGCGCCGCGTTGATGGCGGAGAATGGCCGGCTGCCGAAGAACTTCTTGGCCGAGAGCGGCGACGGGTGCGCCGCCGTCAGCACCGAGTGTCGAGAGGCGTCGATCAGCTTCGCCTTCTTCTGCGCGTAGGCGCCCCAGAGCACGAACACGACCGGGCTCGGCTTGGCGTTGACGGCGCGGATGATGGCGTCGGTGAACGTCTCCCAGCCCTTGTCCTTGTGCGAGTTCGGCTCGTGGGCGCGGACCGTCAGGACCGCGTTGAGCAACAGGACGCCTTGCTCGGCCCATCGCACGAGGTAGCCGTGCTTCGGGATCGTGCAACCGAGGTCGTCGCGCAGCTCTTTGAAGATGTTGACCAGTGACGGCGGCGGCTTGACCCCGGGCCGGACCGAGAAACACAGCCCGTGCGCCTGGCCGTCGTCGTGGTAGGGGTCTTGACCCAGCAGGAGCACGTTCGTCTTGGCGTAGGGCGTCAGCTTCAGGGCGTTGAAGACGTCGGGCTCGGGCGGGAACACCGTGTGTGCCTGCCGCTCTTTCGTCAGAAACTCCTGCAACTGGTGAAAGTAGGGCTTGTCCAGCTCGTCCGCGAGGACCGCGCCAGTCCTCGGGCAGGTGATCGGGTTCCACGGACACCTCCATGCCGGATCGTGGGCTGACCACTTCCGGGAATAAGGGGAGATCGACGGGGGGGCGAGCACGCCCGACTCGCCGGGATGAATGACTCGTTTCCGCTCTCACTTCATCAAATTCGGAGTCCAGAGACGTGCTCTCGAGGGCGGTCGGGCGCGACCGGGCAGTTGCGTCCGCACGGAGAGTGACCCCGCGCTTGCGCACAGGTCTTCCAGTACGCATCGGGAGCATTGTGGGTCGTTGGCCGTGCAGACGTAGCGGCCGTGGAGAACGACCTCCGCGCCGAAGGGAATCCACTCGTCGTGCGGCAGGAGCTCCATCAGGTCCGCCTCGATCCGCTCCGGCTTGGCCTCGTCCGTCAGGCCGAGGCGCTGGCTGACGCGCGCAACGTGCGTGTCGACGATCACACCGCTGGGAATTCGGAACGCGTTGTTGAGCACGACATTGGCCGTCTTGCGGGCGACCCCAGGGAGCGTGATCAGATCTTCGATGTCGGCCGGGACCTCCCCGCCGAACTGCTCGACGAGCGCCCGGCAGGCGTCGCGGATCGCCTTGGCCTTGTTGCGGTAGAACCCGGTCGGCCGCACGGCTTCCTCCAGCTCGGTGAGCTCCGCCCGGGCGAACGCCTCCGCGTCGCGGTACTTCGCGAACAGGGCGGGCGTGACCGCGTTGACCCGCTCGTCGGTGCACTGGGCGGCCAGAATGGTGGCGACCAGCAGTTGCAATGGATTCTCCCAGTCCAGCTCGTAGCGGGCGTCCGGGTACGTCTCCCGGAGTCTGCGCAACAAGGTGGTCAACTGGCTCCGCACGCTCGCTTCGGCCATGGCGAAAACTCCCCGCGCTCCTGATCCGTACCCCGGAGGTCCTACGCCGGACACCCCGAAACGAGTCTTATGTTGATCTCCGTCGCGCGACAAGTCAATCGAAAGCGGCATCCCAGGCAGGCAAGATGGGACGGCAGCGGATCGATAGGCCAGGGGGTTTGCCGGGAGATACCCGGGATGCGACAATACCGAATCAATGGAGTCTCGACATGCGCTTTCGGAAGGAGACAGACCGTGAGGGCCTTCCACGCCTCCGGTCGGCCGAGCGCGATCGCCGGTTCGTGCACGACCGGGTCCTCCTCAGCCGGCACGACCACGGCCTCGTCGCCGAGCCAATCCAGGAAGTGATCGAGACCACGGCTCCGTAGAGTCGTCGAGAAAGGGTGGTCGTCGTATCAAGCACGCTCCTGTTCAACACACGGGCTACTCCCATGGCGAAGAAACGACCCCAGCCGCGCAAGAAACCCTCGAACCAGGTCGGCCCGTCCCGACCGAAGTCGGAGTTGCCGACCGAGCTTCCCGACCGCCGGGCGCTCGAGCGGAGCCTGAAGGGGCTCACTCGCCACCTCTCTGGCGGTGGCGGCGTCGAGACCCCGCTCGATCGGGCCCAGGACATCATGTACGACGCATTCGGCGAACGCGACCCCGGGATGCGGGTCAAGCTGGCGAAGCGGGCCCTCGAGATCTCACCCGACTGCGCCGACGCCTACGTCCTGCTCGCCGAGCATGCCAGGAGCCGCAAGGAGGCCCTGGAATACTTTGAGAAGGGAGTCGCCGCCGGGGAGCGCGCCCTCGGACCCGAGGCCTTCCAGGAGCATGCCGGGCACTTCTGGGGAGTCCTGGAGACCCGCCCCTACATGCGGGCTCGCGAAGGGCTGGCCTGCGAGCTCTGGACGATGGCGCGCGGCGACGAAGCGATCGAGCATCTCCAGGAGATGCTCCGGCTCAATCCCAACGATAATCAGGGGGTCCGCTATACGCTGGTCTCGTTTCTCCTGAACCTGAACCGGGACGAGGAAGTGGCCCGTTTGCTCGATCAGTACAACGACGACGCCATGGCGAACTGGGCTTACAGCAAGGCGCTGCATGCGTTCCGCAGGCAGGGTGACACGCCCGAGGCCCGTCAACTCCTTGAGACGGCCCACAAGCGGAACGCGATTCGTACCGGGATTCTTGCTGGGCGAGGAGCCGGTCCCGATCGAGAGGCCGGGCTATCATGGGCTGGGGGATCGGAATGAGGCGCTCTGTTACATCCAAGGGGGATTGAGCGCCTGGCGATCCACGCCCGGCGCGATCACCTGGGTCCGGGAGGTCCTCCGGAAACCGAAGGAGCGGACGACCGGTACGAAGCCAGGGGTGGGACCTTCGGCCGCCGACCGAGAACGGTTGAATCGGCTGCCCCAAGCCTACGACGTCTGGCAGGCCGGCTTCCGGCAGCTCCTCACCTGGATCAAGTCGGACGGAACGCGGGTGGTCCCCTGGGTGGTCCTCGTGGCCAGCCGGGAGAGCGACACGGTCCTGGTCACGAAGCTCCTGACCGAGAATCCGACCTCCGATGTCCTCTGGGACCTGTTGGCTGGGGCCATGCGGCATCCCGCCGACAAACAACCGCGACGACCGACTCGCATCGAGGTCCAGCCTGACCCGCGCTGGGACGAGCTCGAGTCGCACCTGGACCAGCTCGATATCGAGCTCCAAGCGTGCGAGACGCTGGAATTCTTCGACGACCTCTTCGAGGACCTGAGTCATCATCTCGCCGGAGACCAGCCGCCCGGATTGCTCGAGATCCCCAGGGTCACGCCCAGGATCATCGCCGGGTTCTTCGAGGCGGCCGCCGCCTTCTACCGGCGCCCGCCTTGGCTGTCTCTGGGTTACGAGCGGGCGATCAAGGTCGAGTGCGAGCGGTTCCAGAGCGGGCCTTGGTATGCGGTCGTCATGGGGCAGTCGGGCCTGACCTTGGGGCTGGCACTCTACGAGGACCTCGGCCTGCTCCGGACGCTCTGGAGGAACCGGGCCAGCGACGAACAGACCGCCCGCCGGACGGTCGCCTTGGCGGTGACTTTCGACATGGAGGCGGACGTCCATCCCAAGCATCTCGATGAAGCGAGGCGGCATGGTTGGGAAGTCGCCAACCCGGAGGCCTATCCCGTGGTCTGCCGCAAAGAGCCCGGGATGGTGATGCGACCGCCGCTGGCCTGGGAGTTGGTGCTCTTGGAGGGTTGCTTGCGGGCCATCCCCGACTTCCTCTCCCGACACAAGCCCGGCGATACCACCCAGCATCGGGTAACGGTGCCGGTCTCGACCGGGAATCTGGACCTGGTCTTCTCGTGGGTGCCCGATCTCTGAAGAAGGTCGAGTACGCTGGGTCGAAAACGCTTTTCTCTGAGTCTGTCGCAAAGAGACCGGGTGATCTCGTCCCACCACGCTCCCGCGTGGGAATGGCTCTCCCGGCCGCTCCGGCGGCCCGAGTGCCCCGGCGACGCGGAGCGTCGAAAGCCGACACTCCCACGCCGGAGCGTGGGAGCGAGGATTTCCCGGGTGCTCCGCTATACCCTCGCTCACTCGAACCCGGTTCCCTGGCTACAGTCTCGTTTCTCTTCACACTATCGGCGGGTAGTCGGCTTCGGGGAGACAGCAGACTGAGCCGAGCTTACCTTCGAGGGAAGAGACAGGTCGTTGATCACCTTGGTTACGCCGAACGACTCGCTGGCCAGCTCCACCACATGGCGCCTGGCGGCTTCGGTGGGAACCGTGCCTCGAAGCAGCACGACTCCATCCCGGAGCATGTGGACCTCGACCTTGACGTTGTGGAGCGACTTGTCCCAGTGGATCCGGGAGTAAACCCGGTGCTGGACGGGCAACTTGTGGACGTCGGACTTCGCAGCCTCAAATCTCTGGGCGACCGCGCTGCTGACGTGATTGGCCTCGTCTTTGATGCCTTGTCCGACTTCGTCGATTCTTTGCCCGACCCGTTTGGCCTCGTCTTTGATGCCGCGCCGCAAATCGTCGAGCGTGTGCCCTGGCGTGCCGGTCGTTCCCTGTGCCGGGTCAACTGGGCCCACGTCCTGGGCAAATCCCTCAGTCCCCGAGCAAAGCGAAAACGATCAATGTGTTGGCGAGTATCGTCATCCTTACAGACATCGCTTGTCTCCATGAGAACCAGTGAATTCCGGCCGACCTTGCCGGCCAGGGGCGCACAAAAAAGGCCCCGTGAGACACGGCATTGCGCCGATGTCTCCGAGGGGCCCCCATGGCATCCGCACTCCAGCCCGATCGTGAGCCTTCGGCGTTTCGAACGGGATCATACCGGGCTGGCCAATGCTGTCAACCCGACGATCATCACTCATCTGCGGCATTTCGGCTTTGAGGTGCTCCTTTCGAATCGATCGAGGATGTATCCCGCTCGGCCAGTTGGTAAGAAAAAAGACCGAGAAACGGGTGCAGGGGGTCGGAAACAGGGCGGGGCTGGCCGGGGACGCCAATGGGGATAACCGACTATGTCGGAGGAAGGGGCGAGGCGATCACGTTCGCCCGCCTGACGAGGGCCTGCCGTATCGACTCGGAGTTGCCGTATTTCTGGCCGCACTACCTCGGAGAGAAATGCGAGACTTTCGACTTCTTGGTGGAGCTCGTAGACGCGGGCGAAAAAGACACCTTTCTTCTTCGTCCAGGTGAAAACCACTCGCAAGGAGTTTACCAAGAACCAGACGCCCCCCGCGTCTCCGGGTCGAAGTAACCGAGAAGGACATTCGCCGCATGGTCGGCTCGACTGTAACGCCGATGAATGTCGGCGGGCGGAGCGAAGTGGTCGCCAGTTCCTTGGTCGTGTGCCCAGCCTCGAAGAACTTGTTGACGGCACCCATCTCCGCACTCCGCAGGCACAGGGACCGGAATGTCTCCTTGCTGATCCGTTCGGTATACCCTGCGCGTCGTCACCTCGTAGCCGACGCCCACTGCTGCAGTGAAGGCAATTCCCGGCAATTAGTCTCGGAAGAATTCGTGATTTCTGTTCTGATCGCTTCCCAGTGACCTCGGATTCGAGAGCCGACGCCAGGGAGGTGATGATGGAAGTTCTCACGAAGGAAGTGATTGTGTCGTTCAAGGACGCCGCCCGCAAGCTGACAGGGCCCAAACGAAGGGCGTTCGAGGCGCAGGTGACCCTGGATTACTTGGACGGCAACATCTGGAAGGCGGAGCAAGTCTTTGGCTGGTCCCACAAGACCGTGGAACTGGGATTGAACGAACTGCGAACCGGGATCACGTGCCTGGACAATTTCTCGGCACGGGGAAATCGCAGGACAGAGGTGAAATCTCCCGAATTGGAGGTCGACATCCGGGCCTTGGCGGAACCGGAAAGCCAGACGGACCCGAAGTTTCAGTCGCCGTTTCGGTACACGCGAATGACCGCCAAAGCGATGCGGAAAGCGCTCATCGACCAGAAAGGCTGGACCGATCAGGAACTTCCCCACGAGAACACCATCGGCGAGATCCTCAACCGTCTGGGCTACAAACTGCGGCGGGTGCAGAAGACCAAGCCGTTGAAGAAGATCAAGGAAACGGAGGCGATTTTCGCCAACGTCCGTCAGGAGAATCAGGCGGCCGACGACGCTCCGGACGTGATCCGGATCTCGATGGACGCCAAGGCCAAGGTGTCGGTGGGAGACTACTCGCGAGACGGGGAATCCCGCGCGGCCGAGCCGGTCAAGGCCTGGGATCACGACCCCGAGCCCGAGCAGAAGCTAGTGCCGCAGGGGATCTTGGACGTGCTCGCGGGCCTGGTGAGCATCTTCATCGGGACCTCGAACGGGACCAGTGATTTCCTGGTGGACTGCCTGGAACAGTGGTGGGAGGCGAACCAGGCGAGGTATCCCCACGCTCGCCGACTGGTGATCAATCTGGACAACGGTCCGGAGAATTCGAGTCATCGGACTCAATTCATGAACCGTCTCGTGAGGTTCGCGGATGCCACTGAACTGGAAATCAAGTTGGTGTACTATCCGCCGTACCATAGCAAGTACAACCCGATCGAACACTGCTGGGGCGTGCTGGAAAACCACTGGAACGGGACCTTGCTGAACAGCGTCGCGACCGTGGTCGAGTGGGCTGGGACGATGACGTGGAAGGGGCGCGCCCGATCGTCAAACTGATCGAGACGACCTACGCGAAAGGCGTTCGGATCGCCAAGGACGCCTTTGAGGCCATCGAATGCCGACTCCAACGCCACGACAGCCTCCCCAAGTACGACGTCCTCATCCAACCGCAGCCCGTCTGAGAGACATCGGATGGCACAAAGCCAGAATCACGAGTCGAGACGAGTTTATTTTCCGGAAGTTGCCTGAAGTAGTGCTCGGCCGCCAGGGGCATCTCCACCCACCGCCCGGCATCGTCTCGGACCTGGAACGTACTCGGGAATCGGCTCAGGCCCATGAACTTCAGCAGCCGCCAATGACAAGCGCATGAGACGAAGCGGACCAACAGCTCGGCGTCTACCTCGCCGACGCCACTCTGTGCCAGCGCGGCGACAACGCCCTCGTCAGCGATGTCGGGGCGTGCCGCGACGAGGTCAATGAGCCGCATCACCCGCTTGAGCGCCACGCCGTGAGAGGAAGGATAGACTGCCGGTGTCGATGCCATTGCCGCCTCTTCGATTTGCGCTGCCTCATGCCCAGGTTTAGCGACATTGCCCGCCGGCCATCTGGAAAGGGTGGTTACTGGTCCACCCTTGCCGCGTCCTGCCATCGTGGGGCGTCCACCTGTCCGGGTCAACTATAGACGAGGCTTTTCAGGACCCTCGCCGACCGACCGCCGAAACGGACCCGCCCGCTCGGCGTAAGGCGCAGGCCCGGGACCGCCGCCGCGCCCGGCACACCAGCAGGCCGACTGTCCCGGTTCCCAGCAGCGCCAGGCCCGACGGTTCGGGCACCGCGGCGGGGACCAGCAGGAACGCGTGCGTCGTCCCGGAGGGTGTAGCCCCCCAGCCGGTGATATAGCCGGTGTCGCTGATGCCTTCTGCACACTCGAGCGTGAAGCCCGAGCCGGGGGCGATGAGGTTATTGAGGTCGAGCATCTGACCGCCGCTGTAGAGGAACGCGTGGTCGCACCTTCCCCGATCTCGAATCCCCGACGACTTGGCCGGAGTCGTTGACGGCACAGCCTGTGCTGTAGGTCGCGCCGGAGGGTGCCGAGGTCCTTCAGGGGGCCGCCGTTGGGGCCCGACAGGAACGCATAGTTCCTGACTGCACCCCCCCGGTGACCTGGCCGGAGGCGTTGACGGCATAGCCTGTGCTGGAGGTCGTGCCAGGGAGGGTGCCGAGGTCCTTCAGAGGACCGCCGTCAGGGCCCGACAGGAATGCGTGCTGCGCACCGCTGGCGGTGACCGAGTTCCCGGCGACCTGGCCGGAGGCGTTGACGGCATAGCCGATGCTGGAGAGTCCCGCCGGGAGGGTGCCGAGGCCCTTCAGAGGACCGCCGTCGGGGCCCGACAGGAACGCATAGTTTCCTGACTGCCCGGTGACCTGGCCGGAGGCGTTGACGCCTGTGCCTGCGCTGGAGGTCCGCGCCTGGGAGGGTGCCGAGGCTCCTTCAGAGGACCGCCGTCAGGGCCCGACAGGAACGCGTGCCGGCACCGCCGACGGTGACCGAGGATCCGGCGACCTGGCCGGAGGCGTTGACGGCCTCGCCCTGGCTGTCTTCCGGCGCCGGGAGGGTGCCGAGGTTCGTGAGCGGCCCGCCGCCGGGGCCCGACAGGAACGCGAGGTTCAACTGCGCCGTTCGAGTAGACCGACGTCCCGGCGACCTGACCGGCGTCGTTGACGCCAAAGCCTTGGCTGGACGGCCCGATTGGGGGGAGGATGCCGAGATCCTTCAGGGTGTAAGCGAACCCGGCCCGCGCCGTGCCCGCGGCTGACAAGGGCCAGCGCCACCGAGGCTAGCCCGGTCAAGATCGTCCGATGCATCGTTGCTCGACCTCCTGTCGATCGCCGATCGCCGATCCGTGGCGCGGTCCCTTAGACCCGTCCGGGCTCTGACCCGCAATCGATCCCGAGGAATATAACGCCTTGGTCGGCACTATGACAAGGCTTCGCCGGGCTGGAGCCTCCGAAGGTCAGGCACGCGAGTCCGGGGTATGGCAACGATTCGCGACAAAATGGGCCATTGTCTTCACGGATTCTTCACTTGGGTTCAGGTAGTGTAGCCTTCACCATACCGTCCGGGTCTCGACGAGCCTGCCGCTTGGTGGTTTCGCTGCACCTCGCCTTTCCGAACATGCGCGAGACCTTCAATTCCCGACGAACGCGGCCGTCAGTAAGGTCCAGGACGGCTCCAGGTTGACCTCGATGGCGGTCACGACCAAGGGGAGGGCCATCCAGGAGGGAACACCCAGCCGGGCATTTCTGAAAGCGTGTACGCTATCGACCTCGGTCGCGCGACGGATGGAGCAAGCCACCATCCGCCATCAATTGCTCGAACATCGGCCACCTGGCGATCGGATCAACCGTCATTCCCGGCGTCGCTCTCACTCTACAATTTTCCGGATCTATGAGCCGCAGAGCCCTGAGAGTTTCTATACTCAAAGATATCGGGACGCCCTGACATCGTTCGGGGTGCGCAAGCAAGTCGAGAAAGGGTGCTGGAGACATGCGGAACCGAGCACGACGAACACGAAAACGCGACGAACGAACCCAAGCTCGCGCCTGGCCACTGCGAAATCCGACGAACGAAGCCAAGCTCGGCAGTCCCGGAACTCGCCGAACGAACCCAGTCGCGGTCAACCGAACCCGAAATGCGCCGAACGAACCCAGCCGCGGGCCGATTTGTCCAGTCACGCAAAACGAAGCCACGATTCCGCAGCCTGAGTAAGTAATGATGAATATTATGAATGGACACGGCGTGCCTGATATCCGGTCGTGATCCAGTTCGCGAGCGAGCGTGGGATCGTGTGACAAAGACATCGGTAAGACTTCTGAGTGAAGGTAGCATGGATGAATAAACTGTGGAGTGCATCCGGTCGCGGGATTCTATTCCTGGCGTTGGCTGGCCAGGCGGGCGGCGAGGCTTGGGGAGGATCTTCCGACGAGGATGAGCCGCTGATCGTCCGCGTGGTTCATCCGGATCGTCAGGCCGCAGAGGTTCTCCGACTCTTCCAGGGTTCGCGCGCAGCCAGTCCCGCGGCAGCCCTGGCGACCTGGAAGCAGGCGACCCGGAATTCCGGCCAGCTCGGCAAGCCGCTCGAGGCGGTGATCGCGATGTGCAACCCAGATATGGTGCCGGAGTGGCGGGTCTTCAACGGTGCGGAACTTCAGCTTGGCTTCGACCCCGGCGATGGGTCACCCCACTGGTTCGCGATCGTCCCTCACGACGATGGCACAGTTGCGGCCGCGATCACCGCGGCGCGGCTCACCTATCCCGACGCCGAACCACTCCGGGAAGCGGGTCGCGAAACGGCGGTGGCGCGGCTCGGGCGCTCGGGCGTCCCCCTGGCCTCTCAGGTCGGCTCGAGGCTGACCCTCGGCAGCTCGCGTGCGGACCTCCTCCGCGGAATCCATTCCATTCCGGCCGCCTCCGGGCCCGTGCATCCGCTCGATTCGGGACTGATCTTCAGCCTCGACGCGAAACGGATGACGACTCCCCGGAGTGGGAGCCTGGGGCTCCGTCGCACGCTCGAAGTGCTCCACGGAATGGATTGTCGGCGAATGGAAGGGACGCTGGCTCTCAAGGATGGGCGACTGACTTTCGATATGGCGACAACCCTCGAAGGTCCCCAACCGCCGCGCCCCGAGGGGGCCAAGCCCCCGGTTGTCGAGCCGGCGTGGCTGGAGCGTTTCCCCGCCGCGAATGTCATGGCGATCGTCTCGGTCGCGGTCGATCCCGGACCGGCGTTCTGGGACCGTGCTTTTTCGCTCGCCGATCGGGTCGAACGCGCCGACCCCGCCCGTGCCGGAGTCGCTCCGCTGCGAACGCGCCTCAACCTGCTCGCCATGGCGGCAGGCGTCAAGCCCGAGGCCGATCTCTGGCCGCATCTCCGAGGCGTGTCGGCTGGCATCTGGGGCGATCCCCGGCAGCCCGGAAAGCCCATCGGTGCATTACTGGTGCTGCACCTCGACGAGGAATCGAATGCGGATCGGCTGGCCCGCGAATTCGTACCGAGGCTCGGCGCGCTCCTCCCCGGTCGAGCAATCGATAAGGACGCCCCGCCTGCTCGACCGGTCGCAGGTCCGCCCGAAGGACCCATACCAGCGGAGCCGAAACGCGTCGGCATCATTCTCGGCCGAAACGTGTCGGTCTGGCGGCACGACCGGGACGTGATGATCGCTTGGGGCGACGACGCCCTGACGGCTCCGCTGAAGTCGGAGGTCCCGCCAGCGCACTCGATCGCGACGGTTTACAACGCGTGGGGCCGCGAGGGCCGAGGCGCTCCCCAGCGTTTCGGCGCAATCTGGCCCGGCCGGCTCGTTCGGCCCGGCAACAGCGCGAATCCCTCGCCGGCAACCCTCCGCGTCTTCGCTGACGATCCGCCCATCGTCTGGTGGGGCTGGAGCGAGAGTCATCGGGCCCACGACTTGGTCCAATGGCCAGACCTGGCGAGTCGGGTTCGGCGATTCCTCGAGACGATTCCCCTCGATCCGCCTCGAGTCCCGTGATGGCGCTCTTCGACGAGGTAGCGCTCTCCTCCAGAGGTAGGAATCAGCAACCCTGTGTCTCCATCTGCCGAAATGGCAGGTCCAATTCCGTCGGCCGACACGTTGGCAGACCGGGCGGGCGGCTTCGCTTCGATCAGTTGTCATAAGTCCTTAGTCATTCCCAGATAGGATTCTCAACTGCGAAGGCACGGTGCTTGCATAAGGTATCCACTCATTGTTTGAGCCGTAAACACGGCCGCGTTCGGAACGCTGCCGTCGAGTGACCTGACGGACAGCACTGACGTGGAAGACTTCTCAGGTCGAGCGAGACAGGACAGGAGACCGGGTCGATGACACTCAAGCCATTGGGTGACCGCGTGGTGGTGGAGCGAGAAGAGGCGAAGGACACGACAGCCGGGGGGATCGTTCTGCCGGACACGGCCAAGGACAAGCCTCAGAAGGGCAAGGTGGTGGCCGTCGGAGACGGGCGGATCACCAAGGACGGCAAGCGTCGCGAGCTGCAGGTCAAAGTCGGCGAGCAGGTGCTCTTCACCTCCTATGCCGGCGAGGAGTTCAAGTTCGAGGGCGACAAGAAAGTCCTCCTGATGCGCGAAGACGACATCCTCGCTGTCATCGGCTGATCCGACGTCGCCGGGCTGAGCCGGGCCGGGCGGTGAGGGCGACGAGCGAATCCCGATGCCCTCCCGAAGGCCATTCGTACACTTGAGTCGAGAAGCCAAAACAACCAGCGAAATCCTCCTTTTTCCTTCGGAGTGAATCACATATGGCTGCCAAGATGATTGCGTTCGATCAGGAGGTGCGCGCAGGCCATGCAACGCGGGATCGCGAAGCTGGCCCGCGCCGTCAAGGTGACGCTCGGGCCTCGCGGCCGGAACGTCATTATCCAGAAGTCGTTCGGCTCGCCGACCGTGACCAAGGATGGTGTGACGGTTGCCAAGGAGATCGAGCTCGAGGATAAGTACGAGGACATGGGCGCCAAGATGGTCAAGGAAGTGGCCAGCAAGACGTCCGACGTGGCCGGCGACGGCACAACCACGGCCACGGTGATGGCCGAGGCGATCTACAACGAGGGCCTCAAGGCAGTCGTCGCGGGCGTCAACCCCATGATGATGAAGCGGGGGATGGACCAGGCGGTCGCCGACATCGTCGAGCAGCTCCACAAGATGAGCACCAAGGTCACCACCAAGACCGAGACCGAGCAAGTCGCGACCGTGGCCTCGAACTTCGACTCCGAGATCGGCAAGATGATCGCCGAGGCGACCGAGAAGGTCGGCAAGGACGGCGTCATCACCGTTGAAGAAGGTAAGACCCTCAAGACCGAGGTCGAGTGGGTCGAGGGCATGCAGTTCGACCGCGGCTATCTGAGCCCCTACTTCGTCACCAATCCGACGACGATGGAAGCGGTGCTCGAAGACGCCTACATCCTGATCCACGAGAAGAAGATCTCCGTGGTGAAGGACCTGGTGCCGGTACTGGAGCGCGTGGCTCAGACAGGCCGTCCCCTGCTGATCATTGCCGAAGAGGTCGAGGGCGAAGCGCTGGCGACCCTGGTCATCAACAAGCTGCGTGGCACGTTCCGATGCGCCGCCGTCAAGGCACCGGGCTATGGCGATCGCCGGAAAGCCATGCTCGAAGACATCGCCGTGCTGACCGGCGGCAGGCCGATCTTCGAAGCGCTGGGCATCGAGCTCGAAAACGTCGGTCTCCAGGACCTGGGCCGCGCCAAGAAGGTGGTCATCGATAAAGACAACTCGACAATCGTCGAGGGTGCCGGCAGCCACGAGGCGATCAAGGGCCGCATCGAGGCGATCCGCCGGGAGATCGCCGACACCAAGAGCGACTATGACCGCGAGAAGCTGGAAGAGCGGCTGGCCAAGCTGGCTGGCGGCGTGGCCAAGATCAACGTCGGGGCCGCGACCGAGAGCGAGATGAAGGAGAAGAAGGCCCGCGTCGAGGACGCCCTGCACGCCACCCGCGCGGCCCTCGAGGAAGGGATTCTCCCTGGCGGGGGCGTCGCGCTGCTCCGCGCCGCGGCGACGGTCAAGGCCAAGGACCTCACCCACGACGGCGAGGTCGGCTATCAGATCATCGTCCGGGCCTGCTCGGCCCCGCTCAACCAGATCGCCGACAATGCCGGCCAGGACGGTGGCGTGGTTGTCTCCAAGGTCGTGGAGGGGAAAGGCAACTTCGGCTACGACGCGCTGAAGGACGAGTACACCGACCTGGTCAAGGCCGGCATCATCGACCCGACCAAGGTCACTCGCTATGCTCTCCAGAACGCCGCGAGCGTCAGCACCCTGCTGCTGACCTCCGACGCTCTGATCGCCGACGCCCCCAAGGACGACGAGAAGAAGTCCGGTGGCGGCGGACACGGCGGTTACGACGACATGTATTGAGAATGATCCGATCTGGCCGAGAGTGGAAGAGTCACGGCGGGAGTCGATGCCCTCGACTCCCGTCTTTCTTGCGCTCAGCCAACCGACGCTCAGGCGGCCTCGGTCGGCACCTCGAACAACTCGGACAACGGGACCTGGAAACCCGGAAGCACCTCGCCCCCTTCCAGGGTGTCGGATCGGGTCAGGATGCGGACGGACGTCGGTGAATCGTAGTCGTAGAGCTTGGTAAAAGGCGGGTAGATGACCCAGACGCGCCGGACGCCTGCTAGAAAGTAGTCCTCGAGCTTCTCGATCACCTCATAGGCACCGTTGGTCGGGCTCACGACTTCGATCGCCAGGTCGGGCACGACTGCCCATGCGTTGGTGGTCGGGGCAGGGGTGCCACGCGGCCAGCGGGCAAATGATACGAACGCCAGGTCGGGACGGCGCTGAAGGTTCTTGGTGCGATCCAAGAGGAAGAGCATCTCGGAGACGACCTGGCCAAATCCGCCATTCCACGCGAATGGACTCAGGAATCGGATGAATGTCGAAGCAAAGAGCGTTTCCCGTGCACTCATCGGCGGCAACTCCCGGACCTGGTTATCGACGACCTCGTAGAGGATGTCACCATTGACGAACG
Source organism: uncultured Isosphaeraceae bacterium (assembly GCA_963842405.1). Lineage (GTDB taxonomy): Bacteria > Planctomycetota > Planctomycetia > Isosphaerales > Isosphaeraceae > CAVZRC01. The sequence goes on along the minus strand of CAWJGW010000049.1, from coordinate 47,999 downwards.
GTTCTGAGAGCATGCCGCTCGATCCCGAAGCCGGCAGAGTCAGCGATGTCATCGTGCCCGTGGCCATGAGAAGAGCCTCCTTCTGGTCTCTGAGAGATCGACGATCTTGATTCTACCAACATCGTCGCGACACGTCATCGCGAACAGGAACTGCGGCCAATTCAAGTTGGGGTAGCCGGCTTCTCGGCCTCGGCGGTCAGGGCGTGTCCACGTGAGTCCACGATCGGTCCGCCGCCGGGCGGCAGCGGGGTACTCAGGCCTTCGAAGTAGTGAATGGTCGGCGGCGTGGTGATTCCGCCCGAGAGGATGGCCTGGAGAGAATCGTTGACGTTCCACGCGATGTTGGTCACCGAGTCTTCAGGCACGAATAGGGTAAACCCGGTCGGCGGCATGATTCCGGTCATGACGCAGACCGTCAGGATGGTCCGACCGGTCGTCGCATCGCGCAGGGAGTTGGTCACCAGTCCCAGAGAGCGCATCCCCGGATGCGGGAATTCGACCAGGACCACGCGTTTGAAGCCACCCCCACCCTGGAACTGAGTCCCGAGCGATTCGACCACATTCCGCACCGCGCGATAGATTGTGGCGACCACCGGGACGTGAAGCAGGACCCAATTGATCGTGCGATAGACCCACGACTGGAAGGCCAGGCCCAGGAAGTAAAGGGTGGCCACACCCAGCAAGAGCGCGAGGATCGGCGAGACGATCTTTACCCACCAGTCCGGCAGGTCAAGGGTCTGGAAGGCGGGGTAGTTCCGGACCCAAAGCTGGAATCCGTTGATTAGCCCTGCGAGCGGGTCGAGCACGAATTGCTTCATGGTCAAGAGAAGCCAGTAGACGATCGAGAATGTGATCGCGATCGGTAAGCAGAACACGAGTCCGCTGATCAAATGGCTTCTGATGCCTTGGAACAGAGACTTCGGCCGACGGATGCCCGAAAGGTCATCGAGGTCGGAGGAATCTTTGGGGACCGATTCAAACGCGGATGTCGCGGGAGGACGATCCATGGCTATGACTCCAATTCAGGTCGATACCAAGGGAAGATCCAGCCAGTCGCTCGACGACTCTGGGACTTCGAGGTTAGCCGGGCGGTGCTCGCAGGGCAATTCCCGACGAAAAACCACCCTATCGATCGGACAGTCTCGAGGGCCGGGAGGAGGCGGTTGCGTTGTAGTTTGGAGTTTCATGGTGCATCCATCATTGCGCCGACACCTGAGACCACAATTTCTGCGTCGGTTCGGGTCCGAATCCGTGATGTGCCCCGCTCCGCTCGGTCGGCCCGGTCGATCAGCGCGCCCACCGCGATCGCGACACCGGCCCCACCCGAGACGATACCGCCTTCTCAGACCGAAACGGCTTCGGCTTGCGACGCGGCCCGCACCGCCTCGGCGATCGGACTCAGGCTGATCTTGCCCAGCGTACCCTCACGCCGCGGCGCCGACGCCAACAGGGTCGCGAACACCGCGTGCACCGCCAGAACCACTCCCACCTGCGCGAAGAACCGCCGCGAACCCTTCAGGTTGCCATCATCCACACCCCAGAACACCTTCAAACGGGCGTTCACTCGCTCCACCGCCGTCCGACCCTTGTATTTCCGCTCGAACTTCTTGGTCGCCCGCGGCAGCGCCGGAAACCGCCTGGGGTCCTCATCGCGCGGAACCCGCACCGTCTTGCCGTACGACTTGCCCGCGTTGCAGATCTCCGACATCGGGCACTCCCAGTCCTCGTGCTTGGCCGGGCAACGGTACTTCAGCGTCTCGCGCTCCGGCTCGTGCCCGATGTAGGACATCTTGTGTCGCACCGGTGGTTCGCTCACCTTATCATAACAATAGATCGTCCCGTCTTCCGTGTACACCACGTTCGAGGTGCCGTCGTGGCCCGGCAGCATCCGCTCGGGGTCGGTCTGCCACAGGCCCCGCATCTCGATCAAGGGCGTGATCCCTTTGCCGGAGAGGGTCTTGTGGACATCGTCGCTATCGGCCGCTTTATCATAAGCTAAGGTCTCGATCCGGTCCGCAGGCAAGTTCGCCTCACCCTGCTCCAGGATCATCGGCAGCGTCTCGCCGTCGCCCGCCTTGGTGTCGGTAATCTCGTAGGACAGCACGACCTCGTGTTTCACATCCACCAGCAAGTGCAGCTTGAACCCGAACCACTCGACCACCTTGGTCACCTTCCCCTCGGCGTCCTTGTATTCCTTGCGGCCGCCGCTGGCCTGCGGCAACCCCTCGGCGATCTCCTCCTCGGCGCCCTCCTCGTCCTTGCGCCGCGCCGACAGGCCGGTGGAGTCACCGGCGGTGTCCTTGCCCAGGTCGGCGACGGCCAGCCCCAAGCGTTGAATCAACACATTGAAGATCTCTTTGAGGAGCGAGCGATGGGGCTCCTGGCCGAGCACCTCCTCGAATCGCGAGATGTTCCAGGGCTTGGGCACGCGGGCTTCCGACTCGATGCCAATCAGCCGACGCAAGCCGTCATCGCGGCGGAGTTCGCCGAGCACGGCCTCGGTGGTGACGTGCCGCAGGACGATCCGCAAGACGACGACGCCCCAGAGGACATGCACCGGGTAGTCGTTGCGGCCGTGGCCGCGGGCCTGGCGAAGCGAGTCGAGTAACTTGGCATCGGGCAGGGCCGCGAGCAGATCCTTGATGGTTTGGAGCGAGGGGCTGTCTTCGAGCGATTCCCAATCGAAGAGCGGCTTGACGGGGTGGAGGATCATCATGGGAGGGGACCTGGGATTTCCGAGGTAAATTGAGCCAAAACGAAGTCCATAGCACCTACTACGCAAGAGATCCCCGCAAGGTTCGCGACCTGGTCGAAAAATCGTGAAAAAATCGTCCTTGCAATGCAAAGTGCGAGAAATCCGAGGGGTTTTTGGGGGATCGGCCCGAAGAAGCCGTCGCGGCACCCTATGTGCGCAGCACTTCGTGCAGCGCAGCGCCTCGGCCGGGAGAAGCCAGGGTCGCCGACGCCCGAACAAGCCGTTAGACTGGGAGATCACCATAACGAGATGCCGGGACCTCCGACTCGTGCGGGATCCGCACGGAGTCCTGTCCCTGAACAGGGTTCCGATGGGTGAAAACGGCCGTCGGCCGTCGGAATCGGTCTTCATCACGAGCTTACGGCCCTTCCACACTAAGCCCTCGCCAATGGCAGGTTAAGACCCCGATGACTGGACGACCTTCCGAGACCACGACCACTGTCGGCAAGACCCGAGAGGTTGGTGGAATCACCCTCCATCTCAGCACTCCTGACACCACCGATCAGAGCTGGATCGGCCAGGACGCCATCCTGCGGCAGCTCCTGGCATGCTGGCTGGTGGTTGACCCGAGGGACCTTCCGCTGTCCCCTCGCTTGACCGGGCCGCCCGGCATCGGCAAGACGACCCTGGCGATGGCCGCCGCTCGACTGCGGAACCAACCGCTCTTCATCAACCAGTGCACGGCCGACACGCGGCCTGAGGACCTGATCGTCACCCCGGTCCTCGCCGAGAAAGGGACGATCGCCTACCACGCGTCGGCGCTGGTCACCGCCATGCTCGTCGGCGGGGTATGCGTGCTCGACGAGGGAAACCGGATGAACGAGAAGTCGTGGGCCAGCCTGGCCCCGCTCCTGGACCACCGGCGTTACGCGGAGAGCATCGTGGCCGGGATCACCATCCCTGCACACCCGGACTTTCGCGTCTGCGTCACGATGAACGAAGACGAGTCAACTTATGAAGTGCCCGACTACATCCTGTCGCGGCTCCAGCCGACTCTGACGCTAGGGTTCCCGGCACGCGACGACGAGATGGCGATCCTCAAGTACCACTTGCCGTTCGCCGAGGACGCCCTCCTGGCTCTCACCGTGAAGTTTCTCCAGGAGGCGCACCGGCTCAAGCTCGACTTCTCGCCGCGCGACGGGATCAACCTGTTACGGTTCGCGATCAAGCGGATGGCGCAAGACCCCAGGCATCCGATTGGCCGCGACGCGGCCTGGCGCGAAGCACTCTTCTGCGTACTCGGTGAGGAAGCCGCCGACCTCGAAGACCTCGCGCGCCGCAAACGCCGAGCCCTGGGTGGCCAGCACTCGCCGATGGGCCTCGGCGACCTGTTCTTTAGCCCCGATGACCCACTCCACCCCGATGCCGAAGATGACCCGTACGAGGATGAAGACGAGGACAACTGAGGAATTCACCCGGACTCATGGAGCTTCGATCATGTCCACCGTCACGACCAATCCGACGCAAGCCTCACCACAGTTCGCTGCTCCCCACCAGAGGACAACGGGAGGGGCCGCGCCGTCGATCAACTGGGGGCCTCAGGATCTTTATCGCATGACGGTCGAGGAGTACGAGCGGATCGGAGGGATGCTCGACGATGACCGCGTTGAACTCATTGACGGATACCTGGTGAAAAAGATGAGCAAGAATCCGCCGCACATCTGGAGCGTCAAGACGATTTACCAGCTACTAGCCGGCATGCTTCCGCCCGGTTGGACCTGGCGAAAAGAAGATCCGGTGCGAATCCCGGACTTCGACGAGCCGGAGCCGGATGTTGCGATCCTTCGAGGTTCGCAAGGATGACTACAGGGTCCGGATGCCAGAGCCACGAGATGTGGCCCTGGTGATCGAAACCTCCGAAACGACTCTCGACCGCGATCGCGGCCCAAAGCTCTCAGCCTATGCCAGGAGCGGCATTCCGGTCTACTGGATCGTGAACTTGGTTGACAACCATGTCGAGGTGTATTCCGACCCGAGCCCGACTGGCTACAAGACCCGGCAGGACTTCAAGCCTGGCCAGGACGTGCCGGTCGTGATCGCTGGGATCGAGGTCGGCCGGATCGCGGTCGCGGCCCTCCTGCCGTGACGCGGCTCAGTGTCGTCTCAACGACCAGCCTGAGCGCCTTTGGGGGGTGCCGGCCATGCTGCCAGAACAGCTTCGTCGAGGGTCGGATGACATTCCACCAGCATCGTCAATCGGACCTGGTGCAGGACGGCCATGATGCGGGCACGGGCCTGGCAGATCCGCATCGCCCCGCCGACGCGGTCCAACCGGAGGTGATGCGCCAGAAGCATGCCGATGGCTTGACCGGACACATGGGCGACGTATTCGAGGTTGACGACGACCTGGCGCGGCAGATGCTTCTTCTCGTAGAGGGCCTGGAGATGCGTGCGAACCAGCTCGATCGTGGATTCGCTCTCGAGCTCGCCCACGTGGGGAGTGACGACCAGGATGTCCTGGATCACCTCCAGCTTGATCTGGATTTCCGGGCCGGCCTCGGCGTCTGCCGCTCCGTTGGTGGGGATGACGGCCGTCTCCAGCGCGTCGATCTGGTTGAGGTGAGGAGAAGGTGGCTCACCATGCAGCCACTCGGCAACCTGCTCTTCGACCCTGGCACCGCCTTCGCGCTGAGCCACGGTCGCCAGGGTGCAGACGGCGGGCCCGATCTGGATCCGATCGCCGTCGTGAATCTCGGCTTCCTGGCTTCTGAGCAGTCGCCCATTGAGAAAGGTCCCGTTGGTACTGCCCAGGTCCTTCAGGAAGGTCCGGCCCTCACGACGCTCGATGGCCGCGTGGAGCTTGCTGACCATGGGGGAACCCAGACGAAGCTGGCAGTCCCGGTTACGGCCGATGAGGAAGGTCGAGCCGATCGAGAGTGGGCGACCTTTCGCCGCACCCATCTGGACGATCAGCCAGAGACCGGGCTCGGTCTTCTCGGCCGGTCTCCTGGTGGCGTGGTGGTTCACGGGATGACTCCGGTCGGCGTGTTGCCGTCCCTCGGCCGGTTCCGACGGCGTTTCCGCGGAGGTCGTGAGGGCCATGAGAATTTCAACAGGGAGTGCACGGGGACCAGGAGGTTCGGGCCACTCGCTTTCGAGAGCCGCTGTCTCGTCGGGATGCCGCTCGATTCCCTGGCCCATCCCGGCGATGGGGAAGATGTCGGCGAGCTGCGGCTGGAGGCCGCAAATCTTCATCGCCCCACCGGCAGTGGATCGGCACCGACGATGCGCTTCGTCCACGGCCAGCACGACCCAGCTCACGATCCGATCGACGGCCTGAAAGTTGAGCAAGACCCGATGATTCCCCGCCTCGACGAGATCGATCAAATCGCAGGCCAGCTCGCGGATCTGCGATTCCTTCGCCAGCGCACGGTCGACCAGCCTGACCACGGTAATGCCCCGCCGGTAGGCGATGCGAAAGTGTGCCCATTCGGAGAAGGAGGTCTCCGCTCCCCCTCGAAGCTGCCGCTTCTTGGGGACGCGCCGCAACGTCGGGAGACGGTCGACGATCCGATCCCAGATGTTCGCGCGGGGCCGATTCGGTCGGGATATCGAGGTCGAGGTTACTCGCGATCCATTCCTCGATTCGCCGCTCGCAATCGACCTGGGGAGGCGGGCCGGCGAGTATCCCGAATCGCTCGGTTTCCAGCGAGGTCGCCAGACTTTTGTCCGGGTTGACCGGAACCGTCAACGCCTCCGAGAGCGGATAGAGGCTCTCAGGCTGATCGAGCGGAATCGCGGTCTCCAGGTCTGTCATGGACCGAACTCCTGTTCCCCGGAGGGATTGAGTCACCAATTCATGGTACTGCCTACCCTCGCAGGGTATCGACGAGGCGCAACAGATCGCCCCGATCGGAACCTCTCTCCGAGGAGTCACCCCGGGTGGGCGCCGGACTCCAGTAATCCAGACCCTCCGCTCGCGCATCTTCGAGCGACGCGGCGAAGACCATTCGGAGTGAAGGACCGCGATAGGGGTTTCTCGGTCTTCAGGTTTCCAAAAGGCCAGAGCGGTGAGTCGCTTGGACATTCGTGACCGAAGAAACTGAACTCGATTCGAGGAACCATCTCTCCATGTGTAAGTTGGCGACATCTCCGCGAGTTTCGGCCCGTCTTTTTCCGTCGAGACACCAGATCGGGCCTGATCCGATCCCTTGGCCTGTAAATTTCCGTAAAGATGGGCCAGATTGCGCACTGGCCGTCGCTCTTTCCGCTCAGGGCTATTATCGCTCGCCCGAAACACTTCTGAATGTGTCCTAAATTACTCGGTGGTCCGACCAGGTCCGTGCGGCCGGATTGCGCGGGATCGGACTGCCAAGAGTCGATGTCGCAACCGGGACACCCAAAGCTTACACTGGCAGAGAGTACTGGCGAGCCGAGCGAGGATCCAGCCATTGAGGTCGTCGAGCCGCCACGGTTCGACGGCGGCCTCGTGGAGTGACCGAGACCGATGAGTAACCCGCACGTGAGCTCCGACGACTTCCTGACGATTGGCCCGCGCATCCGGGTTCTGCCGATCATCCATGGCTCGGGCGATTTCGCGGTCCAGGTGCGCGAGGAGTTACTGAGCCGGCCGTACGACTGCGTGGCGTTGCCGCTTCCGCCCTCGTTCCAGGAGGACGTCGAGGCGGCCGTCGACCGATTGCCGGCGATCTCGGTCGTGGTGCAGGTCGACGCGGAGGTGCGACGACGTCGAGACGGAGGGCGAGCCGGGCTACAGCTACGTACCGATCGACCCCTGTCAGGGGGTGATCGCCGCGATCCGGACGGCGCGGGGAGAACGGATTGCGCGCGAATTCATCGACCTGGAGACGCCGCGGTTTGTCTCGGTCACCCGCGCCTTTCCCGACCCTTACGCGCTCAAGCGTGTCAGTCCCGAGCGCTTCGCCGCGGCAATGCTGGCGGCTGTCCCGCCTCCGCCGTCCGGGCCAGGTCACCCGGCGCATCGCCTGGATGGCGGCGCGGCTCCGCGAGCTGGAATCCCAGTATCGCCTGATCCTCTTCGTCTGCTCGATCCTCGACTGGCCCTGGATTCGCGATGCCTACCGCCGCCGTCTCGAGCCGCCCGACGCCCGAGACATTCTTCTCGCCGATCCAGTCTTTCCCCGTCGATCCCCGGACGCTCATCTTCGTGCTGGGCGAGTTGCCGTATATCACCGCCTTGTATGAGCGAGGCCGGCGCGAGCTGACGCCGGACGATAACCTCTCGGTCGACGGCGTCAAGGAGATGGTGCTCGACGCCCGCGAGCGCCTGCGGGCCAAGCATCCCAAGATCGCGCAACGGATCACGCCCCAGTTGCTGTCCGTCTACTTCCGTTACATCCGCAACCTCTCGCTGATGGACCGCCGGCTGACGCCCGACCTGTACACGCTCATCATCGCCGCCCAGCAGACGGCCGGCGATGACTTCGCCCTGGCACTGGCCGAGACGGCGCGGGAATACCCGTTCGCCGGACTCGACGAGTCGCCGCCGGGAAGACTTCGAAGATCACGGCTCGCTACGGATGGGGATCGACCAGGCCGACGTACCGATCTGGGGCACCGGCCCGATGGTCAGCCGACTGCCCGGGCAGTCGCTGACCTGGCGGACCTGCGAGCTGAGGCCCAAGCCCGCGCCGCGAAGAGCAAACGCGATGGCGGCAGAAGTGGGACCCCTTCGGAATGTGCTCCTGGCCGCCGGAGGACGAACGGATCGAGAGCTTCCACCGCCATGTCCGCGACCAGGCCAAGGCGATCATCGGTGCCGACCTGGCCCACACCGAGAAGTTCACGACCAGCGTCCGCGACGGCATCGACATCCGGGAAACCCTGCGGAACTGGCATACCGGCGACCTCTACGTCAAGGTCGTGCCGCCGAGCCGGGGCTCGATCGAGGTCGTCGTGTTCCTGTTCGACGTGCCGGCCGACCCCGAGCTCTACACCAACCGCACGACCTGGTACGCCGAACACGACGAAGAGTCGACACTCGCCTTCTACGCGACCGATCCCATGAAGAACCTGGTCGGCCCGGGCATCGCGCAGGCCGAATATGGCGGGGCCCTGTTCATCTTCCCGCCCCGGCCGATCCCCGACGTCTGGACCGACCCCCGCCTCGACTTCGCCGACACGCTGGAGGAGCGCCTGCTCGCCGCGGCGTTCCTGCATAGCCAGGACCGGCACGTCGCGGTCGTCAGCCCCAGGATCCCGCCCGCGTCCTGGCGACGGCTGGCCAGCCGGTTCGGACGCAAGATCGTCCACCTGCCGCTCAAGCGGTTCAGCGCCCAGCTCATCGAGAGGCTTCGCATGTTTCACGTGCTCAACGGCAAGTCGGTTCGATCCTATGCGGCGGACTTCATTCGGGACATGTAGCGAACGCGGACGTGCCCGATGCGTCCAGGTAAAGGGAGTCGAATAGCGACTTCAAGACCCGCGGCGTAGAATAGACAAGGGGTCGAACCAGTTGAAAATCCATTCCGAGGAGCCAGATTCATGCAGGCGCAGATGCAGCTTGTTCAGGATAAGGAACTCGAGGAGGATGCCGGCGATTCCTACGGCGAGTACCTCGGGACCTTCTTCAGCGCTCGGGGTCAGGTCCGAGCCGATCTCTTCGACGACGGCGAGGAAGTCATCGCCTACATCTCATTCCCGACAGGGCTGGACTGACGAACGTTGAGGATCGCTATGTGGCGATACTGGAGGAGTACGCGGCCAGTCAAGGTTTCGGCGACCGCTTCCACCTGATCTATCGAGGCATAAGGGATCCTCGATGCCCCGCGTCCAAGCGAGTATCTTGCTTCCGTACCGGCTGAACCTGGAGAGCGGCCTGTATCCGACGGGCCTTCCGGGGCAGGATCTGGGGATCCACGAGGTGGGCCCTCGAATGGGGAAAACGTCAACGATGGCCCCCGTTCTTGTAGGACCGGTTTCAGGAAGCCTCCTACCATCGTTCCGCCGTCCCAGGACGATGGTTTCGCTCACAGAGGATCTCCGCGATACGGAGATCCCTGACGAGCAAAACGAATTGAATGCCAGGCTGGCAGTACGGTTGTTGCACCAGGCCAATCGCCTACTTCGGAGTTATCGCGCAATCACCCGCAATGCGACGATCACCGAGTTATCTCGTGCGGCGGCCAGCCCTTTCCGGTTCGCAGTCGTCCCGGGTGCGGGGAGTCCTATTGCCTGGAGACCCGAGCTCGTCTTCCAGGCAAGTCCCCCTAAAGCCCCCGCGCAACCCACCCAATCAGATCACAGAGCGTCTTCGCGACCTCATGGCCTCGGGCAATGAGCCGGAGGTCGCCGACCTCTTCCTCCTCGATGCGGAACTGGCGATCCACGAGGGCCGATTCCGCGAAGCTGTCCTGTTCTGCTGGAGCACGATCGACGCAACGTTCAACCGCAAGTACGACCAACTTGTTGATTCGAAGCTCACCGGCGAGTGGGCCGAGGCCCGTTCGTTCTTCAAGGGTGTGGACTTCGGATTGAAAAACAAGATGAGTGCCGCATTGTACCTCGTCAGTGGTCGGTCGCTTTTTCGTGAATCCGCGAGACCTGTGGCAGAAGCTCTCCAGTAGCTACAACAAACGCAACGGCATCATCCATCGCGGCGAGAGCGCGATCGAGGACGATGCCCGCCAGGCCCTGGAGGTCGCCCGACGAATCGAGGAGTTCATGAGCGCGTTATGATTTCTCATATCGGGATGCCCACGGGGCCTACGGATACCTGAGTCTTTCTCTCCAATGGAATAATGCCCATGTCGAGCGTCTTTTGCTCATGACGATGCTGGCGGCTCAGAATGGCCCCGCACCGGACCTCCCGCCAACCGAGCCGTTCGAGTGCTCCCAAGTATGGGGTGGCGACACGCATCCCCAAGGCATGGACGATCGCCCAGCATGAAGCCGAGGATCGGGTCTTCGTGGCGGTCATCCCCCAGCAGGAGTTCGACCGTCCCGGAGTGGCCGCCTGCGAGCTGGCCCTGGCGCCGGAGAGCCTCGAGGACTACCGCACTCGGATCGACGCGAATGCCAAACGGAACGGCCGGCCCAATGGCAAGCTCGCCTCCAACCGGGTCATCAAGGACGCCCGGGGCGAGCGGCTCGAGTCCATCTGGGAGTTCCACCCGAACGCGGGAGGCTTCTGGCGTGAGGTGAGCGTTCGAATCGTCGCCAACCGGCAACTCTACACGTTCATCCTCAGCGTCGAGGATTCCGTTTATGCGAAGGCTCGCCCCGCGTTCGACGCGATCATCATGGCGACCAGGTTCTCACCACCCAACACGGGTGCCGACCTGATGTCGAAGCCTTCCAACCGCTGGATTCAGCGCGAGTACAAGTTTTCACTCGATCTGCCCCAGGGCTGGACCCCCGTGCTCGCACCCAGCGAGGTCGCGCTGCTCTTCGCCAACGGCCCGCCCCACGGCGTCTGGTCTGACAATCTCCTGGTACTGGCGAATGCCCATCGCAACCTCGACCTCGGCGAGCTGGCCAAGGAACTACCCGGATCGGCTCCGCCTAGGAGGATCCCACCTGTGAGGTCTTGTCGTGCAAGGTGGTCCCCCAGGGCAAGTCTCAGGGCGCTCGAGACCGTGGTCCGCACCCGTCGTGGGCCGTTCTCGATGACCATCATCGAGCGACGGTTCCACGGCAGCCGGTTCGATTACGAGGTCAAGTACACGGTCGAATCCCAACGATTCGATGCGCTCGCGCCGAAATTCCGACAGAGCTTCGACAGCTTCCGGGAGTCCCCGGGCAATGTCCCGGGGGCGGCGGCGGAGAAGGCCGCGTGAGCTTTCCCGAGGAGATGCCTCGCCAAACGAGGAGCGAACACGTTCCGCAGTTCCAATGATCCCCGATCCTCGTGGCCAGACGCATCAATCGAGATGTTCTCACGAGTTTCTCTCCGGCCTGTCTCGTTTTCGCCGTGTCTCGCGTGCCGCCTTCTGATCGACCTGGACGCCGGATGGCCAGGCGAAGGACCTGCATGACGACAAAGATGACAAGGACCGGAGGGATCAGGTAGGGGATGAAGAGCGTCCATTTCAGGCCGAGCGAGGGGCCGGCCATCGACAAGGGCAAAATGAACAGCAAGGCGAGGAGGATCAAGCAGCCGGTCGAGGTCATCACCGATTTGAAGGTGGCCTCCTCGCTGATCGACTCGTAATGGAGCTCGACCGTCCGGCCGCGACGGAGGCTGCGAGCCACCGCCTCGGAGAGCTCCATGGCGCGCGTGCCGTCGTGGAGGCTGGGAGCGGGCAAGTCAGGACCGCCCTGGCGGCCTATCGAGGACAGGAGCACGGAGAAGATGGCCTCGTGACCGTCCCAGGGCGCGAGCTCGTTGACCTGCGGTGGCTGCGACGGGGTTTGCCGGATCAATCGCGCGGGTCCCTCGGAGCCCGCGATCGATCTCCAGGGTTAACGATCCATTCGCCGACAGGAGCGTGAGCCGGGCCGGCTCGAGGGCTCCAGATCGAATACGGACCTCGGCTCGTCGCGATTCCGTCCGCGCGGAGTTGGACCACCAGCTCAATGTCGGGATCATCGCCCGGAGGGTCGCCGGTGGCCGTCAGGGCCTCGATCTCGCCCAGCAGTGCGCGGACGACATCCACGGCGCGGGGGAATGCGACCCGGACCAGATCGGTTCTGGGCGGGTCGACCGGTACCTCCCATCGGAGTGCCCGGAAAGCGCCGAGTTCGCCGGTGCGAAGGGCCTGGCGCAAGGCGATCACACCGGGATGGAGCCGCATCGGCAGGTCTGGAACGATCGCGGAACCTGTTTCCTCCCGGCTCAACGCGACCTGATAGTAGGCCTCCGAGTCTCGGACCGGGGGGATGCAAGCAGACGATGGCGAAACCCTCGGCGGCGGCCCGGCGCAGCGCCTCGCCTCGGAACTCGATCGGCCCCCCGACGATGACAACGTCGATCCCAACGCGGGCCAGGGCATCGTCGAGGTCGCGCGCGCGGGTATCCCCGCCATCGAGGGGTCGACGAAACCCGGGAAAGGCCGCATCGAGTTGATGTTCAGCCCGACCCAGGAGCCATTGCGCCCAGGCGAGCTCCTCGTCACCATTGCCCAGGATCAGTACGTTCATCGTGTCCCGATCGCTCCTCATGCCCAACACTATCATAGACAATCGACGCCGAGACGTCGCGGGGTCGCTTGCCAGGCAGGATTGACCACTCCGTTCTGTGACAGGCGATAATGATTTCCCAGACAGGTGCCACCCGTTCCGGGGCATCGCGGTCGATGGGCTGAGAGGGCGAACGAATCTGTGATGCCGAAAGGCGTTGAGCAACTTGATCTCGATCGAGAACGTTCGTGACTTCCCCGTCCGGGCTCGAGGCGCTTACGTCACAGTCGGTAACTTCGATGGGGTTCATCGGGGTCACCAGCGCCTGCTAGGCCGGCTCCGGGACCGGGCCGACGCGGCCCGGGTTCCGGCGTTCGCCCTCACGTTCGACCCACATCCTGTCGCCTTGTTGCGGCCGGACAAGGCCCCGGTCCCGCTGGTTTGGCCGGAGCGCGAGATCGCCCTGCTCCATCGAGGCAGGTGCCACCGAGGTCGGCGTGTTCCAGACCGGCCCGTGGCTTCTCGAGCTGTCGGCCCGAGAGTTCTTCGATCGCGTCATCCTCGGCCAGCTTGCGGCGCGCGGCATGGTCGAGGGACCGAATTTCGCATTCGGACACGATCGGCGAGGGGAACGTCTCGATCCTGAGCGAATGGTGTGATCGAGGCGGGGATCGACTTCGAGGTTGTCGAGGGAACCCGTGTTGAGGGGGAACTGGTCTCGTCGTCGCTCATCCGGCGATGCTTGATGCGAAGGCCGTGTCGAGGATGCGGCGCGGTTCCTTGGCCGTCCGCATCGGATCCGGGGAGTCGTCGCGCACGGGGCCGGCCGGGGCGCGGGACTGGGCTTTCCGACCGTCAACCTCACCGAGATCAACATCCTTGATCCCGGCCGACGGCGTCTATGCCGCCCGGGCATGGATCGACGGACGAGGACCGGCCTGGCCCGCTGCCTGCAACATCGGTCCCAATCCCACATTCGGCGAACAAGCCCGCAAGGTCGAAGCCCACCTCATCGGATTCTCAGGCGACTTGTACGGAAGATCGGTCGATCTCGAGTTCGTCCAACGATTACGGGGGACCCGCCGCTTCGACGGCCTGGACGAATTGCTCGAACAGGTCCGACTCGACGTCGAAGCGACCCGTCGCGTCTGCACATCGAGTCTGCCGGTCCCGACTGTCGATCCAGGCTGATCGGCAGCGTACGACAGGATTCAGGTTTCGGGACGGTGTTCGTAGTAGCGGCTCAGCGCCAGGATCGCGCTTGACCTGTCGCACGACGACGTATCCGGTCAAGAAAAGCCCGGCGAGGAAGATATTGGGATGCAGCAGCTCGGGGCTCTCTCGCCACGAAAGATCGGCCCTCTTGCCATGAGAGCGCGGCATCGACGTAAATCCAGCAAAAGGCGATCATCGCCATCAGCGTGGTGATCCAGACCAGGTTGAGCCGCCACCATAGCCCCGAAGCCGCGATCAGCAGCGGGTAGCCCACGAGCAAAGTCGTCTCGACGTGCACCAGTGGACCACTCCGCTTGCCAGGCGGGCTCGATCTTCTCCAAGAGCTTGAGCTCGATCGTCAGGCAGACGATGTCGGCCGCCGACCAGAGCACGCGAACCCGATCTGACCGATACCCCGTGCGTAAGAGCACCTGGAACAGAAGCGATAAGATCGCCCAGAGTCCGAGTACCGCCTGGATCGTCCAGTGAAGCTGCCGATCGGGATGGGAGGACAAGTAGAAATTGATCTGGGTGATGACCGCCATGAGCCCCAGCCCACCCAGCCGAGCGACTAGCTCCGGCTCGCGTCGGTTCCATCGGCGTAGACGTGAGACGATCCCCGTCGCCGCGATCCCGTCGCCCTGGAGGTAGTTGTCCAGTTCCTGTGCGAGGGCCTCGGCCGAAGGGTAACGGTCCTTGGGCGCTTTCTCCAGGCACTTGAGGCAGACCCCTTCCAGCTCTCGTGGGACCTCCGGCCTCAGCTCGCGGGGAGGCGCCGGATCGCGCTCGAGGACCTGGACCACGGTCTCCATGATCGTGGGAGAACGGAACGGAGGACGGCCGGTCAGCAGCTCGTAGAGGATGGCGCCCAGGCCGTAGACGTCGGTGGCCGGTCCGAGCCGAGCTCGCGAGCCCGTGGCCTGTTCGGGAGCCATGTAGCTCGGTGTGCCCAGGATCGCCCCGCTGATCGAGAGGGAGCTGTCCTCGCCGGTCCTTCGCGCGAGGCCGAAGTCGGTGACGTACGGCTTCCCCTGGCCGTCGAGCAGGACGTTGGAGGGCTTCAGATCGCAATGGAGGAATCCGCCGCCCATGGGCATAATGGAGGGCGCGGGCCAGGGTCGACACCAGCCGGGCGGCGGCGCGGGGGTCGTCCCGGAACAGGGCCGCCTGCTTGGACAGACTCGACCCTTCAACGAGCTTCATGCTGAAGAACGGCCGGCTCTCGTGCTCGCCGACCTCGTAGATCGGCACGATACTCGGATGGTCCAGGTTCGCCGCCAGCTCGGCCTCCCTCAAGAACCGCTCGCGCTCTTCGCAGGTGGCCATCGAGCCGGACAGGATCATCTTGAGGGCGACTTGCCGCTTCAGAGCCCTTGTGCCTTGCCCGGTAAACGACCCCCATTCCACCCCGGGCGATCTCCTCGATCAACTCGTAGTCGCCGATCGTCGAGAGGAGGCTGATCTCCGGCGGAACGCCGGGCTGTGGATAGGGAACCGTCGAGGCCCCCGCAGATTCTCCGTCGCCTGACACGCGGTCGCCGGAAAGCCATTGTCTCTCGTCCGGTCGGGGAGAGCCCGAGAGGGCTCGAGCTCGGAGAAGATCTTCGCAACAACCGCCTCCCGGTCGGGAAACTCCGCGACGTACTCTTCAATGCCCGGACTCTCCCCGTCCTCCCGACGAAGCTCGACCTCGAGGGCCAGCAGCTCGGCGAACAGCGCGTCGTGCTCGGCCGGATCGGTCGAGTCCAGGTAAGCGGCGATCCGTGGTCGCTCCCCGGTGGCGCGAGGACGCCTCGAACCGCTCGCAAGTGCGATTGACGGCTCGGTCGCGAGCCAGGGAGTCATCGGCATTCGCTTCGGGGTAGTCCGGCGCCATCAACCCACCTCGACGACCGACATCCAGGTCTTGCGGATCAAGTCCAGGCGGCGCGCGATCGTCCGGCGTGCGCAACCGAGCTGGTCGGCGATCTCATCGTTCGTGTACCCCTCCATCCGGCTGAGTGCGACCTGCCGGAGGGAGTCGTCATCGAGCGAGTCGAGGAGTCGCTGGCACTCCTCCGCCATCATGGCGGCGAATTCGGGCGTCGGTCCGTCGCCGGCGATCCGCTCCAGGCCCGCCATCGAGCCTTCGTCGCCGGAACCCTGCCCGAAGAGGGCCGCCTCATCCACGACCCGACCGCCCCCGCGCTTCTTTCGTCCTTCGCGATGTCGCCTGGGCCATCGCCTTCCGCGCCGTGATCACGACCAGCAGCCGCCACAAGTCATCGCGGTCGGCCAACTGAGGAAACCGCCCCCTGCGCCGCGCCGCCGCAGAAACTGTTGAAGGCACTCAACGCGGCATCTTCCTCGTCCTCTCCAGCCGTGGACCGCCGCATCCTCTTCAACTTCCCCCGCGCCACGACGACCAGCCGGGAGAAATAACGCTCCCAGAGCGGCTGGGCCGCCGCGAGGTCGCCCTCCCGGAGATTGCCCAGCCAGCACGTGACCGAACCACCGTCGTCTTCGCTCATCCCCGACCTCGTTCGTTGGGAACCCAGGTCACTGTCCGTTTCTCCCCTCGCAATCGCTCCGAGATAAACGCTATTGTAACGCCAAGGCCGCCGATCCCCAATCGATTATCCAGACAATCCCAGGACTCGGTTTCTCGGTTCCAAGTGGCTCACAGTCAGCCAGTTTGGGCGTTGAGATCGGAGAGAAAGCCAACGACCGCCGCCCCGGAAATGGTGACTCTGCGTGGTCCGCGTCGTCCGCTCGTCTTTTCGGGTGGCTGTTTTCGTGATTCACCCGGCCTTCTCGAATAATAATGTTTGGGGAACAGACGATCTCTCCCGTAGGGAATCATCGAGGTACCTAGACATGTCGATCCAAACCAAACGTGAACACTTGGTCACTGATTGCACGGTGGAGAGCGGGTCTCGCGGACAGTCGGTCGATCGTCGGTGCTGGCTGCGGGTGGCCGCCGGAGTGGCGGCGGGGTTCAGCAGGCTGGCGGGCTGTCCGATTCCCGGCCTCGCCGCGGACGAACCCGGATTGATGGTCGATGAGGAGGCCGACCAAGAACTCCGCCGCGCCGAGGAGCGAGCCACGAAGGTCACCAGCCGACCGCTTCGCAGATTCGATTCGGCCCATTACCAGGCGATCGGCGACGCCTCGGAAGCGTTCATCAAGCTCACGCTCGCCGACTGCGAACAGATCGCGGCGGATTTTCAGAACCATTTCCGCGCGAAAGGATTTGACGTCAAGATGCCAGACCGTCGCTTGACGGTCATCGTGTTCGTTGATGAACGGCCGTTCCTGAAATTCGTCGAGAATGTGCCCGTCGGAACCGTCGGAGTTTACAGCCAACTTCAGAACTGGCTGGCGTTATTCGACTTCCGCAACGTGCCCATGAATCGTTACGCTTCCGGACAGACCAACATGGAGACCGTAACCCACGAAGCGACGCACCAGTTGACCTTCAACACGGGCTTGCTCGATAGGCAAGGCGACAGCCCTCGTTGCATCGTCGAAGGAATCGGCATGTACTGCGAGCGTCGCAAACTCACGGGACGGAGCGAGCCCGGGCAGGTCAACCTACGCAGGTTGGAGGAGCTGGCCCATCTGCAACGCCGGACCAAGTGGATCGCTGTATCCGATCTGGTGGCCGATGATCGAGCCTGGTACGGAAACAACTCCGACCGAATGACGCTCGGCTATGCCGAGAGCTGGCTGCTTGTCTACCACCTCATGACGGATCCCCAACGACTGCCGCAATTCCGGGCTTACCTGAAAACGCTCCGGGGCCGGAAGGACAAGAAGCACCGGCTCGACGACGCCAAGGCCCACTTCGGCGACCTCGATCGACTGGACCAGGAATTGCGCCCGGTGGCTATCAAGCTTCAACGTGCACCTTGACCAACGACGGTGTCGCGGGAGAACGAAACTCCACGAGCAGGACCATTGGTTATCCGAAAAGCTCCATCAGGCGAAAAGTCGCCTTCCGACGGAAATCCGGAAGCGAGCAGTTGATCGTAGGATATCAGTCTTCAACCGCCGGGAGAGTCCGGCGGACCGGCGTTAACGATGGCGGCATAGGACTTCTCCTCGATAATGACCGAGCCGAGCCGCTCGTTGATCCGGCGCTTGTGTACCGCAGGATGGCCGTTGTTCATGTACACCAACCGGGCCAGCTCGACGAACCTTGCGCCGAAGTCGCCGGACCGCTCGCACTGCCTGGCTGGGACCCCGTTTCCGTCCCCCAGTCCCTCACGAAAGTCGGAAGAGCCGCAGAAACAATAACCAAGGTTGGCTCATGTGGGGAAATCCGTGGCCCGTTCCTGTAGTCGCCGGGCGGGCCGGCGCAACTCGCTGAGTGCCAAGGAGATTCGCCGACCCGATCGCCGAGAAGGACAGAACCCCCACCCGTTTCTCCACCTGAGCCAAGGCTTCTATTGAGCGCTGCTTCATCAGTCTTGTGGGTGGCCTCTGGACGGCCCCTGGCCTGGTCCTGTGCCGTCTTTTCCGCGAAGGAGAGCCTTGGCCCGTTCAGGATCGCGGAGTGTTACCACGGGACAAGTCTCATATATCTCTTTAAGGAGCCTGATGACGGGTTGCAAATCGGGACGCTCACGAAGCAGGGACTCGCAACGAGTGATCGTCTTCCTATAGGTCGCCTCGCTCTCTGCAGTGTACTCGAGTGTAAAGTGCATGCTCGCGAGATCGGCGATGAGCCTTGAGCGGTAAAGCCAAGAAGCCGTCATTATCGGGGTCGCGTGTTGCGAGCGACTCGGATATGGCAAGGGCCTCGCGCAGAATCGGAACGGACTCCGCGGTGCGTGATCGGCGTCGCATTATTTCAGATAACCCACGCAGACCAGACGCCAGCTCGTACTGATAGACCCCGTTCCCCGGATCGGCCCGCACGAGTCCCCGGTTGATCTCAATCGACCGCCGCGATGATGACTCTGCATCGCCCAGCCGGGTTCGTCCAGGGTCCTCGGTTTCGAGGCTGGCCAGCGATCCGAGCGCCTGAGCCAAGGTGGCGCGGTAGATCAACTTTTGCGGGAACGTCTCGCTAAGGCGAGAGGCGGCCTCGATGCTCTGATTGAACCGACTTTCGGCTTCGGCAACGCGTCGAAGCTTGAGGAGGATCGCCCCCACCGCGACGTTCTCCCAGGCTGCGGCATTCTGCCAATCTGCATTCTCGGGCTCATCGCGAGCGAGGGCTTCCATGACTCTCGAGCGCCTCGGACCGGTCGCGTAGTGCAAGCGCGTTCCCGTCCCCGATGTCCGTTCTCGCCAGGTGAACGCCGCCCCGGCTGTGGATGCGCCATGCCCAGGTCGTATCGATAGAACGGGCGCTCGGGGTGCGCGCGGGTGACCCGTTCGAGAACCGCGATCGAGCGGTCGAAGTGATCAACGAACCTGGTCGATGTGTTCCCCGCGGCGGTGGAGATTCAGGGCACGAGCGAGCTGGAAGTGGGCCAGACCCAGGCTGTAGTGGAGATCCGGATCAGATTTCGCCTCGGGATCGTGTCCTACCATGTCCTCGAGGAAGTTGATGAACATCTGGTAGAACTCGATGGGGAAGGCCGCATCATGCGGGAGCGTTTTCGCGAGCATCTCAGCAGCATGACGAAGCTCGGCATTGGCGGTACGCAGATTTCCAAGGCGTCCCTCGGCCAGAAGCCGCTGAGTCGTCGCCTCGGCGTTGGCACGCAGTAGGCGACGGTTTTGAAGGGCCAGCAGTCCGACCGATCCAACAAGGAGTAGAACGACCGTGGCTGCCCAGATCGAGACCCCGAGACGATGCTTCACAACCCACTTGCCCAACCACGACCAGGGCGAGGGCCGACGAACGGTGAGGCGCTTGCCTGCGAGGAACAACCGCAGCTCCCCGGCCATCGCCTTCGAAGTGTCAAACCGCTCGTCCCGGTCCTTGGCCATCGCCACCTTGATGATCGTCTCCAGGTCGCGCGGCACGGCCGGGTTCAGCTTTCGCAAGCCCACTGGGTCGGCCTGCAAGATTCGCGCGATGGCCTGCTCCCTGTGGTCCTCGTCCGCAGGGAAGGGACGGTGAAGTGTCAGGAGCTCATAAAGAGTCACGCCCAGCGAGTAAATATCGGTCCGGTGGTCGATTGGCCGAGACCCGGGCGAAAGTTGCTCGGGACTCATGTAGGGGAGAGTTCCCCCCACCGGTGCAGAGAGGCTGGTGGCGTCATGGCCTCGGAGCCAGGCCAGGCCGAAGTCGGTGAGCCACAGGTGACCATCCAAATCAAGGAGGAAGTTTGCGGACTTGATGTCGCGGTGAATCACGCCGGAGACATGGGCGTGCTCCAGCAGCATCGGCGGCCTGCACGCCGAGCCTGGCCACGGCATTGATATACGACCGGCTAACGCACGTCAAAGTCTGAGGAGGACTCATGCGACTGTCAGGTCGCGGAGCCACGAGAGACCACGTTGCCAGGAGAATCCTGATCTCCTGTCCAGACTCGAAGGGTCTCGGCACAGCGTCTTCCTTCATTGCCCGGGTCGAGGGCATCTTCGAAAAGACGTCGTGCAAGCTCG
Source organism: uncultured Isosphaeraceae bacterium (assembly GCA_963842405.1). Taxonomy (GTDB): domain Bacteria; phylum Planctomycetota; class Planctomycetia; order Isosphaerales; family Isosphaeraceae; genus CAVZRC01. Next base: position 27,442 of record CAWJGW010000049.1, on the reverse strand, counting down.
GCGAGCGAGTCTTCCTCCGGTCTGCTTTCTTTGTCTTCCTCATCATCGGTGCGGGATACCGGGGGTGTGAGGACCCGAATCAGCTCGGCCAGGCTGTGGCCGTCGATGAACTTCATCGCGAAGAAGGGCCTCGTCCCCGAGATCTCAAGAGCATAGCTCGGCACGATATGCTCGTGATCCAGAGAGGCAATCGCCTCCGCCTCGCGGAGGAATCGCCGCCGGGCACGTGAGTCGAGCAGCCACCGGCTGAGGCAGGGCCACTCCAGGGCAACGCGGTGGCCGAGCGAGAGTTGACATGCCTCGTAGACTGTCCCCATCCCGCCGCGGCCCACGGTCCGCTTGATCTTATAACCGGCAAGCACGGTGCCAATCAGGTCGGGAATAACTTCCTGAATTGCTCGGAGTACGCGACCGACACGAAGCCCCGCCAGCGTTTCTGTCGTAGAACGGAATTCATTCCGTTTCTTTCTGTATCGAAATCGAAGCCGGCAAGGAACGCGAGGAATTCCGTTCGACAACAGAAACGGAATGAATTCCGTTCTACGAAAATGCGTTTGAACCAATCGGGAAGTTATTTCCGGCCCGTTCCTGAGGTCGTCGGGCTCGCAACCGCGCATCTGGGCAGCCAGCGAGGCGACCGCGGAAGCCCTGGCAGGGCTTGACAGCAGCCGCGCTGGCAAATTGCGGATACTCTCGCAAGATCGTCTCTTCGTTCAACGATCTCGCCTGCTTGCAGTTGCTCGGAAACTTGCTGGAACGCCGCCAGGAAGTCAGGGTCGGGCGGGGCCGCGTCCAGTTCGCTGGGCTCGGGGGTAGGCGTCATGGCACCAGTCCGGGTGGGTTTGATGCAGGAGCGTTGCGAGCTGGCACGAGGCTCGGTGCTGCCGAGCCTTCACCACATCCGGCGAAAGAGAGAGGATTTCGCCGATCTCCCGATGGCTGCACTTCTTGAAGAAGAAGAGGACAAGAACTTCCCGATCGACCTCACTCAGGTGGTTCAGGGACTCACGCACGAGGCGGCAGCTCTCATCGCGGGTGAGGCTGTGGCTTGGCGAGGTTCCCGGATCAATGAGGCCGCCCTTCCCCCCGGGCTGCGAGTCGCTGAGATCAAAGCCCCTGTGACGCTCTCGCAGGACACTGCGCTTCTTGGCGGAAAGTTGAGAGCGGTGAGCCAGACGAATTCGCTCGAGCAGACGCTGCCGGAGCCAGAATGCGAAGGACACGCGCTCACGCGCTCCGAAGAACCTGTCCAGCGACAGAAACGCATGTGTAAGCGACTCTTGCACCAGATCCTCGGGATCGACCCGCGTTCCAAGCCGCCGCGTTGAGCTTACGTTTCGCCAGCCGGTATAGGCGATCCCATTGCTTCTGTACGAGAGTGCTCCAGGCCCCATCATCTCCACCCTGAGCGCGCTGGAGGAGGTCCAGGGTAACCGGGTCGTCGAGACTCGTCATCGCTCGGCCCCTATATACTTAGGAACGAGCCGGGAATAACTTCCCGATTTCCCGATTTCACACGGGTTGAGGAACCGCTCGATAGTTCCACTTGGGGAGAAACTTGTCGAAGATGATCTTCATGCTCTCCTTGAATCCCGCGGCATACTTCCGGCCGGTCTCATAGACCATCTCGAGGATGCTCACCTTGACCTCCAGCCCAGTGGTTGTCTCGGCTTTGGCCATGTAGTACCGAACCGTCTCCAGCGTTAGGAAGATCACGCCGCGGCACGCCCGGGTCACGTGCGGGAACATGCGGTGCTCAATCGGATTGTACTTCGAGCAGTACGGCGGCTAGTGGGCCACCCGGATCTCGATGCCCAGTCGGGTCGCCAGCTTCTGCAGGTCTTCCTTGAAGAGATACATGCTCGCGCTGTTGCTGCCGCCACCATCGCACAACACCAGCAGTTTCTTGGCCCGCGGATAGTCAACCCGGCCATGTTGGTCCCACCACGCCGCCAGGCTGTCACAGGCCAGTTCGCTGGTGTCGTGGCTGGTGTTCAGGTGGATGAATCCTTTGTTCTGGCCCACATCGTAGAGACCATGGGGGATCACCGTCCCCGAGCCCGCGCTGCCGAAGTCGTGATCGTTGGTCTCGATGGTCTCCTGGGTATCGATCACGCCGTCGCGGTAGAAATTGCCGAGTAACTCCTTCTTCTTCGTGTCCATGCTGATGACGGGCAACCCGGCCTTGAGATACTTCTTCTTGAGACGGGCGATGTTCTCGAACTGGGCGTTGCGGTTGGGATTGCGGGGACCCATCGTCTTCTTCTTCAACGCCTTACGCCTGCGGTACTTGTGTTTGCGGAGTAGCTGAGAGACCACGTGACGACTCACCGGGGTTCCCAGTGCGGTAATCCGTATGGCGATCTGCCCGCGCGACAAGTTGGTCCACTTCACCTCGGGGCGCATCGGGTCGCCTGCGGTGTGGTCCTGAAGAACCTTGAAGAAGTTCTCCTCAAGGGCAGGGGAGAACTCGATCAACCGTTTGCGGCCACCCCTTTTTTTCGGACACGTTCGGTGTCCAAGTCGTCCTCTTCGTGGAGCTCGGCCTGCCCTTGACGGATGGTCTTGGGGTCGCACCCCAGGATGCGGGCGATGTACTCGACCCCGCCGTGGCCCAACTTGGTCGCTTCGATGGCGGCATAACGCCGTCGATCGTTCTCTCTCAGGGAGTCAAAGAGGCGCTTCATCATCCGTTCGATCTCTGGTGTATACGCGACCATATCCCCCTCCTGGATGCGAGTCCCCGAGCGAAGTGCCGGATATCGTATCGCAGGAAAAGCGGGAAGTTAATCCCGGCCCGTTCCTTACCTGACCATCCGCGTCAGGAGGTGACGGATTTCGGGCGATGCCGCGACTCTGCGGCATCAGAACCCACGTATGAGGATACCTGTCCCGCCGTCGGTCGGCCAGAGGGTAGGGCCGAGGCCTCCTCAAGAAGGACTCAGGCCCTCCGAGGGACCGTCCGGGGCGGAGAATCCGGCAACGGTTCGGAAAAAAGACTCTTCAGGTGATTTTCTTCGTCACTTTCGCCGCGATCTGGTCAGGTAAGCCTCCAGAGACCCCAAGCCGTACCAGGTTTCTCATATTGCGTGCCCGTTGTTCTCTCGTGAACACATTGATGTTCGTTCTGCACGCCCTCCTTACGAGGCCCAGGCATGGCCACGAAGTCGTCCCAACCCCGTTATCGAACTGACTGGAAGCGGAGACTTCGGCGACGCCCCATGCTGCTGCCGTCCTTCGAGCCCCTGGAAGCCAGGCAGCTCATGTCCATTGCAAGCCATCCCGAGCAGGCATCTCTCTTCTTGCGGGCGTCGAGAAAGCCCGCGATCACGGTGTCAATCGATCCCGCCGATGACCCGGATCACGACGGTATCGTCGCCCAATCCCACCTTGTCCTTGAGGGAAAGACCAGACCCCGTGCGAAGGTCCGGCTCGACCTGGGAGCCAACGGTTCCTTCGAGCAGAAGACGAAGGCGGATAAGAAGGGGAACTATCACTTCGTGATCGACGTCGTAGCCGGTGCGACTCCGATTCGAGTTCAATTAGTCGGCGGCCCAGAAGACGCTCAACGGCGCTCGTCACCGTGATCTATGCTCCAACGCCCCCTATCGACCACCAGGCCCCAACCGTTACCATCGTGGGCCTCGACCCCGGGCCGTTATCGAGTCGAACGGAGACGGTCTCGGGCCGGGTCACAGACGACCTGTCGGGTGTGGCCGGCCTGGACGCCCAGATCGATTCCGCCGGACCTGTTCCTGTCGCCTTTGACGGCTCGGGAAACTTCCGTTTTCCCGCAGCCCTTCCTCTGGACGGCACGGCAGACGGCCCTCACACCGTGAGACTCTGGGCAAACGACAGGGCGGGAAACTCCTCGGCGTCGAACCCGGCTGTCATCTCATTTACGCTCGACACGCGCCCTCCGTCGGTCAGCCTCACGAGTCCCGCACCAGGGTCCGCCGTCCGTTCGAATCCGACGATCTCCGGCGTGGCCACCGATGCACTCTCCGGGGTCACTAGCCTGCAAGCCGAGATCGATAACGGAGCTCCCACGGCGCTTTCCTTCGACGCGACCGGGACCTTTCATCTGACGACGAGCCTGGCCCTTGACGGATCAGCCGATGGCCTGCATACCGTGGAGGTGTGGGCGGCCGACCAGGCAGGCAACACGTCGTCTCTAAGCCCCGCTACGATCTCGTTCACACTCGACACTCGCCCCCCGTCGGTCAGCGTCACAAGTCCCAATGTGGGTGCCACGGTCCACCTGAATCCGACGATCTCGGGCGTGGTGACAGACACGCTCTCCGGGATCGCCGGACTCCAAGCACAGGTCGATAACGGTGCCTACTCGCCGCTTTCCTTCGACGCGACCGGGGCGTTCCATCTGACGACGAGCCTGGCCCTTAACGGCTCAGCCGACGGTCTGCATACGGTCCGCTTCCTCGCAACCGACGTCGCGGGAAACGTCTCCCAAACCTCCTCGACCACGTTCAAGCTCGACACGACGGTCCCGCCCGACCCGAGCGAGGTGGCACCCGCTCTCGACCAGACCACGACGACGAGCATGCTCGATGCGACGAGCTTTCTCTACACCGGGCCATACCCAATTCAGACTGGGGTTGCCGCCGGCACGATCACGCTCGACCAGGCCGCCGTCCTGCGAGGAAAGGTGTTGGACCTTGCGGGAAACCCTGTCTCGGGCGTGACGATCTCGGTCCTGGACCATCTCGAGTTCGGCCAGACGAGGACCCGCGATGACGGCATGTTCGACCTCGCAGTAAACGGCGGCGGTGACCTGACGGTAGTCTATGCGAAAGCTAGCTTTCTACCGATTCAGCGGGAGATAAACGTCGCTTTGCGCGACTACACCATGCTGCCTGATGTTGCCTTGACCCCTCTTGACCAGCACGTGACGACGATCGACCTGACATCAACTTCGCAGCCGACGCAAGTGGTGAAGGGAGCATGGAGACCGATTCCGACGGCTCACGGCAGGCGACACTCCTCTTTCCGCAGGGCGTGCAAGCCACGATGACGATGCCGGATGGCTCGACTGAACCGCTGACGACGCTCGATGTCAGGGAGACCGAATATACCGTCGGCGTTATGGGGCCAGAGGCGATGCCGGCCACGCTGCCTCCGACAAGTGGCTACACATACGCTGTCGAACTCTCGGTCGATCAAGCAATAAACGCAGGTGCGACCAGCGTTCAGTTCAGCGAACCGTTGCCATTCTACCTCCAGAACTTCTTGAATTTCCCCGTTGGAATGGCGGCTCCCAATGGCTATTACGATCGGCAAGAGGGACAGTGGATTCCGGCTGCCGATGGCCGTGTGATTAAGATCTTATCAATCACGAATGGGGAAGCAGATCTCGACACGGAAGGCCAGGGTACTGCTGATAGCGCGTCCCAGTTGGCCGCTATCGGGATCACAGACGCCGAGCGTCAAACCTTGTCAACCCTCTATAGTCCCGGTGATTCCGTCTGGCGGGTTCCGATCACGCATTTCTCGAGCCACGACATCAACTGGCCTTATGGACCGCCCGACGGCGCCGATGGGCCAGACACCGATCCAAACGACCTCAAGGACAATAAGGAGGGTGACCAAGACCTTGCATGCGGCTCCGTCATCGGTATCGAGAATCAGACACTAGGTGAGACGATCCCGATCACAGGCACTCCCTTTTCGTTAGTCTACGAGAGCGACCGCGTGGCTGGAGACACAAATCCGAACGTGCTCACAATCCCGCTCACAGGCAACACGCTGCCCCCCCAGATCAAACGAGTCGAACTTAACTGTTGACGTCGCCGGTCGCGCCTACACGCAGAGTTTCTCGCCATCGACAAACCTCTCGACATTATTCACGTGGGACGGCACAGACGCATACGGCAGGAAACCAAACGGCGCACAGGCCACCTCCGTAACCATCGGATACGTTTACGACGGAATCTACGACCGCCCATACACCGTGGCGAACACATCGTTCGGCCTGACCTCCGGCATAAAGATACAGGCGACCATTAGCCGGACTGAAGTCACGCTATCGCAGAACATCAAGACGACCGTCGGCACGCTGACCGACGAAGGGGCTGGACTCGGTGGCTGGAACCTAAACATCCACGACTCCTACGATTCAACCGCACAGATACTCGATGCCGGTGACGGCTCAATCGAATCTGCAACCGCTAGCGTCAATTCGAGCATCACAACATTCGCGGGCGGCGGAATCGGCGATGGAGAACCAGCAACGACCGCAGCCATCGCAGCCACATATGGGAGCACCGGGATAGCCACTGGTCCTGACGGCAGCCTTTACATCGCAGATACACAGAATAATCGCGTTCGAAAGATCGGTGTCAATGGCATCATCACGACCATCGCAGGCAACGGTGTGGCCGGATTCAGCGGCGACGGCGGCCCTGCCACGCTAGCCTCACTCAACCAACCCTGGGGCGTCGCCGTCGCGGCCGACGGTACGATCTACGTGGCCGACACGCATAATAACCGAATACGCCGAATCGATACTGGCGGAATCATCTCTACGATCGCAGGCAACGGCATACCGGGATTCACCGGCGATGGCGGTCTGGCGACTCAAGCATCGCTATCCAATCCAATTAGCGTTGCCATCGGACCACAGAATGCCGTTTATTTCATCGACAGCGGCAATCAGCGCGTGAGAAGCGTAAGCCTCGACGGAGTCATCACCACCGTTGCCGGGAACGGAACGGAGACCTTCAATGGAGATGGTGGCCCGGCGACTCAAGCGGGGCTGGGCTATCCTGGCGGGTTAGCCGTTGGACAGGATGGCAATATTTACATTGCAGATACACTTCATAGCCGCATCCGGCGTGTTGATACCGAGGGCACAATTACGACGATAGCCGGCAACGGAATTGTCGGGTTCAGTGGTGATGGTAATCTTGCAACTAACGCTGCTCTCGATGAACCGGATGGCGTTACCGTCGGACCGGATGGCAACATTTACATCGTTGACACGGACAACAACCGCGTTCGCCGGGTCGGTGTCGATGGAGTCATCACCACCGTGGCCGGCAACGGCACGGCTGGCTTTAGTGGAGATGGTGGCCCTGCTTCGGAGGCCTCCTTTGGCCTGAATGGTCTCTCGGCTATCGCCGCCGCTCCAGATGGCAGTATCGACATCGTTGATTCGGGGAATCGTCGTATCCGACGGCTCGGGTCTGGCGGTGTCATCACCACTATCGCCGGAAACGGCACGCGAGCCATAAGGAACGAGCCGGAATAACTTCCCGATTTCCCCATTTCACACGGTTGAGGAACGGCCGATAGTTCCACTTGGGGAGGTACTTGTCGAAGACGATCTTCATGGTCTTCTTGAATCCCGCGGCATACTTCCGGCCGGTCTCGTAGACCTTCTCGAGGATGCTCACCTTGACCTTCAGTCCAGTGGTCGTCTCGGCCTTGGCCATGTAGTACCGAACCGTCTCCAGCGTGTGGAAGATCACTCCGCGGCACGCCCGGGTCACATGCGGGAACAGGCGGTGCTCAATCGGATTGTACTTCGAGCAGTACGGCGGGTAGTGGGCCACGCGGATCTCGATGCCCAGCCGATCGCCAGCTTCTGCAGGTCTTCCTTGAACAGATACATGCTCGCGCTGTTGCTGCCACCGCCATCGCACAACACCAGCAGTTTCTTGGCCCGCGGATAGTCGGCCCGGCCGTGCTGGTCCCACCACGCCGCCAGGCTGTCACAGGCCAGTTCGCTGGTGTCGTGGCTGGTGTTCAGGTGGATGAATCCCTGGTTCTTCCCCACATCGTAGAGACCGTGGGGGATCACCGTCCCCGGCCCGCGCTGCCGAAGTCGTGGTCGTTGGTCTCGATGGTCTCCTGGGTATCGATCTTGCCGTCGCGGTAGAAATTGCCGAGTAATTCCTTCTTCTTCGTGTCCATGCTGATGACGGGCAACCCGGCCTCGAGATACTCCTTCTTGAGACGGGCGATGTTCTCGAACTGGGCGTTGCGGTTGGGATTGCGGGGGCCCATCGTCTTCTTCTTCTACGCCTTACGCCTGCGGTACCTGTGCTTGCGGAGTAACTGAGGACCACGTGACGACTGGCCGGCGTCCCCATCGCGGTGATCCGCTATGGCGATCTGCCCGCGCGACAGGTTCGTCCACTTCACCTCGGCCGCATCGGATCACCTGCGGTGTGGTCCTGAAGCACCTTGAAGAAGTTCTCCTCAAGGGCAGGGCAGATCTCGATCAACCGTTTGCGGCCACCCCTTTTTTTCGGACACGTCCGGTGTCCAGGTCATCCTCCTCTTCCAGTTCCGCCTGCCCTTGACGGATGGTCTTGGGATCGCACCCCAGGATGCGGGCGATGTACTCGACCCCACCATGCCCCAGCTTCGTCGCTTCGATGGCGGCATAACGCCGTCGATCGTTCTCTCTCAGCGAGTCAAACAGCCGCTTCATCATCCGTTCGATCTCCGGTGCATACGCGTCCATAACCCCCTCCCTGATGCGAGTCCCGAGCGAAGTGCCGGATATCATATCGCAAGAAAAGCGGGAAGTTATTCCCGGCCCGTTCCTTAAGTGGCGATGGAGGACCGGCGTCCAATGCGGACATCGGAAGTCCTACGCGCCGTTGCCTTTGGGCCCGATGGCAGCCTCTACATCGCCGATGCATCGAACGAGTGCATTCGGCGCATCGCGCCGGACGGAACCATTACAACTGTGGCCGGCAACGGCTTTGGGGGCTTTAGTGGCGACGGCGGGCCGGCAACCGAAGCCATGCTGCAACTGTCGTATGACAACGGCATCGAGTCTGGGATCGTTGACGGATTGGCTATCGGTTCGGACGGCAGCATCTACATTGCCGACGCAGGCAATGATCGCATCCGACGGGTTGGTCCAGACGGGATTATCACGACGATTGCCGGAGGCGGTAAGGCTCTGAATGGCGACGGCGGACTAGCGGTCGATGCCACCCTTTTCAATCCCGAGGGGGTTGCGATAGGACTGGATGGTAGCATTTACATAGCTGATACGTACGACCATCGCGTTCGCCGCATTGGCCCAGATGGTATCATTACGACTGTCGCAGGCGATGGACGCAATTGTTGCACCCAACTCATCAACATACCGGCGGTACAGGCCAGTCTCGACGAACCACAGGGCATTGCCATTGGTCCGGACGGCAGCCTCTACATCGCTGATAGCGAGAACGGCGTTCTGCGAGTTGGACTAGACGGGATTATTAAGACGGTTGAACAGACCGAACTGCAACATCCCGTCGCGGTTGCCGTGGGAGCAGATGGCACGCTATACATCGGCACAGAGTACGCGGGCGACCCATACTACAATCGAGTTTGGCGCATTGGATTGGACGGTAGCAGTTACGTAGTTGCCGGAACAGGTGTGGCAGGCTTAGGCGGCGACGGCGGTCCTGCAGTTAAGGCTTCTCTTGATGCCCCTGTGGGTGTTGCTGTTGGAAGCAGTGGTAGCGTTTATATTGCCGATTCGGGCAACGGCCGGGTTCGCCGAATTGGGGTGTCACTGCCAGGGTTCTCGTTGACTGACTTCGCAATCCCGTCGGAGGATGGAAGCCAGCTCTACCAGTTCGATGCAAGCGGTCGGCATCTGAAAACGCTTGATGCTCTAACCAGTGCTGTCATCTACTCGTTCGGCTATGATTCCGCTGGTCGTCTTACTTCCGTAACTGACGGAGATGGCAACGTCACCAAGATCGAGCGAAATGCAAACGGACTCGCTACGGCGATCGTAAGCCCCTATGGCCAACGCACGAGTTTAACGATCGCTGCCGATGGTTACCTTGGCTCCGTAATCGATCCGGCGGGTGAATCCACGAGCATGACGTATTATCAGGGCGGCTTGCTGAAGTCGTTTACGGACGCGCGCGGAAACACGGCAACCATGACCTATGACAATCAAGGACGACTGACCGAAGACCATGATGCGCTCTACGGATATACCACTCTCGCTCGCACGGAATTAGGTGGCGGCAGTTACAAAGTGATCACGATGGATGCTGAGAACGGCACACGTCAGTACGAAGTCGATCTTAGCCTCGGTGGCGAGACTCGCACTTTCACGGATGGCCGAGGCTTCAAGACCGTCACCGGGTTCAGTAAGAGTAACGGTACCGAAACAGTCAAAGATCCGGACGGGACCGTGACAACGAGCATACTTGGTCCTGACCCGCGTTTCGGCATGCTCGCGCCCGTGGTGACCTCCGAGGTCGTCACGATGCCGAGTGGTCTTAAATCGACAACGACCGACACGCGAATGGCAACGTTTCAGGTGCCAGATGACAATACAAGCCCGCTCGACACTTTAACGGACACCGTGGTTGACAACGGCAATACCTCGACCACCGCTTACAACGCCTCGGCGAGGACGCTTACGTCTACGAGCGCTGAAGGCAGGACGACGGTGAGCACCGTTGACGACAAGGGGCGAGTCGTGCTCGTGCAGGTTCCGGGCGTCCTGGACACGAGCTTTTCGTACGACGGCAACGGCCGACTCAATCAGGTCGTTCAGGGCGATCGCACGGTCACCTACGCCTACGATACGAATGGGAACCTTGCGTCGATCACAGATCCGCTCTCGCAGACGACGCGATTCACATACGACCTGGCCGATCGTCTCCAAACGGAGACAGAACCCGACAACAGCGTGATCACTTTCTCCTACGACCAAGACGGAAACATGACCGGCCTGACGCCGCCAGGCGAATCGCAATCCACCTTCGGTTACGACAATGACAACCATCTCACGTCGGTTACGCCTCCGGACGTCGGCACTGGGAATGATACGACGACCTACACCTACAACAAGGCCAACCAGGTCATCGGAGAATCGTTCCCCGACGGCACCGAGATCGCGTACGCCTATTGCGAATGCGGCCGGCTTACGGGGATCACGACCCCGTGGGGCACCTACACGTACACCTATAGCTCGACCACAGGCGTGCTCTCCGAGCTGGACAGCCCCGGTGGCTTCTCGCTCTCCTTTGGCTATGATGGGGCCCTCTTGACCTCGACGACGCAGTCCGGCCCGGTCTCAGGTTCGGTTGGCTGGACATACAATTCTAACCTCCAGGTCGCAAGCGAGTCGATTGATGGTGGGAATACGGTCACGTATGGCTACGACAAAGATGGGTTGCTCACCCAGGCTGGCGACCTCACACTGACGCGCGACGCGGGGAATGGATCGATCACCGGTTCAATCCTGGGCTCCGTGACCGACTCGGTTGACTACAACCAATACGGCGAGCTTGCAAGCTATCAGGCGGCCGCCAATGGCAACGACGCTCTTCAGGATACGTACACCCGCGACAAACTGGGCGCATCACGCAGAGAGTCGAGACCATTGACGGCGTGACCACGACCACCGGTTACACCTATGACCTCCAGGGTCGCCTCCATACCGTGACCGAGAACGGCGTCGTGACGCAGACCTATGGGTACGACGCGAACGGCAACCGGACGAGTCTCGCGACTCCCTCGGGTACGGTGACCGGCACCTACAACGCGCAGGATGAGCTTCTGACGTATGGCACCAACACCTACTCCTACACCCCGAACGGGTACCTCCAGCAAGTCACTGACACCGCGACTGGCGAGACAACCAAATACACCTATGACGATTTCGGCAATCTCACGCACGTCGATCTGCCCAACGGGCAGACGATCGATTACCTCATCGACGGCGAGAACCGCCGGGTAGGGGAGAAGATTAACGGGGTGTTGACCGAAGGGTTTCTTTACAGCGGCCAGCTTCAGCCGGTCGCAATGCTCGACGGATCGGGAAATGTCGTCGAGAGGTTCGTTTACGGGACGGGTGTCAATGTACCGGAGTACATGATGAAGGATGGGGTAACCTATCGGTTGATCACGGATCAGGTCGGAAGCGTGCGTTTGGTGGTCAACGCGGCGACGGGCGAGATCGCCCAGCGGCTCGACTATGATGCGTGCGGCAAGGTACTTCTTGACACGAATCCAGGCTTTCAACCGTTTGGCTTTTCGGGCGGTTTGTATGAAACAAGCACGGGGTTCGTCAGGTTAGGAACCCGGGACTACGACGCCGGAAAGGAGAGGTGGAATAGCGATGACCCAACGCTCTTTCGTGGAGGCGACGCCAATTTGTACAGATACTGTTATGATAATCCAATAGACTTCATGGATATAGGGGGTAACGACGCCGTAATCGGCTGCATAAAGCTCGGATTTGGAAACTATTACTACTGCTTCGCGGTTCCTAACATCAACCCAGACGCACCAAACTACATGAATTTTAATACGTGTGAATCTTTTGAATCAGGATTTTATAAAATTTTTAATACTGGTTTAGAGGAGACGTATGGGACATTTTTTATATCAGAATTTGAATTTAATTTCTATTTAAATTATTGGAATAATCATAATAATACTGATATGACGAGAGGAGACGACACCGGCGAAAACGACAATTATTGGCGCGATGAAAGCTAGAATTACTATATCATTAATATTATTATTAACATAATTATATAATTAATATTATTAATATTATATCTAATAGTTCGTCTTGGTCCTAACAGTCGGCGATCGCCCCGGACCTATTCGGCCGAGTGGTCTGACGGCTCTCAGCTTAGCTCTTGAGCCGGATTTGCCGTGACGATCGGTCGCTCAGGCGGGGCGGCGGCAAACTCGATAAGCCGCGCAAGCGGCGTTTCCTCGCCACGCTGCTCCCAAGCCACACCCGGGAATTGTCCGCCAACTTTCCCGGTGGGAGAAAAAGTAGTGTCAGTCTCGAATGGCACGTCCTGTAGCTCTAACCTGCTTTGCGCATAGCGGCTTGGGCTTGTCGTCGGGGTATGGTCAACAACGGGTACTGCTTGGGCCGACGCTTCCGAGCCCGGGGTTCCACTCGGTCGGGGCGATACCCCACCGCGTCGGCCGCGATCGCACTCAACAGGATCGTCCACAACCACCGCCGTTGCTGGGGCGTCCCCTCTCGCAGCCCCACGGCGAACTCCTGTAACGTCTGCAACGCTCCTTTGAAACTCACCTGCCGCGGATCGCGCCCGTGCTCTTGCGACGCCGCCACCATCAACGCTCGGATCACATTGTATCCCAACAACGTCATCCAGATCTCCTTGCGCACCATCTCCGGGGTCTTGCACCGCAGCATGTCCATCCCCAGCACGATCTTGATCGACCGCAAATCCAGCTCCGCATGCCACCGCTGCCGGTACAATAGACCAAGATCCGATTTCCTGTAAATTTCCGAATCCAACAGGGTTGTGGCCAGATCCAACACGCGGGTGCGGAAGCCCGGCTTCCCCACGTGAATTCGCACCTGCCGAATCTCCATCGTCTCAGGAATAGTATTGTAAATATCTTCGCTCATCCACTCCGGTCGCTCCGGCCGCAACCATTCCACAACCTGATCCTCCTGGCCCAACCGCCGGCCGCGCCGGAAGTCGCACGGCCGCCGCTGATGCAGCCGGAACACGCTGTCAACACCCCGCTGTTTTAGCATCGCAATATCGAAATAAGAACAATAGTAGCGATCTCCCAGGACCACGTCATCGGGCTCGAACGCATCGTCCCAAAGGCTACGAAACAAGGCGTTTTCCCCGGTCTGCTTCCCTTGGTACTTGCCCAGGGCCAGCTCCAGGCCGACCCGGTGGCCAGGCAGAAGATCACCACGAAGCGGAGGATCGGGAAACCCAGGCCGGGCTTCTGGGACGCGAGTTGGGGATAGGCCTTCTGGTTGGCCACGGTATCGGCCATGATCGCGGTGCTGCCGTTGACCACCTTGACCGGGCGAGAGCACCACCGCCAGTCCTCGGGGGCCTGCTGGTGCGACTGCAAGCCCACCAGACGCATCAGCCGCTTCAGCGCCGATTCCGGCAGCCGTGCCGGGCCTTGCAATACGGACTGGTGTCCTCGTCGTCGAGCTTCTGACCGCGGAGTCCCATCCAGGCGGACAACCGCTTGAGTGCGCTGCGGCAGGAGCGATCGGGGCTGAGCACCTGCCAGAAGAAGGCCCAGAAGGTCAGCCACGGGGTGTAGACGATCGATTTCCAGATGCCGCCCTCCTCGCGAAGTACCTGCTGGATGGTGGCCACGGGCAGGACGGCCTCGAGGCCCAAGTCGGGTTGGGCTGGAGGCTGAGTCTGGAGACGATGGAATTGGAAACGGAGCCGCGGTGTGGCACACTGAGCCATGGGAGACCTCCTTGCAGATTAGGGTCGAACGACACCCCATCATCCGACAAGAGAGGTCTCTTTTCATCCCCCCAGCGACCATGCAAGGGGACATGAGGGCCTCTGAGACCTATGGAATTCGTGATTGCGTGGCTCAACAGTCCTGGGATTCTCATCTTGCGTCTACAGGACGTGCCATTCGTGTCAGTCTCAATGCCGCGGCGCGGCATCCTAGAGGATGAAAATGGTGCTGGGAGGAAGGTAAGATGGGTTCAACCCCACACCGGGATGAGGTCGTTGAACACCGGTGCCTCGAGCCCGCGTGTCAGTCTGACCCGGACACCGCTACGAACTCCCAGATTGTCGCCCCCGGACCCCGGGGAGCACGCAGAGCAGATTGTTTATCCTTCGGTCGTCCTCCGGTGGGGGGCACCATGTCGAGAACCGAGTCTCGAGCGAGGCTGAACCTCAAATATTCGCCTCCCCCCGACGAGACGACGGGGGTTAGGGGGAGGTGTGCCCAACAATCGACAAATAACCCCTTTCTCAGGGGAAGACTCGGGGTCAGGAAGACTCGGAGGAAGACTCGGGGTCAAACTTTGTTGTGCGCCGCACCGTACGGTGTTGGTCTTCCGTGGGTGCAATTCCCACCCGGCAACTGGGTCGCTCTCGCCGGTAGCTATCGGAGCGGCGGTGGAGGTAACGGTCAAACTTTGTTATGGGAAGACTCTTGGGAAGACTCGGGTGGACTGCCCCCCAAAACCTGGTCCAGTCTTAATGGGAATCGTATAACTGGCAAAGAGCCAGGGAGCGACCCATGCGAAACCGACCCCGAAGGGACCAGATCACGGCCATCCTCCGCGACATTCAAACTGACTTCGACGCCGGCTTGAACATCAACCAAGCCTGTCGCAAGGCCGACATCGGAATCACCACCTACTACCGCTGGAAGGCCCTCCAGGAGAACCCAGTATCAAATGAACAAATTCGCGTATCTAGAACTCGAAGACGAGGTCGGTCGCCTCAAGCTCCTGGTCGCCGAGCTGGCGCTCGACCGCCGCATGCTTCAGGAGGCCTTGAAAAAAAAGCCATGACCGCCCCCCGACGCCGTCTGATCGCCAATGAATTATGCGACCAATTCGACGTGTCGCAACGTCGCGTAGCCCGGCGCTGGACCTGGCCCGTTCCAGCCTCCGCTACGCGCCGGTCCATCGCGATGAAGAGGCGGCGTTGGCTCGACGCATCGAGGAACTGGCCGGGGCGCACCCGCGGTTCGGCTACCGGCGGATCTGGGCCCTGCTGGATCGCGAGGGCTGGACGGTCAACAAGAAGGCGGTGCGTCCCATCTATCGCGAGCTGGGGCTGAAAGTGGCTCAACCGCGGGCCAATCCCAAGCCGCGCCGAGTGCATGGACAGGACCAGAATGCCTGTCATCTCCGGTCCTCGCGCGGGAAAGATAACATATTGACTGGATTCATGTTCGATCGTAACCAGTGACGGTCGAAGTCTCAAATGGCTGAGTATTGTTGATGAGTACACACGAGAATGCCTGGCGTTGGAGGCGCGCCGGGGCATGACCGCTGAGGACATCCGGCTCATCCTGGTCCGAAGTCGCGGCCGGTCGCGGCGGTCCGCCGTGTCGGATGCGGAGCGACGACGGGCAGGAGTTCGTTGCCGAGGTGGTGCGGTTGTGGCTGGAGGAGACCGGCTCCGGGTCGTGGCCAGTGGCGCCGGCGAGTCCCTGGCAGAACGGCTATGCGGAGTCGTTTCATAGCAAGGTTCGCGACGAGTTCCTGAACCGCGAGGAGTTCGAGAGTGAACCGCAGGCCAGGGCGTTGGGCGCGCTCTGGAGGGGGGAGTATAATACCGAACGCCCGCACAGTTCCCTGGGATATCAGACACCGGCTGAATTCGCGGTCACTTGTGAGAGGTATGTGCCTATCGATGCAGACCTGCCCGATCCCTCGTCTACTGAATCGACGAACAGATGATTCTCATTATCACTGGACCAAGAAATGGGGAGCAGGCCACGTTGCGGAGCAGCCGATGGGCTCCCCCCGGGTGTGCGTCACGAAAGTTGGTGTAACATTCGTCTAGTCATGATCGCACGACCAGTAGTCCTCCCATACCTCCAGACCGCCGCAGAGGAGGGCTCGGAGGTGGGAGATCCCATCGGCGCCCTCTTCACCCCAACGCATTCCGCCGCCTTTCATCCGCTTGCCGATGACCGTCTTGCACGCCGACTCGACCGGCCCTGAGCCGATCGACCAGCCATGAGACAGGTACTTCGGATAATCCATCCGATGCGAATGATTGCTGATGTACCCGATCAGGTCCGCCAGCGTTTGGCGGGCCGTAGCGGCGCAGGCCGGGAGCAACTCCCGCAGCCGGTCCAGCACGGCTTGGCCGCCCTCGTGCTTCAGGCGGTGGCACCAATCCTTCAGCCAATCCTCGCGACCCGATTCGTCATGAGGGTACAACGCCCGGGCCAGCTCGCCAAGGTGCTCGGCGGCATGATAGAAGTCGAGGATCACCGCATCAACGCGGCCGAAGTAAATGCGGACCAGATCCTCGAGCCCGGCGCCGCCGTCGCTCAAGGCGATCCAGCGCTGGGCCTGACGGATGCCCACCCGAGCCGCCTGTCGCTGCAAGGGGCCGCCCAGCGCCGCTTGGCCGGCCAAGCCTGCGACGTATCGGGCCTGGAACTGCGGGGCACGGCCATTGGGGTCGGCCCAGCGGCGGTGATCGTCAGGGACCGGGTTATAGACCATCGCCACGGCAACCATCCTTCCCTCGGCCGCGGCGGCTCCCGGCCCTTGCATCCGCACGCCGGTCAAGTCGATGCTGAGATAGGCACAGGTCTTCATGTCCGCATCCTTGTGCCACCGCCAGGCCCGGCGGGGTCCGAAGACCTCGCCGGCGCCGACGCGTTGGCCGATGTCTTGCCCAGCCGCCTCGCCGACGCGTCGCGCCGACGAGGCCGAGGTCCGCAGGCCGGACATCTTCCGAAGCAGGGTCGCGGCGGCCACGGCGAAGCAGTCGATGGCCGCGGCGAGGGCGACGAGCTCTTCGGCGCCGCGCGTCAGCTCCGAGTCGCCAAGCCCCAGGGTCCGGTCCCAAGGGAATAGGCCGCGGCCACAGCGGCGGCAATGGTAGTAAGCCCGCTCCAGCTTGACGATCCCGGTGAGGCTGACGACCGAGCGTGGGCGATAGCCGACGAACCGGGCCGAGCCGAGACAGTCCGGACAGCTCAGACTGGAACCCTGGTAGCCCCTTTTTTGCGGGCGGCGAGTGCCGCCGTGAGGGCCTTGGCACCGACGCGAAGGGCCCGCTCGCGGACCGCGAACTCGGTGCGGCCGAAGAGTTGTTCGTCGACGGTGTCGGCCAAGAGCTTAGCGAGCCCACGGAGTTCGGCTTCGGAACTGGTTCGGAGAGTTTTGGAAGATCTCCTCCTCGAGCCGATCCCGTTCAGAGTCAGGAGTTTGCGGCATGGACATGGCGAAACCTCTATACAAATGGCAACGAAATCCGAGGCAACTGATCAGAGGTCTCTGATTATACAAATTTTCCACCTACTTTTGTGACGCACACCCGCTCCGGGCTCCCCGAAGCCCACGGTACCTCCTTGCCCCCATCCTCCGCGCATGGTAAACATGTGGATTGGGTCCAAGCCGGTTGCTGATCCGGGGCCGGCAAGCGGCGAACATGCTCAGCTTCGAGCGCATACACATCAGCTTGGCGAGAGCGCCGAAGGCAGCGCCAGTTAGTTATTGCCGGACGGGTCTGTCGATTGCGACGACTCGCTTTCGAATAGAACTGTAAGTCAGTAATCGCGGTGTCACGCAGAGGAGTCTGTGCGAGACGCGGGTGCGGGAGAGCGGGGAGCCGTTTTCCGCCGGACTCAACCGCAACCGTTTGCGTTTTTGTGAAGACAGGGTGCTTGTCCAGCTCGGCTTGGACCGCGATCAGGTTTGCGCCGGGGCACGACTACTCGCTCCAACTCGAGGTGCTCGATGAGGCGGTGGCCGACAGCCTCGGTTGCCAGGGGATCACATAACGGAGTCTCGCCCATGAAATTCCACACAGCGTTCCTGTCAGTGCTGGCGCTCAGCGTGACGCTGGGCTTGTGCGTGGCCCAGGACCGGCCGGCACGGGAGCCGGCTCCGGTACCCCTGGGAACCGCCCAGGCCACGGCGTCACAGGAGAGGGAGTCAGACGTTCGGGCCATCGCCGACTTGGGGGCCTCGTTCGTCAAGGCCTACAACCAGAAGGACGCGAAGGCGCTCGGTGCCCTCTTCACCCCGGAGGCCGAGATCGAGGACGAGGACGGCGAGATCACGCGGGGCCGAGACGCCATCGTCGCCCGCTTCGCCGAGACCTTCGCTGGGAGCGAGGCTGGCACCCTTGCCGTGAACACGGAGTCGCTGCGTTTCCTGGGAGCCGACCTTGCCATCGAGGAGGGGACGGCCTCCCTCACGGTTAGCGCTGGAGAAACTCCGCAAACCAACCGGTACAGTGTGATTTATGCCCGCCAGGGTGGTCGCTGGCTCCACGCCAGGATCCGCGACGAGCAGCCCGACGAGGTTTCCCTGCACGAGCAGCTCCTGCAACTGGAATGGATGCTCGGCGAGTGGGTCAACGAGAGCGACGACGGGATCGTCAAGACCCACTGCAAGTGGTCGGATAACGGCAACTTTCTGCTCCGGGAGTTCGACGTCAAGGTTGAGGGACGCATCGCCCTGAGCGGCACCCAGCGCATCGCCTGGGACGCTCAGCGGAAGCAGTTCCGGACGTGGGTCTTCGATGACCGGGGCGGCTTCGCCGACGGGTTGCTGTCGCGCGACGGCGACCGCTGGATCAACAAAGCGTCGGGAGTCCGCTCGGACGGGCAATCGGTCTCAACCACGAACGCGTTCACGGCGCTCGGCAAGGACCGGATCCTCTGGGAGACGCTGGAGCGAACGATCGGCGGCGAAGTCGTGCCTGGCACCGATCAGTTCTACCTCGTCCGACGTGCTCCAGAGCCCGGCAAGTGATCCCATACATACGGCCGATATCCGTTCATCCGAGACATCGGCTCCAGACTCCAGGAGAAGAGCGATGATACCCCGATTCGTCAGAGGGTTCCTGTTAATAACCTTCGCACTCGCATTTGTGATTCCGCCGGCCATCGCCGGGCGTGGCGGCGGCGGGGGTGGCGGCGGCGGCCGTGGCGGCGGTGGCGGCGGCGTGGCGGCGGCGGCGGTGGGGGATGCCGCGTGGCGGCGGCGGGGGCGTGGCGGCGGCTCTCATCGAGCCCGGCGGTCAGCAGCCCCAGACCGGCTCAGCGGCCCGGGTCTGCCGGTGGAGGTGGCGGGCGCCCCTCGCCACGGCCCGGCGGGGGCCCGGGGGGGCTGGCGCCCGGGAGCTCCCCTGGCCGACCCGGAGCAGGCGCCGGGGCAACCGCCCCGGCATCGATAACCGCCCGGCGCGGCGGACAGCCCGGCATGGCAACCGCCCGGCATCGATAACCGCCCGGCATCGGCAACCGCCCCGGCATCGATAACCGCCCGGGCATCGGCAACCGCCCCGGCATCGATAACCGCCCGGCATTGGCAACCGCCCCGGCATCGATAACCGCCCGGGCGTTGGCAATCGCCCCGGCATCGATAACCGCCCGGGCGTTGGCAATCGCCCCGGCATCGATAACCGGCCGGGCATTGGCAATCGACCCGGCATCGATAATCGCCCCGGTGGGATCGGCGGCGTCGGCAATCGACCCGGCATCGATAACCGCCCCGGTGGGATCGGCGGCATCGGCAATCGACCCGGCATCGATAACCGCCCCGGTGGGATCGGCGGCATCGGCAATCGACCCGGCATCGATAACCGCCCGGTGGGATCGGCGGCATCGGCAATCGACCCGGCATCGATAACCGCCCCGGTGGGATCGGCGGCATCGGCAACCGCCCGGGCATCGATAACCGGCCGATCACCGGGAGCGGCAACACGATCAATCGGGGCGACGTCAACGTCGGCGGGATCCGCCAGAACAACCTGGCTGGGATCGGCGTCGACCCCGGCTACGGGGTCCGCCCACCCGCCTACAACAGCTGGCGTGGCGCGCTACTGGGGCTATCACCAGGGATGGGCCAACGGTTACTGGCACGGCTACCACGACAACAATAACTGGGGATGGGGCTCGTTTGCCTTGGGAGCCGCGACCGGGGTGACGGCCTGGGCCCTCGGCTCGTCCTTCTACAACTGGGGCTACGCCAGCTACGCGAACCCCTACTACGCCGCAGGAGGCGGTGGCGCAGCCGATCGTGATCGAGCAGACCGTCGCCGGAGGTGAGCCGCAGACGGTGACCGTGCCCGCCTACACCTATGACTACAGTCAACCCATTGACACGCAATCGGCCCCGCCCCCGGAGGAGGTCGCCAACCCCGCCGTCGCGAAATTCGACTCGGCGCGTGCGGCCTTTGGCACCGGCGATTACGCCGGGGCACTCCAGCTCACCGATGAGGCGCTGAAGGTCCTTCCGAACGACGCCACGCTCCACGAGTTCCGGGCACTGGTCCTCTTCGCGGTCGGGAAGTACGACCTCGCCGCGGGGCCACTCTACGCCGTGCTCTCAGTCGGACCTGGCTGGGACTGGACGACCATGGCCGGTCTCTACCCGAACATCGACGTCTACACGAGCCAGCTCCGCAAGCTGGAGGCGTTCGTCTCCGCGAATCCGAAGTCCACGGCCGGCCGTTTCGTGCTGGCGTATCACTACCTGACCCAGGGCCACACCGAGGCGGCCGTGAGTCAGCTCAAGCAGGTCGTGGCCCTGGCTCCCCAGGACACACTCTCCGCCCAGCTCGTCAAGCAGTTCTCACCGCCGGCAGCGGCACCGGACACCCCGGCGGCGTCGACTGCTCCGCCTCCGGTGGCGACAACCGCCAAGCAAGGGAATCTGGCCGGAAACTGGACTGCCCACCCGGCCGGCGACACGACGATCGACCTGCGCATCGGGGACGACGAGACCTTCACCTGGAAGGTCACCGCCAAGGGTAAGCCCAGGCAACTCGCCGGGAAATGGTCACTCACCGACAACCTGCTCACGCTGGCTCAGGAAGGAGACGCCGGAGCGCTGGTCGGCCGTGTCTCCTGGCAAGCCGACGACAAGTGGAGCTTCCGCGTCATCGGGACGGGTGCCGAGGATCAGGGGTTGCTCTTCACCCACTGAACGCCGGCGTCTCCGACTTGAGGAGAATTCGGCCGATCCGATACTGGTGGGGATCCTCTCAGGGCCAGGCGATCGGGCATGCTTCCTGTCAGAATTTCCGGAATCCCCTGTCTGTTTTGACAGTGTGATGATGTATCCAAGATCTGTAAGGTTAGCAGGCATCCACCAGTTCTTGGTGATCCTCGAGATACGCCATCGCATGTTTTATCAGGCCCATCGTAGAAATCCTGCTCCGCTTCGAGATATCTGGAGGTTAATCATGAGCACCGCGGGCGTCTCCGACACACCGCTACGCAAAGCCATCCGTCATGAGCTACAGGCGATCCGAGGCAAATGGATCTGGCTGGTCGCCCTGGGGATTGCCCTGATCGTGCTCGGGACGATCCTCCTCGGGATCTCCGGTGATCGCCACCCTCGCGACCGTGACGGCGCTCGGCGTCTTGATTCTCGTCGGAGGCGGAATGGAGGTCGTCGGCGCGTTCTGGTGTCAGGAGTGGAGCGGGTTCTTCCTCGCCCTGCTCTCGGGCATCCTGGGCGTCGTGGTCGGACTGATGCTGCTGGGCAACCCGATCCAGGGGGGGATCACGCTGACGATCCTGCTGGCGAGCTTCCTCTTCGTGGGTGGCATCTTCAAGGCCGTCGCGGCCATCGCTCATCGGTTCGAGGGCTGGGGCTGGCTGTTGCTCAGCGGCGCGATCGACGTCGTCCTCGGCGTCATGATCTGGCGTGAGCTTCCGATGTCGGGACTCACGATCATCGGCGTGCTCGTGGGCATCAGCATCATCTTTCGAGGGGTGTCGTGGCTCATGGTCGGCTTTGCACTCAAGCGGCTTCCCCAGAAAGGCCTGGGGACAGTGACGGACCCCTAGCCCAGACTCCCCGAGATGCACCTGGAGACTCTCCGTGCTCCATATCATCTGCTGGATGATCGCGTTGGCGACGTACGAACCGGGTGCGGCGGAAGCAACCGACTGGATGAAACCGCCCTCCTGGTCTGGAAATTATTGGGGACCGGCAGCGACCCGCGCCCGCTCGGCCGGGAATCTCCCGCCGCTCCCGTCCAACCCGGAGATGGCCCGCTGGCATCGATGGGGACGCGAGGTGCTCCGCCAGGGGGACATCGTCTTCCGGCTCGGCGATGCGCGTGTCGTGCGCGGCATGGTTCCCCTCAGCCGGTTCATCGCTCGTGCGACCGGCAGCCCCTTCTCGCACACCGGCATCGTCGCGATCGAGGACGGATCGCCGGTCGTTTATGACTGCTCGTCCGCGGGAGTCCAGCGCCAGCCGTTCGAGGTCTGGATGCTCGACAGCGTGGGAGCCCTGGGGGTGAAGCGGCTGAAGCCGGAGCACCGCGAACGCATCCCCGGAGTGATCGATTATTGCCGTGCCGCGTTCGAGCGGCAGGTTCCCTTCGACTATGGCTTCCGCATGGAGGATGACTCGTTGTACTGTTTGGAGCTCACCGAGAAGGCGTTCCGGTCGCAGGGCCTGGCACTCTCCGAGCCTGTCCGGATTGGCGACTGGGAGTACCTGGCGAGCTTTCCCCTGACCGCCTTGCTGATCCCGCCTGTAAGCGGATTGGTGCTGGATCGCCCGATCACACTCGAGCAGCCGGTTTACGTCCCCGGCAACGAGCGGCACGGCGTGTGGGCGTCTCCGTTGCTCGAAACCGTGTTTGGCCCGGCCCCGAAGGTGTTCCAGGATGCAGCCCCTGGCGAACCCGGCCGTCTGAATCTGAAGGGAGATCTGGATCTCCTCGTCTTCACCTTCTGCGAGGTGCGCCGGTCCTACGATCAGCTTCCCGCTCGATTGCTCTGCGACCTGGCCCTTCAGATGAGAGTCCGCGGGCCCCTCCAAGCCGGCGGTCCGGAGCAACAAAGGCCGAACCTGGAAACTGAAGTCGCTTGCCGCAGGTCAACTCCGGCAAATTCGTTGAAACGCATCGAAGTTGGTTCGGACTAATGCCGAAGCTCTTCTCGGCAGACACCTTGAGCGATCGAATCGTTCCCATTGTCCGCTCGACAATGGGGTGTGCTGGTATCGCTTGACTACCTGACGCTTTGGTTCTTGGACCGCGAGCGGTGGCGCCTTGGGGGAGAGAACGCTGGCGATCCGCGTCTCGCAGGAGCGCCGAGGCCTTCACGCGGCTGCTGCACGACCCGCCGCCGAGGCCGGAGCGGAACCCCGCCGAGATCACGCGAGTCCTGTGATGGAAGGAGGCGGCGCGGATACGGCCAACACGCTTCCCACACTCGCGAGTCAGCAGCCTGAGGCGAGGTCCGCCAGGATGCATCGTGAGTGATCCGCACGAATAAAGTTTCGGAAAGAACGGGCGAGATGACCAATGCTCCGAAAAGCCGGTGCTGGTAAACTGGGTAAACGCTGGTCTTGAAACCGGCTCTAGCAGGTGCATCATCCCGCTCTCGCAATGCGCTGCGTCAACCAGAAGAGAAATCGTTCATGGGCCTCATACTGGGAATCATCACGGGAGCATCGCTGCTGGCGAGTGCCCTGGTTGCCGTCTGGATGGTCGGCGCGATTTACTACGACGTGTGTGGCGGAGCCAAGTGGGGCCGTTGGGTCGCGCTGGCCTGGGCCGTTGGCGTGATCGCGATGTTGGTGGTCTGGCGGCCGCTCTGGCAGCCGATCGTTGCCTTGCTCGGGGCGGAGTCGCTATTCCTCGCTTGGTGGTACCGACAGAAACCGAGCAACGACCGCGACTGGGACCCTAGCGCGGCCGTGCTGCCGCGGGCTGTCATCGCCGGGGATTCGGTGACCATCGAAAACGTCCGCAACCTGGAATACCGTTCGCTCGACGATTTCACTCCGCATTGGGAAAAGCCGCACATATCATCTCTCGAATATCAAGGGAGTGGACGTCATTTTCTTCGACTGGGGAGACGGGCTTAGGGGCCACCCCGCCCTGGTCTTCGACTTCGGACGCGATGGCCGCATCTGCATGTCGATCGAGGCGCGAATCACGAAGGGGCAGAAATACTCGGTCTTTCGCAGTCTGTATCGACAGCAGGAGCTGATCTTTGTCGCCGCGGACGAACGCGACATCATTCTGCGGCGCACGAAATTCAGCGAACGCCAATGGGGGTACCTCTACCACCTCAATTCGAGCGTGGAGGAACTAAAAAGAGTGTTTCTCGATTACGTGAATATGATCAATCAATTGTACGAGACTCCGCGCTGGTACCACGTACTGTTCACCAATTGCACAACGTCCTTCTACAAGCTTCCCAGCACACAGGTCCGCTGGGACTGGCGCGTCATTGCCAACGCCCGTCTGGATCGGGCCCTCTATCAAGGACGGTCGATTGGACCGGACTCTACCCTTCACGGAACTCCGCCGACTCTCCTACCTTAACGACATTGCGAACACAGCCCCGGCGGCGGGATTTGGGGATCATATCCGCCGCGAACTCGAAAGGCGCCGCCATGAACGATGAGGTCATTCCGCTCCTGAAAGTGCACGAGTACTTCAAGGATGCGTCCGATGAGACCCTCGAGGAAGTCGCGCGGCTCGGACGGGTCGCGCAGTATCCAGCCGGGAGCGTCGTTCACGAGGCGGACGTCGTGCTCACCACAGTGGGCTTCGTTCTGCGCGGGCGGCTCAAGGCCGTCCGGCTCAGCCCAAGCGGTGACCGAGTCGCTGTTCCGCATGATCGAGCGCGGCGAACAATTCGGGATGATGGTCGGTGCGCTCGGCGAATCGGTGCCGATCCGAATCGTCGCGCTCGAGCCCTCGACGATCCTCAGGCTGGACTACGAAGAGGCGCTTGAGCTGACACTCGCCAGGCCGGACCTGCGCCGTCTGTGGCTAAAGACCTACGCGGGGAGCCTGCGTAAGGATTTTCTTCGGCGCCGCACCCAAGCGGTCGGCGATGATGCTGGCACTGATTCACGATTCACCCGCCACGCGACCGGCGGCCGAACAGCTCATCCAGCGACTGTGCGACGTCGGTGAGCAACTCGCCGTGTTCAGCGATGCGGACCGGCGGCCGGTGTCGCCGGATGTGCGGTATCGGCCGCTCCGAGAGGACGGCCGAGATTTGACATCAGAGGAAATTCGGGAGCAGGGCGCTCGCTGGCAGGACGCGAATCGAATCATTTTCGACGTCCACACCTTCCTGACGCCGGAACGAACGGCGCGGTTGATGGAACTCGTCGACCGCGTCGTCTATTTCGTCTCGCCCAATGCGGCAGACGCCGCAATCCGCCGCCTGCAGGCGATCGATGTGCCGGGCCGGGGCTGGCGCGACAAGATCAGTGTCGCCTGGTTGCTTCAGGGCGACAGTCCCGTGGTCTCCGCCGTTCCGAATCTGACAAATCTTGCCTCCCGCGATTTCAAAATCCACGAAACGCCGCCAAAACTGCCGTCTGGCCGGTCGCTGGCCAACGGGCTGGAGCGGCTGGTACACGACCTCCGCGGCGTGCGCGTGGGCGTGGCCCTCGGCGGCGGGGCCGCCCGAGGCTTGTCGCACCTCGGCGTGCTCAAGGCCCTCGAGCGCAGCGGCATCGTCGTCGACATGATCGCCGGCACCAGCGCCGGCGCCATGACCGGCATCATGTACTCCGCCGGCCTGGATCCCGACTACAACGCAGATGCGTTCGCCAAGGACCTTCGCCCCTCCTGGATTTTTCGCCACCTGCCGCAAGGCAACTACTGGCAACTCCTGTACAAGTATCGCCGCGGACACTTCGACGCGATGCTGCGCAAGTACCTGCATGACTGGAGACTCGAACAACTTGCCGTCCCCTGTCTTTCCGTCACGGTCGACCTGGTGAGCGGCAACTCGGTCGTTCGCGAACGCGGCGACGCCGTCCATGCGATCCTCGAGAGCATCAACTTGCCCGTGCTCTCCGTGCCGATCGTCCGCAACGGCCAGGCCCTGATCGACGGCGGGCTGGTCAACAACATCCCAGCGAATGTGCTGGTGTCGATGGGCTGCAATTTCGTGATCGCCGTCAGCGTGACGGCGAAGCTGGAGACGAGTTTCTGCGACATCAAACCCGAGGAACCCACTCTGTCCAGGAACAAGCCGGGCCTCATGCCGACGATCTTGCGCAGCCTGCTCGTTCAAAATTACAACCTGAACGCCTTCGGTGTTCAACCGGCGGACGTGGTTATCGAGCCGGACGTGACGGGTATCGACCCCTCGGAGTTCATGAGGGCGAAGGAACTCGCCGTGATCGGCGAGGCGGCCGCGCTCGACCAAGTCCCGAAGATCCAGCGGCTATTGAATCGGCTCGATCCTCAACTATTCAAGCCAACCGCCGACGCACATGAGTCCGCGCCGGCGTGACCGGCATTGCCCGGCCGAACCGAGAGCCGGAAGTACAGACCTGCGAATGACCCTGTCCACTGAACATACCGCGGGCCGCGGAAGTACAAACCAACCTTTATGCGACGAATGATCCGCGACAAGAAAGGCAGGAAGGCTGACATGGAGCACGACTGGACAAAGCCCGCCGCCAAGGCGATCCCGAAGGACGGATTCTTCGAGGAAGAACAGGGACGATACGGGCCGATCTTCCCCAAGACTCCCGCGTGCTATGGCTTCACGATCATCGCGAAGATCAAGCCCGGCACGGAGCAGACCATCCGCCTCGTATGGAAAGAAGATCGAGGAGACCATCGCCGGCCTTGCCAACACGCTGGAGGTGTCAAGCTGCACTACCTGCGCTGGGTGCTCTTCGACATCGGTACGGAAACGTACTTCATGTATTAGGGCATCTTCGACACCGACTTCGATAAGTACACCGAGGACGCCGTTGCGATGTTCTCGAAATACGGCATCAACACGATCTTCGAGAACCTCGAAGGGTTCCCCGAGGATTGGAAGTCGAACCCCGCGGCCTTCGTCAAATTCGTCCGGGAGCACCAGTGCCCGAGCTTCCTCGAATACGGGGAGTATCCCTACGTCAGATACCGAGCGGGATCCAGAAGGGCGAGTCAGGCTCAAGGCGGCATTCTCCACGATGCTCGACCAGATGCAGTAGTTCACGGGGGCACTGCGACAT
>CAWJGW010000048.1:0-52439 GCA_963842405.1 uncultured Isosphaeraceae bacterium | reverse complement strand
TACATTGTGATGACCCTGAACTTCTTCATCTCGGGGCACATGCTGCCGCTCGACCTGCTCCCGGAGCCCTGGGCCGGATTGCTCAAGGCCATGCCGTTCCAGTACATGGCGTATTTCCCGGCCGTGGTCTTCCTGGGGAAGGTGAAGGGCATGACGCTGTTGCTCCACCTGCTGGGCGAGCTGCTCTGGGCGGTGTTCTTCATGATGCTGGCGCGGGGGTTGTACCGGCTAGGGCTGCGGCGTTATAGCGCGTTCGGAGGCTGAGACGGTGTCCATCGTGGCAAGACTACGGAAATACCTCCGGCTGCTCGGCAGCCTGGCCCTGTACACGCTCAACCGGGAGCTGGCGTTCCGGGGAAATTTCCTGGTGAAAGTCTCGGTCGAGGTCCTCTGGCTGGCGATCATGCTCGCCTTCTATCGGGTGATCTTCGCGCGGACCACGCTGGTGGCGGGCTGGGACGAGCCGCGGTATTTGTTCTTCGTCGGCTGCTTCTTCGCGCTGAATGGGCTGATCGAGATGTTCTTCCTGGACAACTGCAACGATTTCGCGGAGCTGGTGCGAACCGGTGACCTCGATGGGCTGTTGCTCAAACCGATCGACGAACAATTCCTGATTACGTGCCGTCGGATCGATTGGGGCACGGGCCCGAACGTGCTGATGGGCTCCGCGGTGATGGGGTTCGCCCTCTACCAGATGGGCTGGCAATTTGACATCGTGCGGGTCTTGACCTTCTTGCTCACCTTCGCATGCGGCACGGCGATCGCGTACGCGTTCATGTTGATGCTCACCTCGCTCTCGGTGTGGATGGTGAGGAACCAGAGCTTGATGGAGATGTGGTGGCTGTTCTCGAGCCTGGCCCGCTATCCCAAGGAGATCTTCGCGGGGCCTTGGGCGGCCCCGCTGGGCGTCTTCTTCACCTATTTCGTCCCGGTCCTGATCGTGGTGAATGTTCCGGCCAACGCGATGGTCCGCGCCCTTCGACCGGCCGATGGTCGCGCTGATGTTGATCGCGACCGGGTTGCTGCTCTGGATCAGCCGTCGCTTCTTCCATTATGCGTTGCGGTCGTATCGCAGTGCGAGTAGTTAGAGCGGTTAACAGATGGATTGCACACAGTAACCGCCGATGTTGGGCGGCCTGAAAGGCCGCAGGAACCCAGCCCCGGGTGAAACCCGGGGTTCGCGGCAAACCCCCATTTCCGGCGGCCTGAAGGGCCGCAGGCAGACCCCGCCGGCACCCCGACAGGGTGCATGCGCAGGGTCGCGGTGCGCCCGAACCCCGGGGTTTCACCCCGGGCTGGGTTCCTGCGGCCCTTCAGGCCGTCGGAGATGCCACCTCGCACGAGGCGCGTGCGCAACCCAATTGAGAGGCGCGTCTAGCTCGTCACTCCTCGCGCACGTGGGAATCCTGTCGATCGAGATCGTACCAGGGACCGCGGCTGCGGAAGGTTGGCAGGGGTAGTGAATCGGCCAGGGCGGCGATGGCTTCCGGGCCCAGCTCATCGCGACGAATCGCCTCGCCTCGGAAGATTTTCAGCCCGCGCTGGCGGGAGAGGATCTCCCGACGCGTCCGGCCTTCGGGGGCGTTGGGCCAGGGCTGGGGATGTTCCCGGAAGTCGAAGAACGCGGGGAGGACGCGGGTCATGTAGGCCCAGTAGTCCGGATTGTCGGTCTGGACGACGAACAGGCCGCCCGGGACCAACGCGCGATGGACGTCGGCCAGCATCCGCGGCGTGAAGACGCGGCGATTCGCCTGGCGTCGGTCGTGATACGGCTGGGGATGGTAGAGATGGATCTCGGCGATGCCGGACGACGCGACGTATTGCCGAAGGAACGTCTCCGCGTCCTTGACCGCGAACCGGACGTGATGCAGGCCCCTCTGATTGGCGCGTCGGGTCGCGTACCGGATCACGACCGGCAGGATGTCGATCGCGAAGTGGTCAACATCGGGCCGGTTCAAGGCGCTGAGCAAGGTAAACCGGCCGTTGCCGCAGCCGAGGTCCAGGACGACCGGCGCCGTCCGCCCGAAGATCGCCGTCCAGTCGAGCGAGCCGGTGTCGGGGAGCCGCTTCACGGCGGTTCGAGCCCAATGTTCCTCGGGCAGGATCCGCCCCGGGATCGGGACTCCCAGCTCATATTCGATCGATTCGTCGGTCATCCGGCGGCTTCCCGTGAACAGGGTCGGGGCGTTATCCTGATTATTGTGACTCTTTTCGGTTCTGTCAGGGTTCGGTAAGAAGGAAGTCATGGGCAAGCGAGTGGTCCTGGCGATGAGCGGCGGCGTGGACAGTTCGGTCGCCGCGGTGCTGCTGAAGGAAAAGGGCTATGATGTCCTCGGTCTCTTCATGCGCACCGGGTCGACCGCGGTGGACGAGGAGCGTCGCTCCAAGACGTGTTGCAGCGTCGCCGACGCGCTCGATGCGCGGAACGTGGCGGATCGCCTCGACATCCCGTTCTATGTTCTCGATTTCGAGCGCGACTTCGGGCGGATCAAGGATTACTTCACCGACGAGTACCTCGCGGGTCGGACACCCAACCCGTGCGTGGTCTGCAACATCTGGCTGAAGTTCGGCAAGCTCTGGGCTTATGGCAAGCAGGTCGGGGCCGATTTCGTGGCAACCGGCCATTATGCGAGGATCCTGCACGCCGAGGACGGGTCGCCGCGCGTGGCTCGGGCCGTCGATCGGACGAAGGACCAGTCGTATGTCCTCTTCGGGCTGAGGCCGGAGCTGCTGCCGCACGTCTTGTTACCGGTCGGCGGATTCGCCAAGACGGAGATCCGGTCGATCGCGCGCGAGCACGGCCTGCCAGTCCACGACAAGCCGGACAGCCAGGAGATCTGCTTCGTGCCCGACGACGATTACCTGGCGTTCGTCCGCGACCGGCGTCCCGACCGCGAAACCCGGGGGCCGATCGTCGATGAGCAGGGGAACGTCCTGGGCGAGCACTCCGGCATCGAAGCCTTCACGATCGGCCAGCGTCGCGGATTGGGCATCACTTTCGGCTCCCCACGCTACGTGGTCCAGATCGAGCCCATGACCCGGACCGTCACGGTCGGCCGTCGCGAGTCGCTCGAGAAGATCGGCCTGACCGCATCACGGTTCAACTGGCAAGGGCCGGAGCCGGCCGGCCCGGTCGCGTGCCTGGCCCAGATCCGTGCCCAGCATCGCGCTGTGCCGGCGACCGTCGAAGCCACTACCGGACGGGGCGGCTCGCGTCCTCTTCGAGACCCCTCAATCCGCCGTCACTCCCGGCCAGGTCGTGACCGTCTATCAAGACGACCTCGTCCTCGGCGGCGGCTGGATCTCGGAATCCCTTTGAATGTCGTGGCGGGTGATGGGCGGCGGGTGGCGGGAAAACTACGATCGATCCTCCTGGACTTCTCCCGCCTCCCGCCACTCGCCGTCCGAAGGCTCGTTGTGAGCGAGCATCTGCTCCAGGTCGAGGCCGAAAGGGCGGAATTCCGCCTTGTAGCTACAGCGACGCATCTGCAAGACCATCAACAACCCCGCGGCGGCGTGATGCGTATGGATGAAGAAGAGCGAATCCTTCAGGTGGTTGCGAGGCTCCTTGCAAAGCCAGCGGATGACCTCCATCCCGCAATCCACGGCCATTGCTATCGACAAACATCTTCCCTCCCAGGTCGTGGTCCAGGTGGACCTCATCCCAGGGCTCTTCGAGGCGAGCCAGGCATTCGGCCACCGTCTTGACCCAGATGGCCTGGGGATTCCCTTTCAGAAAGCTCTCGGCGCGAAGTGGGTCGTCGTCCAGGAAGAGCAGCCGGCGTGGTGGTGTGGGCTCGGGATGACTCTGAGCCCGCGAGAAGAAAAGAGTCTTCCACCACCTGGCACCCGTCGCCCGCCACCGGGAAAACGGGAGCCAGCGGCTACCGAGCCAGTCCCAGCGACTCGCGCTTCGCCGGTTCGGCTCGTCGATCTGACCCTCGATCCTGGAATCCATGAGAATTGATTCTGGGTGCGTCCAACAGACCGGGACGCCATCGCGTCGGAGAGGCCGATCTTACCTATCATAGGTCGAATCATCGATCCTGTCGCCGTGCAAGCACTTCCGGCAGGGGGTATTCCCAGATCGGCCGGTTCGCCGCGGATACCTCCCGGAGCCTGAGATAGCCCCGCGTCACTCGCTCCTGTTCGGCGGCCACATATTCCGGGTCGAGGTGAGCTTTCGCGAATGGGCCCTCGATCACGATCGGGGCGAACCCCTCGGTGACGATGAACTGGCCCAGCACCGGATTGCATCGAATATGACACTCGGGCAACCGATGGAGGAAATCGCCCTCCACCTCGCCGAGAACATAACGCAGATAGAGGTCCGAATCGGTGATCTCCTCGACCTCCTGGCCGCAGATGGAACACAAATAACCCTGTTCGCAAGCCGCCATTGGTCATCCCCAGGGAAATCCTCGTTCAGGCAAGCACATCTTCCATGGAGTACAATCCCGCGGGCTTGCCGGCGAGATATTTGGCCGTGTCGAGGGCCCCCCGCGAAGCCGTCGCGATTCAGGGCGCGGTGGCTCAACTCGAGGGTTTCTCCCATGAGTCCGAACACGACCGTGTGCTCGCCCGGAGAGTCGGCGATCCGCAGGGCATGGATACCGATCTCCCCTTGGGTACGGCTATCGTGCTGTCCCGCGATGAGCCGGCCCGATGCGACCCCCCGCCCGGCGAACTCCGACAGGCGCAAGGCCGTGCCGCTCGGCGCATCCTTCTTGGTTCGATGATGCCGCTCAATGATCTCGATGTCGGCCGTCCCTCCCAGGGCCCGCGCGGCCTCGCCCACGAGTTTCATCAGGAGATTGACCGCCCGGCTCGTGTTGGGCGAGATCAGAAGCGGGATGCGGGCGGAAGCCGACTCCAGCGTCGTGCGCTGCGACGGGTCGAGGCCGGTGGTCCCGACCACGAGCGGCACACCCCGCTGCTGACACCACTCACCGATCGCCAGGGTGGCCCGTGGCGTGGAGAAGTCGATCATGACGTCCATCGTCGTCTCGGAGGAGTCCGCCCGGCTCAGAGGGACACCCATCGTGGCGACCCCGACGAGCGTCCCGGCATCCTCTCCAAGCCGAGGATGACCGTCCCTCTCCAGCGCCGCGGCCAGCGTCAACGTGGGGTCTTCCGCGATCAACTGGATCAATCGCGTACCCATCCGTCCCAAAGCACCATTTATACCGACCGAGACCTTTGCCTGTGACACGATGTCACGGGTCCTTTCTGCGGAGGAAAAAGAAACGGAATGAATTCCGTTCTACAAGACTGCCTGTGACACGATGTCACGGGTCCTTTCTGCGGAGGAAAAAGAAACGGAATGAATTCCGTTCTACATGATTGGATTGGCGGCCGTTCACTCGGGCGTCTCGCTGGCCTGGGGAGAATCGGTCTGCGCGGCATAGAGGGCGATCGCCCGGATGATGTCGTCCAGGTCGTTGGCGACGGTGACGGGTCGATTCGCAAAGCCCGCGCGCTGGACGCCGCGACTGCCGAGGACCTGGTCGAAGAGGGCCTGGTCACCGCTATGATAGGCGACGGTGGCCGTCGGGTCCTTGAGCTGGTGGCCCGTCAAGACACAGACCACGCGATCCGAGGGGGCAATCACGCCGTCCTCGCGCAACCGCCTGGCACCGGCAACACTGGCGGCACTGGCCGGCTCGCATCCCAGTCCCCCCGCCCCGACCCGCGCCTTGGCGTCCATGATCTCCTGGTCGGAGACCATCTGAACGACCCCGTTGCAGAAATCCAACGCCCGCAAGCATTTCTTCAAATTGACCGGCCGGTTGATCTCGATGGCCGACGCAATCGTGGACGCCTTGGTACGCTCGGTATCGAGCTCACCATAGTAGGCGTTGACCGTCGTCATCTCCGGCAGTCCGTTGCGCCATCGTAATTCGCGATGTCCCACCAGCTCGTCCAGAGTGCGTGCGCCGGCGGCATTGATGACGGCCAGGCGGGGAACCCGGTCGATCAGGCCGAGATGGCTCAGCTCGATCAGCGCCTTGCCGAAGGCGCTCGAATTCCCGAGATTTCCACCCGGGACCACGATCCAGTCGGGGACCTCCCACCGCAGGCCCTCGAGAATCCGGTAAATGATCGACTTCTGCCCTTCGAGCCGGAACGGGTTGATCGAATTCATCAAGTAGATGCCTTGCCGGTCGGCGACCTGGCGGACGCGTTGCATGGCATCATCGAAGTCGCCGACGATCTGGATCGTCAAGCGCCCCATGGTCCAGCGCCTGGGCCAGCTTGCCATAGGCGATCTTTCCCGTGCCGATGAAGATGATCGCCCGGAAGCCCAGGTCCGTCGCCGAGCAATAAACCGCCAGCGCCGCCGACGTGTTCCCCGTGCTGGCGCAGGCCACTCGTCGTGCCGAAACCATGCGTGCATGGGTAAATGCGGCAGTCATGCCGTTATCTTTGAAGCTTCCGGAGGGATTCATCCCTTCGTACTGGAGCCAGAAGGAGCCGGGCTCGACGCCGACGTAGCGTCCGACTTTATCGGCGCGCTGGAGCAAGGTCTGACCTTCGCCGATGGTGACGATCATCTCGGGGGGAGCGAAGGCGAGGAGCTCGCGGAACCGCCAGACACCGGAGAAGTTCAGGGGATCTTGCCGGGAGGCCCATTTGGACTCGAACTCGTCGAGCCGGCCGGGGACCGGCAGGCGGTCCCAGTCGTAGACGACGTCGATGAGGTCGCCGCAGGCTGGGCAGGCGAAATGGGTCTCGTCGACCGTCGAACGTGGCCGCGCACGACGGGTTGATGCACTGCTGAAACGCGGCATCGGTCGTCGTGGTGGGCCGAATCAGGACTGGGCCAGTTTGCTGGGACATCGGTCGCTATCGTCCTCGCGCCCGACACTCCCTGGTGGAGGAGCGGCGGATCGTCCGTCTGCCTGCCTGCCGGTGCCCTTTCCGCCGTGGTCGGACCCCCTCAGACCCGGCTCGCACCGCCTCACCCTCACTCTAACGGCCCCGGGCGGCCGGCGACAAGCGAGATTCGCCTGGCTCCGGTTGCGTCTGCCTTGTTTAGTGCGTTACGGGACGGACCCGGCCGCTCCACTTACCCATTACACCCGCGGGGCCCTGGCTTGCCGGCGGGGCTCGGACTCGGGATACCTGGGCGATTCGATCGGGCTGGAACGTGACCCGGACTCCCAGTACATAAGGATTTCCGCCAAAGACTCCTCATGAAACCGAGAATTCAATTGAATGAGACTCACAAGCGGGCTTGACGCGTTGTAGGCATAAATTTATTATAAGCTGTAGCGATCCTTAACTGGCCTCCCGGAATGGGAACGCGATGGTCCAGTTGACCGAAACCCAAACATCCTTGCCACCTGGGGAAACCTATGCCTCCCTCTTCGGCGAAATCGTTGACTTCATCCAGGAGTTCGAAGTCCGCGGCTGCGGCGGGAACCCGCCCGACGGCGGAGATCCGTCGAGTCGCCGAGCTGCTCAAGCAGGTCTCGGATCCGACCCGCTTACAGGTCTTGATGCTGCTCAGCGAGAAGGAACGAAACGTCACCGAGCTCTGTGCCGATCTCGGCACCCAGAGCCAGCCAGCCGTCAGCCACCATCTGGCCCTTTTGCGCCATGGCCGCCTGATCGAGCCCCGCCGTTCCGGCAAGCATAACTTCTATGCTCTCACCGAGGCGGGACGCGAGTTGGCGCAGGTCGTTAATTCGGTCGTCAGCTAAGTAAGTACAACGATGCAAAGTAGCAACGGTGCGGGATTCCGTTGGAAGGCGAGGCTCTGTCCGAGCCGCATACTTTAGGGCCAATACCGTTCAATGAGTCATAAGCTGAGGGCAGTGAAGGGTTTGACCTCGGAGTGTGGGAACGAGGTCAACCCGTTCGCTGTCTTCAGGTTATGACTAATTCAACGGTATTGGGCTTAGAGGCGCTCCATGAAGACCACGGCCTCGTATAGGCCCGTCTTGCTCTGCCGCCGTCGCATCCGGTCGATTCGGTCCAACCGGAAGCCGAAGTGGCCGAAGATCGTCGCCAGGATCTCATCACTTGGGAGCGGGTGCCCATAGAACTTGCTGTTACCGATGACGTACGCCAACCGGCATTGCCGTCGGCAGACCTGGGCGACCTCCCCGGCGTGCTGGTAAATATCATTGAAGTATTTAGTCACGTAATGGGCCATCAGGTAATCCTCATCGTGGATGTTCTTTGTGTAAGGGGCCAGTAGCGATTCGATGAGGGGGTTCGCAGGGACGACCCCTTCGGAGAGTACGGATGTGGCCTTCCCCCAGGTCCCCCCGATGGCCTGGGTTTCGAGTTCGCCGACTGCCCGAGCGTCCTCTATGAAGTCGAAGAAGAAAAGGTGCGGCCGGGTCTCACGGGCATAGCTGAAGCGGTTCGGATACGGGGGCGACGTGATGACCGCCGTGGCCTTCATCCCTTGTGGCAGGACCGCCGCCGCCTGCTTACTGTTGCCCCGGTAGATGGTCACGTCCGAGCACGGTAGGGACGCCACGCTTCTCAGGTCTTCCAGAATCTCCCGGTACTTCTTTTTGAGCACGGAGAGGACGTCGAGCATCTTGGCGGGCTTGTCGGCGAATGTGAGCGAGACGTGGTTGTGCTTGGCATTGCTGACCGGCACCAGGATTCCCAGTACGCCCATCTTAATGAGGTCGAAATGGACAGGGTCGGCCTCGTAACCCTGGATGAGCTGACGGAGGCAAACCAGTTGCATCAGATTGCCAGGTGACCACCAACGCTCGGGGAAGTTGATCCTGGGAATGAAGGATGCTTGGTCCCGAAGGTAGTTCTCGGCCTCGGCCTCCGGCGGCAGTTTACGAAAAGCGTCGCGGAGTTGGGCCTCGAAGCCGTGCACGCACGACTCGATGGCGTCGAGGTCCCGATAAGTCCTGGTCTTGACGGCACCCACGAAGAACAGATAGGGGTTGATCTCGATGCTGCATGCAGGAACACCCCGGTACTTCATGCACAAGGGAACGGTGGCCACGCCGCTGAACGGGTCCAGGACGAGGTCGTCCCCGCCTAACCCGAAGTGGTCGGCGATGTCGTGGGCCAGCTTGGGTGAGAAACTCGGCGTGAGTCTGTACCAGCGGTGGATGGGGAGCCCCAACTTTCCTTGGAAAGTGACCGCCTTGACCCGGCGGTTCGTGAAGCTCGGTTCGTCGCCGAAGAGTCCTAGCTGCTTCAAGGGGTTCGACTCCCATTCATCGCACTCAGACAAGGCAGACAAGTCCTTCTCTCATCGGCCAGGCTTTCTCGATAAGGCGACCGGCGGGAATTAACTTACCCGAGAGGCGATCGTGGCCATACCAGCCCGACGCGCCAGCGAGGGTCACCGTAAGTCCTTGTCACACCATGCGAAAGACCCTCGCTGGCGCGTCGGGCTGGTATGGGCAGGCAGTCTCCGCGCTCTCGGTGGGGGGTTCCACCCACCGGTCGCCTAAAGAAGTTGGCTCCTGGGCCAAGATTGGGAAATGCCATCAGGAACCTCATACCGAGCCGGCCGCGCCGTGTCCCGGACAAGGCTCGGGAAAACCGCTTGAGTTCTCCAATCTCGGCCCATGAGCCGATGCGTTAAACGGTCGTCAGCCATTCCCGAGCGCGAGCCAGCCCCGTGGCCACATCGCGGAGGCGGCTGGCTTGGTCCCCGACCTCCCGCTCGATCACGAGTGGCCCGGTGTACCCGACGCTCTTCAAGTCCTGAAGAAACCTGGGAAGATCCACTTCCCCCTCGCCGAGCGGCACTTCCTCTCCCCACTGGCCGGGGACGCGGGTCCGACGCGCATCCTTCAGGTGCACGGAGCGAATATCCGGGCCGAGGACTCTCCACGGCGCGGATCGGATCGCCCATGTCGTAAAGGATCATGTTCGCCGGATCGAAGTTCACCTTGAGATTGGGTGCCTTCAGGTCATCGAGGGTCTGCCGGAGCAATTCGGCGGTCTCCTGGCCGGTCTCGAAGGCCAGTGTGACCCCCTTCTCGGCGGCGAGCTGGCCCGCCTGGGCCAAGGTGTCGAGCATGGCCTTCCGCTCGGGGTCGTCCACCTGGGGGAGGAAGCCGGCGTGGAGCGTGAGGTCCGTTAGCCCCAGGGCCAGCGTGCGGTCCAGTGCCCATTTGAGCCGCTCGATTCGCTCGGCGCGGGTCGCCGGGATTGCCGAATCCGCCCGTCTCCTGGATCGTTTGAGGTGACGTGTAATCCTCGCCGGGGAATCCCAGCATGGCGCCGGTCATCACGATTCCCGAGGAACGGGCCGCCTCCGGCATGGCATCCCCCTCGTCCCAGCTTGCGTGGTGCGGGTCGCCGCATGCGATCTGCACGACGTTGATGCCGAGCTGATCGAGAAACCCCTTCAACTCCGGGATGCTCTTGACCTGGAGGCTCCAACTGCACACGCCCACAGACCAGGGAGCCAGGCCGGATTGGGCAGACAATGACGAAGATGACGGTTGTGACACGTTCAATCCCTTGTCGCGGATAGGGCCGTGGCGAAGCCACTACGGTGAGCTTTCTTGCCGGAGTCGAGACTCCCACATTACACTCCCCACCCACCATTCTTGGAAAGTGGTCAGTGGTCAGTCCGGACCGTCAATCTGATCTTCACTCGCCACTTCCAACGACTCCTCGCCACGCATTCACCGCTACAGGGAGGTCAAGAACTCGGCCGACTGGGTCTCCAGGGATTCGTACTTGCGTGGTAGCCGGCCGAGGACGACGCAATTGCGGCCGTCGGCCTTGGCCTGATAGAGGGCCTGGTCCGCCGCCTCGATCAAGACCAGTTCGCTGTTCGGACGCCCGGGTTGTCCGACGGCCAGGCCGATGCTGACCGTGACCCGGATCTCGTTTCCGGCGGCATGGATTGGCCGTCCTTCCAGGCTCGACCGGATCCGCTCGGCTCGCTCGGTCGCGAGGTCCGGGGCCGAGACGGGCAGGGCCACGACGAACTCTTCACCGCCATAGCGCGCGACCAGGTCTTCGGACCGCGTCGATTCGCGGATCACCTGCGCCACTTCCCGCAACACGCAGTCGCCCGCGAGATGACCGTATCGGTCATTGATCTGCTTGAAATGATCCACGTCCAGCATCAGGATCGCCAGGCCGATCCCTTGTGACCGCCTGACGCGCGGCGAGTCCGCCAATTTGATTGAGGAAGTAAACCCGATTGTACAGGCCCGTCATCCCGTCGCGCACGGTTCGCTCGAACATCTCATACTGAAAGCGCTCGTCGGAAGGGTCGAGATAAACGAGCTTCAAAATGACCCCGGTCCCGAGTTGAATCCGATCGCCCTCCCCCAGCCGGGTCGCGCGATGTGGCTCGATCCGCTGCCCGTTAACGAACGTTCCGTTCGTGCTCTTCTCATCCGTGATCGAAACGGAACCCTCGCGTATCCATCTGGACGGTCGCGTGGAGCCGCGAGACCGTATTGTCGTGAAACGGGAATGTGTTCTCCGAGGATCGGCCCAGGGTCGTCCCCTCCTCTCCCACCCGGAGCATCGTTCCCGGCATCCCGCCTCGAATCATGATCAGGTAGGCCGAGGACTGCAAAGGCGGCGCCTCTCGTTGATGCATGGCTTGCTGCGATTGGTGATTCGCATATATGGGTGTTTGCTTTCGCGTCCATGGTTTTCACAGTGAGGTCCGAGCCGAGACTGTGGCGGTTCGGACGGAACGGATCTGGGACTTGAGCCGGGAGGTTCCAGTCACCTCCCTGATAGCCAGGTCGAGTCCGGATCGCGTCAGGCCGTCGCAATCGCGGGACGGTCGAGACGCACGAAGGCGGCACGCTGGGGTGTCCACACCGTTAACCTAGGTCGCGGGCCGCGGCGTGTCAAATTCGTTGAGAAGAAGGCATCAGGACTGGGACTCTGGGGCCTCAGGTCTGA
Organism: uncultured Isosphaeraceae bacterium; assembly: GCA_963842405.1. Classification (GTDB taxonomy): domain Bacteria; phylum Planctomycetota; class Planctomycetia; order Isosphaerales; family Isosphaeraceae; genus CAVZRC01. The sequence goes on along the minus strand of CAWJGW010000048.1, from coordinate 40,559 downwards.
CAGAACTGGGAATTCTGGGGTGGCCGATAACGCACGTCGAGGTGGGGTGTTTCGAGCCGGCGGCTCGCCTGGACCTTCGATTCGAGACAACTTTCGAGGATGCCGCTGACGAGGAGTGTCCGGTCAACCGGATAGGGCGCACTGGCCCGATTCGATCATCTCCTCGACCTTATGCATGAGGCAAGCGGAATAGGCCACGTTGGGATTGGGTGGGAGCAGGAACTGGGTCGAGACGATTCGGGGCGTACCGCGGACCCTGGCGGCGAAGGTGTAGTCGTTGACGGCGCCGTCGAGCATGAGCAAGGTCGCGCGGGTGCCATCGACGTACTCGATGAAATAGGCCGAGGGGCTTGCGGCGAGCTTGCGGAGCTCGCCGCCGACCGCGAGGTTCTGGGTGCGTCCGTCGGTCACGGTCAATCCTTGGAGCGAGTTGGAGCGCGAGAGGGCCGCCTCCAGCAGCTCGCGGGACCATCGGCCCTCATCGCCGGCCTTCCACACGCCTTCGCCGGTGACGAGCTGCACGGCCTTGACCCCCGTCTCGCCCCCTTTCCGACGCTCGACCATGCATTGCATGGCCTCGAGGGCGTGGAAGTCCATCGGATCCGAGCCGCCGACGCCCACCATCAGCGCGTCGTCGATCGTGCAGCCGAGCGGCAGCTCGATGGCCGGAAGCCGCCAGGTCACGGGCAGCGATGACCCGGCCAGGAACGGGAATTTCAGCCGGCGGGATGTCTCCACCATCTCCCTGGCCTTGGTGAAGCTGTACGAGAGGTGCTTGTCGTTGAAGACCGGCACGGCGCGGCCGTCTTTCTCGAAGACCTGGGCCACCTCCCGGAAGAACTCGTAACGGGGATAGAGGATCTGGCCCTTCTCATTCCTCGGGTATCTCCCGTGCTCGCCGATGATCAGGACGGCGTCCACCGCCAGCGTCGAGCCGCCGCGGCGCAACGCCTCGCGCGATCGTCGGATACACCGGGAAGCCGAAGCTCTTGGCCCGCTCCGCGCTCTGATCGTTGGCCGGCTTCTGGTCGACGTAGAGAGCCACGACGTCCATCGCGGGCCGGTGCCATCGCCCTTCCCACGGATAGCCGACCAGGAATCGGTCGCCCATGTGCTGGGCGTGGGAGAGGTAATGCCAGACCGTGGTGACGATCGCCAGCTTCTTCCTGGCCCTGGTCCTTCGGTCTTGCTGTGCGCGGGGCCCATGCCTGATGTCCTCTGCTCTTGATTGGCCGTCAAGCTCGCCAGAAGGTGGATTCTCGGGGTGCCTCGTACCGGATGCGGCGAAGGTCGGGCGTCTCGATCCGCTCCTGACCGCGGTGCAGCGACTCGATGGCCGTCGCGAGGATTCCGGTCGTCAGCAGGGTGCGCTCGACGGGGTAGGGGGGCTTTCCCGTCACGAACAGGGTCTCAACGTGATGGACCAGCGGGCTGAAGAAGTTCGGGAGCGTCTGCCCCGGCGCGAGGCCGGCCAGATACATCTGCGTCGAGAGCGGCTGGCTTTCTCCGGCGATCCGCAGGGCGACGTTGAAATCGATGGACGAGGCGGGAGAGCATCAGCAAGGTGGCCTTCAGGCCGTCGGCATACTCGATCCGGTAGAGCATCGGGTCGCGGGACCAGCGCCGGGAGCTGGCCGAGCTCGGGATAGACGTTGCCGTATCCCGGCCGCGGCGACGTCAGGGTGAAGCTGCGGCAGAGACACGCCTCGAAGAGCTCGAGGTCGCATCCGCCGGCATCCCAGGAGCCGGCGGCGAGGGCCTTCCAGACGGCTGCGCCGCGGAGCGCCCGGACCGCGACGACCCCGGTTTCGCCGCCCTTGCGACGCTCGGCCATGCACTGGAGCGTCTCCAGGCCGTGGAAGTCGTAGCTGTCCAGCCCGCCGTAGCCGACGCACACGACTTCCGAGACCGGAGCGCCCTGGGGGACATCCACGGCGGGAATCCGCCAGGTGACCGGGAGCGACGAGCCGGCCATGAGCGGAAATCCCATCGCCCGGGCCGTTTCCACCATCTCCTTGGCCCACTCCCAGTTCCACGAGAGGTGCTTATCATTGAAGACCGGCACCGAGCGACCGCTGCGGCGAAAGACCTCCACGATCTGCTTGAAGAACTCGTATCGGGGATAGAGACGCTGGCCTTTCGCGTTCCGGGGATATCGTCCTTGCTCGGCGATCGACAGGACGCCGTCGACGGCCAGCCGGTCCCCGCCGCAGGTGAGGGCCTCGGCGATGGTCGGATAGACTTTGAGCCCCGGATGGCGCCGCGCACGCTCCCCGCTCAGATCGCCGCTGGGTTTCTGGTCCACGTAGAGCGAGACGATATCCACGCCCGGGTGGTAATGCCGGCCCTCCCAGCCGTAGCCGTCGAGGAAGCGATCGACGAGGCCTTGACCGTGCGACATCTGTGCGATACTCGGTGACGATCGCGGCAATCCGGGGGCGTGCCTTGGGAGCGGCATCCTGACCGAGAGCGGCCCCGGCGAGCAGGGCGGCCGGGACGGTCGCAAGGACCTCGCGCCGCGTCATCGGCAGCCCGGACGAATCGGTCCCGTGGGTGCGGCCCATGGGCGAAGACTCCGCAGTTGCTCAATAAAGGTTGAAGGCTTGTCTAACAATGGGCCGAGTTTGACGTCGAGAAGGAGCCAAGTCAACGGGTCTGCGGGAGGGTCCGGGATCGGATCGGCATGCGGTTGTGTCCCGGGATTGCTCGGTTATCGGAAGATAATCAGGAAGGGGGCAACGGCAAACGACGATGAGCCAGCTCCAGCCCGATACCGAAGAGTTGATCGCACGGGCCTCCGGGGGCGACGACCGGGCCCGCCAGCAGCTCTTGATCCGGCATCACGACCGATTGATCCGGATGGTGGCGGTCCGGCTGGATCGTCGCCTGGCCGCGCAGTCGACCCGGCCGACATCGTGCAGGAGGCGCTGCTCGAAGCCTCCAGAACCTTTCGATTATCTCCGCGATCGGCCCTTGCCGTTCCATGCCTGGCTGCGTCAATATGTGTGGCAGCGGCTGAGCAAGTTGCACCGGCATCACCTGGGGACCCAGCGGCGAAGCGTCACGCCGGGAAGAGGCGGGGGATTGGAACCTGCCCGACGAGTCGACCGCCATCCTGGCCGACCGTCTTCTGGCGCGGGACTCCAGCCCGAGTCAACAGGCTTTGCGCGAGGAGCAGCGCCAGCGGGTTCAGGCCGCGCTGGCGAAGCTGGGTCCGCGCGACCGCGAAGTCCTGGTATTGCGGCACCTGGAGCAGCTCTCGACGGCCGAGGTCGCCGAGGTGCTGGGGATCAGCTTGGAGGCCGTGAAGAAGCGTCACCTCCGGGCACTCGAACGCCTCCGCGCCCTCTGGGGTCGGACGACGACTGAAGAAACCGAGTCCTTCGATTTCCCTCGCCCCCGCGGAGAGGGTGGCCGGAGGCCGGGTGAGGGGTTTCCCGGAGCGGAGTCACGCCGATCATGTCGCTAATCCCCCAGAACGGCACGAGCCAGTCGACGCCCTCGATCGAGGGCGAATCCGATCCTGGAAAACCTCATCGAGGAATGCACCAACCGGCTCCAGGCCGGCGAGGCGATCGACGTCGATGAGCTCGCCCGCCTCCATCCCGAGTATGCCGAGCGGCTCCGCCGGCTCTTGCCGTCGCTCGAGATGATGGCCGAGGTGGGGCGGACGTCTCCTCAGGCCGCTGGAAGCCGCTTCCCCACGACGTCGCCCTGAACCCACCCCAATCCGGTCCGTTCGAGCTGGGGGATTACCATGTTCACCAGGTCATCGGCCGCGGGGGCATGGGGATCGTCTACGAAGCGATCCAAATCTCGCTCAACCGCCGGGTCGCCTTGAAGATCCTCCCGTTCGCCGCGCGCTCGACCCGCACCACCTCCGGCGATTCCAGACCGAGGCCCAGGCCGCCGCCCAACTGCACCATCACCAACATCGTGCCGGTGTTCTCCGTCGGCTGCGAGCGTGGCGTCCATTTCTACGCGATGCAGTTCATCGAAGGCCGGACCCTCGCCGCGACTGATCCAGGAGCGAGCGTGACCTGTCCGAGGCGGTATCCGGTCCCGCCCGCCCGGCGAGCGACCGGGAATACGTCCGATCGGTAGCCCGGCTGGGCATCCAGGCGGCCGAGGCGCTCGACCACGCCCACCGCCAGGGGATCATCCACCGCGACATCAAGCCGGCCAACCTGCTGGTCGACCTCCACGGCAACCTCTGGATCACCGACTTCGGCCTGGCCCGGTTCCAACGAGAGCGGGATTGACGCTGACCGGCGACCTGATCGGCACGCTCCGCTACATGAGCCCCGAGCAGGCGCTGGGCAAGCGGCTGATCCTCGACCACCGCACCGATATCTACTCCCTCGGCTCGACGCTCTACGAGCTCCTGACCCTGCATCCCGTGGTCGACGGCCGCGACCGACAGGAGGTGCTCCGACGGATCGCCCAGGACGAGCCGATCCCGCCCCGTCGGATCGATCCGGCGATCCCGCGCGACCTGGAGACGATCCTGCTCAAGGCGATTTCCCGGGAGCCCGAGGATCGCTACGCCACGGCGCAGGAGCTGGCCGACGACCTGCGGCGGTTCCTGGAGCACCGGCCGATCAAGGCCCGTCGGCAGCACTCGCTGGAGCGGCCGTTCAGATCGGCCTGGCACACCAGATGGTGATGTGGCGATTGTTGGTCGCGCTCATGGCATGTATTGTGGGACTGGCAACGGTCGCCGGAGTCCAACTACGGGCTAACCGCGATTTGAGAAACGCCTTCCTCGCGACCCGGGCGGCATTGTCGCAGTCGGAAGAATCGCGGAAGGAGGCCGCGGCGGTGAGCGAGTTCCTGGTCGAGGCCCTTCGCAGTCCGGATCCGACTATGATGGGCAGAACGTCAAGGTGGCCGATGTCCTGGATCGGGCCAGCGAACAGCTTGAGAAGGGTTTCAGGGGTTCGCCGGCAAGGGTGCGTTTCTCCAAGCCCTGGGTGATACCTACTTTGGTCTTGGTCTTTATCTTCGGGCCGAGGAATTGCATACGAGGGCCTGGATCGTCCGCGAGCAATCACTGGGTCCCCGCCATCCCGATACGCTCTCAAGCCGCGATCACCTCGGCAACGACTACTGGCGTGCCGGCCGTCACGCCGAGGCGGCCGCGTTCCTCGAGGCCACTCTGAAGCTGCACAAGGCTTTGCTCGGCTACAAACACCCGGACACGCTGACCACCCGCCATAATCTGGCCGTCGCCTACCGGCACATCCGTCGGACTTCCGAGGCGATCGCGACGCGGAGGAAAACATTATTGCGAGAATCCGTGCTGGGTCTCGACCACCCCGATACGCTCTTGAGTCGCGGTAACCTCGCCCGTGTCCTACAAGAGGCCGGCCGGATGTCCGAGGAAATCGCACTCCACGAGTCAACGCTCCGATTGCAGGAGAAGCGATTGGGCCCCGACCACCTCGACACGCTTCAAAGCTGCAATAACGTGGGCGTCACTTAGGGATGCCGGTCGGTTCTCCGAAGCGATCGCATTATTCGAGGCGACTCTGGAGGTCCGTCTGGCGAAGTTCGGTCCCGACAACCCGGACACCCTCTTCAGCCGCCTCGATCTGGGCAAAGCTTACTGGTGCGTGGGCCGTTACTCCGAGGCCATCGCGATGATCGAGGAGACGAGCAAGCATCGCGAAGCCAGGCAGGGCCCCGACCACACCGAAACCTTCCACAGCCGCACTAGCCTGGCCCTGGCCTACCGGGACGCCGGGCGGATTTCCGAAGCCCTGGAGCAGTATGAGCGGATGTTTCAGACATGGAAGACCCTGATCGTCCCCCATGATCCCGACTCGTCATGGGCTCCCGTGGGCCTCGCCGAGATCAATGAATCGCTCGAGTGACTGGGCCGACGCCGAGCACCTCTGCACATCCGCGTCGCCGGCTGCCGCAAGATCGACCGCTCCGATAGCCCCGCCTTGGCCGGTGACATCGCCGCGCTCGGCCGGAATCTGCTCAGGCAATCGAGATGGTTCGGGTAGCCGAGGCGCATCGCGCGAATCCATGGCGATTTACGAGAGAGTAACCCCCGACCACTGGATTCGGTACCAGGCAATGAGCCACTCGGTGGCGCGATGGTAGGTCAGGGCCGATACATCGAGGCCGAGCCCCTGGTACTCCAAGGCTACGAGGGTCTGAAGGCCCGCCGGAACACGATCCCAGTGCCATTCCGGCCCCGACTCACCGAGGCGGCCGGTCGCGTGCCGCGACTTTATGAGTCGTGGGGCAAACCCGATCAGGCCGCCGCGTGGAGGACCAGGCTCGGGGATTCCCGACTTGCCCGCTGATGTCTTCGCCCCATCCCGAGAATGCTCGATTGACGATCCGCTCGGGCGAGACGCTGCGCCACCACGTCAGACCGAGGCCATCGGGGATCGCCGCTGGCTCACCGACACATAGCCCGATAGTACGATCGCCCCCAGACCCATCAGGACAACACTCGACGGTTCGGGAACGGACGCGAGGGAAACGAGCTGGAAGCCATTCAGATCCACCTCATGATTTCCTCCTGACGGTGAGACGGTGAAACTCAGGGCACCACTCGGACTCGCCGTGAACGAAAGTAAGACATAATTGCTCCCCGAGACCCCAGGTGCTGAGGTTGCCGTTCCCGTCGAATGACGCCGACTGCCCGTTGCGCGGCTCCGATGCCGACGACCCCGGGTCGCCCGGTTCCGACATGGTAATCGGCGACATCATAGACGTAGAGGTCGTAAATACCGCCCGGTGTCAAGCCACCCAAGGCTAGGCTGATCACGTTGTTCGGGTTGTTCCCAGTGAAACTATCTGCGTAAGTCGAGGTCAGATTGGGATTGGGCGAAGGCGTGGGACTGTAAAACGGCCCCCCGTCGCCGCCGCGCCGAATAACTCAGCGAGAGACCGGTGGGTTGGTCGGAAGTGTTACTCAGAGCGATGTTCGAACCAGAAGTTCCGAGGGTTGTGACACCATTCCAGTAATCGCCGCCACTGCCGACGACACCCGCGCCAGTCACAGTGACCGGGCCACCGCCAATGAAGGACACGTCGATCATCCCCGCGCAGGCCGTTACCGGTCATGAACGGATCACGGAAAGCAGGAAACATAAGCTGTAGGTTGTTATATTATGCATCTCGTGAGGCTCTTTGAATGTTGATGGTGGCAATCTTCGTCATCTCCTCTATAACCTTCCGAAACGAGTCGATCTGGGGACAGAAACCGATGATGATTTTTCGCAACAATGGGACCATCCTGACGTTTCGCCAACGATCGGGACAACGCCGGGAGGTTGAAGAATCCGCCATGGCCATCTTCATCCCAATCCATGATCCTGGTCATCGGGTGAGACGGTCCGTCGCGCGGTGTTCCTGCCGGCTCGAAATGGGTAGAATGTAGGATGATTACCGCCGACAGTCGGCGCTCGGAGGCGAACGCCATGTCCGTCTCAACATTCCGGGCCAAGCCCGTCCCACCCGCCGAGCCGACCGACGGCAACGGTGCGATCCCCCGCCAAGGAGGGCGACCGTCTGACCCGCGATGAATTCGAGCGGCGTTACGATGCGATGCCGAATCTCAGGAAAGCCGAACTGATTGAAGGAGTCGTCTACGTGCCCTCACCGGTCTGATGCGAACATCACGGAGAGCCGCACTTGACTCTTGGCGGTTGGCTCTTCAATTATCGGGGCGGACACCCGGGGTCGGGGCGGCCGACAATGCGTGGTAGGTTAATGGCATTGTTCGAGCGCCTTAAGCGGACGAAGCAGGAAGGAAATGACCATGTCCACCGTGACCGAATATCCGCCGATCGATGAGATCCTCAAAGACTCCGATCACGCGGTGCTCCACGGCGTGCCCTGGGATGCCTACGTGGCGATGCGCGATGACGAATCCCATCGACACGTGCGGATGGACTACTTCCGAGGGACCCTCGAGCTCATGTCGCCCAAATACCGCCACGAGAAGTACAACCGGCGGCTCGATCGCCTGGTCTGGGAATTGGTGGTCGCGCTCGACATCCCCTGCCTCTGCGCGGGCTCCACCACATTTCGCAGGGAGGGCGGAGGGGCCGGCAAGGAGGCCGATACCTGTTTCTACATCGCCAATGAGCCCGCGGTCCGCGACAAGGATGAGATCGACCTGGCCGTCGACCCTCCCCCCGACCTGGCCATCGAGGTCGACAATTTCAACAATTCCGAGGGCAAGTTGCCGATCTACGCCGCGCTGCGCGTCCCCGAAGTTTGGCGTTATGACGCCCGGACCGCGGTGCTCTGGTTCGGGCGCCTCCAGGCCGACGGGACCTACCGATCGATCGCGCGAAGCGAGGCTTTGCCGCTGCTGACCCCCGGGCTGGTCCTCGAGGCCCTGGCCCTCTGCAAGGGGGTGGCCGAGTCGCGATGGGGGCAGTCGTTGCGCGAATGGGTCCGCGGGCTGACGCCGGCCCCTCCTGAAACGCATGCGACGGAACCCAAGGCCGAGGCCAACGGCAAGTGACGACCTTTGCCGGGGGCCAGCGAAGGTTCCTGTCGCGTCGACGGTTGTGTGCGGTCGGTAGACGTGATCTCGGAGTGAGGTCGGAGCAGCGGAGAAAACCGAACCGATCGGCCTATTGGGTCGGAGCAATCCTGACCCTGAAACGCAGCCGGGTCAATGGCTCAATGGCTCCCCGTGGCCCGTCTCGCCGTTTCACTGCCGTCTCGAAGCGGATAGAATGAAGGAACGGTTATCGCCGACAGCCGGGCTCAGGAGGCCGATGCCATGTCCGTCTCAACTTCCCGGGCCAAGCCCATCCCACCCGCCGAGCCGACCGACGGCAATGGTGCGATCCCGCCGCTCAAAGCGGGCGACCGCCTGACCCGCGACGAGTTCGAGCGGCGTTACGATGCGATGCCGAATCTCAGGAAAGCCGAACTGATTGAAGGAGTGGTTCACGTGCCGTCACCGGTCCGATCGAACATCACGGAGAGCCGGACTTGACTCCTTGGTTGGCCATTACGGGCGAGGACAACTGGAGTCAGGGCCGCTCACAACGCCAGCGTACGCCTCGACCTGGGCAACATGCCTCAGCCGGACTGCCTCCTGTTCATCCCGCCCGAGTACGGGGGGCAGGCCAAGATCGACGACGATGATTACGTCAACGGCGCTCCGGACCTCGTCGCCGAGGTCGCCGCCAGCAGCTCACTACGACGTTAACGACAAGCTCACAGTCTACCGGCGCAATGGCGTTCGCGAATACATCATCTGGCGCGTGCTCGATCGAGAGATCGATTGGTTCGTCCTTCGCGATGGACATTTCAAACGGCTTGCTCCGGCGGAAGACGGCATCCTCCGCAGCACGATCTTCCCCGGACTATGGCTCGATCCGACCGCCCTGTTGCACGACGATTTCGACACCTTGCTGGCCGTCCTTCAGCGCGGCATCGATACGCCCGAGCACGCCGCATTCAAGGCCCAACTGCAACGGGCCAAAGGCGAACCGGCGGTTTTATCCATACCGGTTGCCGTTTGATGGACTATTGTGTAGGATCGGTGGAACAGGGCCGATCGCGGCATTATGGAGTGTCTGCTGGCCGGGGAGAGACCGGACGCCATGTTCACAATCCTGGCGTGCCGGCCGGTGTCATCTCTCCGACGATGTTCGACTTCTCTCCGCACCACGCGCAGGGCTCACGCTCGCCGCACTCGCTCGATCGCCCGGCGATGGCTGCTCGAGCTCCTTCTCGAGAGTTTGGACGATTTCCTGGAAGCTCGTCTCGGTATAGCCCACGGACGCCAGCTTGATTTTTCCGTCCTTCCCCACAATGAAGTTTCGGGGAATGTACTTCTCGGCGTACTTGCCGTAGATCTCCCGCTTGGGGTCGGGCGCCATCGGAACGGAGAGCTTCTTCTCCTTCGCAAACTTCTCCAGCTCTTCGGCGGTATGCTCCCGGCCAATCACAATTAACTTGAAGTCCTTGCGGTCGCCGTATTTTTTCGCGATTTCCTTTTCGAGGTGAGGCAGTTCCGCCAGACACGGTCCACACCACGTTGCGAAGAAGTTGACCAGAACGACCGTCCCTTGCTGCTTACCGAGGCAGAACTCTTCCCCAGTAATCGGCTTGCAGGTGAAGTCCGGAGCCTTTTCTCCAACCTTGATCAGCGTGGATTTCGCCTCGTCGTCCGCAACTGCGGACTGCTGCGCCCATGCGATTGAGAGCGTGAGGACGAATGACAAACCGCCGATCGCACACAATCGAAGCGATCTCATTGTTGTGCCTTTCCATTTTTGTCCAAAGGACGAAGCCGACCGCGCGACGCTCCTGGACGTTGAGATTAGCTCCAATCGCGTCCACAAACAAGAACGGACAAACCCTGGAACGGGTGGCTGCCCATGCCCGTCACGATTTGCGAATCTTGCGGGACATGTCGAACTGGTCCAGGGCCTGGTCGAGGGAGCTGAGTGCCCCCATGGCCCGGGCGGGGCTGCTCGCAGAGGAGGTCGTCGCGGTCGAGACCATCGGCGACCACCGACCGGCTGGGTCGAGCGGGACCGAGCCGGGCCCGTGTGCTGGACGGCCTTTGTGGTCTTCCGGGCCGCCCGGGGGCCGCGTTGACGCGATCGCCGAGAGCCGGGCGACGAAATCCCCGCCGGGGACACCGTTCCCCGATGGGAAGGTCCCGGAGAACTCGCCGTCCAGCGCGTTGCCGGCGTTGTCCTGGATGCCGCTCGGGTCCGCGGGGCTTGCCGAATCGATCGTGAGGGAGTCCCGACCGCCGAGGATGTACGGCCTTCCTGTGACCCTGAGAGTGACGGTCTCGGTCCCCCCAGTCGTCCCCGACGTGACGGAGGCGACGGTCACTCGAGACGCCGGGCCGCGCGGGTGGTTCGCCGCGACGAGCTGGTAGTTGCCGGCGTCAACGACGCTCGCCATGTCCAGGCCCACGCCTGCGTTGTTCAACCCGCCGAAATCCTGGAAGGTGACCGCGATCCGGCCCCTCTTGCGGTCGATCGAGACGCCGGTGACCTTCGGGCCGACCGTGTCGATGACCAGGTCCGGCACGACGGTCGTCGTGCCGCTGACCATCTGGTCGGAGGGATTGGCGGCGACGGCGGTGATCGCGTAAGAGCCGTCGGCCAGGCTCTGGTCCGCGGTGATGCTCCAGGCGCCGCTGGCGTCGGAGGTGCCGGTGCCGATCAGGACCGGCGTGGTGCTGCCGGCGGCGGTGGCATAGAGCGAGATCGTGGCGTCCGGCTGGCTGGCGGTGCCGATGAAGTCGGACCGGACGACGTCGGTGATCTCCTCGGTGTTGGACACGCCCGAATTGCTGGCCGGGTTGAGCTTCCCGGTGACCGTCAAGCCGACCTGGGAGACACTGGAGACGCTCGCGGTATTGTTGATCCCGAGGGACAAGAGGTTGGGGAGCTGGACGTCCGCCCCGATCGTATAGACACCGGCGCTGGGGTAGACGTGGGCGCCGACGATCTCGAACAGGCCCCCGGTGCCGCCCGTGGTGGAGAGCGGAATGATCGTGCCGGGGGACTCGGAAGTGCCGTCGCCCCAGTCGATCGTGGCGTCAAAGGCGCTCTCGGTTTGCGCGGTATTGGAGTCGGTGAAGAAAGCGACCGGCCCGGCGAAGAGCTGTCCCGCGGTCGCGGAGACCGTCGGCTGCGGGTTGGAGGGGCTCAGGCCGACCACCGTGGCCGACGCGGCGGGCGCGAACCAGACCTGGGCCAGCAAGCCCTGGGTCTGGGAATCGATCCCGGCGCTAACGTACAGCGAATCCAGACTCAAGGGAAGGTGGGAGGAGGGGCCAGGAACGTACTGCCAGTTGGACAGCAGGCCCCAGAGGCCCGGGTTGATCAGCGGACTCCCGTTCGCCCCGTCGATCGTGCCGGCGACCGTATCCGTCGTCAGGTTGATGGCGGTGATCGTGCCGCCGGTCGCGGTGCCCGACCCACCGCCGAAATTGCCGACCAGCAGGTCATTGTTAAAAGACCCGAATCCCTGCGGCGGTGCGGTTACCATCCCCCAGGGCCCGTTCAGGTTGTGCCGGCCGGGTCGGAAACGATCGTCTTGATGAGGTTGCCGCTGGTGTCGAACTCATCGATATAGCCGCCCGAGCCGGTGAGGCTGCCCGACCCGCTCGGCCTGGCGTACGCCACGAAGAGAGCTGTCGGGCCGCCGAGCTGGCCGAAGATATCGAAGGGCTCGAAGCCCGCGGGAAGGTTCGGGTCGGAGAACTTGCCGTTGAAGGGGCCGCCGGGGCCGGTGACGCTGTTGAACGACGAGTCGAAGACGTCGATGCCGTGCGCGCCTGTCGTGCCGGTGAAGTCGGTGGCGTAGAGGTAGGGGGTGGTGGTGAGGACCGTGGAACCGGTCGTGACGCCGCCGGAGGCCAGTCCGGTCAACTCGGCGCCGGGACGGTCGCGAGCGTCGTGGCCGATCCGCCCGAGGTCCAGCCGGCGATCGTCCCGCCCAGGGTCGCGAAGAGGAACTCGGCCGGGGTCGAGGGCGCCACGTCGAATCCGAGCGGATCACTATTGTAGACGACGCCGGTCGGATGGCCCGAGGGGATCGTGACGATCGTGGACTGGGTCTGTCGGGCCGGCGAGGTCGTACACCGTGGCCAGGCCGCTTCCTTCGTCGGAGGCCCAGGTGTACGTCGAGGGTACAAGCCCCACGGATTGATCAGGTTTGTGTCCTGGATCGCGGCGTTGCCCGAGACGCTCGAGACCAGGTTCGTCTGGTAGAACGCGCCCGTCGCATCGACGGTGCCGTTGGTGTCCTCGACCGTGACGACAGGCGTGAACGACCCGCCCCCGGTGTAGTTGTGGGTCCCGCTCGACGTGGAAGACCCCCGAGGTATCCTCCGTGATGGTGCCGGCGGTCGTTGCGGTGAAGTCGCCCCAGCCGATGGTGGCGGTGAAGTCGGACGGGACGGCGGCGGAGTCAGCCGACTGGAAGGTGGCGACGTCCTGGGTCGTCGGGATGTTCTGCACGGCGGAGATGGTAAGACCCGTGAGGTTCTCGATGCTATTGGCCGGCGTCGCGAGTAGTCTCCGATCCTCCAGGAGCTCGACCCACGATCCTTGATAGGGCCGGCGGCTCTTCCGGCTCCGGCGACGCCCTCGGTCGAAACCCACCAGATCGAGGCCGCGGCGCCACCCGGAGTGTTGCCCCAAGCGATTCATCGAAGCGGCTCCTTCATGACCAGCAATGGACCCCGCCCTGCGCAGACCCTGTTCTTCGCGGCTTCTCGACTCTGATTTGCTGCGGGGTCAATGATTCATGCATTATACCACGCAATCGTTGTCCGGGCAACACTAATTGTTCCCGCGCTGATGGGATACGGCCTTTCACCATATAATGAGTCCTGTCCGGATCTCGGTGGTTGACATGCTGTCGCGGGAGGAGGATGACCATGAGTACAGTCTCGACGTCGAATCCCCAGGCGCCTTCCGGGCCCGAGTCGGATCCGTACTACTACGGCTGGCGGTATGTCCCCAAGCACGGACCGGACGGGGAGGTCATCCGATTTCAAAGAATTCCGCTGACCCTGGAGGACGTGCTGTTCCCGCAGGAGGAGGATTTCATCGTGCAGACGGACCTCCACGACAGCGACTTGTGCTACCTCAAGATCGTGTTCAAGGTGCGCCTGGTCGCGATCCCCACCGCGGTGGTGCTGTCCGACTGCCGCGTGGACTGGAACATCCCGGGGGTCGAACCGCTCGGCCCGGACGTCGCCGTGTTCTTCGAAGTCCGTCGGCATGCGGAGTGGGCGACCTTCGATGTGGCCGCCGAACGGGCTCGCCCGATCCTGGTCGTCGAGGTCACATCGCAGCGGACGCGGAAGAACGACCTGGTGGACAAGGTCGCCCTCTATCATCGTGCCGGGATTCCCCTCTACGTGATCGCCGATGCGGTTCGGGAGGGCGACGACGGGCGGCGGCTCGAATTGTTCGCCTACGCGTACACCCCGGCACGCTATGAGCGGATCGAGCCGGACGAACGGGGCTGGGTCTGGCTGGGGCCGCTGGGGCTGTGGCTGGGAGTGGTGCCCGATCGCCAGACGGGCTTCGATCGCCTGGCGTGTTTCGATCCGGACACCGGCGCGGAGATCGGCGATTACCTCGCGGTGACCCAGGCCCTGGAAGCCAAGGCCGCGGCCTTGATCCAGACGGAGGCCCGCGCCGCCGACGCCGAGGCTCGCGCGGCGGCGGAGGCCCAGGCCCGCACTGAGGCCGAGGCCCGCACGGCGACGGAGGCCCAGACCCGCACTGAGGCCGAGGCCCGCGCGGCGGCGGAGGCCCAGGCCCGCACTGAGGCCGAGGCCCTGCGCGGCGGCGGAGGCCCAGGCCCGTACCGACGCCGAGGCCCGCGCCGTGGCCGAAGCCCAGGCCTGCGCGGCGGCGGAGGCCCGGATCCGCGCCCTGGAGGCCGAGTTGAACCAACGCGCTACTCCTGGCTCGGCTCCGGATTGAACTGCCCCGCGCCGCTGCCAGGTGTCACCCAAACGGTGATTCGGCCCGGGAGCATGCCCAAACGAATTCGAGACGTGGAGGTAGGGCATCACCCCACGAGAACCTTCGCGGAGCCGCTCAATCCGCCGGGTCGATCGTCTGCCAGCGACCCGTTTTGGCGGTGAAGACGTGAAGGCGACCGTCCTGCGAGACGGCGATGGAGTTCTCCTTGACGCTCAGCCCTGAGGCATGGGGAGCCCTCGTTCCGCTCAACAGCGGTTTCTCCAGTGTGAGCGTGTCCCATCGCTGGGCCTCGGCGCTGTATGCGTAGACATGCCTCCCGAGTGCGTAGACGGCCAGCTTCCCATTCTTGAATGGCGAGAGGTTTCGCCCGTTCCACGGCTCGACCAGGTCCTGGACCGCCCAGCGGAAATGATTGAAATCGAAGACGGCAAGCTGGGCCAGACCCGTACGCAGGAAGCGAGGGGCCAGAACGGGTAGTGCACCGTCGTTGAGTGAGGCATCGATGTTGGCATCGTTCATCTCCCCATGCAGATCCTGAATCGCCCACCGTTTGAAGCCGATGTCGTAGACCGCGAGTTGTGCCGTCCCCGGCCCGATTGCGACAACCGAGACATACCTTCCCCACACCGAGGTTGACCGCACCTTCACACCGTGAGGAGGCCGATAGCTACTGGCGGAGCCGTCAAAGGGCCTGTAGACCACGACCCGGTCGTTGTTGGCAGCTCGTGAGACAATCATCTCCGCGGTCGTCGTGATGGAATCGGCGGGAAGCGGCTCGTCGCCGGATACGCCGCTTCCTGCTCCGCCGTGCGGGCAGTCGTCGGGATGGAATTGGGCCTGGCGCCGGAGGTCTGCCCCTTGGCGGACTCGGTATTGAGCCGCGATTCGAGGGCATGGATATGGGTCTTCAGGAGCGCGATTTCCGTGTTCAGCTTGAGGATCTCGGTCTGGGCCGTATGGAGTTGCTTCTCGTACTCAATGATTCCGTCCTCGGCCGCCTTGAGGGCTTTCCGCGCCGGGTTCGCCGGCGATTGTGGCCCGACGACGGCGGCGACCACGTCGCCGCTCCTGCTGGCTGTCCGCGGCTGGCTCACCGGCGTCGGTGGCGGCTGCCGCTTGACTTCCTTTCTGGCAGGCTCGATAGCTTGTTGCCGCGCCGCCACTCCGATGCCCCCGCCAAGGGCACCCAGGACCATGACCGCGGCCGCGAGCGTCATCCACTTTGTCAATGACATCGTTCGCAAAACTCCTTGTGTCAGAGCGATCGCGGACGTCGAGACGAGGCCCGCGACGAGGGACTGGCCAGCCCCGACGCTCGTCGCGGCGGCGATTGTCTTGAAGAGAAGGGCAGGGGGGACGGCGGGGGCGATTCCCGAGATTGGTCCCACGGCGAGTAATGTGGGTGTCGGAGCGAGCCCGCGCCTCGTCAGTCGCGACCGAAGCAGCTCGCGGCCCTTGGTCATCCGGCTCCGGACGGTCCCGACCGGACAACTCATCCGCTCGGCCGCCTGGTCGTGAGTCAGGCCCTCGAAGTAGCAGAGCACGATCGGCGTCCGGAACTTGGCCGGCAGCCGGGCGACCTCCGCATCAATCTCGGACCAGATCTCCCGACGATCGCCGTCATCGGCCGGTGTCATCACGTCGTTGTCGATGTCGGTCCGCTCCCGCATCCGCCGGCGCGTCCGGTTGCGTCGCGAGCGTGTGGCGACCCGGAGCGCGACCCCGTAGAGCCAGCTCGCCAGCAGGTCCCGGTCGCGGAGCACTCGGGCCTTCTTGACCAGGATCAAGAATGTCGCCTGGAAGGCGTCTTCCACGTCGTGAGGATCATCGAGCAGCCGCCGGCAGATGCCCAGGACCATCGGCCCATGCCGCGACACGATCGCCTCGAAGGCCACCTCGTCACGCTCGCCGACGAACCGCGACAGGAGCTGACCCTCCGACAAGCCGGAGACCGTCCCACGATTGAAGAGTCGCTGGATCTGGCCCAGTACAATTCCGGATCGCTGCCCCGTCGTCATTATCCCGCGCCTCCCTCCCCGACAGGCGGATTTGGGTCCGTCATCCTATATACTGCCAGCTCGGCGCCGCTCAATCGTTTTTTTCGGCCCATCACTGGAAATCGATCGGCAACGGCCTGTTTATGGAACCAACGTGTTCCGAGCGATGGGACCGGTGAGGCCTCACGGCTGCTCGGGATCGATCACGACGAGCCCTCGAAGCGTGCCCGTTCACCCCGAACCTTTGGTACAGACAACTTTACCAACTCCTCCAAGCGCCTCTTGTCCGATCCCATCGGCTTGAAGCTGCAAGCCACCCACGCCACCCACCGGCTGCAACCGTGGCGGACAGCCGGGATACTCCAAGGTCCAACGGCCCCTGGTGCCATCGGAACGACTTCGTTCCTCCGCCCATTGGTGATGAGACCTCCTGGCGACAACAGCGGCACAAGGCCTGGCTCTAGGTGGCTGTGGCCGCGCTGACCACCGTCTTCACGATCGCCCGCAACCGGACCGGCGGCCGACCCAATCGGCCGGCGGCTGCTCTCGCTGTCGGACCGGCTGTTCCGGTGGCGGTATCAACTCGAGGGCAAGGAGGTGGACCGAGGGCGATTCCGAGCCGCCCTGGTCCGGCGTGAGGTCAAGGCCGCCCTGGAAGACGGTACGCGCCGCGGCTGCAAGACGACGATCGGGAGTTGCGCCGAGATCCTGCGGGTGGAAGAGAGCCTGTGGACGTTCGCGCGGATGGCGGGAGTACCGCCCACGAATAATACAGCGGAGCGTGCCCTGCGGCCCGCGGTGATCTGGCGTCGGATCAGTGGGGAAAGTTAAACGCCTCGTTGCCAGACCCGCGAAAGCCCGAGGCTCCCGCCAGCTCGTTTACAGATCCGATCCCATCCCGCCTTGCCGAGGAGCAAGAGGCAGAGGCATGCCGCCATCACCATCGTGTTCATCTCGGGGGCGACGCTGGCTCCGGTGGGATTGAGGCCGTCTCCGAACACGTTACCGGGACCGTTGATTACGCTGTTTTCGATCGAAATGCTGTTCCCCGAGATCAGGCCGCCGTTGACCGTTGCGCCGAACACGCTGACCTGGTCATTCTGGTCCAGGAACGTGGCGTTCGCCGTCGAATTGAAGAGGTTCGTTCCGCCGTTGACGACGAACAGGACCATCGTTGGCCGTCACTCCCCCCGTCAAGACAATACTCGAGCTGTACAGACCCAGTCCGCCGCTGACGTCGAACACAAACTGGTCGTTCGCCGAACCGCTGATGGTCAAGTTGGCCCCGCTCAAGAGAAGGCCATTCGACACGCCGATCACGTTCAGCCCAGTTGTACCCTCGACGGTGGTCCCGCTGTACAGGCCGTTGAAGCTCTGTGTGGGGGTCATGCCATTGGCGTTGGTGACAGCGCTGGTCGCGTCCGTCCCGGCCTGCGAGAGGCTGGTGCTGCTGTTGAGGCCGCCCGTGATGGGACTACCGGCGTTAATGATGTTGGGGTTAGGGCTGCTGGAGGAACCCGAATTGCTCGAATCGTTGTAGACCGTCCTGGAAATCAGGCTGGAGGCGTCAAGGATGAGGGTCGTCGCCGCCCCCAAGGCAACGTCACCGTTGATCGTCGAGCCCGAGATAGCGACGTCATTGCCGCCCGACTGGAAAACGGAGTAATTCGCAGCTTGACCAAGCGACAGATCCCGGGCTTCACTCGGCGTCGGCACTGCCGCCAGAGCCAGAGCCACCGCAACCAAGTTGATCCATCCCGCAAAATGCGCGGGCCGCCCACGGTCGGCCACCGGCGATACATCTGATGTGAATCGAAGAGCCTTCATCACGAAGAACCTCCGGCCTGATTCATCATTGAACAAGACCTCGAGGACAGCCAGAGAACTCCTTTGCGACCGCGCACCCATTGCAATCACGCACCAATACGGGTGATCTTATGAGGGTTACCGAAATAATCGCACCTGTCAAGAAGTTTCCGAGAGAAAGTAGTGAGTTAGAAAGTCAGGGCCGTTTCATTCGAGCTGGCGAGCTCACCCCGGCGGCAATTGCAGCTTGATGGATTTTTGTGTAAGGTCTGTTTAACAGTCCGGTTCGTTGGAACGCAGAGTGATTGCCGTGGTTTGAGTCCTGGTCTCCTCCCACCCCGCAGGAGTCAACGTGATGGCTCGACTCTCCGCACTGGGCCTCCTGGCCTTATTCTGCTTATCTGGCCTGGCACGTGCCGACGAGTCCCCGGAGACGTTCTTCGAGCTGAAGATCCGGCCGGTACTCGTGTCCGATTGCCTGCCGTGTCATGGCGGCAAGAAGACCAGCAGCGGGCTGAAGGTCGACTCGCGGGCAGCCCTGATCAAGGGGGGCGACCGCGGCCCGGCGGTCGTGGCCGGCGACCCGGAGAGTAGCCTGTTGATCCAGGCGATTCGCCAGACTCACGACGAGGTCAAGATGCCGCCCAAGCGGCGGCTGTCCGACGAGACGATCGCGGCGTTCGCGAAATGGATCAAGCGACGGTGCCGTCTGGCCGGCGGCCGGCGGCCAACCGCTGGCCAATACGGTCACACCCACGTCGCAGCACTGGGCCTTCGAGACGGATCAAGGCCGTCGAGCCGCCGCCGGATCCGACCGGCTGGTCCGACCAGCCGATCGATCGGTTCATCTCGGCCAAGCGCCGGGCGGCCGGCTTGCGCCCGTGCGCCGCGCCGACAAGGGCATCCTCCTGCGACGCGTCACGTTCGACCTGATCGGATTGCCTCCCACGCCGGAGGAGGCCGCCGACTTCCTCGGCGACGCCAGCCCGGGCGCGCTTGCCAGGGTCGTCGACCGCCTGCTCGCCTCGCCGCAATACGGCGAGCGCTGGGGCCGGCACTGGATGGATGTCGCCCATTACGCCGATACGGCCGGTGACAACGCCGACTACCCCGTGCCGGAACTGGCGGCCTACCGCGATTACATCATCGACTCATTCAACCAGGACAAGCCTTACGACCGGTTCGTCCGCGAGCAACTGGCCGGCGACATCCTCGCTCGCAAGGAGTCGGGCGAGGATTACGCGGAATCGGTCGTCGCCACCGGCTTCCTGGCCCTGTCCCGGCGATATGGGACCGGGCCGTTACGAGCTGTGGCACCTGACCCTGGAAGATGCGATCGAGACGACCGGCCGCGCATTCCTGGGTTTGACGCTCCGTTGTGCGCGATGCCACGACCACAAGTTCGACCCGGTCGCCCAGACCGACTATTACGCACTCTACGGGATGTTCGCCAGCACGAGCTTCCCCTGGGCCGGCTCCGAGGAGACCCAGTCGAAGGGTTTCCCGCGGATGAACTTCGTCCCGCTCGTGGAACCGGGCCGGGCGGAATCGAAGCTCAAGGCGTATCGGGAACGGCTCGCCGAGCTGGAGCGGATCATTCCCGCCATGGAGAAATCGCCGGATGCCAAGGACCGACGACGCCTGGCCGACCTGAAGACCGAGCAGACCCGGTTGCAGAGGACGTCCCTTCCGCCGGACCTGCCCGGCGAGCTATGCCGTGACCGAGGGGAAGCCGACCGATGTGCCGCTCCAGCGCCGGGGAGACCCGGGCAGCCCGGGGCCGGTCGTACCGCATGGCGTCCCTCGGTTCGCGTTTCTGGCCGGCGATCCACCCCGGCCCCTGGCGTCCGGGAGCAGCGGCCGTCTCGAGCTGGCGCAGTGGCTGACCCGTCCCGAGCATCCGCTGACGCCTCGGGTGATGGTTAACCGGATCTGGCAGCACCACTTCGGTCGGGGGATCGTCGCGACCCCGTCCAATTTCGGGGTGCGCGGCGAGCCGCCGAGTCATCCCGAATTGCTCGACTGGCTCGCGGCCCGGTTCGTCGCCAGCGGCTGGTCGATCAAGGCCATCCATCGCGAGATCGTCCTGTCGGAGACCTATCAGCTCTCGAGCGACTACGACGAGCGGGATGCCGCGCTCGATCCCGAGGACCGATGGCTCTGGCGTTATCCCCGCCGACGCCTCGACGCCGAGTCGATCCGCGACGCCATGCTGGCCGTCTCGGGCCGCCTCGATCGCAGCCGGCCGGGCCGCCATCCGTTCCCGCCGATCGAGGCCTGGCACTGGACCCAGCACGACGCCTTCAAGACGGTCTATCCGACCGACCACCGTAGCGTCTATCTCATGACCCAGCGCCTGATCAAGCACCCGTTCCTGGCGATCTTCGACGGGCCCGACACGAACTCCTCGACCGACGTCCGCAGCCGGTCCACCGTACCGCTCCAGGCGCTCTATTTCCTTAACAACCCGTTCGTGCTGGAGAACGCCGAGGGACTCGCCCGACGGATGATCGCCGCCTCGACTGACCCCCGAGCGAGGATCGCCCTGGGCTATCAACTGGCCTGGGGACGCCCTCCTGAACCGACCCGAGCTCGATCGCGCCCTCCGCTTCGTCCGCGAGGCGCACGATGGCAGTCGCCGCCGCGGACATGCAGGGGAAAACCACGGAGATCGAGCCCTGGACCAGCCTCGCCAAGATCCTCCTGACCGCCAATGAGTTCCTCTACATCGATTGAAGGCAAACCACCGATGGCTCTCGGGTCAGAAGAGTTTAACCACGGAAAACACGGACTGACACGGAAAAATGCAGATAATAAGATTATTTATACTCATAATTTATTAATTGAAATTTAAATTATTCATATTTTCCGTGTCAGTCCGTGTTTTCCGTGGTTAAATGATTTTGATCATTGATTGCGGGATATTCGTGGCGAATCAATCAGGAGCGACGCGATGCAATTCGGGCGGCGGGCGTTCTTGAAATCATCCGTGGCGGCGGCGGCCGGCTCGGGGTTGTACTCGGCCCTGGCCTCGGCGGCCGAACGGGGCGGCGGGGGCCTGCTGGCCCCGTTGCCCACTCATCACGAGGCGAAGGCCAAGAACCTGCTCGTCATCTTCCTGACGGGTGGGTTCTCGCACGTCGACACGTTCGACTACAAGCCGGCACTGACCCGGTATCATGGGAAATCGGTCCCTTCGTTCGGTCTGAGGCCCGATGAGACCCACGATCGTCCGCTCCTGGGTTCGCCGTTCCGGTTCCGGGCCTGCGGCGAGTCGGGCCTGATGATCAGCGAGCTGTTCCCGAACCTGGGGGCGATGGCCGACGAGTTGTGCGTGATCCGGTCGTTGCACACGGACATCGTCGAGCATTTCCAGGCGGTGCTGGCGATGCACACCGGATCGGCGACGGTCCCGATGCCGAGCCTGGGCGCCTGGCTCAGTTTCGGGCTGGGGACGTTCAACCCCAACTTGCCCGCCTACGTCGTGCTCTGCGAACACTTACCGTACGCGGGCAGCCAGGTCTGGGACAGTAGCTTCCTGCCGCCGCTGCACCAAGGGGTGCGGATCGTGCCGGGCCCGGAGCCGATCCCCGACCTGCGGCCGCCGGCTCGGCCGGTGACCCTGCGCGATCTGGAGCAGATCATGCTCCGGGACGTGAACGCGTATCACGCCGAGTCCCGCCCGGCCGACGCCGATCTCCGCGCGCGGACGGCGACGTTCGACGTCGCGCGGGGCATGATGCGCGAGGCGCCCGAGGCCCTCGACATCCGCCGGGAGTCCCGGGCCACGCTGGCGTCCTACGGCATCCCCGAGGGGGAGACCTCCTCGTTCGGCTACCAGTGCCTGATCGCGCGGCGGCTGATCGAGCGCGGCGTCCGCGTCGTCGAGCTGATCGACACCGGCTCCAACAATAACTGGGACGCGCACGGCAACATGGAGGAGCATCGGCCCAAGGCCCTGCGCGTGGATCGCGCGATCGCGGCGTTGCTGAAAGACCTGCGGCAACGGGGCCTGCTCAACCAGACGCTGGTGGCGATCTGCACCGAGTTCGGCCGCACCCCCTGGACCGATTCGCTCCAGAGCAAGGGCCGCAACCATTATGCCAAGGCGTTCTCGGCCCTCCTGGCCGGGGCGGGAGTCCGGGGCGGCATGGCCTTCGGTGAGACCGATGAGTTCGGGATCAACATCACGTCAAACCCCGTGCACGTTCACGACTACCACGCGACAATCCTCCACCTCATGGGCATCGATCATACCCGGCTCGTCTACCGATACGCCGGACGCGACTTCCGCCTCACCGACGTGGACGGCCACGTCATGAAACCGCCCGTGCTGCAGTTGATCGCCGGCAGTACGTAGCCAGGCATGGCACCGGGCAATCGACGATCACGTGAGCCTTCTGTACTACCACTGACCTACTGCAAATGCGAATCCTCATCGTTGACGACGAGCCGAATATCCGGACGACCCTCCGAGTCGCCCTCGAGTCGATGCACCACGCGGTCGAAGACGCCTCGGGGATCGTGGACGCGTCGAGGTTGATCGAGCGATCGCGATTCGACGTCGCGCTGGTGGACCTCCGGCTCGGCAGCGATTCGGGTCTCGACCTGATGGAGACCTGTCTGCGACGTACGCCCCGGATGGCCGTGGTGATCATCACGGCCCACGGGAGCATCGACAACGCGGTCGAGGCGATGCGGCGGGGCGCGTTCGATTACCTGCCCAAGCCGTTCACGCCGGCGCAGGTTCGGGCCGTGCTGGAGCGTGTCGAGCGGTTCCGGAGCCTTCAGAACCGCGTGGATGACCTGGAAGAGCAGATTGCGGGCGAGATCCCCGAAGTCTCGCTCGAGAGCGATGATGCGCAGTTGCGGGTCGTGCTGGAGCAGGGGCGTCAGGTTGCCGCGACGGACGCGGTCGTGCTGATTCGGGGCGAGAGCGGGACGGGAAAGGGGGTCCTGGCTCGGGCGATTCATGGCTGGAGCCGTCGTGCCCGGGCGCCGTTCGTCACGGTCAGTTGCCCGAGCCTGAGCGCCGAGTTGCTGGAGAGCGCCCTGTTCGGCCACGCCCGCGGCTCCTTCACGGGAGCCGTTGCCGATACCGAGGGTAAGGTCGCCGCGGCCGAGAGTGGGACGCTCTTCCTCGACGAGATCGGCGACCTCCCGATGCCTCTCCAGCCCAAGTTGCTCCGGTTCCTTCAGGAACGGCGATACGAGCGGGTCGGCGAAGCCCGGCCGCGCACGGCCGACGTCCGGCTCGTAACGGCGACCAATCGCGACCTCGATGCGGCCGTCGCCGCCGGCCAGTTCCGCGAGGACCTGCTGTTTCGCCTGAATGTCGTGGAGTTGACACTCCCCCCGCTCCGATCGCGATCGGACCGGCTCGACCTTGGCCGAGCATCTCCTGGCCTTCTTCGCGCGCCAGGTCGGCAAGACGATCGAGGGCTTCACTCCGGAGGCTCGCGAGGCCCTGAGCCGGTACAACTGGCCGGGCAATCTTCGCGAGTTACGCAACGCCATGGAGCGCGCCGCGATCTTCGCCAAGGGTCGTGTCCTCGACCTGACGACCTGCCCAGCCGCATTCTCGTCGGCCATGCCTCGATCCGCTTCCGAATCCGATAGCCCGATCGAGGTGGGACGGCCGGTGACTCTCGAGCAACTCGAGACCGAGCATATCCGGCTCATCCTCGCGCGTTGCCCCAGCCGGGAGGATGCCGCTCGCATCCTGGGCATCGACCCCAGTACGCTCTATCGAAAGCGGAAACAACATGGTCTCTGATCGTCGGCGGCGAGGTGAGCCGGGCCTTGTCGTCGCCGCTCCGCTCTTGATGCAATTTGCAAGGTCCGGACCTCGTGTTCGTGCAAGTTGCAAGACAAGATGGCGGGCCGCTGAGGTCGGGGCACATGGCTCACAACCCCCATGTTCAAGGCGGATCGGCAATTGGGACGGCGATCTGGCGGATGCCAGGTTCGCGGCACGACAATCGCGGTGGGGGGGACACAAGGGACGGTGAAGATGAAGACGCTCCAAGCCAAGCTCTTGATCGGGCTCTTGCCGACGCTGGCGATCCTGGTGGCGCTGGGCCTCTGGGCCATCATCATGTTCTATCGTCTGGGAAATAATATCGATGTGATCCTTCGGGAGAACTATCGGAGCGTGCTGGCAGCCGAGGGGATGAAAGAGGCAATCGAGCGGATGGATTCCGGCCTGCTCTTCGCGGTCGGGGGACGCGACCGTCGCGGCCGCGAGCAATTCGAGGAGAATCGGCCTCGATTCGAGGAGAACTTGAAGATCGAGCAGGGCAATATCACCGTGGAAGGCGAACAGGCTTACGCCGACTCCCTGGATCGGTTGTTCCGTCAGTACCTGGCCTCGGCCGATCGCTTTTTCGCCCTGCCCGCCGAGCCGCCGAGCCACCGGGCCGAGGTCTATGCCCGCGAGCTGCTGCCGACCTTCAAGAGATCCAAGAACGACGCCGACCAGGTCCTGCGCCTCAACCAGGAGAACATGAAGGCGATGGACCGGCGCGCCCGGGGCAACGCCAGGGACTCGATCCGGCTGATGATCGGTGCCCTGATCGCCGCGGTGGCCCTGACGGTTGGGGTCTCGCTGAGGTTGAGCCGGTCGATTCTCAACCCGATCCACGCGGTCACCGACGGTGCGCGGGCGCTGGCCCGGGGCGAGCTCGACCAGATCGTGCCGGCCGCCTCGCGCGACGAGCTGGGGGACCTGGCCCATGCGTTCAACGAGATGGCCCGAACCCTCCGCGATTACCGGCAAGCCGGGACGGCCCGGCTGCTCCGCGCCCAGAAGACCGCCCAGGCGACGATCGATTCGTTTCCCGACCCCGTGGTGGTGGTCGACCTGGCTGGCTCGGTGGAGCAGGCCAATCCGGCGGCGCGTCGCCTGCTCGGCGTCGTGCCGGCGACGGAGCCCGCGGTTCCCTGGTATCCCATTTCACCGCTGAAATCCCTGGTCACCGACGTACTGGCCGGTCGGGGCGACTATCTCCCGCACTCGCTCGAACAGGCGATTCCGCTCCCCGACGGCGGCCAGGAACGTTATTTCCTGCCGCGGGTCGTGGCGATCCGGACGGCGCCGGACGAGCTGATCGGCGCCGCGGTCGCCCTCCTGGACGTGACCAAGTTCCACCTGCTGGATCGCTTGAAGAGCGACATGGTCTCGACCGTCAGTCACGAGCTGAAGACCCCGCTGACCAGCGTGCAGATGGCCGTTCACCTGCTGCTGGAAGAGGTTGTGGGCCCGCTCACGCCCAAACAGATCGAGCTGCTCCTGGCAGCGCGTCAGGATGCCGATCGCATCCTCGCCATGATCAACGACCTGCTCGACCTGACCCGGATCGAGCAGGGCCGCGTCAAGCTGGACCTCCAGCCGGTCCTCGCCGCCGAGCTCGTCGATGGTGCCGCCGCGCGAATGCAATCGCGGGCCGACGATGCCTCGATCACGCTCGATACCGAGATCGACGGCGAACTCGTCCGCGTCATGGTCGATCGCGATCGGATCGAGCATGTCTTCGACAACTTGATCGTCAATGCCATCCAGCACACGCCGCGCGGGGGATCGATCCGCATCGAGGCCCAGCCGGAAGGCGACACCATTCGATTCCGCGTTCAGGATACGGGTGAGGGGATCCCTCGCGAACACTTGCCGCGAATCTTCGAGAAGTTCTACCGGATTCCCGGGGGTCAACAGGCCGGAGGTGTGGGGCTGGGCCTGGCGATCGTCCGCGAGATCCTCACCGCTCATGGGGGTCAGATCGACGTCAGCAGCATTCCGGGAAAGGGGACGACGTTCACGTTCACCCTCCCGGCCTGCCGCGATGCGCACGATTCGGCCGAATCGGGAGGTCCAATGACATGCTCCCAACGAAATGCATCCTGATTGTTGACGACGAGCCAAACGTGCGGCTCATGCTTCGGACCGCGCTGGAATCCTCCGGGTACCAGGTGCGGGAGGCCGCGGACGGATCGGGGGCACTCGGACACCTTCGCGTGTCGCCTTGCGACCTCGTCGTGCTCGACCTGCGGATGCCCAGGATGGACGGTATGGAGACCCTCCGCCGTCTCCGCGCCGAGGGCGACGGCACGCCCGTCGTGATGCTGACCGCCCACGGCAGCATCCCCGACGCCGTCGCGGCGATGAAGCTGGGAGCGATCGATTTCCTGACGAAGCCGATCACGCCGCAGGCCCTCCGCGAGGTCGTCGCCGACGTCATCCGGCCGCCAGGTCGAACCCGCCGCCGCCGAAGCCGGAAGCCACGGCAACGACGTCGGATCACTCCAAGGAGAAGGAGATCGCGTTTGACCTCGCTCGCGCCAAGCGCGCGGTGAATCGCGGTGAGTTCGACGAGGCGGAGCGGTTGCTTCGAGCGGTCATCGCACTCGATTCCCAGTCGGACGAGGCCCACGAGCTTCTCGATCGACTCCTCATCCTCAAGGAGAAGGAAGGGCATGGCTCCTTCGCTGTGCTCCGTAACTGGTTCCCCAGCGGATTAGGCTTGCGTTGGACATTAGTCCTTTTGTCCTTGGTCCTTAGTTGCAATACCGTGGAATTAGCCATAAACCGAAGTGAACGAAGGCTTTGAAACTCGTTCCCACGCGGAGCGTGGGAACGAGGAGACGCAAAACCCTTTCAAATTAACGGATTAACGCTAATTCAACGGTATTGTCCTTGGTTGAAATTGGCGAATCGTGCTCAATTGCCATTACTGAAACAACTTGTGACCCATGACCAAGGACAAAGGACAAGAAGAAAATGATGGCAATTGCAACGCTCGCCCTGGGGCTGGCCTTCTTCGGGCTCTTCTATGCCCTGGTCGTGGCCTGCGACCACCTCTGACTTGCGGGAGCCTCGTATGATTTATGTGACCGGTTTGTTGACTGTCGCGGCCCTCATTTATCTGGGTTATGTGATGATTCGGCCGGAACGATTCTAGTCCTTCAGGGAGTAGGAGGTCTGTCCGTGGATTCGTCGCTGTTGCATCCGTTCTGGGCGATTGGCTTGCCGATTGCGGGATCGCTGCCCCTGGGCTGGTGGATGGCCCGCGCCCTCGACCCCGCGCCGGAACGGGTCGGCAAGGGCATCGATGCCATACCGATGACCTTGCTCCGGGCGATCGGGCACCGTGAGCCGTCGCAGATGGGCTGGAAACGTTACGCGATGGCGATGCTCACGTTCAACGCCGCTCTGTTCGTGCTTTCGTTCGTGGTCCTGCTGGCGCAGAGCCAATTGCCTCTGAACCCGGACGGGAAAGGACTCGCTGACGGCACTCGGTTACAAGGATGCCGCCGGCGTCGAGCATCCCGGGGCCGACACGGCCGTGATCTTCAACACGGTCTGCTCGTTCGTGACCAACACGAACTTGCAGCATTACTCGGGCGAACAACACCTGTCGTACTTCAGCCAGCTCGGCGGGATCGTCTGGCTCCAGTTCGTCACGCCGGCTTGCGGCCTGGCCGTGATGCTGGCGGTGATCCGCGGGCTGCGTGGCGACCGGCACCTCGGCGATTTCTACCTCGATACGACGCGGAGCCTGGTGTTCGTCCTGGTCCCGCTCTCGACGGTCGTCGCCGTGCTGCTGGTGGCCACCGGGTGTCCCGATGACGTTCCATGGGGCCGCGAAGGCCAGTACGCTCGAGCCGGGCTCGCAGGTCATCGCGATGGGGCCCGTGGCCGCCGAGGTCGCGATCAAGCAGCTTGGCACCAACGGTGGCGGCTTCTTCGGCCCGAACGCGTCCCACCCATTCGAGAATCCGAGTCCCGTGGAGCAACCTCCTCGAAGTGGTCTCGATCATCATCATCCCGATGGCGTCGATCGTCATGTTCGGAAAGATGATCAAGGATCGCGCGCATGCCGTCGGTCGTCTTTCGGGGTGATGCTGCTCCTTCTGCTGGTCGGGGCGGCGGTCGCGATCGGAGCCGAGCTCCAGCCGAGCGCCGCGACGCCGGCCTGCCGGTCCGCCAGTCGGGCAACCTGGAGGGCAAGGAAGTGCGGCACGGGCCGGTCGCCTCGGCGACCTGGGCGGCGATGACGACGGCGACCTCGAACGGGTCGGTCAACTCGATGCACGACAGCTTCCAGCCGCTGGGCGGAGTCGTCCCGATGGCCCTGATGATGCTCAACGTCGACTTCAGCGGGATCGGGGCCGGGTTCCTGAACATGCTGATGTATGTCATCGTCGCCGTATTCCTCGCCGGGCTGATGGTCGGACGGACGCCCGAGTATCTCGGCAAGAAGGTCGAGGCGCGGGAGGTCAAGCTGGCCATGGTCGCCATGCTGATCCATC
Organism: uncultured Isosphaeraceae bacterium; assembly: GCA_963842405.1. Lineage (GTDB taxonomy): Bacteria > Planctomycetota > Planctomycetia > Isosphaerales > Isosphaeraceae > CAVZRC01. The sequence continues at coordinate 11,980 of CAWJGW010000048.1, read as the reverse complement.
CGCTGTTGATCTGCTGCGGCGCGGCCCTGTTCGCGGCGACGGACTGGGGACGCACGACAGTCCTGAATCCCGGCCCGCACGGCTTCAGCGAGATCCTCTACGAAGTCACCTCGGCCTCGGCCAACAATGGGTCCGGGTTCGAAGGGCTCTCGGATAACAACCCGCCGTGGAACATTGTCGACCGGGATCATCCTGCTGCTTGGCCGGTTCCCTGCGCTGGTGCTGCCGATCGCGATCGCCGGCTTCCTCGCCCAGAAGAAGCGGGTGCCGCCGTCGTCGGGTACGCTCCTGACCAACAACCTGACGTTCGGCGTGATGCTGCTGGGTACGGTGCTCCTGGTCGGGGCCCTGTCGTTCATGCCGGCCGTGGTGCTGGGCCCCATCGCCGACCACCTGTCCACGGCCACGGCAGTGCCCTGAGGCCTTGCAGGAACCAGGCGACAGGCATTACTGACCACTGACTACTGACCACTGAGGTTGCGATGAGCCTTGCCCCTCCGACCGAGACCCATGTCCCCGAGCGGACCCTCGTCCGATGTCCAGGCGATGAAGCTGCAACGGCGGCAGACGCGCCGCCTCAAGCTCTTCGAGCCCGCGCTGGTCCGGATGGCCTCGATCCAATCGTTCGCGATGCTCGACCCTCGCAACATGGCTCGCAATCCCGTCATGTTCCTGGTCGAGGTCGGCTGGGTGCTGACGACGATCATCGCCATCGGTTCGATCGTCAACGGCGCCGGCATGGGGCTGATCGTTTACCAGTCGCGCTGGCGATCCTGTTACTGTTGACGGTGCTCTTCGCCAACTTCGCCGAGGCCCTGGCCGAGCGCGGGGCAAGGCCCAGGCGCAGAGCCTCCGAGCCACGCGACAGGACACGATCGCGTATCGCCTGGAGCCGTCGGGCGAGACGGTCGAGGTCTCCTCGACGCTGCTCAAGACGGGGGACCGCGTCGTGGTCGAGGCCGGTCAGCTCATCCCGGCCGATGGCGAGATCATCGAGGGCCTGGCGTCGGTCGACGAGTCGGCGATCACCGGCGAGAGTGCGCCGGTGATCCGCGAGGCCGGTGGCGACCACTCGGGCGTGACCGGCGGGACCCGGGTCCTCTCCGACCGCATCATCGTCGAGGTCACCGCCGGCGCCGGCGAGAGCTTCCTCGACCGGATGATCGCCCTGGTCGAAGGTGCCTCGCGACAGAAGACGCCCAACGAGATCGCGCTGACCATCATCCTCGCCGCGTTCTCCATCATCTTCCTGATCGTCACGGCGACCCTCTATCCGATGGCCCTCTATTATCAGCATTACCCTCGACATCCCGACCTTGATCGCGCTGCTGGTCTGCCTGATTCCGACGACGATCGGCGCCCTGCTGGCGGCGATCGGCATCGCGGGGATGGACCGCGCCCTGGCCGCCAACCTGATCGCCAAGAGCGGCAAGGCGGTGGAAGTTGCCGGCGATATCGATACGCTGCTCCTGGACAAGACCGGGACGATCACGCTGGGAAACCGCCGCGCAACGCTGTTCGTGCCCATGCTGGGGATGACTCGATCGCGACCTGGCGCGACTGGCGGCGATCGCCTCGCTGGCCGATACCACCCCCGAGGGCAAGAGCATCGTCGAGCTGGCCCGCCGCGAGTATGCGCTGGAGCTCGAGGCGCCGAACGGCAGCCGGTTCGTCGAGTTCACCGCCCAGACCCGCATGAGCGGCATCGACCTGCCCGACGGCTCGCGGATCCGCAAGGGCGCTCCGGATACCATCGCCAGAGTGACCCGGGAGCGAGGCGGCACGGTGCCCGAGGGCTACCAGGATACCGTCGACTCGATCGCCTCGAAGGGGGCGACGCCGCTGGCCGTGACCTCGCGGCGACGACATCGTCGGCCTGATCAAGCTCGAGGACATCCTCAAGCCGGGCATCCGCGAGCGGTTCGCCCGGCTCCGCCAGATGGGGCTCCGGGTCGTGATGGTCACCGGCGACAACCCCTTGACGGCCAAGTCGATCGCCGACGAGGCCGGCGTCGATGACTTCATCGCGCAGGCCACGCCCGAGGCCAAGCTGGCCTACATCCGCAAGGAGCAGACCGGCGGCAAGCTCGTCGCCATGATGGGCGACGGGACCAACGACGCCCCGGCCCTGGCCCAGGCCGATATCGGCGTGGCCATGAACTCGGGCACCCAGGCCGCCAAGGAGGCCGGCAACATGGTCGACCTCGACAGCGACCCGACCAAGCTCATCGAGGTCGTCGAGATCGGCAAGCAGCTCCTCATGACCCGAGGCGCCCTGACCACCTTCTCGATCGCCAATGACCTGGCCAAGTATTTCGCCGTCATCCCCGCGATGTTCGTCGGCTACGAGTCCCTGGCCATGCTCCGCGCCATCGACCTGATGGGCCTGGCCACTCAGGGCGGACGCCAGTCGGCGATCCTCTCCGCGGTGATTTTCAACGCCATCATCATCCCGCTCTTGATCCCGATCGCGCTGAAGGGCGTTACCTACCGGCCGGTCGGGGCCAGTGCCCTGTTGCGTCGCAACCTGCTCTTTTACGGCCTTGGCGGCGTCATCGCGCCGTTCATCGGGATCAAGCTCATCGACCTTGCCATCGACCCGCTGCTCTGGCTGGTCAACGCCGGTGAGCCTCTTATCGAATTGATAAAATGAGGAGTGATCGGACTATGATACGCGAGCTGACGTTCGCCCTGAGGGCCTGTGCGGTGACCTTTATCCTCTGCGCGGTGCTGTATCCGGCGGTGGTCTGGGGATTTGCCCAGTTGCTCTTCCCCTCGCAGGCGGAAGGGAGCCTGATCTACGGTGACGACCGGACCGTCATCGGCTCGGAGCTGATCGCCCAGCGGTTCGAGTCGGACCGGTATTTCCACCCGCGCCCTTCGTTCGTCGATTACAAGGCGGATGCGGCGGGTGCTTCCAACATGGGTACGAACAACCCCGACCTGCGGAAGGCGATCGCCGGCCGGTCGAGGCGCTCAAGGCGACGCCCGAGCAGCCCGTCCCGGTGGATCTGGTCACGGCGTCCGGCTCGGGTCTCGATCCGGACATCAGCCCGGAGGCCGCCGCCTATCAGGCACCGCGCGTCGCGGCCGCTCGGGGCATCCCCATCGAACGCATGCGGGACCTGATCGCCCGATCGACGAATCGGTCGGGCGCGATCCTGGGCGCACCGCCCCGTGTCAACGTGTTGGTCCTTAACCTGTCGCTTGACAAGGAGCAGGCTGCCGGCCACTAATCCAGGCTGATCGCCACCGTGTTCCAGAGGTGAATGTCATGGCGCCGACCGAACTGCATCGTCCCACCCCGGAGCAGTTCCTCAACCTGATCCGCCGGCAGACGCGGGGCCGGCTCAAGGTCTACCTGGGCTCGGCGGCCGGGGTCGGGAAGACTTATGCCATGCTCCGCGAGGGGCATCGCCTCAAGGCCCAGGGGGTGGACGTCGTCATCGGCCTGGTCGAGACGCACGGCCGCGTCGAGACCCAGCAGCAGATCGGCGACCTCGAGATCATTCCGCCCCATGTCATCGAGTACCGCGGCGTGACCCTCCGCGAGATGGACCTCGACGCGTCCTCGCGCGCGGCCGACGGTCTGCCTGGTCGATGAGCTGGCCCACACCAACGCGCCGGGGAGCCGCCACACCAAGCGCTACCAGGACATCGAAGAGCTGCTCCACGCGGGCATCCACGTGATCACGACGGTCAACGTCCAGCACCTGGAGAGCCTTTATGATGAGATCGAGCGTGCGACGAACGTACGCGTGAAGGAGCGCTTCCCCGACCGGGTGCTGGCCGAGGCGGACCAGATCGTCAATGTCAACGTCTCGGTCGAGGACCTCATCGAGCGGCTCAACACCGGGAAGATCTACCCTTCGGAGCGGATCAATACGGCCCTGGAGAATTTCTTCACGCCCTCGAACTTGACCCGGCTCCGCGAGATCACCCTGACCGAGATCGCCCACCTGATCGATCGACGCAACCGGCGGGCCGAGGCCGACCAGTACCCGCTCTCCGCGACCGACCGCGTCATGGTCGGGCTCTCGAGCCGGAGCCCCGCCGCGCCGGCACTGCTCCGCAAGACGGCCCGGATCGCCGATCGGCTGAATGCCCCCTGGTACGCGGTTTACATCCAGATCCCGGCCGAAGACCTCACCCGGATCGATGCGGCCACCCAGCGACTGATCAGCAAACACCTGGAACTGGCCCAGCAGCTCGGCGGCGTCCCGATGACGTTTCGTGGACCGGACGTCGCCAACACCATCCTGGCGTTCGCCCGCGAATATGCGATCAAGATCATCGTCGTCGGCAAGAGCCGGCAGCCCTGGTATAAACGCCTCTGGGGCCACTCCATCCTCGATCGCCTCGAACGCCAGTCCGAAGGAATCGATATCCTGATCGCGGATGTGTAAATTGCAGGGGCTCGATCATTGGAAGGAATCGGAGCCCAGCAATGCGTGTGGCGATACCTTTGATACCATGGGCCATTTCGGTCGGACTTGAACGGCGGAGCCGACAACCGCTTCGCTGGCGATTCCGGCTGAGGACCCTGTTGATTCTCGTCGCGATCGCCGCTCTCCTCATGGGAGGATGGGCGGCAAGGCGGCGGCAGCGGATTCGGGAGCTGGAGCAGGAGGTCTGGAATCGGAATGAACGATTATACCGCGGAATGGCTGACATGCACGCTCGGCGCAGAGACTTCCGACCTCAAGTCCGCCGCCTCGGGCGAGACGAGTCGAGGCGTAATCGGCGGTCAAAAGAGTTGGCGTGTGATCCGCCTGGGACCTGACGAGTACAAGCGATTGGCAGCCTACCACGGCCTTCTGAAACGAAAGTATGAGAAAGCCGCCGCGATGCCCTGGCTCCCTGTCGAGTCGGACACCGAACCGAGCGAATACAGTAGGATCGCCGATGAACAGGCGGCGCTGCCGACAGCCGAGCCTCCATCATGGCTCACCGTCCCCGGCGCGGCAACTGGCCTATCCAAGTCCGCCGTCAGTTCGGGACAATAAGCGGTTGAGGCCAGCCGTTAGGCCCGACGAGCCAGACAACTTCTTCCAGGTAGGACGAATCCCATGAAGAAGGCAACTTTTGGCGCTGGGTGTTTCTGGGGCGTCGAGGCCGAGTTCCGCAGCGTCCCGGGTGTGATCGAAGCGATCGTCGGCTATTCGGGCGGGCACACCGTGAACCCGACCTACAAGCAGGTCTGCACCGGCCAGACCGGCCACGCCGAGGTCGTCGAGGTCGAGTATGACCCGTCCAAGGTCTCGTACGGCCAGCTCCTCGACGTCTTCTGGTCGTCCCACGATCCGACCCAGCTCAATCGACAGGGTCCGGATTTCGGCACGCAGTACCGTTCGGTCATCTTCTACCATGACGAGGAACAGAAGGCCGAAGCGGAGGCGTCGAAGGCACGACTCGATGCCAGCGGGAGCTTTCGCCGCCCCATCGTGACCCAGATCGTCCCGGCCGTCCCGTTCTATCGCGCCGAGGAGTACCATCAGCGGTACTTCGAGAAGCAGGGACGGGCGAGCTGTCACCTGTGATCTCCCGTTCACAAGAAGGCTTATCTGATGCGAATCCGGCGATCCCTTCCGCTCTGCGTGCTAGTCCCCGCCGCGTTGCTGCTGGTCGGTCACGGCCGCGCCGATGACCGCGGCCATCCTGCCCGAGGCCGTCGCCAATCTCCCCCTCGCCTATCAGGACGACTTCGAGCGGGATGAGCCGAGCGGCTGGAACTTCACCGACAAGGGTGCCTGGCGGATCGGTCGCATCGAGGGTCCGCATGGACGCGTCCTGGAGCAGTTCCGGGAGAGCCAGTACCAGCCGGCGGTCCGCTCGCCGCTGAACATCGCGCTGGTGCAAGGGCTCGACCTCGGCGACTTCGTCCTGGACGTCGATGTCCGCTCGACCGGACGCGACTACGGGCACCGCGACCTCTGCCTGTTCTTCAACCACCAGGATCCGAGCCACTTCTACTATGTCCACCTGGGCAAGCAGGCCGACGCGAACGCCAATAGCATCTTTCGGGTCAACGGTAAGCCGCGGATCTCGATCGCCGAGAAGCGGACCCAGGGAACGCCCTGGACCGATGGCTGGCACCATGTCCGGATCGTCCGCAGCGTCAAGGATGGCCTGATTCAGGTCTACTTTGACGACATGAAGACCCCGGCCATGACCGCCCACGATCGGACATTCACCCACGGCCGGCTCGGCGTGGGCTCGTTCGACGACACCGGGATGTTCGACGCCATCCGGATACGCGGGAAGAAGGGATGAGAGACGAAAGGTCAAAAGGGCCCGCGCCGGAAGCTTCGGCGACCTGCGATTGGCTCGACAATTGCAATAGGTTATGCTCTGGCCCATGGTTCAAACGGATCGCCGGACGGATCTGTGATTCAGTCCGGCTTCGGATTTCCCGGTCAGGGATCGATCGATCTCTTTCAGGAAGTCCAACGATCTTACCTGAAGGAGCTTCCAGATGACTCGCCGCACCCCCCGGAACCTGAACGTTGAGTTGCTTGAGAGCAGGGCTCTCCTCTCGGGACTTTCGGCCAACCTGACCACGGGCGAATCGGTATATTCCGTGGGTCAGACGGTGCAGTTGACCTTTACCGAGACCAACCATTCGGGCAAGCCCGTGACGGTCAACGTAGGCCCCAGCATCGATGGCTTCGTCATCGAGCAAAATGGAGCGACTATATGGCGATCGAATGCTGGTATCAATCCGATGTTTATCGCAGTGCGTACACTTCAGCCTGGACAGTCGCTCACCCTGACGGCGGCATGGAACGGCGTCCCGAACGTCGGCACCTCGACCACCTCGGTCGACACGGGCACGTTCGTGGCCTTCAACTCACTCAATCTCAAAGCAACGACCACGTTCCAGATTGTTGACTCCTCAACCCCGCCAACTCCTCCAGGTTCCACGAGTCCGCCAATCTCCACGAGTCCGCCAATCTCCACGAGTCCGCCATCCTCCTCTGGCTCAACCTCAACCGATCCACCGACGACGACCCCGGTCTCGACCCCGGTAACAGCGCCCTCCAGCCCAACCTCGACCAATCCGCCGCCGACGACCCCGGTAACATCGCCTGTCGTTGGGACGCCGGCAGCCGGCTCCTCGACGAGCAAACATCGGCATGTGGTGCACGATCACGCCCATCATGCGGCAGTAAAGGTGCGCCACATCACTCGGGCTTCCCACCCGTCAGCTCATAGACCAACCGATCGGCATGATAGATAGTGCGCAGGGACTCGATAATCCCCCGCGAGTCGACGGAGACCGCGCGGGCCTGCCGGTCGTCGTAGCCGAAGTCGAGGACCAGGGACTGGATGTTGCCGTCGAAGATGAGGCCGACGACCTGGTTGTCGCGATTCACGACCGGGCTGCCCGAGTTGCCGCCGATGATGTCGGCCGTCGAGACGAAGTTCAGACGGTGTATCGAGCCTGAGTTTTCCTCTTTCGCGGGCCTTGATCCAGGTTGGGGGCAACTCGTAGGGGGGTGAGTTTCCGTGGTTCTTGGCATGTTCGAAGGCACCTCCGATCGTCGTGAAAGGAGGGATCGCCTTGCCGTCAACCTCGTAGCCCTTCACGACGCCGAAGGCTAGCCGCAAGGTGAAGGTGGCGTCGGGATATACGGCGTCGCCTTTGGCATCGAAGATGGCCCTGGCGATGGTCGCGTAATTGGCGGCCTCGACGCCTTCGACCTCGTCCTCGCGCGTCTTCCGGACGGCCCGGGCTTCGGTGTCAACGGCCAGGGCGAGCTTGATCATCGGGTCGTGCGAGTCCAGGATTGCCGCCTTGCCCCCCTCCGCCAGCCGGCGCCGAAGGTCCACGTCGGCTAGCTTTGTTTCCATCACGATCTGCCTGGCGGCCTCCCCCGGGGATCGGCCGTGGAGGACCCGTTCCACCAAGGGATCAGCCGGCATGGCCCGCTTCCACTCGGCCATGGAGTGGGCGAGCTTGGCCTCCTCGAACGCCGGGTAGATGGGCGCGGAGGAGAACAACTCCAGTTCGAGCGACTTGAGTCCCGATTCCCGGTACTCTTTTAATCGATCCGAGTTCGGCTTGGTGCGTTCCTCGGCCAGCCGAACGACTTTGCGGGCGATCTCGAAGAGCAGGGAGTCGAAAGCCCAGCCGCGTTCCAGGTAGTTGTAAGGCTTGAGGATCCGCGCGGCCGTCTTCTGGGCTTCGGCAATCCGATCCCAGGCGGCATCGCCTCTCTCGTTGGAGTTCGCGGCGGCCTTGAGCCGGGACCGAAGCTCGGATTCTGCACGAGCTTTGCGCTCCATGAACGCGGCGTCACGCAATCCCTTCAGGCCGCCGACGCGCGCCTTGCGGCTATTCTGGACGCTGAAGAGGTCCTCTTTCGCCTGGCGGGCCGCCTCCTCGCCGTTATGGCTGAACGCCAGCAGGAAGGCTTCCTGACGCTTCAAGTAATCCAGCGAGAACGGGAAGGCGGTATCGCGCAGATACTCGATACTGGCGACGGTATTGAGCCGGTCGGTACGTCCGGGATGGCCGGCCACGAAAACCAGCTCTCCGTCTTTCGACCCGTTGAGGCTCCACTTCAGATAGTGCACGATCTTCGCCGGCTTGCCGTCCTCATAAGCTCGAAAGAAGCACATATCGAGGTCGTAGCGGGGGTATTCGAAGTTGTCCGGATCGCCACCGAAGAAGGCGACGTCGAACTCTGGCGCGAAGACCAGCCGGACGTCCGTGTACTTCTTGTAGGTGTAGAGGTGGTACTGTCCCCCCAGGTAGAGGGTGACGACGTCGTTGCGAAGCCCATTCTTGTCAGTGGCCTCCTTCTCGATCTGGGCCATCGCGCGCCGACGGACCTCGGCGGCCTTGGCGTCGTCCATCCCGGCGGGCACCTCGTGATTGACGCGAGCGGTTACATCCTCGATGCCCACCAGGACGTTGAGCTCGAGATCCGGCGCCTTGACCTCCTCATCGGAGTTGCGCGAAGAAGCCATCGCGATGATAGTCCTTCGTCGACGTGCTCAACTTGGATAAGGTGTCCGCGCCGATGTGATGGTTCGTCATGATCAGTCCGTCGGCCGAGACGAACGACCCGGAGCCTCCGTTGTTGAATCGGACCGCCGACGATCGCAGATGCTCCGCCCAGCCGGGTGGCGGCTCGAAGCCATATCGGGCCTTGAGCTGTGCCAGGGGCAAGTTGTTGAAGACCCACATTCCCTCGTCTGCCTGAACCGATGCGGACATCATGAGACTCGCCAGGGACAGCGCGACAAGAACCAAGCCAAGGGCCGACCGGAAGTTCATTGAAGCAGACTCCTGCAAGGCAAGAATCAAGGGAAGAAATAGCCTAAGTCGTTTCCTGGTTTAGGAATTAGGCATGCACCCCAAACACCGAGCAAGGGACGGCCCGGGCCAGAACCCTTGGTAGCCTAAGCTCCGCGGCGATCGATCGGCAAGACCCTCGTCGCCGTATCATGATCCCGGCGACCGGCGGAGAGACAATTGGTCTTGGAACAGTCGAGCCTTGTGGTATGACTCAGGGCATCAATCTCAAGGAAAGGAGAGGAACCCCATGGCTGGGATGTCGGAACAAGGCGTGCTGGAGGCATGCCGAGGAAGTCGTTCCAAGGACGCAAATGCCTTTATTGCAGTGACTTACTATAAGCAGGCGACGGCGTTGTTGACGAAAGGGCTGTATGCCGAGTCGGAGAATTACCTGCGCATGGTACTGAGGATCTGGCCGGAGCACCCGGGCACGCTGAATAACCTGGGCACTGCGGTCTGGCAGCAGGGCCGGGTGCAGGAGGCGGAGGCTTACTATCGACGCGGGTTGGAGGTGAATCCGGAGGATTTCGGAATCCTGAACAACCTCGGCAATGCCATCTGGGAACAAGGACGGCCCGGCCACGCGATCCAATTTTATCGGCAGGCCCTCGCACTCCGTCCCGATTCGCCTGAGACCCAGATGAATCTGGGTGTAGCACTCTCCGACCTCGGAGAATTCGAAGAGGCCCTGGGCTGGATTCGAGCCTCTCTGCGACACCGGCCCGATTCGCCGGAGGCCATCGACAACCTGGGCATGACACTCGCTCGTCAGGGGAAATGGGACGAGGCAATCCGATGTCACGAGCAGGCGCTGCGACTTCGTCCGGATTATCCCGAGGCGCGACGGAATCGCGCCTATGCTTGGCTGGCGCGGGGCGACTTCCAACGCGGCTGGGCCGAATACGAATGGCGGTTGAGGTGCCGGAACCATACCGCGCCAGCCGTGAACTTGCCGAGATGGACCGGGGAGGACCTGGCCGGGCGTGCGATCCTCTTGCATGCCGAACAGGGGCTGGGCGATACGCTGCAATTCCTCCGGTTTGCGCCCGTGGTCAAGCGTCGCGGCGGCCGAGTGACCTTGGCCTGCCCCAAGCCGTTGGTTGAGATCGCGGCCCGATGTCCGGGCGTCGACCAGGTCCAGGACGCGATCCTCCCGGAGTCGGATTGCCAGGTCCATTCGCCGCTGATGAGCCTTCCCGCGGTCCTGGGTACCACTCAGACGTCACTGGCCGCCGACGTCCCCTATCTGTCGGCCGATGCCGGGACGATCGAGCGTTGGCGTCCCATCGTCGAACGGAGCGTCGCCGAGGTTGAGGGCCGGAATCGAGGACCGCGCCACCGGCCCCGGGCGACTGCTCAAAATCGGGATCGCCTGGCAAGGTAACCCTCGCAACCGCGTCGATCGTTGGCGCTCCTTCCCCCTGCGCCACTTGGCCCATCTGGGCGAGATTCCTGGGATCTGCTTGATCAGTCTTCAGAAGGGTGAGGGGACCGAGCAGATTACCGAACTCGATGGTCGATTCCCGGTCTCGGTGCTCCAGGACCCCGGGGGAGGCGACGAGGACCGTCGCAGCCTCCTGGATACGGCGGCCGTGATGCATCATCTCGACCTGGTCGTCACGCCCGACTCGGCCGTTGCCCACCTGGCGGGTAGCCTGGGGGTGAGGCTCTGGGTCGCCTTGCCCGCCGTGGCCGAGTGGCGCTGGATGATGGACCGGGACGATTCCCCCTGGTATCCGACCATGACCCTCTTCCGGCAATCGACGCCCGGCGACTGGGACGGCGTCTTCCGACGCATGGCCTGCAACCTGAAAGACGAAATTGTCGGGGGATGTCGCCGACAAACCGAGGTGATTGCATATGCCATGCTGGTTGCGAGAAGTAATAATCTCCTTGACGGAGCGCGATCGTCCGGAGCGTTCTACCGGTTCGAGTAACCCATCGATCGGACGTCTTGCCGTTCCGTTCAGAGTCATAGGCGACATGATGCACTCGGCCGGGCATGCCTCGATCGCGAGCGGACCTAACTCTTTCGCGTGGGTCGAGCCGTACAGGCTCCTCGGAACATCGAGCAAAAGCCGGATCATTCGGACTTGGTTAGTCGCCACGCCGGTCTTGACGTAGTATTGTTCACAGTGGCGGTCGTTCCCAAACGCAGAGCTCTGCCATGGTCAGTCTCGTAACTCTCAGGAGTGCCGTGCTTTCCGAGACATTGATCGCGCCCATCGATCCGGACGACGCCGAGGTGCTTGGGCTTGCAGTGGCGATATTTCGGGGGGTTTGGGGGACGCTGACATGGGGGCAACCCCTTTCGATCCGGGTCAAAGTAGTAGCGTTACCACCGTTTTCCGGACTTCCAGGTTGCGGAGTCTGCTTTTGAGAGCAGCCATAAGTTGCTTTGTGGTAAAGACTCAGCTTTCAGTCGGGGCGACCGGATTTGAACCGGTGACCTCTAGCACCCCAAGTAGAGAATGTGCTCTTGTTGATGCGTTGTAAAGTCCCTCAAAGAAACACGATAAGTCAAATACTCAAAGCCTGCAATCCCGATTATACCCGCGCGGCACGGAATGAGACGTTTCACGGAGTCAAGGATTTGTGTCACAAGTTCTCGGAGAAAGCAAGCGGTTATCCTGACTGTGACGTCCCGCAAGGAGGACCACCATGGCTTGGTTT
>CAWJGW010000047.1:0-17582 GCA_963842405.1 uncultured Isosphaeraceae bacterium | reverse complement strand
GATGATGATCGCGTTGAGGCCGGGAGATAGGACCTTGCCATCATGCCGCGACAGGGGCTCTGACCGTAGGTACGAGAAGGTGAAGAGGTCGGCGGAGGCATAACTGTAGGGTGGGTCGAGCCGCGATCCCTCGCGGCGAGGCCCACCGAATCCGCCGCGGTGCCCGGTGGGCCTCTAAAGACTACGCGCCATCCGAACTGAACACCAGGTCGCTGACGGGATGAATTTCCCAGACGGTCTCGGGGACGATGTCACCCGAACGGACCATGCCGATCTTGTGATCCACATCGAAGAAGATCGACCCCGTGATGGTCACCGGGATGGGCGGAGAGAACCTCACGTAGCGATCGCCGGGGAGCGCTTGGCCGGTCGCCGCGAAGAACGCCTTGTACGTGTCGCGCACCTTCTGGAACTGGGGCGTCAGGCTGTCATCGGGGTTCGGCAGACCCGAGACCTCGGCGGTCATGAACCGACCATCGCCGCCGTTGGGGTTGTCGCCGATGAGAAGATGGAAGTCGTTGTCGGTTTCCTTCTTGGTGGCATACAGGAAGGCGGTCACGGTGACGTTGCGCTGCTCTTCCGAGGCGCGGGGGGAGTTTTCATTGACGTTTCGACGCATGTCTCGATCATTATCGACGGGAGTAGCTCCGTTGAGGATCGAGTCGAGCACGGCGCCCGGCGAGGCGAAACTCTCAACCGGAGCGACGCCGAACGAGGTCTTGGCCGCCTTGCGAGCTGCGCCGGCGAAATGCTCTCCGTCGCTCGCCCGATGCCGCGGCTGGCGGGTGAGAGTTCCCGGAGTTCCTTCTCCTCGGACTCGCCGCGCTCGTCCGTCGGGATCGCCTGATAGGTCTTCCCCTTGAAGACGAATGTCTTGGCGCGGGCCAGGGCCGCGGCGGGAATGTCGGCGATGACCGTGCGGGGGGGAGCCTGCGCGGTCGCCGTGACGGACCACGCGACCGGTGCCGGTTGCAGGTAAACCACCGGGACGTTGCAGGCCCGTTGCGGGCCGTGCAAGCGACAGCACTGCCGACGGCCCGTGTGCTGGCGAAACCAGCACGCCGAACTTTCGCCGACGAACACCATCGTTCCCAAAGTCAGCGTGAGGCAAAGCCGGGCGTATTTCTGCATCGGGAAACCTGTGTTGTAAGAGGAACGGGGGACAGGAAGCGTTCGATGACGTGGGGCCGTTGACGACGAGGTCGATTAAATCTGGCCTAACGTAGCACAGCCGCAACCAAAAGGGGATGCCGATTGCAGAGATTTGGAATCATCCCATTTGGGATCGGGAATCGGTCATTGGGGATCCCCCAAAGGCGCGCGAACGACGCGGAGATCTGATGGAGGAAGATGTTAGAGCGCGTAGCAGTTGAGTGGCGCGACATCCCGGGGTCGATACCCATCTACCCCCACTAACCCCCCCGTTTGTAAGGGGGGAGAATCGAGGCGGCTGGCCCGTTCCCTTTCCCCCCCTTACGAAGGGGGGCCAGGGGGGGTTCTTCGGCAGCGGGCTCCGAGTGTGCGCAACCCAAGTGTGATACGCTCTAGCAACGCGTGCCGGCCAACTCATGGCGTCCACCCCGCGATGACTACCCTGACGCAGCTCGGCAGATTACCCTGGTTGTTGATGTCCCGTGCTGTCGTGTCGATCTGCCCGAGTCGATCCGGTGCCGTGGCGCACCCGGGGCAGATCGGGATCAAATCGGGAGCGTAGGGAACGGATCGGCCTTCATCCATGAACGAAGTGACCCGGATTCTCGTGGCCATCGAACAGGGCGACCCGACCGCCGCCGATCGGCTCTTGCCGCTGGTCTATGAGGAGCTGCGCAAGCTGGCCGCGGACCGGCTCGCCCGCGAAAAACCCGGCCAGACGCTCCAGGCGACGGCACTAGTCCACGAAGCTTACCTTCGCCTGGTTGACGCCAACGACGCGAAGCCCTGGAACGGCCGAGGCCACTTCTTCGGCGCCGCGGCGGAGGCCATGCGACGGATCCTCGTCGAGAACGCTCGCCGGAAAGCCCGGGGCCGGCACGGCGGCGGGCTCAGGCGCGTTGAGCTCGACTCGGGATGTTCGCTAGCCGAGCCTCCGCCGGACGACGACCTGCTCGCGCTCGACGAGGCGCTCGACCGGCTCGCCGCACTCGACCCGAAGCGGGCCGAGGTGGTGAAGCTCCGGTTCTTCGCCGGGCTGACCATGCCGGAGGCGGCCGGCGCGATGGGCGTCTCGCTGGCGACGGCCGAGCGATACTGGGCGTTCGCCCGCACCTGGCTATTCGCCGAGCTGAAAGAAGAGCCTCCGTCGGACTCTCTGCCCAAAAAACCATCCCCGACGTGAGGGGTTTTGAGGGATTCCGTCGCACGGACAGATGGAACCCCACAGAATGAGTCGATCCCAACAGGACGGTTCGTAGGGTGGGTGAAACCCACCAAGTGCTTGTGATGACAGAAGATCGGTGAATTTCACCCACCCTACTGGGATAGGCTCCAAGGAGCCCCTCATGACTGACCTGTCCGCCATCGAGTCGATCTTCGTGGCCGCCCTGGAGCGGCCGACGCTCGAGGCCCGGGCCTCGTATCTGGACGCCGCCTGCCCGGACCTGGAAATCCGCCGGCACGTCGAGCGACTGCTCGATGCGCATCCCAAGGTCGGCAGCTTCCTCAATGCCGCCGCCGAGGCCGGGGACCGCACCGACGATTATGAGCCGATTGCCGAGCGGCCCGGCACCCTGGTCGGCCCGTACAAGCTGATGGAGCAGATCGGCGAGGGGGGAATGGGCCTGGTGTTCGTCGCCGAACAGCAGCACCCCGTCCGCCGCAAGGTCGCGCTCAAGATCATCAAACCGGGGATGGATACACGCGACGTGATCGCCCGGTTCGAAGCCGAGCGCCAGGCCCTGGCCCTGATGGACCATCCCAACATCGCCCGCGTCCTCGATGCCGGTAAGACCGAGAGCGGCCTGCCCTACTTCGTGATGGAGCTGGTCAAGGGGATGCCCATCATCGAGTATTGCGACCTCCACCAGCTCGCCACCCAGGACCGCTTGAAGCTGTTCATCAACGTCTGCCAGGCGGTCCAGCACGCCCACTCCAAGGGCGTCATCCACCGCGACCTGAAGCCGTCGAACATCCTGGTGGCCCCCCACGACGGCGTGCCGGTGGTCAAGGTGATCGACTTCGGCGTGGCCAAGGCCGTCGGCCAGCAGCTCACCGACAAGACGATCTACACCCGCCTCCAGCAGATGATCGGCACGCCGCTGTACATGAGCCCCGAGCAGGCGGAGATCAACGCGCTGGACGTCGACACCCGCAGCGACGTGTACAGCCTCGGTGTGCTCCTGTACGAGTTTCTTACCGGCACGACGCCGTTCGACCGCGAGCGGTTCGCCACCGCGGCGTACGACGAGATCCGCCGCATCATCAAGGAGGAGGAGCCGCCGAAGCCCAGCACGCGGCTCAGCACCCTCGGAGAGGAGCTTTCCACGGTGTCGATGCACCGGAAGACCGAGCCGGCGAAACTCTCGGCCCTGGTGCGAGGCGACCTGGACTGGATCGTGATGAAGGCGCTCGAGAAGGACCGGTCGCGGCGGTACGAGACGGCCAGCGGGATGGCCCGAGACGTCGAGCGTTACCTGGCCGACGAAGCGGTCGAAGCCTGTCCGCCTTCGGCTTCGTACCGGTTGAGGAAGTTCGCCCGAAAGCACCGGGCCGCCCTGGCGACGGCCTCGGCGTTCGCCGCCGTGCTGATCGTGGGGACGGTCGTGAGCACCTGGCTGGCAGTCCGGGCCACGCAGGCCGAGCGGATCGCCCGCGTGCAACGCGATCTCGCGGTCGTCGCGGAACACATCGCCGACGTTTCCCTGAGCGAGGCGGAGGTCAAACGGCGAGAAGCCGAGGTCGCCCGGCAATCGTTGCGGCGATCGCTTGAACAAGTTCGACTCGGTCTCCGACCCGATCGTCGCCTGCTTCAGCGATCGGCTCGACCTGACCCCTTATCGCAGCGTGCCGAACAACGTGCCGCTCGACGAGCGCAACCCCTCTCGCCGCCACGCGATGACCGACGCCGATCGCTACTGGCTGGAGAAGACCCGCTCGCTCGACTGGAGCCACCTCGACGCCCCCGATCCCTACTGGATGAACCGGATCACCTGGTATAGTCTCTTCAAGGGATCGCGCGAGTACCCCGGCCGGCCCGGCGAACAACCCGGGGTGCGCGAGCCTGACGATGACGATGACGACGACGATGAGAAGGAGCGAGCCGGCCGCCGAGGATGAATCGGACCCGTTTCGATGCGGCCGGCGCACGACATGCACGGCAGATGATCCAGGAGAAATCGTATGATGATCCAGCTCCGCACGAATGGTCGAGGTGCCCTGAGTGCCGCGCTGGCGGCCGGATTTCTCGCCCTCCCGATGGTCATGGCCCTGGCCGATGATCCCGAACCGAAGAGCAAGACCGCCCCGAAGGATCAGTCACCCTCCTCCACCCGGGCCGCGATTCTGCTCGGTCGCGTGACCGACGACGCGGAGGCTCCCCTGGCCGATGTCCGGGTGCGCGTCACCGTTCTCCCTGCCACGATTCGACCTCTCCCTGCCACGATTCGACCTACGGCCGGTCCCAGGGAGATCCAGCGACTGGAAGCCAGGACCGATGCCAAAGGGCAATACCGGCTGGAGTTTCCCGGGCTCATCCGCCAGACGAGGATCGTCATCGATGCGGTGAAACCCGGCTATCGCAGTCTGGCGGGACCTCCGAGGAGTATGAGTGAGGCCAAGCGCCTCGAAATCGGGCCGGGTACGACGACGAATGTTCCTCTGATCCTCAAGCCCGGGCTCTATTTCGCCGGCATCGTCGTTGACGAACAAGGGAGGCCGATCCCAGGGGTGAAGATTCACGCCTATGCCACTGCCAAGGCCGCCAGGACCACCGGCTCCATCGAGCGAACCGAGAGCCAGCCCGATGGGTCGTTCGAACTCTTCAACTATCCCGCGCAGCCGATCGCCCTCCCCCCGACCGGAGAGACCCGAGGAGCCGTCCTTTTCGCGCATCCCGATTATATCGACCGCGAGCTGGAGGATGTTTACACGCTGGCGCCCGACCGGCGCGGAACGGTGCGGGTTGTCCTCGAGACAGGTCACCAGATCGCGGGCCGCGTGTTCGACGCCGCCGGCAAGCCGGTTGCCGGGGCGATGGTCAAGGTCCTTCGCAAGGACGGGTCACACCGCAAGGCGATCGCGACCGACGCGAACGGCAAGTTCGCCCTGCGTGGGCTGAGCGAGGGCCTGACGCTCCTGAGCGCCCGGGCCATGGACATCCGGCAGACGTTTTACCTGCCGATGGCCCTCAAGAGCGATCAGATCGGCCTCGAAGTCCGACTGAAACCGATATCCTTGCCCGCCGACCTCAAGACGTACACCGTGCTCGGCATGACGCTCGCGGACGTGACGCCGGTCTTGAAAGATACGTACGACCTCTACGGCGAGCGAGGGGCGTTGATCCTCGATCCGGGCAGGGATTCCGATCGCCTGAACATTGGCAAGCTCGCCGAAGGCGACACGTTCTGGATGGTCGGCAAGACGCGCATCGGTAGCGTCCGCGAGTTCGTCAAACAGATCCTCGCCGAAACGGCCGGTCAGAATGCCCGGGTCCGCGTCGTCTACAACTTCAGCAGGGTCGATTTCGACGGGGCCCGGACGACCTACCTGAACCTCACGAAGGACGACCTCGAGCAGTTGCAAATCCTGTCGGACCAGCTCACGCCCGAGCCGCAGTGATCGGATAGGGTAGGGAGAGCTGATTAGTTTCAGCTCCCCCTCCCTCCAAACCGTGCGGGCGGATTTCCCGCACACGGCTTTCCAGTCGGTGGTTTTTGCATTCACCTCGAAGAGGATTGACAGGCCATCACATGGGCTGCGTGCAAGCTATACAACCCGTGCTCGGCAAAGAAGATATTCGGCCAGCGATGATGATCCGCGCCGCGGCCTCGACCCTTCAAGCCCAGTCGTTTTCGGAGGATGCTTCGCAGCCTCATCCGGGTCCACTGATCCAGTCGTGTGAGCGTCCAGCGGTCGCCGTGCTTGAAGTATTCAAACCAGCCACGGAGCGTCGGATTCAAACTCCCGATGATCGCCCGAAGGCTCTTCCCGGTCGTTCGCTTCGTCTTCGCTCGGATCGTGTCCTTGAGCTTCGTCAGACTTTTGGCTCGGGGGTAGCGTTTGCCCTTCTCGAACCGATAGCCCAGGAATTCAAAGCCGTCTTCCGTCGCGTCGACGATCCGCGTCTTGGTCGGATGCAGCACCAGCCCGGCTTCCGCCGTCCACTGCTGCACCAGAGCCAAGGCTTGGGTCGCTTCTTCCGGGCTTCGACACAGGATCACGAAATCATCCGCGTAGCGCACCATCTCGATCCCCGCTTCGGCCATCCGATGGTCCAAAGGGTTCAAATAGATGTTGCTCAACAGCGGACTGATCACAGCACCCTGGGGACTGCCCATCTCGGGGGTCCATTCGCGCAGGCCGTCCAGGACGCCTTGCTTGAGGAACGCCTCGATCAGAGTCAGCACTCGTCCGTCCGATACCTTCTGACCCACCAGGGCCATCAGGCGGTCGTGCGGGATCGTGTCGAAGTAGCTCTTCAGATCGGCATCTACGATCGCGGTATAACCGAGTTTGAGCAGCTCATCCACTCGTCGCAGCGCGTCTTTGCATCCCCGTTCGGGGCGAAAGCCGTAGCTTTGCTCGGCGAATTCGAGCTCAAAGATCGGTTCGATCACCATCCGCAGTGCCGTTTGAACCACCCGGTCTCGGACCGTCGGTATCCCCAGCGGCCGCTTCTCCTGAGTCCCCGGTTTGGGGATGTAGTGTCGGCGGATCGCTTGCGGGCGGTAAGTCCCGTTCCGCAAGTGTTCGCTGAGTCGCCTCAGTTCCTCGTCCTCGTGGGTCTCATACATCGAGATCGTGACGTGATCGACCCCGGCGGCTCCTTGATTCGCGGCCACTTGAGAGAACGCGGCTTTCAGAGTCCGTTCGGGATGGACCTTGTCAATCAGGCTGAACCACTTGCCTCCTTTGACCCCCTGTTCGAGGGCTGTCAACATCCGCTCTGTCCAAACCGTCGGTTCGACCCAGGACCGCAGGTCCCGGGTCTTTCCGGTACGTATAGTCCTTGCGGACACTGCCACCGGTTGGATTTCCGTCGATCTGGTCATCGCGTCTCCACCTTCCTGCACCCCTTGGCTCCACCGGCATTACCCGGCTTCTGCGCTACTATGGGTGCTCTGACTCCTGGACGCCCGGCTCTTCGGTTCCCGAAGGCGCATGAACACCGGCTTTTTCGGCGTCCAGGTCTCCCTGCGTTCTGTCATCGAATCTTCCGATCATTCCGTCTCCAACCACCTGCCGTCGTCCCGACACGTCTCTGGGGTTTTCTGTGTCAGGCTTACCGGACCACATCGCTGTGGCCGCCCGTGAAGAGGGGCCGTGCGTCAGTTGGGCTTCGCCATTCTTCTAGCAGGCTCGCCACGACGACCTGCCGAATCGAGTTCACTTGCGTTACGGACTAATCGTTCACCTCCGGTTGCTCTCCACCCCGCCTCACGGCGACGCAGTTACCATTCGGTTACGGAATGCCAGAGCATCCTGGCAAGGACTTTCACCTTGCTGATTCAATGCAATTGCAGGCGCACTAGGGTGCTCTGTGAGCACCGAGTATGGCGTACTTCGCCGAATTCGGTGCTCACAGAGCACCCGACGAGACGGCCCTTGAGGCGTCCGGGACAGACTCTGAGAGAAAGCTCGAATCTGATGGCACGATTCGCTCTCGGACGTCGCACTGCCCTCCAGAGCGATCAATCCCGATGGAGGACCGAGCCATGAACGCGGAAAAACCGAGCGTCAAAGCGATCTTCGCCGAAGCCGTGGAGATCGAAGATCCCGGAGCGCGACGATCCTATCTGGATCGGGCTTGCACGAGCGACGTCGAGCTCCGCCGAAAGCTGGATGCCCTGCTGCAAGCGTATGCCGACGCCGGAAGCTTTCTCCAGAAGCCGGCAATCGATGCGGACCTGACCGACCCGTTCACACCCTCCGCTCGCTCGCCCGCTCCCCAAGAGCCCCGGCCCATCACCGAAGGACCCGGGACCTGCATCGGTCCTTACAAGCTCTTGCAGCCGATCGGCGAGGGGGGCATGGGCATCGTCTACATGGCCGAGCAAGAGAAGCCGGTCCGGCGGCGCGTTGCGCTCAAGATCATCAAGCCGGGGATGGACTCCCAGCAGGTGATCGCGCGGTTCGAGGCCGAGCGCCAGGCGCTGGCCTTGATGGACCATCAGAACATCGCGCGCGTGCTGGACGCCGGCACGACCGAGACCGGCCGCCCGTATTTCGTCATGGAGCTGGTGCACGGCGTCCCGATTACGAAATACTGCGACGACGTCCAGCTCAATCCCCGCGAGCGCCTCGAGTTGTTCATCCCGGTCTGTCAGGCCATCCAGCACGCGCACCAGAAGGGGATCATCCACCGAGATATCAAGCCCTCGAACGTCCTGGTGACGCTCTACGACGGCAAGCCCGTCGCCAAGGTGATCGACTTCGGCGTGGCCAAGGCCACCGACCAGAGGTTAACCGACCACACCATGTTCACCCAGTACGGTTCGATCGTCGGCACGTTCGAGTACATGAGCCCCGAGCAGGCCGAGATCAGCGCCCTGGGGGTTGACACGCGGAGCGACGTCTATGCACTCGGGGTCCTGCTCTACGAGCTCTTGACCGGCACGACGCCGCTCGAGCGCGCGTCGCTGCGCGAGGCGGGCTACGCCGAGATCCTGCGTCGGATCAAGGAAGAGGAGCCGCCGAGGCCGAGCACCCGGCTGAGCAGCATCGGGCGACGCGCTGCCGTCGATCTCGGCGCATCGCAAGACCGAGCCGGCGAAGCTGGCGAAGTTGATGCGCGGGGAGGTTGACTGGATCGTGATGAAGTGCCTGGAGAAGGATCGGACGCGGCGGTACGAGACGGCCAGCGGGATGGCCCGAGACGTCGAGCGTTACCTGGCCGACGAAGCGGTCGAAGCCTGTCCCCCTTCGGCGTCGTACCGCTTGAGGAAGTTCGCCCGAAAGCACCGGGTCGCGCTGGCGACGGCCTCGGCGTTCGCCGCACTGCTGATCCTGGGGACCATTGTGAGCGCCTGGCAGGCGGTCCGGGCCAGGCAGGCCGAGCGGATCGCTGGCGTGGAACGAGATCGAGCCGTCGTCGCGGAACATATGGTCCAGGCGTCCCTGAGCGAGGCGGAGGCCAAACGGCGCGAGGCCGAGCTCGCCCGGCAATCGCTGCGGCGATCGCTCTACGTCTCCGACATCCAACTGGCTCACGCGGCCTGGGACAGCGACAACCTCGACGGGATGCGCGACATCCTGGAACAGCAGCGGCCCGGATCGGGCGATGACGACCTGCGCGGATTCGAGTGGCGGTACCTTCGAAGATTGGGCTCGGGCATCCGTGTGGTCGAATTGCCCCTCGGTCTGGCTTTTGGGACGTTGAGCCGCGACGGGACGCGTTACGTCGCCACGGTGTATTCGCGACCGAAGAAGGGACCCCCGAACGCGGTTGAGCTCGAGCTCAGGCTGGTGGATTGTCTGAGCGGCCGGGAAGTGCGCAGGATCGATCCCTACCCTGGCAAGAGCCAGGCATCTTCCCCGAATTCGGTCCAGTTTAGCCCCAACGGCCGGCGCTTCGTCCACCTCTCGCAAACCCGCGACGCGTCGAGTCGTACGGCCAAATGGGATGTCAAAGTCTGGGATTGGTTAACCGGTCGCGAGGTGTTCTGCGCGCACCGACCTCACAACATCGGTCTCGGCGCCGGCGTTCGACCCCTCGGCCACACGGTTGGCAGCGAGGATCGCCCGGCCGAGGGATCAAGGCGGTGGCGACCTGATCATCTGGGACATTGACGGCGGAAAACAGCTCCTGGCGATCCCGCTACCGGACGGCCCACCCTCGGTTATGGTCCTCGATCCAATTCAGTCCGGATGGGACACGCATCGCCGCCGTGTTACTGCCCGCCGGCCCCGCTGCCGCCGAGGCTCGCGCGCGAGCTCCGCGCCTGGGACACCGCCACGGGCAAGGAGCTGTTCCGCCACAGCATAGGCAGCGGGGCGGACGCCTTGGCCTATAGTCCCGACGGGCGAACTCTGGCGGTCGCCCGCGACGGCGGGCCGATGCATCGGATCCGGGATGCCGGCTCGGGCAAGGAGCTCCTCAAACTCACCATGAGGGAGGAGGACCAGACCAAACTGCTGACCGGGAGCGACCCGATCGCGTTCAGTCCCGACGGAACGCGCGTGGCCTACGTGTCGGAGGGCGGGAAAGTGCAGATCTGGGACGTGACCCCGGATGAGACCAGGGCGAGCCGATCGCCGGATCTAATCCTGAAAGGGAGCTGGTCGATCGTTTCGCAAGTGGCCTGGAGTGCCGATGGCCGGTCCGTCTCGGCCGTGGGCCAGGGCAGCAAGATCGTGACCTGGCCGATCCTGGCCCAGGACGAGCACCTCACGCTCAAGGGGACTGACGAGGCAACCTTGGCCCTGCCGACCTCGGCGGCGAGCGCGAATCGGTTCGCTGCCGCCTTCGAGACGCAGCGAGGGCTCGGGAAGACCGAGATCAAGGTCTGGGATCAGGCGGGTCAGGTGCTGTTCCAGGCGACCGAACCCGCGCCTGGACGGTCCCCGAAACAGCCCTGGTGGTCGAGAGGTCAAGCTCAGTCGCGACGGCACTCGACTGGCGTACCGCGCAATTCATGACGTTTCGAACCGATGGGCCCGAAAAGATGGTCGTTCAGTTCCGGGTCTGGGACATCGCTACAGGTCGAAGCGTGTTCCATCGCGACCGCGAAGAGACCAATGCCCGCGACGTGGGTTTCAAGTTTGACGACGTTGCCCTCAGTTCCGATGGACGGCTTCTGGCGATGATTGCGGCCAGGACCTTATCGGCAGGATCCCTCTCGACGCGAAAGTCGTCGCTTTCCATCTGGGACCTCGATTCGGACGAAGAGCGCCTCCATCGCGATCTGGATGGGGACTTCCTGCACAACATTGTCTTCAGCCCTGACGGCCGCCGAGCCGCGGTCACGTTCTGGCCTCGATTCGGCGAGTCTCCGGCTTCTGGGCTTCTGGAAGTCTGGGATGTCGCGACGGACCAGGTGGTCCTGAGCCGTCAGTGGGACGAGCAATCTGTCGGCGAGCCCTCCTATAGTAGAGACGGCCGATGGTTGGCAGTGCCACTGATGAAGCGAGGCGGTGGCGGTGTGATCAAGGTCCTCGATGCCGCCAGCGGCGAGGAGCGTTACTCGCTCACGGGTGATGGCTATATGGTCGGCAGGACGACCTTCAGCCCCGACAGTCGGCGACTTGCCTCCTTCAGCGTCTCACGGCTCGGTGTTTTCGACGCCAAGCTCAAGCTCTGGGACCTCGCCACAGGGAAGGACCTGCTGACTTTCTCGTCGAAAGCTCTCGAGCCATCACCTCAGAGGTTCCCTTCGTCTACTCCGATAAGGAGCCTCTCGTTCAGTCCGGACGGCAACCGCCTGTTCCATATCGTCGGCAGCTATGGCCGCGAAGCCACGGTGCAGGTCTGGGACGCCACCCCGCTGCCCGACGAGAAGGCCGAACCCTCGCGACGACTACCCTGAAGCGACCCGACGGATTACTCTGGATGTCGACGGCCCGTGCACTCGTGTCGATCCACGGCCGCGGCATCCCGGGCTTGGTCCTGACCGGCCTCCACCCATGAACGAAGTGACGCGGATCCTCGAAGCGATCGAACAAGGCGACCCCAGCGCCGCCGATCGGCTCTTGCCGCTGGTCTATGAGGAGCTGCGCCAGCTCGCGGCCGCGCGGCTCGCTCGGGAGAAACCGGGCCAGACCCTTCAGGCGACGGCCCTGGTCCATGAAGCCTATCTGCGCCTGGTGGGTGGAGACGATGCCAAGCCGTGGAACAGCCGCGGCCACTTCTTCGGCGCGGCGGCCGAGGCCATGCGTCGCATCCTCGTCGAGAACGCCCGCGCAAACGGCGCCTCAAGCACGGCGGCGCGCGGCGTCGGGTCAACCTGAACGAGGCCATCCTCTCGATCGACGGTCCGGCGGAGGAGCTGCTGGCCGTCGACGAGGCCCTTGAGCGTCTCGCCCTTGAGGAACCGCAGGCCGCCGAGCTGGTCAAGCTACATTACTTCGCCGGGCTGACCATTGAAGAAGCGGCCGAGGTGCTCGGCATTTCGCCTCGAAAAGGCTATCGGATCTGGGCTTACGCGAGGGCCTGGCTCTTCCGATGCCTGGGTGGTGAGGGACCGCGCGGAGACTGAATAGGTGTACGAGAAGGGTGTAGGGTGGGTCGAGCCGCGATTTATCGTGGCGAGGCCCACCGAAGGCGTCGCGACGTTCGGTGGGCCTCACGCCGCTTTACGGCGTTCGACTCACCCTACGCGGCTTTTCGTACAGCCATTGAACCGCAAAAAATCGGCTGGGCTGGCAGTGATTCGCCTCGGACGTCGCACTGGGTTGGTGAGGTCATCAGCATCCCCTTCGGAGGACCCGACGATGAGTGCCACCAGCCCCGACGTGAAATCGATCTTCGGCCGCGCCCTGGAGATCGAATCGCCGGCCGATCGGTCCGCCTTCTTGAACGAGGCGTGCGCGGCCGACCCCTCGCTCCGCGCGGAGGTCGAGGACCTGCTCCACGCCATGGCCGGTGCCGGCGATTTCATGAGGCGGCCGGCGGCGGCAACGCCCACGACCCCCCATGCCCCGATCCTGGAAGGCCCCGGCAGTCGGATCGGCCCGTACAAGCTCTTGCAGCAGATCGGCGAAGGCGGCATGGGCGTCGTCTACATGGCCGAGCAGGAACATCCCGTCCGCCGCAAGGTGGCGCTCAAGATCATCAAGCCGGGGATGGATTCCGCCCAGGTCGTCGCGCGGTTCGAGGCCGAGCGCCAGGCGCTGGCCGTGATGGACCACACCCATATCGCCCGGGTCTTCGACGCCGGCACCACCGAGACCGGGCGCCCCTACTTCGTCATGGAGCTGGTGCACGGCGTGCCGATCACCCAGTTCTGCGACGAGGCCCAGCTCACCCCGCGCAAGCGCCTCGAATTGTTCGTCCCGGTCTGCCAGGCGATCCAGCACGCGCATCAAAAAGGGATCATCCACCGCGACATCAAGCCGTCGAACGTGCTGGTGACCATGTACGATGACCGTCCGGTGCCCAAGGTGATCGACTTCGGTGTGGCCAAGGCGATCGAGCAACGACTGACCGAGCGGACGCTCTTCACCCAGTTCGGCGCCCTGGTCGGCACGTTCGAGTACATGAGCCCCGAACAGGCCGAGATGAACGCCTTCGGCGTCGACACGCGGAGCGATATCTATTCGCTGGGCGTGCTCCTCTACGAGCTCTTGACCGGCACGACGCCGCTGGAGAAGCAGCGGCTGCGCGAGGCGGCCTTCGGCGAGCTGGTGCGATTGATCAAGGAGGAGGAGCCGCCGCGGCCGAGCGTGCGGCTCTCCAGCTCGGGTGACCTGCCCAAGATCGCCGCGGCCCGGAAGACGGAGCCGGCGCGGCTGTCCAAGCTGGTACGCGGCGAGGTCGACTGGATCGTGATGAAGTGCCTGGAAAAAGACCGGACCCGGCGGTACGAGACCGCCAACGGGCTGGCGAAGGACGTCGAGCACTACCTGCACGACGAGCCGGTTGAGGCGTGCCCGCCGTCGGCCGGCTACCGGCTGCGGAAGTTCGCGCGGAAGAACAAGCCGTGGCTGACGACCGCGGCGGTGATCGCCGCGCTGCTGGTCCTCAGTGCGGCCGACGGCATCTGGCTGGCCTTGCGCGCCCGGCGGGCTGAGGCTCAAGCGTGGGTCGCTCTCAACAGGGAGCGGCAAGCGGCGGTCCAGGCCGCCCAGGCTAAGCAGGATGCCTTGCAGCAGCGGGACGTGGCCACGGCTCAGCATCAAACGGCCGAGGACGCAAGGCAATCGCTGCGACGGTCGCTGTATGCCTCAGACATGCAACTGGCCGAGGAAGCCTGGGAGTCGGGCGATCTCCCCCGGATGCACAACCTGCTGGAGGAACATCGGCCCCAGCCGGACATGCCTGACCTCCGGGGTTTCGAATGGCATTACCTGCGCGGGCTGGACACGACCGTGCACGTCGCCAGACTGGCCCAGGACTCGGACTTCGGCCGGCTCAGTCCCGATGGGACGCATTACGTCTACGTGGGCATGCTCTTCCCGCCCCAAGGGCCGGATGCGGGCAAGAGGATCGAGCTGAAGCTGGTGGACGTCGCTTCGAAGCGGCCGGTGCGCAAACTCATCGCCTTCCCGGGCGAGAGGATGAGCAACGTCAACGTTCGGCTCACGTTCAGCCCTGACGGCAAGCGCTTCCTCGTCACGATGACCATCAGCGACGACTCGGGTCGGTGGGACTGGCGGTTCAAGGTCTTCGACTGGGAGACCGGTCGCGCGGTGTGCACGCTCACCGACTTTGCGGGTACTCCCGGCTCCGCGACTTTCGACCGCTCGGGGACTCGGTTGGCCATGATCAGCTTGCGACCCGGGCCCGCGGCCGGGAGCGAGCTGAGGATCTGGGACGTCGAAAGCGGCAAGCCACGCCTGGCGATTCCATTGCCGGGCCGGCAGGTCGTGCACTTGCAGCATTCATTGGCGTTCAGCCCCGATGGGACGCGGATCGCGGCCCTGACGAAGCCCGTCGGCTCCGAGGCTTCCCGGTCTTCGGGCGAGGTCCGCGCCTGGGACGCCGGCTCGGGCGCGGAGCGGCTGCGGTTCGAGACCGGGCCGTCGTCGCCCGCCCTGGCGTATAGCCCGGACGGCAAATGGCTGGCGGAAATCGGCAAGGGCGGAGCATCGCACCGGCTGCGGGATGCCGGTTCGGGGAAAGAGGTCCTCGAGCTCACAACAGCACCCAGTGCCGGGATCTCCTTCGCGGTCGCCTTCAGCCCCGACGGCTCGTGCCTGGCCGTCAGCTCGGAGGATAGCAAGGTGCGAATCTGGAACGTGACGGACGTCACGTCGGGAGGCGGCCGCGCCGCCGACCGCATCCTGGATGGAAAGATCACCCTGCTGGACGACGTGGCCTGGAGTGCCGATGGCCGGCAGGTCTTCGCGTCCAGCGATCGCGGCACGGTCATGGAGTGGCCGGTCACCGCGAACGAGCCGCATGTCGTGGTAAGAGGATCGGGCCGGACCGAGCGGGTGACGGCGACCGCGGCCGCCGCCGGCTCGCGGTTCGCCGCCGCGTTCGAGGCCCCTGATCGCAAGACCGTGCTGAAGGTCTGGGATGAGGCTGGCCATGTCCTTTTCACGGCGGACGTCGCCCCGACGGGCTACAGTACGCCTCTCATGGACCCCAAGAAGGTCGTGCTCAGCCGCGACGGGACCCGCGTGGCCTACCACGGCTGGGATCCGCACCAGGTGGACGGGCCGCCGAAGATAGTGGGCCGGCTGCGCGTCTGGGATGTCGCAACAGGCCGGGAACTGCTCCACCGCAATGCCGAACTGGAAAGCGGCCTCTTGAATCACGCGGTCTTCAGTCCCGACGGCCGACGCCTGGCGACGTCCTGGAATGTGTTGAACGAATCCCAGCCGGAGCGAAAGCACTGGGACTACACGGTCACGATCTGGGACCTCGAGACGGGTCAAGAACGATTGCACCTGGACGTGCCGCTGCCGACCAACCTGGCGTTCAGCCCCGACGGCCGACGGCTTGCGGGCGGGCTCTCCGCCGTCTGGTTCAGCCCTGGTCGTCAGAGCGAGGTCCGGGTCTGGGACGCCGCGACGGGCGAGACGATTCTGACGCGGACGTTCGCAGAGAGTCGGATCGACGAAGTCGCCTACAACGGCGATGGCACGCTGCTGGCCGCGGCGCTCGGCAACGTGGGCGATGCCGGGGTGATCAAACTGCTCGACGCCGCCAGCGGCCAGGAACGGCGCACGTTCGCCGGGCATCGCCAGATGATCTGGAATCTGGCGTTCAGTCCAGACGGGCGGCGGCTGGCCTCGCTCGCCTCGTTCCCGATGCAAGTGGCGGAGGTGAAGCTCTGGGACCTCGCCGGAGACCGGGAGATGCTGACCCTGAAGACGGCCGGAGTCGACCGGGTCGGGAGTAACGGCCTCGGCAACAGCGGCTTCGCATTCAGCCCCGATGGCCATCGCCTGTTTTATCTCCCCGGCGGATCGCGCCGCGATGCCGAGGTCCAGGTCTGGGACGCCACGCCGATGCCGGACGAACAGGTCGAGGCCGCCGGTCGCCGGAGATGAGACAGCGGTGACGACTCACCTCACGGCCCTGACCGAGGATACGATGACCGCTTTCGAGACAGTCGCAACGGCTCGGGGATTCCATAGGGATGGGACTCGCCATCCCCTCACCGGACCCAGCCCGTATCTCGCGTGCGTCAAATCGATCGTTCGGGTTGACTGGCATCCCCAACTCTGGTAGACCGACGAGCGAATCCCAGAACCCGGCTGACTCCCGAAAGTCAAATATGAAAAGGCCTCAATTCACGCTCCGCGTGTCGATGATCGCCATCGCCATTGCGGCGCTCGGGCCCTGGGGCTACACGCCCTGGCGACGGTCGATAGCGCTCGCCGCCAAGGCTCAGGAATGCGAAACCAAAGCGGAAAAAGGCCTCCTACGTCCCAATTGGGGCTTCCTTAATGCGAAGCAGTGGGCCTTCATCGCGGGAACGTATCAATTCGATGATGCTGAAAGAGTCGAACACAGGCACAAAATAACAAGATACTTGTACATAATAAAATTAATCGAACTCCATCACGAATGGGAAAGGCGCTGGAAGGAGCACTACAGAGACCTGTCTCTGAAGTACCGCCGCGCGGCGCGATTCCCCTGGCTGCCCGTCGATCCCGACCCACCCGAGCCCAGACCGATCGATCCCGACCCACCTCCACCACGACCACGACGCAGACCGAAAATCTATCACCCAACACGACCCGATGGTCCGATCCCGACAGCCCGGCCGGATGAATGATCCGCCGAGCTCGTAGGGTGCTCTCCGAGCACCATGGCGCATGACCCCGCCGGTGCCAGTGTCCACTTCCAACAGGCCGGGTTCGTCAGACTCCTCCCCGTGTGGACAACCGCCCCGCCACTACGGAAGGCGTTCGATCCTGCCCTTGCCGAATCTCGGCTGCGGGTGCCGGTCGTAGGGCACTCTCAGCCTTCTTGCGTGCCGTTTTGCCGGCCATGTCGTCCCGCCTCTCCTCGAAAATGACTTCGCACCTCCGGATACGATCGGCCTTCCGCGGGTGGTCGCTGTCCGTGGCCGAAATCCAATTATACCACGGTCATCGGCAACCCGCGAGTCGGAGCGCGTGGCCGCGTGGCCCAACGCCGATCCTGCCCTTGCCGAACCTCTCCTGTCGGTGCTAAGATCGGAAGATTTTCCGGGCCGCGCCGCCTCTCAGTCGTCGAGGCGAGCGCGGCCCGAATTATGTCCGGTCCGACCCCCACCGCCGAACCGTGTCAAACCGGTCCGGGATGGACCCAATCCGCCGTGAGGCTGACTCAA
>CAWJGW010000046.1:0-53370 GCA_963842405.1 uncultured Isosphaeraceae bacterium | reverse complement strand
CGGTGGGTGAGCTGGCGAGCAGGGTCCGGTCCTCCAGAGCTTCCAGCCGCGGGAGGCCGCAGCCGAGTTCCGACGACCGGAGGCGGCGCGTCTCGGCGACGGCGATGTCCAGTCGGGAGGGTGGCGGCGAGGCGTCGAAGTCGAAGACATCCTAGGCTGATCATGTTGAGAATCCCTTTGGTGTGAATCGGGTGGGGTGACGAGCGAGACGGACTCGCTCAGGAGCAGACGACGCCGCGTCAGCCGGATGCCGCGAGCACGGCCTGGCGTAGTTTCCTCCTCAGTCTCGTACGCGAAGGCGGGATCGATGCTCAGAAGACGTCCTCGGAGCCGGAGACAATCGACCGGCCCCAGGCTCAGCCCGTTCCGGAGGCGCCGGGGCGGATTTTTGCCGTCCCGACGGCGCACTCCGGGCGTGTAGATCACGTGGCAGAATTCCTGCAACCCTCATGCCGAAAATGTTCCCCCGGTACGCCCAATTTCGTAAACCCGCCCGCCGGCGAAAACGGACCAACCGGTATAAAGCCGCGCTCAGTCCGGTCCCTCGAAGAGATCGATGGCGTTTCGCACCGCGTTATTTAGGCTCTCATGGGCCGCGCATCGACAATTTGTTGTCGATGTTGTGGACGTTTGTCGGCGGGTCTGATGACCCCGCCGTCTGCGGAACCGAAAGCATCCTCTCGGCGCGGGTAGTCGCTACCGTTGCCGGTTTTGCCGGGGAATAGGCCGATGGCCGATTCAGAATTCACCAAACCGTCGAAGAATGCGGAGGCGCACTCGGACTTGTTCTTTCTTGTCCACGAAGGTCTGGATCGTCGTCTCCCAGATCCACTGACTTGCCAAGCGACAGGTATGGTCTACCCGGCTTGGCGAAATCCCCGATCTCGTGCGTGCCATTCTGGGATGTCACTGTGTATGTGACAAGCTCAAAGTCCATCTTTCAGAGGACGGCGCGCTCGGCGTGCGCGCCTTCCCCGCAACCTCAGTCCGCCGAGCAATCCCCACTCAAAGGGGTCGGGACTTTGGCCGGGCTCGCTTTGTTCCGTCGCTGGCTTCTCTCGCTGTTGATCCACGTTGCCACGGCTTGCACGGTCACCCTGCCGCATCCGGGTCGCCTCCCCAGGTCGCTGTAGAAATGCGCCGAACGACCTGCCGCGACGAGTTTCAGGCCGTTGCCCTTGAGAATCCGAACCACTCCCGCACTGAGTCCCATCGCTTCGACAGGGCAGTCCGGGTTTCTCGACTCACTCAGCAAGGCCCGGTACGCGGACCCATCGAACGGTGCGTTCTTCAGGTGACAATAGTGCATCGCCTTGCACACCCTGTGCGCACAGCGCACGGATCGCCTTCGACTTCCCGCCGCGCGACTGTCGCCCCAGATACGCCCGCACCAGACCGAGAATTGACAACTCGGGGCGTGCCTCTACATGGCGCGGGCCGCGTTCCGCAGGGCATAGTGCAAGCGGGCATCGCCCTTTCGTACCTTGGTATCGACCACCTTGCCGGCCGAGATCTCCCCGGAAGGATAAATCAGAACCCCGCGTAAGCGATCAGATGGTTCACAGTCGCAAAGCGGGCAATGTCGCCGACCTCTGCCAGCCAGACGATGGCTGTCCACGTCCCCACCCCAGGGATACTTTCCAGGCTCTTCCTCAACTCGGACCCACTCGCCTGGCGGCCGCCGCCGAGACACCACTCCCGGGAATCCACCAAGTTGATACAAGCCTGTTCAATCGTCTTAATCTTGCGATCGATCTCATCGATCCGCTTCCATCGCTGGTCGAACACCAGCGACACCCCGGGTGGGATGGCGAGATCGCTGAAGAATTCCCGGTGAAGTCCCCACCTTGCCATGGCGGCAAAAATCTTCAATCAGGGGCGGACGACCAGGCCGTTGATCTGGCCCACTTGGCCAATGGTGTGCCCGAACCGGAGCATGTCGCCGTTGATGCGGTTGCTCAGCCGGGTTCGTTCCCCAATCAGTTTGCCCCCTTGAATGGCCAGGACCCGCAGTTCTTGGACTCCCATCGGGGGCCATCCAGGACTCCCGCCACAGCCCGTTGAGGCTGTGTTGGGCTAGCTTTTGGGCGTCCAGGCGATCGGACTTTCGCCGGATGTGGCTCGTGTCCGACGGATTGATTAAGGACGGACGGCCCTTCCACCGCAGGCACAGCGGCATGTGATAATGGCCCGTAGACTCGCAGGTATAGCGGAGTTCGTTGGGGGCCACGTCGATGCCAGATTCCCGCAGGGCACACAGGACCCATGCGTTTGCCTTCCGCAGCTCGTCCCAAGAGCACGGGACCTTTCGCTCAAGCTTCTGGTATTCCCGACCGCTGGGAATCAGGATGCAGATTTGGAAGAAACCCGAATGGCAGTCGACGCCCACGCCGTACTGATTAAGCTCTAGGCTTGGTTGTCCCTTCCCGTCGCAAAGGGGGAAGGTCAACAATTCTCCTGTCGGTGCTGTGTGCGACACGGCAGACTGGAATCCCCCTGGCACAAGACTCCAATAAGTAGCCTCAATGGGCTAAGAGACCTTCTGGTGCTCTGGAAGGAATGTAGGATGGCTCTCAACCCGGGTCCAACCCGTTGCGTTTTTTCAACGATGGGATCGTCTCATTCTTGGGGAATCATCTCCTTCTCGATCTTGATGTTAAGAGCTTGGGCGATCTCCGGCAGATCATGCAATCTCGGCAGGTGTACCCCCTGAAGATACTTGTCAAATCAAGACTTCCGTTCGGCCCAACAGAGCACGCGAGATCGGCCGGATCTAACGAAGCCTCGGACAAGAGCCGGTTCAGATGACGGGCGAATTGGCGGTTTCGTTCGGGTACCTCTGGATGAGGGCCATTGACGCTTGCGTCCCATGATGAGCCTCCAAGAAGACGAATCCGTAGGAGGATAGCCAATTGGAAGCTTCGAGGGATAGTGAAACCGCCGCATGAGACGCACTGTGGAACGATGTTCCCTATGCCTATACAGGAGACCTTCGGTCGGCTCCGTGGCAAGGTCGGGAGACCTTGCCACCACAGGGTCAGTCGCGAGAACCCCGGGAAGTTATTCCCCGCCTGTTCCTATGGTAACCTCAAGGCTGCCGATTCCCAGTCTCGAAGATCGAGACGGTCTCAGACAAAGTTCGTACTCGGTTTCTCGGTTTCGAGATGGCACACGGCGAGCCAGTTTGGGTATTCAGATAGAGGGAATCCAAACCACCAGCACCTCGAGAATACCACCTCATGACGAATCCCGAACGACTGCCGCAATTCCGGGCCTACCTGGAAACGCTCCGGGGCCGGAAGGACAAGAATCACCGGCTCGAGGACGCCAAGGCCCACTTCGGCGACCTCGATCGGCTGGACCAGGAATTGCGCCAGGCGGCGATCAAGCTTCAGCGTGCCGCCTTGACGAACCGCGGTGTCGCGGGAGAACGGAGCTTCACGAACATGTCCAATCGAAACCAGAAGCGAAATCGCGGACGCCGAGGTCGCGCGAGAATGGAGTTTCGCGGACACGTCGCCGACGAGCCCGACGATCGAGCCCCTGCTGTCGGCCGAGGAGCGCGAGGAGCTGGGGCACCTGGATTACCTTCAGGACCGGATGAAGGCCCTGCTCGAAAAGGGCCTGATCGCGGCGGATTCGTGCACGATGATCGTCGCCGATGGGCAGGCTCGTCGCGATCTGATCGAGAAGCAGGGGCGATACCTGGCCGCGATGAGCCGGGCGAAGTCGCTCGCCAGGAGTCGGCCGGGCGAGGCCGCTGGTCTGGGCCGACCGCGCCTCTCAGATCGATCCGTCTCAACTCGAAGCCCTGGTCATGGCCATCGATCTGAACTGGCAGGTCGAGGAGGACGACCGGGCCATCGCCGATTTGCACGGAGGCCGTCGAACGCTTCCCCCAGCTCCAGCAGAAGCTGGAGCGTCTCCTCAGTCAGAAGGCCGAGCGCGCCGAGGCGCGGCGGATCAAGGCCGAACGAGCTCCAGCAGGACCGCATGCATCTCCGAGAGGCTCCGAGCAGGCGAAGATCGGCCCTGGAGCATCGACCGCGATGCCGAGGCGATCGCGCTGTGCCAGGAAGTCCTCGCCGTCCGGCCCGCTCCAGGTCGAGGCCATGACGATCGCCGCCTACGCCCATCAGCGCGATGGGCCAACTCGACGAGGCCCTGGCGCTGTACGAGTCCCTCGAGAGCTTGCAGCCCTCGATCCCGACCTGGTCGCAGTGGGTGCGGACGATCAAGACCCGGCAGCGCGTCGAGCGGATCACGGGGATATCCCAGGAGTCGGCCTCGGCCGACGGTCAGGTAGCGGGCCAGTCGGCAGGTCGATATCGACGAGCCGCCGCCTCCGTTCTCGTGGTCGGGCTTCGCCGGGGAGTTCCTCCAGGAGCACTGGCAGAAGCTGATCCTCTGCCTCGCCGTGCTCTTGATCGTGGTCAGCTCGACCTTCGGAGCGCATCGCCTGCTCGGGCCCGCTCCTCTGGTCGCCGGTCGGCAAGTGCGCGATGGCTCTCGTCTGGACGGTGATGTTCGCCGGCCTCGGCAACGTCCTGGTGCGATGGGGAGCCGTCCGGGCCGGCCAGATGATGCTGGTGACGACCCTGATCGTCGTGCCAATCCATTTCATGCTGGCGGGCGAGTTGAAGCTGCTGATGGAACCGTCCGCGATGCAATTGGTCGTCGCGACCATCGATGGACTGGCACTCGTGGCCTTGGTGCGGATCGTGAGCGGGATGCTGGTGCCGCGTGCCGAGGCGCGATTCTTGACCGTCGCGCTCCTGCTGATGAGCGTTGGCAGCGCGGCGACCGCCCAGGGGGCGCCGGTGCCCTGGGGCTGGCAGTTCGCCGCGTTCCAGGCCCCGGCCCTCGTGTTCCTGGGTGCGGTCTGGGCCGTGGGAGCCCGGCGATGGGGAGCCTCCCGCGAAGAACATCGACAGTTCGCCACCCTCGTGCTGGGCTTGCTGGGCTTCGCGGGACTGGCCTGCCTGATCCGCATCGGGGTCCATGTGCTCGAGCTCGCAGCCGGCCTACTATGGGGTGCCGGTCATGCTGACCGCCATCGCCTGCGTCCACGCGGCGCGGAAGCTGGCCCCGTATGAGCCCGACACCCAGCGCGTCGCCTTGATCGGGCTCGGGGGCTATGCACTCTCCGGGCTGGCGTTCGCGCTCTCGCTGGCCTCTCCGCCCATCCATTCGGCCGTGTTCAGCGGAAACATGATCGCCGTCAGCCTCCTGGGTTTCTCCCTCTATGTCGAGTCGCTCCGGAAGAAGCGCCAGCCGGTCTTCCTCTATCTGGCCATCGGATGCGATCGTGGCCGCCCGGGTCGGTGCCCACTATTTCCTGGCCGACCGGATCCGGATGGTGATCGAGTTCGTCCGCCAGGCCCTCGGCTACCGGGACTCCCTGCCCTGGGCGTTCCTCTCGATCCTGGGCCTGGTCGTCAATCCGGTGCTGGCCCTGCTCTCGATCTGGTTCAGCAAGGTCTGGAAGGACGACCGCCTGGCGAAGCACTGCCATTACATCGGAGTGCCGCTGGCGATCGCCGCCTGCCTCTACAGCGGATTCGAACCGCTCGCCGGGGCGATCTGTCTCTCGGGCTATACGGTCTTGTTTGCCCTGGCCATCGGGATTTTCGCCGCGCCGGCGGTCTCCTTCCTGACGATCTTCGCGCTCACCGGGGCCGCCTATTTCTGGTCGTCGCTGATCCCCGGAGTGACCATTGCCGACCAGGCCATGCTCGCCGCCGCGCTCGCCTGGGGATGCTGGGGGATCTGCCAGGTCCTGCGACGCCTCGAGGTGGCGGATGTGTACGCGACTCCCCTGGACCATGGCCGCTCGCGGACTCCTGGCGATCGCGATGGTCGCGCGCGACGCTCTATATCGCCGCGAACGGGCCGAATTCGATCGGCGCCGCGGGCACGTTCCTGCTGGTCGGATGCCTCGCACTCGAATTGAACCGCGAGCGGCCGTGGATCGTCCGGGCCTCTGTGACGCCTGCTCAGCTTCATCGAGCTCGACGATCTGCGGCTTATCCCTCGCGACCGGCGGGAGGTCCCTCCCCGCCTCCGAGTACGGGCTGCTCCTCATTGGCGACGCGCTGGCCTTTCTGGCCCTGGCCGAATTACTCCGCTTCGGGGCGCGGGCGGTCGTGACCCCGGCCGTGACGGCGCTGGTCGGCGGAAGGCCAACGCTCCGCCCGGCCGAAGCCTTCCTGAGCGCCCTGCCGCGGTTCGTGATCGCCCTGACGCTGATCGCCGACTGGCTGGCCCTGCTCAACCGCGGACTCCCACTGGCCACGGGACTGGTCTGGCTGCTGGGGTCCCCTGCTCTCCTGGGAACGACGCGATTCTTTCGGCAAAAGGGCCTCGTCTATCTGGGGCTCGCCCAGCTCGTGGCCGGCACGCTCGAGCTGTCGTCCTGGGCGGTCACCTGGGGCAATTCCGGCCTGGCGACCGGCTGGCTCGCGGTGGTGTCGGCCCTGCTCGCCATCGCGCTCTGGCTGGTGGCGGCGCTCGCCCGGCGCCGCGGCCTGTCCGAGTTCTACTGCCGAGCCTTGCGTGATGGTGAGTCTCCTCCTGACGGCCGGAGTCTTCTCGCTGGCCGTCGGCTCCCGCGTCATGATCGTGGCCGCGTACCGGCTCGGTGTGATCGCCCTGGCTCTCAATGCGGTCGCGACGATGCTGCTGGCGCGGAGCTTACGCCAGGCGGGGTTGACTTATGCGGCTGTCTTGCACATCGTCACGGCGACCTACATGGTCCTGTTCAGTGTCGGGAACAACGACCCCAGGATGGCCTATGTGCTCGGCCTGTGCGCGGTGATCGAAGCGATTGTGTTCTGGGCCGTCGCGTTCGGCTGCGAGACCTGGGGCAGCGACTGGATTCGCTCGTGTGCCCGGCCGCTCTATCACTCGACCGTGGCCCTGACCGTCCTGGGGATTCCGCTGGCCGATCATTCGGCCGTGACCATGCTGCTGGCCGCCGTCGCGTTCCTCCTGACGGTCAAGAGCCTGGCGCGTGCGGAATGGCTCTACGCGGTCGTGGCCGCCGTGGGCGGCGGCGTGCTATTTCCGATGGCTGGCCGCGATGCCGCCGATGGGCGTGGTCGGCTTCGCGATGGGCTCGGCCTTCGGACTCTGGGCGATCGGCGTGATGATCCAGCGATCGAAACCGGCACTCTGCGACGTGCTGAGGCTTCGTCCGCTCGATTACGAGTATCGGCTGTTCCACTCGTCGATCGTGGTCGGCCTGATCGCCCTTGCCGTGAGGGTGTCGCTCAGCCTGGGTCGGGATGTCGCCTGGACGGCGTATCCGTGGTTCCCGCTCGGGCTGTCGGCTGCTGGCGATCCTGATGCTCCGCGCGTATCCGCGCCGGGAGTGGGTCCACGCGGGCCTGGCGTTCCTGGTCTGGAGCGTGGTCGCGGTGATCGCCCCCTCCTTGACCTCGGTGTGCTGGCTGGCGATGGCCGGAATGGTCGCGGCGCTGGGGCTTGCCATGCTGGAGCGTGTGGTCCGCTCGTACGAGGCCACGATCTGCGCCCGGCTGGGCGTGATCGATGTGGGATACGCGCCGGTGGTGCGCGGCTGGGCGTCGGTGCTCTTCGGGGTGGCGGCCGTCCTGACGATCGGCATCGTGCTGAATGGAATGGGCGCGGCGATGATCGGATATCGGTCGGTCGTGGTGGCCGCCTCGGTCGTTGACTGGTGGATCTTGCTGGCGACGATCGGGCTGATCGCGGTCTTTCTCGCGATCGAGAACGCGGATCCCGAAGGCTGGGGCTCAGCCGAGCCGGAGGCCATGTTGATCGGCCTTCACTGGGTGGGCGTGCTGGCCCTGTGGTGGCTGGGTGTCGGGGCATCGCCGATGGCCGGTCGCCTCCTCTCGGCCGCCGAGTATTATCCGGCCGTCACGGCCATGGCCGCGTCTCGCCGCGGTCCAGTTCGGGCGGAGGTACGCCCACCTCGATAGCTGGCTGGAGCTGAGCTGGCTCGGCGATGTCCGCTCGGAGCGTTCGACCCGCGTGATGTCGTACCAGTCGTGTATCCTGGCGGTCCTGGCCGTCGTCTTCACGGGCGGGGCCGTGACCTTGACGACCGTCGCGACCCTGACCCTGTCCGCCATCACCCTGGGATTCGGGGCCATGACGATCGGGTCGCCGGTCGTGGCCGGCATGGGGAGCGTGGCGTGGGCCGGTGCCTGGTCGATCGCGGGCCTGCTCGTGGCCCGGCATCTGGGATACCACGGATACGAGCTGGAGGGGACGTGGGGCGCCTCGGGCGCGATCGCGTCGGCCTTCCTGCTGTGGTGGCTGGCCGGCCGGCTTCGCGTCGAGGGAGCGAGTGGCAAGGACCGGTCTGTCCTCGGGGTATCGGATTCCGATCGGCTCGCTCCGTCGCCGGATGGCCGAGGCCATGGAGGGGGTCGCGTCGGCGGCCGGCCTGCTGGCTTCGGCGTTCGTGCTCGCGGTCGGGAGCAACGCCGGGGCGCTCGGGTCGTCGGGGACGTTCGCGGGGGTCGGCGTCCTGATGGCCGCCGCGGTGCTGCACGTCCTGCTCGTGCCCCGATGGCGGGCGGAGTGGCTGGTCTACCTGGCCCAGGCGTTGATTGTCGGCGCCTACATCGACTTCCGGATGGCCTTCCCGATGTCAACGTCCGCCGACGCGGCGATCCTGACCTTGCTGGGCTTCATCGACCTGGGACTCTCCGAGGCGCTGGCGCGGCTCCAGGGACCGGAATACTACGTCCGGCCGACGCGGTATTTCTCGCTCATCCTGCCGATGTTGCCGCTGCTGCAACTGCTCGGGACGGGGAATGCGGGACGAGGTGAGTCTCTTCTACCTGTCGGTCGCGGCGACGTTCTACGCCATCGCCTGTGCCCAGATGCGGTGGAAGTCGCTGGGCTATGCGGCGGCCGTCTTCTGCAACGCCGCCCTCTGGCTCTGCTGGAGCCGGATGGGCTGGATGCTGGCGGACCATCCCCAGTTCTACCTGATCCCGGTGGGCCTCTCGACGATCCTCTTCGCCGAGGTCAACCGCGAGCTGGGCCGATCCACGGTCAACGCGATCCGATCGGCCGGCCTGATCTTGATCTACATCTCGCTGTCGGTGCCGATCTGGCGGTTCGATAGCTTCCGGTGCCTGGCTGACGCTGCTGCTCGTCTCGCTCCTGGGCATCTTCGCCGGGCATCGGCTTCCGGTTGCAGACGTTCCTCTGGCTGGGGCTGACGACCTTCGTGCTCGATGTGGTCTACCAGATGGGGCGGGTGAGCATGGACTACGCGTTCGCCAAGTACGCGATCATGCTGGTGCTGGGGATCGCGCTCGTCTTGTTCGTGGCGCTCAATGAGAAGAAGCGGATCGTCCAGACCATGCGTCTGTACTTTGAGCAGGTCCGGCAATGGGAGTGATACGCAGGTGGAGATCCATGGACTGACTCAGCCAAGGCATCGGCGTCACCAGCCGGCGCGCCTGAAATTCCAACCGTACGCGGAGGCGTTCGATAAGTCTTGCAGTGAGTTTTGAATGATCCCACCGTCACCGGGACTCGAGTAGTTGCTCGTGTCGCTGGTGGCGGCTTGATGACGTTCCCGCCAGGCGGCGCACCCGCACGAAGACAGGAGAGCGATCAAGGCCAACAGAACACGCGGGCCCCGCATCCGTGCCATTGCCAGGCCTCCAAAACATCTCGTCTTGAAATGAGTGGTCAGGATACGATGTTGAGAGGCTGTGTCAAGGGCATCCATCAACTAGCAAGGAAAACGGGGCGGCTTATTCCAACCCCGACTTCCTCCGTGGTCTGACCCCGACTTCCTCCGCGAATTCCTCCGTCCGTGGCGACCCCCCCTCGCGTCGGAGCTTAGGTGCACCGCCAGAATAGGCTATGGGTCGGCTTTGGGGCGAGTTGGCGGATTCAGGGCTAAAGCCTTCTCGATCCGAGAGAGAGACTCGGCAATCTGGGCGTCCCGAGACTTGAAATCAGACCTGAGTTCGATGATGGATTCCTTCATGGCATCCACGGAACTGACGATACGGCCAGCCTGATAGGCCATGTAGCCATACGACATGGCCGCAAATACGACAACTCCAACCATGATCTTCATAAGGGTGTCGATCTTGGTAACCCGGAGATCCAACGCGTGGATCTCCACTTTTTCGTCGGGAGTTGCTGGCATGACTGTCGGCTCCGGGCTCAAGCCTGGGAGATCCCATGGGGACCGTTGTGGTATCGTCGCCGGAGCCGATGGACGCGTCGCTGGTGGCTTAGGTTTTGGTTTCGGTGGAACTGCCTGATCCTTCGGAGCGGGCTTTGGTTTTGGGGTTCCGCGGCGACTCACCGACATTGCTCTGGCCCCTTGGGGTCAACTGACATTGGACTTATACCGGACCTATACCGGACTTACATCCATTGACGCACAGACCGGCCGTCCCGTCAACAGGTTCTATGTTTCCTGCAAAGGTGCGATGGGGCCTTGCGATGGGGTCAGACCAGGTTCCGCTTGCGATGGGGTCAGACCAGGTTCCGTGCACGAAAAAACCCAGAACCTGGTCTGGCCCCGACTTCCTCACGCCTCGTCCATCGGCCGGCCGAATCCCCTCTAGACGTCGAATCGTCCCGGTAGCCAGCCGCGGTCGACGCAGTCGCGGAAGCTCCAGGCACCCCTTCCTCCGTCTTGTACGTCCAGAAGAACCAGCCCGCCGTCGCGTCGAAATTCATCAACTGGGCAGCGCCGTACGCCCGCAGGGCCACGTCAAGCTCGAAGCCCTTCCGTCCCCCGAGCGATTGCGGAGGCAGGGCACACGACCACTCGCCCACCAGGCAGGGGAGCTGGCGCTTCATCGCGTCTAACAGCTTCCTCCGCTCCAGGAGCGCGAAGGCCACCTGGCCGTGGAGGTCTCGCTTGCGATCGTCGTCGGTGAAGCATTGATAGGGGTGCGTGTCGAGGATGACGTTCGCATATTCCGGCTCCGTCATGAAGCCGGCCCACTCGAGCGGGCGGAAGCCATCGTGGATGACGACGGCCCCGCGATCCTTGCCGATCTGCTCGCGCACGCGGTGATAGGCGTCCCGGTAGAACCTCTTGAGGATATCGATCGGGACGTCCCAGCGCGGCTCGTTCAGGAGCTCGATGCCCAGGAGGTTGTCGTATCGCTTGCAGCGCGTTGCCAGGTCGGTCAGGATGCGTAGCGAATGGTCGATGTTCTGCTGGCTGGTATGCCACTCGAGCTTGCCCTGGCGGCCGCTGTGGTCCCAACCGTTCTGGCTGCCGGGTGCGCCGTGCAGGTCCAGGAGCACGCCGATGCCGTGCCGTTCTGCGTTCCGAAAGGCCCAGTCCACCGTGTCGAACGCACTGAGAAAAGGCGGATTGTCTTCGGCGACCGCATAGCCGACCGGCAGCCGGACGGCGTTGATCCCGTGTGCCGCCAGCCACTGGAAATCCTCGGCCTTGATCCAGGTCTCGCGGTGCCGCTGGAGGCGTGTCGATGCCGCGGATTTCCCCAGCGTCTCGCAGAGCGTGTACTCGTCCTCGGCCTTCACGCCGGCATAGACGGACGGCGTGATCCATTTCTCGAGTGCCAGCCACCCGCCGAGGTTGACCCCGCGCCACTTGCCCCGCGGCTTCGCCGCTCCACCCCCTTTCACAGTGTCCTGAACGGCCTTCTCCGATAAGCTAATGCCGGCAACCGCCACATTGGCAAGGAAGTCGCGACGATCCATGGGTTTCATTCGAGTCCCCCCTTCTTGTGCCGAGAGCGAACGTTCGCGAGCAGTACGGCTGGCCGTCCTCGATTCGTCCCGGTCCGATCCGGTGCGTCCCTGCCGACAGGTTAACCGGGTCCACTCATCGTGTCCACTTGATGCCGCCCGGGAGGGAGTCGGTGTCAGACCAGGAGGGTGCCGGGAGGGAGTCGAGGTCAGACCAGGGTCCTGGAATTTTCGCGCGAAAATCGCCGCCTCGGTCTGACCCTGACTCCTCCTGTCTGGTCTGAGAGGATGTGAAGAAATCGATTTCGCATGACAAATTCCGAATTGCGAATGGATATAAAGCCTGATTTCAAGAATCTGTCGCAAAGAGACCGGGTGATCGCGTTCCCATGCGCCCGCGTGGGAACGGCGTTCCTGGCCGCTCCGGCGGCCCGAGGGCCATGGCGACGCGGAGGGTCGAAAGCCAACACTCCCAAGCCGGAGCGTGGGAGCGAGGATTTCGCGGGTGCTCCGCCACCCTCGCTTGCTCGAACCCGGTTCCCTGGCTACAGTCTCGATTTCAAAGGGATTTATGGATTCGCAATTCGCAATCTGGAATCTTCCATCGGATTCTCTCACAAGCTCAGACCCTGACCTCCCGCTGACCCGGACTCCCCGCGCACGATCCCCGAACCCTTCACTTTGGGCCGTGGACTGCCAACTCGAACAAGGCGATCGGGCAGAGTTCGACGAAGCTGAGGTGAGCGATCTTCACTCCGGATGGGTCGTCTGATATGACGAAGAGCCTGGATTCGACCGGATCGATTGTCAGGGATTCGGACTCGAGTCCAAGCCAGATGGGCCTGTCGGCGGATGGCTCGATATCGGTGATGACCGCCGCTCCGCCGCCGCTGATATCCAACAATTCTCCCCGAACCATCCGCGCGATATCATCCTCGGTCCAGGTCAGCACCG
The DNA here is from genome assembly GCA_963842405.1 of uncultured Isosphaeraceae bacterium. Classification (GTDB taxonomy): domain Bacteria; phylum Planctomycetota; class Planctomycetia; order Isosphaerales; family Isosphaeraceae; genus CAVZRC01. The sequence continues at coordinate 40,716 of CAWJGW010000046.1, read as the reverse complement.
CACGGGTCTCGCGCGGGGTAGCGCTGCCAGAGCCGACGCTCCTCTCGGTGAGCGAACACTCCATCGAGCGAGATCCCTGAGGTGAACTGAAGTCGGACCAGTTGCTTGCTCGAGGGATCGGCCGAAGTTGCGACCAATCGGGCGATTCATTGGTTCCCTCGGAGCCCAGTGCGATTCCAACCGAAACTGGAGGGTCTGGTCCGCAGCCGGCACTTGCTCGGAGAGGACGGCTGCTCCTCCCTCGCTGATATTGACCACGGTCACCGAATGGGAAACTCGTTCGGCGCCCTCGTCCCAGCTCAAAGTAGCTCGAACGCCATCAAGGGCCTGGCGAATCCGCCGCCGTCTCTGCGGGGCCGGACCGTGCCGTTGCCCGGTCGGAGAGTTGACGCTGGTTCTGTCGGCATCGCTCATGATTCAGCAAGCCTCGGTTTCGGTTGCCGTTCGGAGCGGACCAGGGCCAATCCCCGCACTGGTCCGTTCGCGCACGGAGAGAGAGTCAATCACGATTCATGGGAGAAGTACCGTCGAGGTGGACGGCGGCGGGGGCGTGGGGTGAGCGTGGATCGGAGGTTGAAGGGCGTGAGGAGCTATGGGACCGAGAGTTTCATTCCGGTTGTCCGCACTGGGTGTTGCCGTCTCAACCTTGATGAATCGACGCGGGTTATGAGCTTTCGGTGGCCGTCGGGACCACCGAGGTCGATCACTTGATTATTTGGCTTGGCAGGACAGCGGGCTACTGGGGAAAACCCTGGAAAACAAGGGGAAAAGCATTGGAATCAGTTCGGGAGGGCTAACCGGGCCCGGCCAGGATGACTGAAAACCGGAATGTCCATCTTGCCCTGTTCTGGTTTTCAGGATACCATCAGCGCATCTTCAAACGACGATCCAGAAGAAAGCCGGGCATGGCGAAGCGACGTTCGGCCCCGACCAAGAACCGAATCGTCTCCTGGCGAGCGATCCGGGAGTTCATCGAGGCTCACGCCGAGGACAAGCGCGCCGACGCTTTTGCCAGATGGTACGACCTTGTACGCAACAACCGGTTCGCCAACTTCAGCGAAGTCCGCCAAACTTTTCCGTCCGCCGACCTGGTGGGCGATCTGATCGTTTTCAACATCCGCGGCAACCGATACCGGCCCGTCGCCCGGTTCGTCTTCGAGAAGGGTCGTGTGTACATCCGGGCAAGTCCCGACTCACGCGGAATACGACCGTGGCGACTGGAAGGAATAACCCCCATGACAGTCCGCACGAAAGCCAAGCCCGACCGAGCTTCCCCCAGATTCTCGCACTGCTCGGCACATTTCCCCCGCGGCCGATCCGCAACGATCGCGAACATCAGCGGTCTGTCGAGGTTGTGAACAGCCTCCTCGACCGACCTACGCTCACCTTGGACGAGGAGGATTACCTCGACGTTCTTGGACTGCTCATCGCCGAATACGAGGACTCGATCTACGAACATCCCGAATTCACGGCCGTGGAACGGCTCCGCCACCTCATGGATGAGCATGCCCTGACCCAGGCCGAACTCGCCCGTCGCACGGGCGTCGCCGTGACGTCCCTCTCGGACATCCTCAACGGCAAGCGGCGGATCAGCCCCAGAATCCGCGCGAAGTTCGCGGAATGCTTCGGCGTCTCGGCGTCGTTCTTCGCGTGAAGACCGGAAAGGAGGACGCAGCGAGTTTCGATTCTGGCGGCGTCCCCATTTCGCACTCCCGAGCCGCCACCGGGGAGATCGGTTCGCTGGGATCTCCCGTCCAGCACGGCGGGCTTATCGCCTGACGATGTAGTCGAGCCAAAGAGCGAGCCCGAAGGCAACCCAGAAGACACCAAGGAGCCGGCCGAGCCGGTCGATCCAGGCAGACTCGGCGCGCAGCCGCCTCCGAGCCAGAGCAGGAGCCAGGTCACGGCGACGGCCGACCCGATAAAGTCCTTCATCGCGACCACCCGCAAGACCATGATGTCGCCCAGGCTCAACACGCCGACGTCCGGGAAGTGCGTGTTGCGGAGCCAGATACGCAGATCGAAGACGGATCGCACGAGGGCGAACAGCATCGCGACCCACGCCGCGTAACTGACCGTCAGTCCGGGTAGCCGAGCGGTCCGGCGAAAGCGATACACGGGGCGTGTGAAACGTAGGGGCCAGAGCGACGCCGAGAGCATCACCAGGGGCGGCACCCACGCGTACAGCCACTCGCGGGCCCCCATCACGCGCACGTTGATCGGCTCGGTCGAGACGAGCTGACTGAGGACCGAGAAGCACCGCAGGTACGACCTGATCATCAACAGCGCCAGGGCCGCGGCCGCGATCAACACCATCGCATCGACCAGGCGGAGTCGTTGTTGTGGCTCGGCGGTCACAGCCAAGAGGGCCTCACAAGAGCGAGAGGTAGAAGGGATCGACCAGGCAGACCGCGATCCAGTACCAGCCCAGCGCACGGCCCGCGCGATCGTTCCAGGTTGGGGCGGGGTGCCACCAGCCGCCGATCCGCAACGCAAGCCAGGTGGACGCCACCGCCATGCCGGCGCTGTGCGAGATCCACAAGAGCATGGCCGGCGTCGGCGCCGCCAGTCGAAGCAACCACCAGAACTCGAGCGGCGCGGGCCCTCTCCAGCGCACTCGCCAGCACCGCCGTCTCGATCACATTCCGGGCCGTGAACAGGAGGACCACCACGCCGGGGACGATGCCCGGCCGTCGCCAGGTCCGCCGGCCCTGACGCGGTAGGAGTCCCAGGGCGAGTATCGCAACGCTCCACCAGACGAACAGGGGCACCGTCGCGAGCAGCCATCGGCGTAGGCCACGCTCGGGTTCCCGGCCAACCATCTGGCTGGCCATGTCGTCCATGCCGTCGAGGACTTCCTTCACCGCCGCCAGACCGTAGACCGTTACGAGCGCCATCGCGACGAGCCGGAGCCCAGACAAGCCATCGGTGATCTCGCGTCGTAGCCATGTCCAGTCCGCCTGAGTCCGTTGGACTGCGATACCGACAGCTCGGGCACCGCGAGAAGTCCAAGAAGGAACATTGTCGATGTCCCGCTCTCGTGTAGGCGGGTTTTCGATGACACCCACTCACACAACGATCCGCGGAGTCTCCTGCTCCGCTCTCTCTTGAGTATAAACTCGCTCATACTCTGCTTCCGCCGGCCGACCCAGCCGCTCGGCCATTTTCCGGTAGGCGAGGCGACGATAATTCCACTCGCGCGAACGCGGGACCTGCTCCAGCCAGTCAAAGAGGTGCACGCGACACAGGTCGTCGAAGTCGTGCTGCGAGAGCGGAACCGATTCGCCGGTGATCCGGTCCACGATCCGATAGGGCTCGTCGACCTGCTCCAGGACGCGGTCGAACGACGCGCGATCCATGGCACAGTTCAGGTAGGCGAGGGATTCCGCCCGGTCGCCGATCAGGTCGCGGACCTCGCGCGGCGCTCGAGCGGCAACGTGAAGCCCTGGAACTTCTCGGTGCCGTAGATCGAATGGAACAGCCCGGCCCGACAGACGTCTTCCGGGCAGCCCTGTGATTCGAGGTAACGGAAAACGGCGATCAGGTGCCCCAGGTAACTTTTCTCGGTGTGAGGAATCTGCTCGATGCCAATCCCGACCAGGAAACTGGTCAGCCGCTTGAAGTCCTTATCCATCGTCCCGACCTCGTTGAAGACCTCGGCGCTGTTGCGGAGCAAATTATTCAAGGACATTCTATCGGAACCCATTCCGGACCGTAATGCACGAGGTCCATCGGCGGGAAAAGCGGTTTCTCAAGCCGGCGCAGTGAACGCAATTTTTTGGGCTCATGAAATATTTTATGTCCTGGTCGCGTTGGCAGTTGCGCGGAGAATTTTTCGAAATTGACCGCGATCGCGTTAATGTTTTTCCAAACCTGCGGCATTCTAATAGTATAGGGAGTGCGTATCGAACCCATGCCAGGCGTCACGGTCCGCTCCCTGGAAAGCTCCCGTTCGGGGGCTGAGAGCTGGTTTCGGACTCCACCCATTCCTGGCCCTTCGAGGGCGTGCCGGCCGACCCCGCCGCAGGTCGAGAACCGCGAGTGCGGCACCATGACGCGTTGAGAAGATACCTCGCGCGCCTCAGAAGGAGATCCCATGCCTGGACCACATCCCAAGGCCCTGATCACTGATTTTGCGCTCCACGTGGCTAGCGGCAAGAAAGTCGCCGAGTGGTGCGAGAAGCATCACATACCCCTACGGACTGCCTATAACTGGCACGAGACCAAGGAGTTCAAACTGTTGGTCGAGGAGTATCGCGACCGGGCGATCGACGCGGCCATCGGCCGGATGGCGGATAACCTGAGCAACGCTGTCGAGTATATCGTCAAGCTGGTTGACGAGGGGACCAGCGAGACCGTCAGGCTGTCGGCCGCCAAGACCGTCATCGACAAGTTGGTGCACGTCCAGAACCACTTAAAACTCAAGGCTGAGATCGCAGAAATCGACAGGCGGTTGACCGTGCAGGAGAAACTCGAAATGCCCAAGAGGCCTGCACCGCCGGCCGGTTATCGCCCGGCTGGGTGTTGGACACCTGGCGCGGCAGAAACCCGTCGAGATCACGCATCGACAGTTCCGACAGCTCGTGCCAGTACCGCACATCCCCAGGGAATGCCCGCCGGGTCACACGGCGACCGCGACGGTGACGGCCGATGAGCGCCATTGGGATCGGACTTGAGGAATATGCTTTTCCGGTCGTGCCGAAGGCTCCGGTCGCGCGGCTTGTCAGGAAAAGAGTCTGAGAAACCGATCAGTCAATGGTGACGAGTGGCGGGCGGGCGGTCCAGGCGGGGGCGGAGTCCCCGCCAGACCGCGCGGAGGAATGCGGCCTCACTACGACGGAGTCGTCCATGAGCGGGATAGTGGTCCGCCGAATTCGAATGGCTGGGAAGAATGTGCCGGCCGTGCTGGTCATGATGGCCACGGTGGTTGTGGCGGCTTGTCCGGTTCAGGCGGGCATCGGGTCGAGGCATGTCGACCCGGCACAGGTCGTCCCTCTCAATCAGATTGCCCCTGACCGTCGCGAGGTCGTGGCCGAGGTCATTCGCGACCACACGTTCCATCGCCAGGGGGAGCCGGACACCTTCCCGTGTCCGTCGAGTCTGTATCTGAGCCTCGTCAATGAGCCGTCGCTGACTCTGGCCCTCTGGAAGGACCTGAGCAATGCGCCGGTCCAGCTTCAAAAGGTCGGCCCGAACCGGTATGAGGGAACCGACGGTTCCGGGGCGACCGGGACCTGGGAATTCGTCCTCCGTACGCCCCGGCTTCATGTTCTGTTAGTCACATTTTAACTACGTCAGCCCCCACGGTAATGCGAGGGTCGAGGCGCGGTTCGTCTTGATCGTGAACACCGCTTATTACCTGGATAGCCGTCGCGAGCCGTGGGTCCAGCACAACGTCGAAGCGTTCGTCAAGATCGACTCCAAGGGCTGGAAAACGCTGGGGCGAACGCTCCGGCCCGTGATCGAACGCATCCTCGAGGAGCAGGTCAAGGAAGCCGGTCGGTTTATCTCGCTGATGAGCGGTCTCGTGCTCACTTATCCCAACTGGGCTAGCCACGTCGTCAACAGCCATCAGGCGCTCGACGCCGCAACCAAGCAGCGCTTTTCGGAAGTCCTCGCGCAGACGCGAAGACCTGGAGCGTCGACGGGCCGTCCGCAAATCGTCAAGAACGGAAATGAGGCCGCGGAGAGCCGTCGCCGATGATCGGCGTGTCTTCCTCATCAGCAAGCGTTCGGCCCGAGCGGGTCGCCGGCTGAGGTCTCCGGCTGAGGCTGGGTACACGGGGATGCAGACCTTCGGTTCGGCCTAGTGGCAAGGTCGGGAGACCTTGCCACAACGCAGTCCATGGTCGCGAGAAGTGCGGGAAGTTATTTCCAGCGCCGTTCCTCACAGTCCGAATGGGGACTTGTTGGGATAAGCCTGGTAGCCGCTCGGGTCGTCGGGAAGGATCTCGATGTGGCAAGCACACATCTCGTCCTTGGTGCCCACGCCGTAGCGGACGCGAACGTGGCGGCTTGTTGGGATTGCGGGGTTGTCTTCGGAATTGTCGAAGTAGGTGGCCAGGGTCAGAATGGTCCCCTTGGGCAGGCGGACGGGCTTGGCGTATCGATACTGGTCCTGCCAGTCCATGTTCCAGTCGTCGATCCAGAGCAACGGCTGACAGGTGCCGTCAGGGAGGGTTGCCGCCAGCCGGAACTCGCGGCAAAGATAATGCGCGTGGGGCACGACCGTATAGAGGTGGACGTCGGCTTTGAGCCGCGCGGACTGGATGATGGTGTGTCGCTTCGCGCCGGGCGGGATGTCGATGCGGTCGGTGGAGAGCGTGAAGCCGGTCATTTGCCGAGTCACAGGGCCCTTGGCGAAGTAGAGACCGACGCTCGACCGGTCGCGTTCGACCTTCCCGCTGGGATGGTAGTGGATCATGAACACGACGTCGGAGCCGCGGGGGATGACTCGACCGACGCCCTCCGGCGCGTATCGGGGGGTCATCCCGGGGTTCCAGCCGCCGAGTCCCGGATAAGGCAGCTCGAAGCTGACCTTGCGGACCCATCCGGCGAAACCGGGACCCGGATCGGTTCGATCGCGTCGCCGCGCGTCGCCGGTCGTGTCCAGGTGGACCCGACTGTGGTGCACCACGCGCCGGTTACCGGGCCGGAATTCGACGCCCGAGATGGTCACGTCGTGATCCAGGGAAAAGGGGATGTCAAAGGCCCGGTAGAGGTCGTCCCCGGCAGGCTCGAGGTCGATCGGTTCGGGCATGGTCAGGACAAGGTCCGGCTTCCCGAGCGTCCAGCCGTCGGAGAACCTCGGCGGCGGCGGCAAGTCGGCCGGATCGCCTTCCTCACAGCCCGTCTCGGCCCACTGGGCGAGGATTTCCTTCTCGATGGTCGAGAGGCGGGGTGCGTCGAGGAACACGCCGGCACCCGGATGCGCCTTCCACGGGGGCATCTGACCGGCCGCGGTCACTTCGCGGATGAAGTCGGCCCGCCGCGCCGCATCACGATAAGTCAGGAGTGAGAACGGCCCCACCTCACCGGGACGGTGGCACCGTGCACAGTTCTGCCAGAGGATCGGCGCGACGTGCTTGGTGAAAGTGATCGTCTGGCCGGGATCGTTGTCCGGCGGACGCCGGAGCCAGCGGGGTCCCATACGCGGGCGCGGTCGTGACGACCGGCATCTCGTCCGCCAGAATGGCCTTGAGTGCGACCTCCAGGTCGCGCTGTCGCGGCAGCGCGCCGCTTCGCTCCGTCGGCCGCGTACCGATCGTCGATCCGGCCCCGGTACAAGACCTGCCCGTCGGGCAGGAGGACGATCGCCTCGGGCGTGACCCGGACGTCCGCCTGACGCGCAACCGACTGCGCCGGATCAAGCAGGATCGGAAAGGGAAGGTCCCACTCCGTCGCTCGCCATCGGGACGACTCCGCGCTCACCCCGGCTCCGGAATCGATGCCGAAAAACGACGACCCCTCGCGGTCCGAACTCCCGGGCCAATCGCGCCATCTCCGCCGCATAATCGCGTGAGATGGGGCAGTCCGGCGCGATTGTGAAGAGCACGGCGGCCGGGCGGCCCTTCCATTCCGCCGCGGTGTGCTCCCGGCCGTCGAGGTCCTTGAGCGCAAAGGTCTTGACCGGTCCCGCCCCCCTTCCGACGATCCGCTCAAACGGAGGCTCGACCTTGGGAGCCGCCTGGTACCGGGCGACACCCAGCACCCCCAGGCCGGTCAACACCGCCACCGCTACCGCCGCGCGCAGGACGCGCGCCGATCGTGCAGTCCGGCTTCGTCTGGTCGCGTTTCTCGGGCCCGGAAGTCGCACCCAACGACGGCTGGGCCGGAACGCATCCGTGTCCCTTGAGCGCGCTTCCATCATCCTTGATACTCCCGGAGTGTACTGGTGCTGTATCGTTCGCTTAAGCACGCACAGTCACCATGAATGGATTCGCGGGCATTGACCGCACTTCGTCTTCGGTGAGCGGATTCTGCGGCAATGTGCGACTGCGTCAAGACCGAGTTGCTTCTGGCGCGAGCGGAACCGGGATTCGCCAGAGGTCGATGGCGATTTCGGTACTTCCGGACGTGGCCAGGTCGGCCAGGATCCGTCCGATCAGGCAGGAGAACTTGAAACCGTGCCCGCTGCATGGGCTGGCGACGATGACGTCCGTCCGGCCCGGCAGAAAGTTGACCTGGAATTGCTCGTCGGGTGCGACCGTGTACAGGCAGACCTCGGTCAAGTCGATCGGCGCGTCGGCAAGAAGCGGGATATGGCCCTGAAGGAAGTGCCGAACGGTCGACTGATATTCTTCGCCAACACTCCGATCCTCGACGTCCGGGTCGGTCTCGGGCCCGGCGTGCCGGGCGACCTTGACGCCCAGCTCCAGGAACTCGGGCATGCCGTAGAACGCGTCCTCCTCGCCGGCTCCCTTGTAGATGAAGACGGGAAAGCGGCCGATCTGGAAGGGGGCGCGGTCGCTGGGGCGGAAGTAGAGCACTTGCTGGCGAGTGGCTTTCAACGGGACGGGGAGCCCGGGCAACAACCGCTTGACCCAGGCCCCTGCCGAGACAATGAGCCGATCCGCGATCAGCCGCAAAGAGTCGGTCAGGACGACGGGACGTCTGCCCGTCGAGGTCGATGTGTCGCACGGGCGACTGCTCGATGATCCGGGTCTGAACACCGCCATGCAGCCGGGCTAGCTCGATCTGGACCTCGAGTGGCGCGCGCCGCGGCGACCAGGCCCGCGTCGGGCTCGAAGACCACGTCATAGCTCTCGGGGAGCTGGAAAGCGGGCCGGCGCCGACTCCATTCTCGCCCCGAAGTCCGCCAGTGGGGCACGTCGAGCTCCGCCAGGCTCGCGGCGACCCTGGCCGCGTAATCGACGCCGGGGGGCGAGAACGAGACGCCGCCCGTGCGGATGTAGAGGGACTCTCCCGCGTCCGCTTCCAGCTCCCTCCAGGCACGGAATGCCGCGGGCATCAGGCGGGCGTATCGGGCGTCCGCGTACGAATGGCGGGTAATTCGCGCCGCACCGTGCGAGCTGCCCCGGGCGTGGCCCAGCGCGAACTGCTCGATCAGCACGACGGGCTCGCCCCGTTTCGCGAGATGATACGCCGCGGCCGAGCCCATTGCACCGGCGCCGATGATCACGGTTCTTGGCTTCGATCGTTTCCATGTGCAATCGCACCGCCCATATCGCTTCGAGTGGTTCCGATGGAGTTACGAGCCTTCATCCTTGCGCGATAGTCGACCAGAATACCCAGGATTTTCGCGGCATCGTCGAGGAAAGTATTCCGGGCGGTCAATGTTCAGAGATTTCCCAGTCAACCTGAGAAATCGCCAGTGGCTGCCACTGGTCACGCAGCCGTGAACGGCCGGCAACGGCTTCCCCTCCTCGCTCATTGAAAATCTGGATCGCCACCATCTCCGCGGCGCACTGGCCAAGACCCCCGACGATATCCTCTCTCTTGGCCTCGACGACCGCAACGACCGGGGCCTCCACATAATAGATCTTCGCCGACCGTGCGATGAGATAATCGCAAAAACCCGTCAGACCTTGCGCCTGATCGACCCTGAAATGCCACACCGGGTAAGACATTGACCACACCTGCCGATCGGCGCTTCATCTCGGCCAACATCGGTGCGATGATGTATTCACTGCGGGCCTGCTCCGGTTTCACGCCGACTGCAACTTCCGCGAACTCATCAAGCCAGACGCGGAGGAATTCGCTTGGCTCGATCGGCTCGACATCTCGAACAGGTCGGTCTTCTCATTCTTCGATAAGCCGAAGGTTCGAACCGCCCTCTTGAGATCGAACTCGGCGTATGCCATAGCGATCTCTCCAGAGCTGATGTCGGTTCCGATACAGCATACACCAATACCCATCGCGCGAGTCGCCATGATTCCGCTCAAAGCGCCGTCAAGTAACGCTTCAACTCCCAGGCTTCGACCTGTGCGTGGTACTCGCGCCACTCGTCGCGTTTGAGCCGGAGGAACTCGTCGGCGATCGGGCCGAGGCCCTCCCGGATGACCGCGTCCTTCTCGAGATGGGAAAGGGCCTCGGGGAGGCTCTGGGGGAGGGTTCGGATGCCGCGGCGGGCCATGGTCTCGAGGTCAGCGGTGTAGAGGTTGCCGAGGTTGGGCTCGCCGGGGTCGAGCTGGCGCTCGATGCCGTCCAGGCCGGCGGCGAGATAGGCGGCGATGCCCAGGTAGGGATTGAAGGCGCTCGAGATGGAGCGGTCCTCGACGTGGCCTCCCTCGGGGATCCGCAGCATCTGAGTCCGGTTGTTGTCGCCGTAGGAGATGAAGGCCGGGGTCCAGGTGTAGCCCGACCGGGAGCCGGTGACGCGCCGGTCCCATCTGGAGGCGTTTGTAGCAATTGACCGTCGGCGACGTCACGGCGCAGAGGGCCGGGGCGTGCTCGAGGATGCCTCCGATGAAGTGATAGGCCAGTTTCGAGAGGCCGAGGCCGCGTGCGTCGGACTCGTCGCGGAACAGGTTGAGGCCACTGTCCGCATCGGCCAGATGATAATGCATGTGGGCGCCGGAGCCGGTCCGGGTCGAGAACGGCTTGGCCATGAACGTGGCGATCGCGCCGGCCCGCTGTGCGAGCTGGCCGGCCATCATCCGGAAGAAGATGCAGCGGTCGGCGGTCGTGAGGGCTTCGGCATACCGGAAGTTCACCTCGTACTGGTAATTCGCGTCCTCGTGGTCGGACTGATAGACACCCCAGCCGAGCTGGTTGAGGCCGTCGATGAGCGCACGGAGGAACCCCAGCGCCCCGGAGATGCCCTTGAAGTCGTAACACGGCTTGGCCAGGTCGTCCACGGCGTGCGGGTCCCAACCGCGGAGCGAGCCGTCGCTCTCCTTGACCACCAGGAAGAACTCCGGCTCGATACCCGACATTGAAGACGTATCCCCGCTCCCGCGTTCGGGCCAGGATGCGCTTGAGGTTCACGCGGGGGCAGAAGGGGTGGGGCCGGTCGTCGACGTACAGGTCCGCGGCGAATCGCGCCACTCCGGGCTCGTAGGGCATTGGCGTGTAAGTCGCGGGATCGGCCCGTGCCAGCATGTCGTGCGAGTGCGGCCCCTGCCCCATCCCCCAGACGGCGCCTCCCGCGAATCCGGCTCCGGTCTCCACGGCCGACCGAAACGCCGACACCGGCACGAGCTTGACCTTGGCCGCGCCGTGGATGTCCACGAACTGGATCAGCAGGTAGGCGATTCCATCATCCTGGAATCGGGTTTCGAGCTCGGCGAGCTGGGTGTCGTCGGTTTTCATGCGTTGACACATCCTCCGTCGGGCGACGGCGACCGGAGCCGGAGCCCGTCTTCCAGAGCTTTCTCCCCGGTACGAAGGATGATTGTGGACGACAACAGCCAGCCGAGCCAGTAAAATCTTTCTTGGTCATTGGTCATTGGTCACTTGGTCCTTGGCTTGGCTCTGCTCGCAGGGTCACAGCGGGTGCGATGGATAGATCGGCGGAATGGGTGAAGGTTTCCATGAAGCAACGACCAATGACCAGTGACCAATACGACCAAGGACGAAAGAGATATGTGCGGCATCTTCGGAGTCTTGAGCAAGAGCCGCCCCATTGGGGACGCGATGGGGCGGACGGTCTTGACGATGCTCGAGGCCCTGGCGTGTCGGGGACCCGACAGTGTCGGGGCCGCCGTGATCGGCGACGGCGAGCCGGCCGAGAACGGCATCTGGTCGGTGCGAATCGCCCCGGATGAGGAAGGGCCCTTGGACGCAGCTCGCCGGTCTGGGAGAAGTGGTCGGGGCCCGGGACCGGTGCGGGGGTACGCTGCACTTTCATTTCCGGCCGGCGACCGGGGTGACGGCCGACGACCTGGAACGCGGACTCGGCGCGCATCGGGGAGGCGTGGAGGTCTTGAGCCTGGGCCGCAAACTCGACCTGATCAAGCGAGTGGGTCCGCCGTCCGGTCTCGAATCGGCCTACGACCTGGCGAGCTGGAGCGGCCAGGTGGCCGTCGGCCATACGCGGATGTCTACCGAGAGCCGGATTGACCTGAGCCACTCCCAGCCCTTCTGGGTGCACGGCGTGCCCGACATGGCGACGGTCCACAATGGCCACGTGACCAATTACCATCAACTTCGCCGCCGCTTCGAGCAGCGGGGCGTTACGTTCTACACCGACAATGATTCCGAGGTGATCGGCGTCTACCTGCGCTCGCGACTGGAGCAGGGACGCAGCCTCTCCCAGGCCATGGCCGATTCGGTCGCTGACCTCGATGGAGCTTACAGTTACCTGGTCGCGGCACCGGAGGGGCTGGGGATCGTCCGCGATCGCTTTGGCTTCAAGCCGCTGATGCTGGTCGAGACCGACGATTTCGTGGCCGTGGCGACCGAGGAGATCGCCCTTCGCCGCGCCTCTGCCGCTCGATTATCGCGTCGACCGAGCCCCCCCCGGGGGCGGTGATGTTCTTCCCGACGCCCTCGGCTCAATGAACTTCGGTTCGAGACCAGGTCCGATGGCCCGGCCATCGAGCGGCCGATGAGCACCCCAGACTCGAGGACAGGATCGTGTCGAACATAGCCTCCGATCTCCTGACGGACGAACACGCCTTGGTCCTGGACTGCGGCGACCTTCCCACTCGAGAGATCAACCGGTTGGTCCGATCGGCGATCGCCGAGGGCGCGACACGGATCCGCCTGCTCCGGCCGGCCGCTCGCCACAATCTCGGGGTGGCCCTCCCCGAGGGGATCGAGCTGATCATCGACGGCAGCGCCGGGTATTATGTCGCCGGGTTGAATGACGGCGCGACCGTCCATCGTCCACGGCGGTGCCGGCTGGGGCGCCGCCGAGAGCATGCGTGATGGCACGGTGATTATTGATGGGGATGTGGGCAATGCGGTGGCCGCATCGATCCGGTCGGGGACGGTGGTGGTGCGGGGCAGCGCATCGACACGGGCGGGCATCGCGATGAAGGGAGGGACTGTTGCTGGTGGCCGGCTCCGTCGGGCCGATGGCGGGATTCATGATGCAGAAAGGGGTGATGATCGTGTGCGGCGACGCGGCCGACGGCGTCGCGGATAGCATGTACGCCGGCACGGTGTTTCTCGGCGGCCGGCATGGTGAGCTGGGGGCCGATGCGGTCTTCCAGGACGTCACCGCAGAGGATGACGAGCTCGTCGGCTCGGCGCTCGAGCGATGGAAGATGGGCGCCCCGCCCGCCGGTTTCCGCAAGGTGGTCGCCGGACAGCGGCTGTGGAACTTTCAGCGCAGCGACCGACACCTATGGAAGTCCGCGTTATAATCAAATGACCCGAGATCGGACAGAAAAGGGGCAACCGGCCTGAGGTTGATTGACAGAGGCCCGAAGCCTCCGTAGATTGGACAGACCGTATGGCCCTGCCCGCCTCAGACCGATCGACGCCCCTCCGCCGCACTACTTGACACACACCGAATTCGTTAGCACGTGGTCCGGGAGGCGGGCGAGGGCGCAGTTGCCGGCCTCGGGTACGGTTGGACGACGTCGCGACGAGGCTCGGTCAGCGGAGCGGTCCACGAGGTCAGAGAGAGAAAGATCTCAGAAATGATCGGTGAGCAAGCTCTCCAGCGCATGATCAACGGCCCCAGCCCGGCGGCGCTCGCCGGGGCCGGGGGCGTAGCCGCCGCGCTCGTCTTGATGGCCTTCGTGGTGCTCCTGCTCTCCGCCGGGAAACGGAAGTGGCTCTCGGCGCATTCCGGGAACCCTGGGCCTGGCGACGATGTTCGTTGTGATCTATCTCGTCCACGCCCAGACCGTCAAGACGCGCGAGAGCGAGAGCGTCACAGTCACCCGCCCGAAGTATTCCGAGAGTACGCGGAGCCTGGCGCGCGGGGCCATGTTCGGCTTGCCGGGACTGGTGCGTTCTGGTCTCCCTGGTCGCCTGGGGCGTGGCACGACGGCGACTCCGTTCCAGGCTTCCCCGCTTCCTCAAAGCCGGGCGTGCCCACTTCTTTCAGAAGGAATACGAACCGGCGCTGGGCCAGTATAACCAGGCCATCCAGATCGCCCCTTACCTGGGTGAAGCTTACTGCGGACGCGGCTGCGTCTACCAGGCGATGGGCGACACCGCTCGCGCACTGGCCGATTTCGACCGTGCCATCGAGTGCGATCCTCGGCAGATCACGGCCTACATCCAGCGGGCCAAGATCCGGACGGCGAGATAACGATTTCGACGGGGCCCTCGCCGACTTCGAGACACTTCTGAACATGCGCGCCACCGATCCGGATCTCTACCTCAATCGGGGCATCTGCCTGCTCAAGAAGGGGATGATCAACGATGCGGCCGACGATTTCCGCCGCGTGCTGAAGTTGACCAATCATTCCGATTTCGCGGACCCGGCGAAGGAATATCTTCGCAAGATCGAATCTCCCGACGCATCGGCCCTCCCCTTCCCTCCGGCGGAAGCCAACGGAATTCCGCCGTCAAACGCCCTGCCCGAGCCCAAGAACAAGGATTATATCACTTGACCTGAACATTGGTCCTTGGTGTGGATCGCCTGGCTTTTGCCGATCGTCTCGACCCGGTGCCAGCTTCCCACGCCTGGACGAGCACAACGGCTGACTCTGGAGGCAAGGGAGCAAGAAACGCGACGGACATAACTTTCCGATCAGTTGTCGGGGAATGGTTGGAGAGGCGGCGGGCACGGAGGCCCCCGCTTCACAGGGCCAAAACCAGCTTTCCTCACCGGAGCGGGCCTCCGTGACTGCCGAGCGCCATGAGCAAATCGGGCAGTCATTTCCGTCCCGCTCCTGAGTAAGGATAGCCAATGCACGTAATACAGGTGATCGATTCATGACCATCGGCGAATCGACCGGGCGTCACCGCGATCCGGGCATTCCCATTACGGAGACGATTTCGGCAGCGGAGCGAATCGGCGGCGATCCCTCGCCGGCGGAGTTCTCGGGAACATTTCCGCCGTCGGTCATCGAAGACATCCAGATCAAGGCCGAGCTGGCGCGGTATCGGATCCGTGGTTTCGGGTCGTTGCGACCGCGGACCTGGTCCACGTTCGACGACCTGACCTTCATTCCGGCGGGCCTGACTCGCATCCCGCTGGAAGGCTACCGTGAGCGTGTTCGACGCGAACGATCCTGGGAACGCGATTCGCCTCGCAGCCCGATCGAGCTGGAAATCCCCCTGATGGTGACCGGCATGAGTTTCGGGGCGCTGTCCCGCAACGCCAAGACGGCGCTTTCGCGGGGTGCGCGGCTCGCGGGTACCTCGACGACGACCGGCGACGGGGGCATGCTCGACGTCGAGCGGACCGAGTCGCGAGTCATGGTTTACGAGGTCCTGCCCAGCCGGTACGGGATCAACGTGCAGCATCTCCGTCAGGCCGATGCCATCGAGCTAACGATTGGCCAGGGAGCGAAGCCGGGGACGGGGGGTTTGCTGCTGGGATCCAAGGTCTCGGGCGAGGTTGCCCGGCTTCGCGATCTTCCCCCCGGCGTCGACCAGCGCTCACCCTGCCGTCATCCCGATTTCCTCGGCCCTGACGACCTCGTGATCAAGATCGAGGAACTGCGGGAAGCGACGGACTACCGCGTGCCGATCTTCGTCAAGATGGGGGCCTCGCGCGTCTTCGACGATGTCCGGCTGGCCGCCAAGGCCGGCGCCGACGTGATTGTGATCGATGGCATGGAAGGCGGCACGGCCGCGTCACCCGAGCTGCTCCAGGAACATACGGGCATCCCGACGCTGGCCGCCGTCTGCGAGGCTCGGGCGGCCCTCGAGGACATCGGCCTTTACGGCCAGGTGCAGCTCATCATCGCCGGCGGACTGCGTCACGGTTCCGACTGTGCCAAGGCACTCGCACTGGGAGCCGACGCTTGCTACCTGGGCACAGCACTCTTGATCGCGCTGAATTGTAACAAGCCGATCTACGTTGAGGATTATCACAAGATCGGCGCCGCCCCTTATTCGTGTCACCACTGCCACACGGGGCGGTGTCCCGTCGGCATCACCACCCAGGATCCCGAGCTGACCGCCCGACTCGAGGTCGACCCCGCCGCCGATCGAGTGGCCAACTTCTTCCATGCGCTGACCTCGGAGATCCAGATCCTGGCGCGTGCCTGCGGCAAGAGTGATGTCCACCACCTCGAGCCGGAAGATCTCCGCGCCCTGACGATGGAAGCCTCGATGATCACCGGGCTGCCGCTGGCCGGGACCAACCGCGTCTTCGGCGGAGGGCCGGGCTGGAAGGAATCTGGATCGGTCCACTGACGACGCGACTACCGCTTCAGAGGCTGCAACGTGCAAGGTTTGGAGAATCGACACTGGGTCAGACAGTGTGAACACCGAATCTCGCGATCAGGAGGTGATTCGATGCCCTCTCGCTTTCGCGGTCATTGTCTCGATTGCGGTCACGAATGGGATGGGCTCCGTTGGTGGATTGCTTGTGGCCCCATCGATCTCCAGAAGCCGGAGACCTATCAGTGCTACCTCTGCGCGAGATGCTTCGTCGACCTGTACGTGGCGCGTCGAGTTAGCCGAAGTTCCTGGCTGCGCTGGGTCTCTGAAAACGCATCGGAAACCAGACGATCGCCGCTACTTTTCAGCGCCTGCGAGCTGGGCGTCATGGTCGATCTGCAAGCGATCGAAGTGATTTCGCGGTCGCCGCTGCTATTCGAGGCTTGCAAGAGAGTCTCCCGTATCTTGGCGGAGACGAGATCGCGATACGTGCCCGTCCCGATCGATATTGGGACGATGGCATGCCCGGATTGTGGCGATCCGATGACAATGGGGTGCTTGGGGACCAGTTTTCTGGTTTGTCCCAAGTGCCAGAACCAGTCCGCGAGGTCGATCAGCGAACTCCACGCTGAGAGCGTGCTTGTGGATTACTTTCCCCTCAAGGACGAAGATGTCCGCCGCGTGATTCTCCACCTGAAAGCATTGGCCGAGCACCCCGACGACCATCTCTCCAAGAAACCGCTCGCCCTCACAACCTCCGAAAAATGGGGTTCTCTCTGGGATTGGGAGTTGGATGGCTGAATCCGCACTAATGGGTGTCACGCGCGTCGGCATCACGACTCAGTCGAGCCGTCCTTGATCTGTCGCCAGAGTCGGCGCAAAGACTCCCACGAGAGCTTTTGGGCCCTTTTCTTGTATTCCAGAGCTTTCCCGCTCGGTCCGGACGTGATTTATCGAAGGTAGGTCAGGAAACCCTGAACTATTACCCTGGCAACCGGCATCCGCACAAATCCTTACAGGTGATTCGGTGTACCAACCTTCGACCAGGGCTCTGAGGGGATAAGAATTCAACCACGGAATGCACAGAAATACACGGAAAAGAGAATCCAGATCGACTTTTCTTCTTCCGTGTCCCTCCGTGTTTTCCGTGGTTAAGTGTTTGTGACGATCTTTCTTGCCGAGGTCATACGAAGTCGTGCTCAACGGTTCGGACCTCGGGTATCCGGCAGTTGCACCGGCTGGAATCAATCGGCTGTACCTGACGAAACAGGACGATTCTTGATATACCGGTCGGCCCACTCGAACATCTCGGCCAGTACGTGCAGGACCGACTCGCGGGCGCGATAGGCGTGGCTTTCGTGCGGCAGCATGACCAGTCGCGCCGTGCCGCCGTTACCCTTGATGGCCTGGAACAACCGCTCCGACTGGATCGGGAACGTGCCTGTGTTGTTGTCGGCCTCGCCGTGGATGAGCAAGATCGGCTCGTTGATCTTATGCGCGAACGTGAACGGGGACATTTTCGTGTAAAGGCCGGTCGCTTCCCAGTAGCTCCGTCGCTCGGTCTGGAAGCCGAAGGGCGTGAGCGAGCGGTTATAGGCCCCGCTCCGGGCAATGCCGGCGGCAAAGAGATCGGTATGGGCCAGCAGGTTGGCCGTCATGAAGGCCCCGTAGCTATGGCCGCCCACGCCCACGCGCTTCGGGTCGATGACGCCTTTCTTGTCGAGCGTCGTCGATTGCCGCGGCGGCTGCGGCGGAAATCTGTTCAATGTACGTGTCGTTCATCGTCTCGGGGTCGCCAACGACCGGCATCGTGGCCTCGTCCAGAGCGCATAGCCCTGAGTGACGAAGAATAGCTGGGACGGCCCGAGCAGTCGGGGAAACATGAAGGGAGACGTGCGCACCTGGCCGGCCGTCGCAACGTCGTTGTACTCCAGCGGGTAAGCCCAGATGATCGCGGGCAATCGGGTGCCCTCCTTGTAGTCCGCCGGCAGATAGAGCGTGCCCGAGAGCGGGACGCCTCGGCGCGCCGATAGTGGATCAACTCCTTCTTGACGCCGGTCAACTGGGGCGCCGGATCGCGGTAGTCGGTGAGCTTCGTCCGCTTACCGGTCTCGAGATCCACAGTGAACTCATTGGGTGGTTCGGTCTTCGTCTGGTGACCGATCAAGATCCTCGAGCGTGAGTCGCCGACGAAGTCTATCGGCAATTCGTACGTTCGCTCGGCCGAGCGGAACAGCCGGATTTTCAGACCAGTCTCGAGGTCCATCTTGTCGAGGAACGGCCGCGAGCCCTCGGGCGAATCGCCCTGGCCGATGAGGTAGATGGAATCGCCGTCCTGGCGGATCGTGGTAGAACCATCGGGCCGTTTCACGGTTACCGGACGACCCGGGTCGTTGTAGTCGTCGTGGACGCTCAGGTCGAACAGGACCTTGCGTGATGTCTCGGGCTGATTCAGGTCGATGAGGGCGGTGGTTCGCCAGCGGCGGTCGCGATCGAACTCGGTGACCAGGGCACGATCCTTCTCGGGGAGCCAGGCGAGATTCGAGAACCGATGGCGGACCTCGAACACTTCGACGGGCTTGTCTTTGAACGGGGCGGCGAGCGTCATCACTTTGTCACGGTGGGGGACCTTGGTCCGCGGGTCGCCGCCGTCGAGGGCCTCGGTCCAGATCAGACGGGCCTCGTGGAGGGGCTGCCAATCGACGCTGCGCGGACCGGTTGGCACGCCTTGGCGAGGGACTTCGTCGGAGATCGGGAGATCGGCGATCGTCGCGACCTGCTGACCCGTCGGGTCCCAGACCTGGGTCTTGCGTGTGAAGTAGACGTACGGCACGCGATACGAGAAAGGCCGGCGCACAGTGCTGACCAGGATGTACCTCTCGTCTGGTGAGACCTCCGCGCGGGTGATCAGGGCCGTCGGGCCGATTCGCTCGATCTGGCCGGTCTGAGTGTCGATCCGGGCGAGCTGACTGGTGGCGAAGTGCTGGAACAATTCCTCGTCGTGCGGGTTGGCGAGCAGGTCCTGAAAGGTCGGCATCTGGCTCTTGCGGCCTGCGGTCTCCTGGACGTTGGGGCCAAGCGGTACGGCGGAGCATCGGGTGCCGGACCGCGGCCATCGGGCACGAGCGTCGCGAGAACATGGCGGCTATCCCGCAGCCAACTGATCGAGCTGGAAGTGGGGCCGCGTTCGGAGAGCACATCGTTGATCCGGACCCCTGAGTTCGCTTTGCCTCGGCGGTCGCAGCGTCGGCGACCCAGAGTTCGATCCCCTCCTCAGTGTCTCGCGTGAATGCGACCTTACGCCCGTCATGAGCCCAGGTCGGCGACTGGATGGTTGCCTTCGCAGGCAGCGTTACGCGGCGTGCCGGAGAACCTTCGAGCGGCTGGATGGATAGGCCGGTGAATTCAATGAGACGCTGGGTGCAACCGAGTCGGGGATTGATTCGCAGTCCGGCGATCCGGAGCACCGGTTGAGCAATCTGCTCGATGGAAGGATAGAGCTTGACGTCCACCAGCAGCATCATGTCCCGGGTCGGACTGACCTGCACTCGCGGAGGCGGCGGGGCATCGAGAATCGCGACGACCTCTCGAGGAGGTCGCTTGTACGATGTCTGGCCGTTCGCGGAGTCGGTCGCAATCGCGATCAGAAACGGTAGCAACCACATGCAGCAGCGTCTCATGGAGAGGCTCCTCAAGGAAGAAACGGAATGAATTCCGTTCTACAGTCAACTGTTCTTCCGACCAACCATGTCCTCGGGCCGGACCCACTGATCGAACTGTTCGGCGGTGAGCAGGCCCAGCTCGAGGGCCGACTCGCGGAGCGTGATTCCCTTGGCGTGTGCGTTCTTGGCGATCTTGGCCGCGTTGTCGTAGCCGATGTGGGTGTTGAGCGCGGTCACCAGCATCAGCGAGCAGTTCAAGCAGGTCGTCGATCCGCGCAGGTTGGGCTCGATGCCCAAGGCGCAATGGTCGTTGAAGCTGACGCAGGCGTCGGCCAGTAGCCGGACGCTCCCCAGGAAATTGTGAATGATCAGGGGCTTCATGACGTTGAGCTCGAAGTTGCCGAGCGCGCCGCCGATATTGATCGCCACGTCGTTGCCCATGACCTGTGAGGCGACCATCGTCATGGCCTCGCTCTGGGTCGGGTTGACCTTGCCCGGCATGATCGAGCTGCCCGGCTCGTTCTCGGGGATGGTGATCTCGCCCAGTCCGCTTCGGGGACCGGAGGCCATCCAGCGGACGTCGTTGGCGATCTTCATCAGCGAAGCCGCCAGGGTCTTGAGGGCCCCGTGCGCGAAGAGGATGGCATCGTGTCCCGACAGTGCCTCGAACTTGTTGGGGGACGTGACGAACGGATGCCCGGTCCGCTTTGACAGCTCAGCGGCGACCCGGACGGCGAACTCGGGGTGAGCGTTCAAGCCGGTGCCGACGGCCGTGCCGCCCAGCGCGCAGCTCGCTCAGGTGGGGGATCGATTCCTCGACGTGCTCGAACGCCATTGTCGAGGAGCTTCACCCACCCCGAGATCTCCTGGCCGAGGGTCAGCGGCGTCGCATCCATCAAGTGAGTGCGGCCGATCTTGACGATGTCCTGGAATGCCTCGGCCTTCTGGGCCAGGGTGTCGCGAAGCTTCCGCACGGCGGGGATCAGACGGTTCCGCAGCGCCTCGACGGCGGCCACGTGCATGGCCGTCGGGAACACGTCGTTGGACGATTGGCCCATATTGACCTGATCGTTGGGGTGGACTTTCCGGCCCATCCCCCGCTCGCCGCCCATCAGCTCGCTGGCCCGGTTGGCGATGACCTCGTTGAGGTTCATGTTCGTCTGGGTCCCGCTGCCGGTCTGCCAGACGACCAGGGGGAACTCGGCGTCGTGCCGGCCGGCGATCACCTCGTCGGCCGCGGCGATGATCGCTTTGCCGATCGCGGGGTCCTTGAACTTGCCCAGGTCGAGATTCACCTGCGCCGCCGCGCGCTTGACCTGCGCCAGGGCGTGGATCAGCGCGATCGGCATCCGGTCCTCGCCGATCTTGAAGTTCTCGAGCGAGCGCTGGGTCTGGGCTCCCCAGAGCCGGTCGGCGGGGACTTCCATCCCGCCCATGGTGTCGGTTTCGATGCGAATGTGGCGTGTCATGGTTCCGAGATCGTGGTTTTGCGGTGAGGATGGGCATGCCAATCCACCCAGGATAACGCCGCGACTCGTGGGATGCACCAGCAAGCCCACGGCTCGACAGTTCGGTCAGACTCAGGGCTGCGTTCGGGATACCAGGAGAGAACCGCCCCGGCGCCTCGGAATCGCCCATTTTTGCGCAATCCCGGCGACTAGCCTCTCAGTGCCCGCCAGAATCCATGCAACCGCTTCCGCCAGCGAAGTGCATGGATTTGCTGCCGGGAGTAAGCATTCTGCGGAGCCAGTCGAGCCCCCTCGGTAAAATCCGCAAGGGCCCCGTCGAGATCGCCCTTGAGCTGGCGAGCGAAGCCGCGATTGCGATAGGCGATTTCGAAATTGGGATCGAGACGGATCGCCCGATCGTAGTCGGCCAGCGCCGCGTTAAGGTCGCCTTTGTCCTTGAGAGTCAGGCCGCGGTTGTGATAAGCGACGGCGTAGTTGGGGTTGAGGCGGAGGGCCTGCTCATAGTCGATCAATGCTCCGTCGAGGTCGCCTCGCGCCCTGCAAGCGTTGCCGCGGCTGAGGAAAGCGATGACGTAGCTGGGGTCGAGGCAGATGGCCTGGTCATAATCGGCGATGGCGGAAATATAGTCCTTGCGGCCGGCGTGGGCGAGGCCGCGGTTGTAGAAGGGGAGAGCAAGTTTGGTGTCGAGGCGGATGGCCTCATTGTAGTCGGCGATGGCGGCGGCGTAGTCCTTGAGTTCGTAACGTGCGAGGCCGCGGTTGTTGTGGGCAAGGGCGTAGTTGGGGTCGAAGCCGATGGCCTGGTTGTAGTCGGCGATGGCGGCGGCGTAGTCCTTGAGATCGTGGCGAACGAGGCCGCGGTTGTTGTAGGCAAGGCCGTACTTGGGGTTGAGCAGAATGGCCTGATCGTAGTCGGCAGTCGCTCCGGAGAGGTCGCTGAGTGCCCTGCGGGAATTGCCGCGGTTGATGAACGAGGCGGCATACTTGGGGTCCAGACGGATGGCCTGGTCATAGTCGGCGATCGCGGCGGTGTAGTCCTTGAGGGCGTGGTGAACGAGGCCGCGGTCGTAGTAGGCGAGGGCGTACTCGGGATCGAGGCGGATGGCCTGGTCATAGTCAGCGATGGCGCCGGCGAATTCCTTGCGTCCGTATCGGGCGACTCCGCGGTTTATATATTCAGTCGCCGTTTTCAGCTCGTCGGGCGCGGGGAAGGTCGTGGCCTTGGCCGCGAAGTTCGGCGGGACGAGGAGTGCGGCGATCGCTTCGGGACAATGCCATCGCGTCGGCGGGACGAGCCGTGCGTTCATGCGCAAGGCAAGAGGTCAGGAGGTCGATCAATTCGGGCGACATGCCCCGTTTTTTCAGCTTGGCGGACCAGCGTCGGGTGCGGCGTCTGCGCCTGTCGAGGCGACCGGTCGTGAGCTGGAACCAGATCATTCCGAGCGCGAAGACGTCGTCGCGGGGGTCGGGATCCGCCCGCGCGATTGCTGCGGAGAGGCGTAGAGCGGCGTGAAGGAGCCCTCGGGATGCTCGTCAGTAATTCGCCTGGTGTGTACCTGATTCCGGACCGCTGGACCGACTGACGAGCGGCGAGCCGACCGATGCCGAAGTCGGTGATCCTGATCTGGGGAGAGCCATCGGCGGTCTGCGCGGACCAGGATGTTGGCCGGCTTGAGGTCGAGGTGGACGATCGGCGGGTCGAACCGATGGACCGAGCCGATCACCTCGGCAATCTGGCCCACCAACTCCGCAACTTCGACGGGATTGGGACTGCGACCGTCGCGGTACCAGGACCGGATCAAACCGGTGAGGTCGCCGCTCTCCACGAACTCGTAGATCAGGCAGCACGGCTCGGCGTCCAGGTGCGTATCGAGCAGGCGGACGATGCCTGGGTGCCTGGGGGCCGCGTTCATGATTCGGTCGAGGATCATGACCTCGTTGCGAAGGAGTGGCAAAGCCGACGGGTCCTGGCAGAACTTCAAGGCCACCGGCGGCCACTCCCGCCGGTAAAGATGGTATGCCTTCCAGACCTCTCCGTTGCCTCCGACTCCGAGGAGCCGTTCCAGTTCCCAGTTCAGGCCGGGAGGCCGGTCGCCGGGCTTGAAGCGAGGCAAGCGGGATGGCAGAAAGCGAACGAGCTCATTGGCCGAGCGCGGGACCAGATCCGGCG
Organism: uncultured Isosphaeraceae bacterium; assembly: GCA_963842405.1. GTDB lineage: Bacteria > Planctomycetota > Planctomycetia > Isosphaerales > Isosphaeraceae > CAVZRC01. The sequence continues at coordinate 17,215 of CAWJGW010000046.1, read as the reverse complement.
GCACAAACGTCCCCGACGGCTCGGATTGCCGACGGAGCGCGGCGCGGGCGGCGGCCGGGACCATCGTGAGGTAGTCTGTGATGAATTGGCGGACATCCTCGGGCTGATTGGCACCGAGCTCGGCCACGATTTCCGCTGCGAGAACAGGTGACTCACTGTCCAGGATCAAGGCCACAGCCTCGATCTCGGACCGCCGACGGGACTCGGCATTCGGGCCAGCCCAATCATTCCAGACATGCCGGCCGATTCCCGGCACGACTTCAATCAGAGATTCTCTCGACCGGCATCCCACCGTCGACCGCGTCAATCACGGCCCTGGCGATCGAGCGATAGAGGGCGATCGGCGAACCCATGGGAACTCCGAATGGGGTTTGCTTTGGTGGGTTGCGGCGGGCAGGGCCCGCCTGCACCCACCCTACAGGCTGGATAATCCAGGTTTCCGCACGGCCGAAGACACAGTGAACTCGAAATCGCCAGGTGTTTTGTAGAGAATGATAACCCGGCCGAGCAGGAATTTCCGACCCCTTCAGTTTCACTGGGAAAGTCCAAAGCCAGGTCAACCCCCTCGAATCGCCGACGATCGGAGGCCAGGGTAATCCATGAGCGAATCACGAGACCCCATCACCCCTGGCGCAGCCACCGGCCGGGACGGCGATCCATCAATGACGGCTGACCGTTCGGCTTCCGATCCCGACTCCTGGGTGCCTCCACCGCCTGACCCGAGGTTGACCGACGAGGCGATGCTGGAGGCGCAGGACCGCCCATCAGGGACGACGTTTCGTCTCAAAGAACCGCGAGGGACTGAGTGGTCGAGCTGGTCCGAAGAGCCGGGTGAGACTGTGCAGGCCCCGCCGGGCTTCGTCCTCCTCGGGGAATGCGGGCGCGGTGGGATGGGAGTGGTCTACCTGGCCGAACAGACGGGGCTCGGCCGCCGGGTCGCGATCAAGATCCTCAAGGGCGACCTGGCTGCCTCCGATGGCGATCGGGCGCGGTTTCAGGTGGAAGCCAGGGCACTCGGCCGGATGCAACACCCCCACATCGTGCAGGTCTTCGACTTTGGCACCATCGACGGCCGGTCGTATCTCATCCAGGAGTTCGTGGAAGGAGGGAGTCTCGATCAGCTACTGGCCCGGCGACCGATGGCCCATCGGGAGGCCGCGCTCCTGGTGGCAACCCTGGCCCGTGCCATCGGGCATGCCCATGAGTGGCAGATCGTTCACCGCGACCTGAAGCCCGCGAACGTTCTGATGACCAAGGACGGTGTTCCCAAGATCGGCGACTTTGGCCTGGCCAAGCAGCTCGACCTCGATCAGGGACAGACACGAACCGGCGCGATCGTGGGATCGCCCAGCTACATGGCGCCGGAGCAGGCACTCGGGGCGTGGTGCGGCGATTGGCCCGGCGGTGGACATCTACGCCCTGGGTGCGATCCTTTACGAAGCCCTTACGGGCCGGCCGCCGTTCCTGACGGCCTCCGTACTGGAAACCCTGGAACAGGTCCGCTCGGCGGACCCTGTGCCGCCGCGACGACTCGATCCGGCCGTTGCCGCGCGATCTCGAGACGATCTGCTTGAAATGCTTGTTCAAGGACCCTCTGCGTCGCTACCCGACGGCGTCGGAGCTGGCCGATGACATCGACCGGTTTCTCGAGGGGCGTCCGATCCTGGCTCGACCGGTATCAGCCGGGGAGAGATTGGTCAAGTGGGTCCGGCGCAAGCCGGCCACCGCGGCGGCATCGACCATGGCGATCGTCGCGGCGGTCGCATTCCTCGTTGGCAGTCTGATCTACCAGGGACTGCTCCGTTCCGCGCTCGATCAGGCCGAATCGAATGCACAACAGGCCAGGCTCGAGGGAATGCGGGCCGACGCGCGCTATCGCCAGGCCCGCGCCACGCTGGCAAGATGATCGAGCGGCTCGACGACCGCCGGCTGTCCGAGACCCCCCGGCTCCAGGAGCTGCGGGAGCAGTACTGGCAAGACGCCCTGGCCTACTACCGCGAAGTCGTCAAGGACCGTGAGGATCCCAGTCCCGCGATGCTCTTCGACGTGGCTGAGGCCTGCATCCAGACCGGACGGATCCAGTGGAAGCTCGGCCAAGGCGTGGAGTCCAGCCCAGCAGTTCCAGCAGGCGATCGACCGGCTCGAGCCCCTGATCCGGGCGGAACCCGGGCGAGCCGACTATCGTTTCGCCCTGGCGAGGAGCTATGTCGGACTGGCGGCCGCCTCCGGCTTGTTCTCCCAGCTCAGCAACGCAAGAGAGGTCTGAGACGACGATCCCCCAGTATGATCGAGCCATCGGACTACTCACTCGCCTGGTCCAGGAGGAACCGGAGAATCCGTCCTATGGTTTCGAACTCGCACAAGCCCACCACAACGCGGCTACGAACGAGGGGGACCTCGGGCACCGGGAACTGGCCGAGTCTCATTTCTTGAAAGCGATCGAGTTCGCAACGGCGTCTGCTGGCTGGTCCGCTGCCGGGAAACCGCGACGTTCAACTCAGTCTGGCCACGCAGCATCGCAACCTGGCGGTCATACTCCAGGTCCAAACGGGTCGGTTCGATGCGCCCAGGATCACTACACGGAGTGTCGCCGGCTCCTGCTCGAACTCCTCAAGGCCGAGCCCGAGAATGTGGACGCCGCCTTCCAGCTCGGCGACATCCTCTCCCAATGGGCCATTTCGCTCTCGTATTCCGAAACCACCGCTCGTCGGGCGGAGGAGCTCTTCCAGGAGGGGATCCAGTGGCTGGAGCCGATCGTCCGCCGCGAGCCGAAGCTGGCCCTGGCCCGTAGCTCAGCTCGTCAGCGCCCATGGCGGACGGGCGCAGTTGCTGGAGCGAGAGGGCCGCTACGCCGAGGCGGTCCGCGATTGGGAACGAGTGGTCGAGCTGTCCGTACCCGAGCGGAAGGACCATTATCGGTTCCTTCTCGCGACTGTGCTGCGCCGCGGCGGGCGACGACCGTCGGGCGATGCGGCTCGTCGAGGAATTGAAAGCCAGCCTGCCCCAGCTCGCACCGGAATACGTCATGGAGCTTGCCAATGTCTGCAACCTCGCCATCGAAGCCATTCTCCGCGACTCGAAGCGTGGAGCGGCGGAGCGCGAGTCGCTCACCCAGGCGTACGGCCGGGAGGGCGTCTCTTTCTTGGGCCAGTTCCTCGAACGATTTCCCGAGGCGGAGCGGGCGAAACGGCGGCAGACCCTTCGCGAACACCCCATGTTTGAAAGGTTGAGGGAACGTGCCGACTGTCGGGCATTACTGGCCGAGCCCTCGGCCGCCGTCAAGTCCGGCGCTTCGACAGCGCATCCCGGCAATAAGTGAGCAGCTCGAGGTCGGCCAGCTCCGATGCCAGTTGGTCCGGGTCATCGGAAATGATCGATCGCGCCACCTCGTCCAGGAGGAGTGAGGCAAAGCTCTGCCCGGGCGCGATGGAGTAACTGGCGGACGGCGGGAGCCGATGTAGCCGCTACGTCCGAACTGCCCGAGCCGCTCGGCCAGGACGGCCGCCGTCAGGTTGGGCTCATCGGCCTTGAGACGCAGGATCGTATAGCTCGGCGGACCGTCGGCCGGCTCGCGAAGCTCCAGCTCGCGCCAGGCGCGGTTCAGTAGTTCCTTGCGCCAGTAGGCCGTGAACTCCGCGTCCTCGTCGCTCGTGACCGAAGGCTCGGAGACCACTCCGGCGGCCTGGCTATCCAGCGGGAGCGCCCGCTTATTGATCTGTCTTCGTCGGAATTCGTTGAGGAGGTGGATGACGGACGTCTTCACATAGTCCCGAAACCGCCCTCGGGTCGGGTCGGCGTGGCGGAAGTCGCCACGGACGAAGCGGTAGGCGAACTCCTGACAGGCTTCCTCCGCCATGTCACTGTCCCCGAGTACCCGGCAGGCATATCGGTAGACGGCCCCGCAGTAACGCTCGAGGAGGTTCGCCTGGGCGGCCTTCACGGCATCCGGCCCGCGGGCTCCTTCGAAGATCAGAGACCACTGAGTGGCGATCTGGCTCAGCCGCGTTTCGTCCACAGGCGAAATCCCCAAGGCGTTGGGGGGCAACGTTCGGTCTTCTCGAAACGCTATCCATTCTACGAAGCATCACCGCCTTGCCGAAGCGCGTCTTATCGAGCAATCCTGCGCTCGCCCTATCTCCGCCCCGCCGTTTTCTTGTCACATCCCGGAACACGCCTCTATGTGAAGGTTGAGCAGGCCCTCCAGAGCCCTTGGAGACCGCCCACCGAAGCGTCGTACCATTGGATTCGAAACCTGGCTGCGGAAAGGCCCCCACCATGTCCCCATTGAATCTTCGATCACTCAGGCGGAATTGCCCTCGTTATCGACGCGCCCGTCACAAGCTCGTGCCGGTCTTTCTCGAAGCCCTCGAGTCTCGAATGCTGCTCTCCAGCGTCGCCTGGACCGGCGGAGGTGACGGCACGAGCTGGACGGACCCCGGCAACTGGTCGGATGATGCCGTGCCGACTTCGAGCGACGATGTCCAGATCACTCTCAGCCCCAGTCCCACGATCGAGATCGACTCGGGCGATCAGTCGGTCGGCAGCTTGACCATGACGGGCGGGACATTGACCGTCGAGAATGCCGGAGTGAGCTTCACTGTCACGGGGGCCACCGCGGTTTCCAACACGAGCCTCTACGCCCAGGATGGGGCAACACTGGCCCTGCCCCAACTGACCACCTTCACCAGTCCGGAAACGGATTTAACAGACTGGAGGCCACCGGCATCAACAGCATCATTGACCTGCCGGCGCTGAGCAACCTGAATACGGTCGACACCAGCCTCTCCATCAGTGCCTTCCAGGGAGGCCAGGTACTTCTGCCCGGCTTGACTTCAGTCCAGAGCAGCAGCGGGAACGTCCAGTTCCAGGCCGACGGATCCAGCGGCACGGTCGACAGCACGCTCGACCTCTCCGCTCTGGCCACGTTCAACTGTCCGGGCAGCAGCCTCAGCGTCACCAATGACGCCACGGTCCAGGACAACAGCAGCCTGAAGAGCTTGACCGGCGTCGCCGTAACTCTCGGCAGCGGCGTCACCATCGACACCAGCCAGTGGAACTCGCTGACCGATGGCAGCCTGACGATCAACGAGAACACCGACACGTCGTTCCCGGCCCTGAACAACATCGACAACTCCAGCTTGTTCGCCAACCTGGGAGGCAGGTTGACGCTGCCCATGGTGAGCAACGTCACCAGTCCGGACACGGGCTTAATAGACTGGTTCGCCACCGGCATCAACAGCATCATCGACCTGCCGACGCTAGGCAACCTGAATACGGTCGACACCAGCCTCGACATCGACGCCCTCCAGGGAGGCCAGGTGCTCCTGCCCGGCTTGACTTCGATCCAGAGCAGCAGTGGGAACGTCCAGTTCGAGGCCGACGGATCCAGCGGCACGATCGACAGCACGCTCGACCTCTCCGCTCTGGCCACGTTCAACTGTCCGGGCAGCAGCCTCAGCGTCACCAACGACGCCACGGTCCAGGACAATAGCAGCCTGAAGAGCTTGACCGGCGTCGCCGTAACCCTCGGCAGCGGCGTCACCATCGACACCAGCCAGTGGAACTCACTGACCGATGGCAGCCTGGCGATCAACGAGAACACCGACACGTCGTTCCCGGCCCTGAACAACATCGACAACTCCAGCTTGTACGCCAACCAGGGAGGCAACTTGACGCTGCCCATGGTGAGCAAATTCACCAGTCCGGACACGGGCTTAATAGACTGGTTCGCCACCGGCATCAACAGCATCATCGACCTGCCGACGCTGGGCAACCTGAATACGGTCGACACCACCCTCGACATCGAGGCCCTCCAGGCAGGCGAGGTGCTCCTGCCCGGCTTGACTTCGATCCAGAGCAGCAGTGGGAACGTCCAGTTCGAGGCCGACGCAGCGAGCAGCACGCTCGAACTCTCCGGTCTGACCACCTTCGACTGCCCGGACAGCAGCTTCACGGTCACCGACGGGGCCTCAGCGAGCCTGCCTGCCCTGGCCATCGCCGAGGACCTCACCATCGATGTTGACCAAGGCGCCTCGTTGGTGTTGCCGGCGGCAACCGACCTCACGGCCTCGGGCACCACCGCGACGGTCAGCAATGCCGGGTCGATCACGTTTGGGTCCGCCGTCGTGACCATGCCCTCCTCGGGATCCGATGCCACGATCAACGTGCCCCAGCTACCCCAGGGGATGACCCTGAACCTGGAGAGCAGCGGAGCGTTTGAGAGCGGCACGACGATCAACATCGCCCAGGATGACACCGTCAATCTCACGGGCGGGGCAACATTCAACGGGGGCGTTGTCTTCAACGTGGGTCAGGGGTCCACAATCGACCTTACCGGCGGGCAATCCCTCACGTACTCGGGGACGTTGACCGGATCGGGCGGCGGCACCGTCGAACTCAGCAGCGGTACGTTGACGGTCGGACAGGGAGGGCTGACCCTGAACTTCCCCAGCAGCATGTTCCAGTGGACCGGCGGGGAGCTCGATGCATCCTCCAGTAACGCGACCAATTTGGGGACGATGAACCTCTCAGGTCCGGACGAGGTCATCTCCAACATTGGCACGCTCGACAACGGCGGCACGATCATCGAGACCGCCGGCCCAGGGACCTCCACGGTCGAGGTTGACGGCACACTCAACAACACGGGGACCATCGAGGCCGATTCTGGCACGCTGGATCTTGATCCCACCTCCATCAGCCAGCTCTCCAACGGCGCGTTGACCGGCGGCACCTGGAACGCTGAGGACGGGGCGAACCTGGAATTCCCTTCCGGTACGAACATCACCAGCAACGCGGGCAACATCTCCCTCGGCGGCTCTGGAGCCGTGATCGGTGGCATTGCCAGCTTGACCTCGAACAGCGGTCAATTGATTGTAACCGGCGGGGCCGAGTTTTCCACGGCCGGTGACTTCACCAACAGCGGCAGCCTGACGGTGGGCGCCGGCAGTACGTTGACGGTCAATGGCAACGAGACGCAGACTGCCGCCAGCACGTTGAGCATACAGATCGGTGGCACTCCCGCCAGCGGCCTCTACGGCCAGGTCGTGATGACCGGCAATGCCACGATCAACGGGACCTTCAACCTGGAGCTGGTCAACAACTCCACTCCGACGGCTGGCCAGGATTACCAGGTCATGTCATTCGCGAGTGCAACCGGTAAGTTCACAACGTTCACCGGGCTCCCTCCGGGCATGACCGCAACGCAGAGCGCCACTGCGTTGAAGTTGGGCATTCCAACCTCGAGCCCGACTCCCACACCAACCCCGAGCCCGACTCCCACGCCAACTCCGAGCCCGACTCCCACACCAACCCCGAGCCCGACTCCCACGCCAACCCCGAGCCCGACTCCCACGCCAACCCCGAGCCCGACTCCCACGCCAACCCCGAGCCCGACTCCCACGCCAACCCCGCTGGTGACCGTATCCGGAGTTGGTGACGTGATGAACAAGAAACATCAGGTCACCGAGGTCCTCGTGACCTTCAGCGGGACTGTCAACGCCGGCCCGGCGCAGGAGATCCGGAACTATCGCCTGGCCACTCCGGGCAAACGGGGCTCGTTCACCGCCAAGAATGCCGGGATCATCAAGCTGAAAGCCGCGTTGTACGACGCGCAGGACGACACGGTGACGCTCATCTCCAGCAAGCCATTCACGCTGGACAAGCCCGTCCAGCTTCAGGTCAATGGCGAGCCCCCATCCGGTTTGCAAGACAGCTTCGGACGGTACATTGACGGGGCCGGCGATGGCCAGTCGGGCAGCGATGCCATCGCTGTGCTCTCGCGCGGCGGCACGACCATCGAGGCGCGGATCGCTGTTCGGCTCCTTGAAGAACAACACCGACCAGAAGGGAATCCGGAACGCAGGCCCTTCGGGCCGGGCTGAGCGCGATCGTCAAACATTCAGGGTCTTGAGATACGCGACACTCTGCTGCGTGAGTTCCCAGCTTTGCTCGACAAAGTAGTTCTTGACCCCGCCGGCCTTCGCAGCGGCGAAGGTCTTCACCCAATCGATGGAGCCTCGGCCCACCGCAACCTGTGGTCGGCGCACCCTGCGACGCCCCGCCGGCGCCCCCTTTGGCGAGGGAGCCGGAACCGGGGCGTTCATATCCACGTCCTGCAGATGCATCGAGTTGAAGCGGCCGGGGTACTTCAGGAAGTACTCGGCGCCGACGAGGCCGGCCGTGATCGTGGACATCTGGAACTGGAACTTGACCAGCTTGGGATCGAGCAGGTCGAACAACAGGTCGTAGGTCCGTTTGCCATCGACCATCGAGAGTTCGAACCCCTCGTTGTGCAGGCCCTGCTGGATGCCGGCCTTCGCCGCCACGGCGGCGATCTTGTTGTATTCGTCCGCGGCCCTTTTCACCTGGTCGAGCGTCGGGTTGTTGCCCCCGTTCCCTTCACCGAGGGTTGCGGTCATCATCTGCGTGATACCGACTTCTTTGGCCCACGCGATGCTCTTCTCCTGGCTTTTCCGCAGCTCAGGCATACTGAAGTGCGAACTCTCGGCTTTCATGCCATGATCGGCCAGGACCTTCCTGACTTCGTTCCCGTTCGCAAGCGACGCGAAGTCGCGGCCGTAGCCGATCGGCGAACACAGCTCGAGCCGTGTCACGCCGATCTCGGCCATCGTCTTGGCAAACGCGGGAAAGTCCTTGAGCATCGAACGCAGGGGATAGACCTGGCATCCAATTGGCAGGCCCAGCGGATTCGCTCTGAGCTCCGCCGCAGTCGCGGCCAGGAACGCGGCCACGCCGGAACAGGCCGATGCCGTCTTCAGGAACGCTCGTCTTGAACTCGTAGGCATGTTTATTTCTCCTGTTAGAGCGCTTCACTCATGGGTTGCACACGCAAATGATCGTGGGGACCAGATACGAGCCCGACGCGCCAGCGAGTGGATTCCGGCGGGGACCAGCCACTCACTCGCTGGCGCTTCGGGCTTGTATCAAGAAGACCATGCACTCGCTGGCGCTTCGGGCTCGTATGAGCCACCCCAGCGTTCAGCGCACTAAAGTTCCCAGCCCGGGCGATAGTCACGTGTCAGGAGCTTGTTCGCCTCTTGGATGTTCGTGATCTTCGCGCCGGCGGAATCCCAGAGAAGTCTCCGGCCGCCGAGCCGCAGTGAGATCCCGGCCAGGTTCACGGCATCGCTGAGCGGGCCTGCCATCTGAAAATCGCCGTAGCTCGCAGAGCCTCCTTTGAAGGCCGTGATCCATGCGGCATTGCGACCTGACGGGTCGCCGCCCTGCCGACCGCCGCCGCCGCCTCCGCGCCGTCGTGGGGGCGGCTCGGGCAAGTTGTGGGCCGTTCGATAGGCGTGCATGCGCGCTTCAGGAATCAACTGCGGGTTTTCGCTGCGAAAGCCCCCCAGGATCTTTCCCTTGTCGCCGACGAACATCATGCCCTCTTCCGACAATTCCTGGTTCTCCGCCATGAGCTCGTCGGGCACGGGCGGTCTAATGCCACCGTCATACCAGTAGATGTCCAGGGCCGCTCGCTCCCCCTTGGGCGCGAACCTCATGCGAATCGTGCATGCGACCGGGAACGAGTAGTCGTTCTTGATCCGCCGGCAGACGTCGTCCGAAACCGCGCAGACGTGGCTGGGCGTCGATTCGACGCTGATCGGGGATTCCAGGTCGAGGAGCTGGAAAATCGGCCAGAGGCTGTAATGACCCATGTCGGCGATCGACCCGGCGCCGAACTCATACCAGCCGCGAAAATTGGTGTGCGTGTAGTTGGGGTGATACGGGCGATCACGTGAGGGGCCGAGCCAGAGGGCCCAGTCGAAACCGGCGGGGACCGGAGGTGTGTCGGCCGGTAGGGTCGAGAACTGGGGCCACATGGGCCGGTACGACCAGTTGTGGATCTCCCGAAGCGTTCCGATGGCGCCGTTCTTGATCATGTCCACGGCCTGTTTCTGTGCGCCGCCCGCACTGGCCGGCATGAAGTGGGTGGCGATCTTCTTCGAGCGGGCTGTCTCGATGACGGCCCTGGCCTCCAGCAAACGATTCGCCAGCGGCTTGTGCACGATCACGTTCATCCCCTTCTTCAGGGCCGCGAGCGAAATGATCGCGTGGGTGTGATCCGGCGTCATCACTTTGACCGCCGTCACATCCTTCTCCTTGTCGAGCAACTCGCGGAAGTCCGCGTAGGTGGCACATCCCTTGTACTGCTCCTTGCCGCGCTGCTTGGCGTAGTAGGCTTCCACGACCTCCTTGCCGACATCGCGGCCGCCGGGCACGTGGTTGAAGCCTTCTCTCCAGGTCGGGTTCCCGATGAGCCGCCGAATGGTTGTCCCGGATCTGGTTCTTGCCCCATTCCAGGTAATTGACCCCGTCCTTCTCGACGTCGCACACGGCAACGACCTGGACGTCCGGGCTGGCGAGGATTCCGCCGATTTCCCGGATCGCCTGAGTCCCGAAGCCGATGCAGGCCAGAGTGATCTTCTCGCTGGGCGCGACAAATCCCGCCCCGCCCAGCACGTGTCGCGGCACGATGGTGAAGGCGGTGGCGGCCATGCCGCCCGTCAGCATTAACTGGCGCCGTGAAAGGCCCCGCGGATGAGAAGGGTTGCTCGTCTCGTCGGTGTTCTGGGACGCGGAATCTTTGGTTTCCATAAAAACCTCGGAATGGCCTCTGGGCGTGATCGCGGAAAAAGTGTGTCCGTCCGCTGAACAGCATCTTCAATGCCCGACGGAGGCTCGTCAATATGGGACCGGTTTATGTCCGCATGCTCTGGCAACGCCGGCCTTTGTGCCTCGGCCTGAAACTCTTTAAGATAGGCCGAAACTCCGCTCCGTCCCCTAGATAGGGAGTCGCCCCGTGCCTGAGCCGTCTTCCAAGCCCGGATCGAAGCCACCCGGCCCGCGACCGGCATCGCCACCGGCTTCAACGCTCAAAGGACCGAAATCGCCGGCGACGCCCGCGGGCCCGCCTCGGCCTGCGCCGGCTCGCCCCACCGCGACGGCGACGGCGCCCGTGACCGCCGCCTCGACCGACCTCCCTATCAGCGTGGCGATCGCGGCCGGTGGGGGCGACGGGGGCACGGTCACCGCGCGGAAAGCGGGCGGCCTGCGCGACATGGCCTTGCAGGTCAACCCGCGGAATGTGGGCGTCAAGGCCGCGCTGCAACACCTGGCCAAGGCGGTCAACATCGCTTTCCAGTCCGACTTCGGCGAGAACTATCCTCGAGTCGGTCTACCAGGCGGCGATCGTCCGGCGCGGCGAGGTCAACATCGTCCACAAGGAATACTTCGGATTCGGCGATAGCTGGTTCAGCCAGTTCGGGCGGTTGATCCGCTCGATGGAATTGACCCTCGAAGGCCCCGACCCCGCCTCTCCCGAAGGGCAAAAGCGGCTCGCCGAAAAAGGGCCCTCGACGATCCGCGGCATTCTCAACCTCATCGGACGCAAGCTCGACCTGGTCGCCGAATATGAAGACCGAGTCCCGGCCTACGTCGAGCAGATGTTCGACCGGCTCGAGGCCTCGGGCATCATCCTCGGCTGGGACCGCAATGATTGGGACATCTGGACGACTCAGATCGGCCTCGACATCCGGATCGCTCCCAAGGAGGAAGTCACGGCCGCGACCGAAGCCCAGAGGGCCGAGGCTCCTGACTAGCCGGACTTCGCGGCCCGGTCATCCTGGCACGCGAACGTCGAGAAACCTACGAAACGACCGGCTGCGGTCCAGAGCCAGGGAACTGGCCCAAGAACGCGGGGACGGAGATACCGGCGGAAGGCAGAGAATTCCAGCTCGGCAGGCCGGGATGCGTCTGCACCATATACGCCCAGTGGCCGATCTGGAGCGTTTCAGTGGGCGAAGTGAACATCTGGTTCTCCATGGTCCACTGACCGAACTTCCTCTGCATCGTGCCGAAACCTTCGGTGATCGAAGGGCTCGAGCTGCTGCTCGTCTGCGTGAACGTCAGCAGAACTTTGCCTTGGGGCGTGACCGAACCGACCATCGATGAGCAGGAGGCTGAAGACGAACCAAGTTGCGTGACCGTTTTCCCCCAGAAGTAGCCGTCTCGGTAGCCTGTGATCTGAAAGACGGTCTGGTCACTGACCGGTGCCAAGGTGCCGGTCGAGCTGTTGTAAAGCACCGCGGACAGGTTCGAGGTCGGGACGTACCAGTAGGTACCAACCAGCCAGGACCACCGTTTCACCGTCGGGAAGACCGCCGCTCCTGACCGGATGGCGGGATGAATGATTCGCCACCCGAACCGCCGAATTGCGTCGTCCTCTGGTCGAGGTGTACGCCTCCTCGGGGCGATTGTGCGGCAGGGAGCTGACCTGCGAGGGTGGAGGGTGAGGATAAGTGTCCGATGGAGCTCATGACCAGCCGATCTTCCAGAAAACAGGTGCCACTCAGAATGGAGGGCTGCCGCCTTTTCGCCGAGCCGGTTCTTCATACGTTTCACATTTCTTGCTCCGGGACAATCAGAGTCTGAAGGGCATCTCGCCAAAGGTATCGCCAGCAACTCGGGAGGATCAGGAAACCCTCGGCTCCGAACGGTCCGAATCGCGGGACTGCCTCATCCTAATGATCCAAGGATAGAACCGAATCGAGCGATTGTCAGAACTCAACGACTGTCTTCCATAGCTGGATCCACGAGCACCGATCCTGGTGGCTCCATCGAATTCGGTGCTCGCAGAGCACGCTACTCGGCCGGTCAGCGCGGCTTCCTATCCAACTTGTACTAGGTTTCTCGGAACGATCGCGGACAAGAGACGTCTCGGGATCGGTCCTTCCTGGGATTACCGATCGAAGCATTGTGCCGTGTCTCTACTCATCGTGTTACCCATGAATGCCGGCCGGGCTTCGGCTGATGTCCGCCGACCCAACTCGGAGGTTACTATTCGTGAACGTGCGAACCGTGGCTTTCGGAACGGCACTCTTCATCGCGGTCGCGGCTGGCCTGGCATTGACGGCCTCACAAACTCGGACTCAGGGGGATGCGACGGCACAGACCCGGGATTCCAACGCGAGTCTCGCCCAGCAGCTCCCCTTCCAGGACACCGAGGACTTCGAGGACGCTCGGCGGGGGTTCGTCGCAACCCTTCCCGACGTCACCATCCGCTCGGCCGATGGCCGCGTCGTATGGAGCCTCAAGGATTACGAGTTCGAGAAGAAGGACGAGGCCCCATCGACCGTCAACCCAAGTCTCTGGCGAGTCGCCCGGCTCAACCTGAACAACGGGCTGTTCAAGGTTACCGACCGGGTCTATCAGATTCGCGGCTTCGACCTGTCGAACATGGACATCATCGAGGGCGACACGGGTCTCATCATCATCGACCCGCTCATCTCGGCGGAGGTCGCCAGGGCCGGCCTGGAACTCTACTACCAGCACCGCCCGAAGAAGCCGGTCGCCGCCGTCATCTACACGCACAGCCATGTCGACCACTACGGCGGGGTCAAGGGCGTCGTGTCCGAGGACGACGTGAAATCCGGCAAGGTGAAGGTCCTCGCACCGGAGGGGTTCCTCGAGGAGGCGATCAGCGAGAATGTCTTCGCCGGGAACGCGATGAGCCGCAGGGCCATCTACATGTACGGCGCCTTGCTCCCCAAGGGTGAACGGGGACAGGTCGACGGCGGCCTCGGGAAGACGACCTCTCTCGGCACCATCACGCTCATCCCGCCGACGGACCTCATCAAGAAGACCGGCGAGACGCGCACCATCGACGGTGTGGAGATGACGTTCCAGATGGCTCCGCGAACCGAGGCCCCCGCGGAATTCCTCATCCATTTCCCGCAATTCCGGGCCCTGTGCGCGGCCGAGGACGCGACGCACACGCTCCACAACCTCTACACGCTCCGAGGAGCACAGGTCCGCGACGCCAAGAACTGGTGGAAGGCCCTCAACGAGTCGATGGTCCTGTTCGGCGACAAGACCGAGGTGGTCTTCGCCCAGCACCACTGGCCGAAGTGGGGGCAGAAGGAAATCCTCAGTTACCTGAAAAAGCAACGCGACCTCTACAAGTATATCCACGACCAGACGCTGCGACTGATGAATCACGGCTACACGATGCTCGAGGTGGCCGAGATGATCGAAGCTCCCGGGGAGCCTCGACCGGGAGTGGTATAATCGGGACTACTACGGTTCGGTGAACCACAACGCGAAGGCGGTCTATCAGCGGTACCTCGGCTGGTATGACTCGAACCCGGCGAACCTCTACCCCCTGCCCCCGGAAGAGTCGGCGAAGAAGTATGTCGAATTCATGGGTGGCCCGCAGGCCGTGATCGCCAGAGCACGTGAGTCCTTCAACAAAGGGGAGTATCGCTGGGTGGCCCAGGTCATGAACCACGTCGTCTTCGCGGACCCGAAGAACCGCGAGGCCCGCGAGCTCCAGGCCGCGGCCCTGGAGCAACTCGGCTACCAGACCGAGAACCCGACCTGGAGGAACGAATTCCTCATGGGTGCGTTCGAGCTTCGGAACGGCGTCCCGAGCGCCCTCGCGGTGCGGGTCGACAGCCCGGACACCCTCCGGGCGATGACCCTCGAGATGCTGCTCGACTACCTGGGCATCCGGCTCAACGGCCCGAAGGCCGAGGGCAAGACGATCTCGCTGAACTGGTCTTTGACCGACACCGGCGAGAAGTACGCGGTGACCCTGGAGAACGCAGCCCTCACCTACACGGCCGGCAAGCAGTTCCCCGACGCGGACGCGACGATGACGCTCACCCGTGAGACACTCAATCGCATCCTGATGGGCACGACGACGCCGGACAAGGAGATCGAGACCGGGAACATCAAGTTCCAGGGCAACCGCGAGAAGTTGGCCGAACTCCTGTCGCTGATGGACTCCTTCGAGCCTATGTTCAATATCGTGACCCCGTAGCATACTTTCAACCTTTGAGGTCGGAGTGGCGAGACCTCGATCGGAGTACCGGCCGTGAGCATGGGTACGAGACTTCCCGAGATCAACCGATACCTCAACCGCACGGCGGCGACTCCCCTGGTTCCCGTGCAGCTCGACGCCTCAGGCCCGGTCATCTGGTGCAAGTTAGAGTTCCTCAATCCGAGCGGCTCGACCAAGGACCGGATTGCCAATTACATCCTGAGCAAGGCGTTGCGCCGCGGCGAGATACGGCCGGGCGGGACCGTGGTCGAGGCATCGAGCGGGTCGACGAGCATCGCCATGGCATTGGCCGCGGCGCAGATGGACATCCGCTTCGTCGCCGTGATGCCCGAGGGGGTCAGCCAGGAACGTCGGCTGATCATCCAGTCGTATGGGGGCGAGGTGGTTTTCTCGCCTCGCGCCGAGGGCATCCGGGGTGCCATGGTGGGCGCCGAGCGCGAGGCGGCCGAGCGCGGGGGCTTCCTGCCGCTCCAGTTCTCGAACCCCGATAACCCAGGCGCCCACCGGCATCAGACGGCCCAGGAGATCATCATGCAGATGCCCGCGGGCTGTGTCGACGCGGTTGTCAGTGGCGTGGGGACCGGCGGCACGCTCGTCGGCCTCTGCCAGGGATTTGCCGACTTCGGCTGTGACGTCGCGGCCTTCGCCGCCCGGCCGGTAACGGGCACGGCCCTCGACGGCGCCGAGTGCTGCTCGCTGTTCAGCGGTCGAATCCCGGGGGTGGTTGAGGGACTCTCAACGATCTATGCCGCTTACCGGTCGGAATCGCTGGTCGAGCTCGAGGTGTCCGACGATGAGGCGCTTGACGTGACCCGCCGCCTGATCCGCAAGGGGTTCCCCGTCGGACCCAGCTCGGGGCTGAACTACCTCGCCGCATTGATGGCCGCCGACCGTCTCGGCCACGACGCCCACATCGTCACGGTCTTTCCCGACCGGATGGAGCATACTTCTCGACTGAGTTGTTTTGCCATCTCTGACGACCGGTATTAGCAGCAACTTCGTCTGAGGGAAGGGGGAGCGGTCGATTCGTTAATTTCGCCCCCTGGAGGGTCGGTAGTTCTCCAAGGTGCTCCCCGACCGGCGGATGACCGGGTACGCGGCCTTGAAGATGATCCAGCGGCGGGCCCGGGAGGCCGGGATCCACACGTCGGTCGGCTGCCACACCTTGCAGCGGGCCGTCCGTCGTGCTTGACTGCTGGCAAGGGATGGCCTGGCCACATGGCCCTTATCGTTCTTGGCAACACAGGCACGAGGAGCAACTCAATGATTCTTCGACGCATTGCAATCGCGGTCGCCACGCTTGCGGTTTTCGTCGTGCCAGCGCGGTCGGGGACGGTTACGTACAGTTTTGTCGAATCGAGCGGTGGGAGCGGCGGCATTGGCGCCAGCCTCACGCTCGACACCCCCTTGCCGGCGGCGAGCGCCAGCGATATCGCCTCGTTCCAGATCCTGGACAGCGCGATCGCGCCCATGGGTGATTATACGGCGGGTTTCCCGCCATATTCCACGAATGTCGTATCGCCGATCGGCTCATCCACGGGCGCGATGCTGGATAGCGGCCAACTGACGACGGGTTCGCTCCAGTCCAGTGACGTATATGTTGTTGACGCCACCTTCTCGACAGTGAACAACGGCAGCACTATCGCCTCGGAAGCGTTCTATGTAGGCGTCATTCCCATCGGCGGCAACACCGTTTATGGGAACTGGCTACTCGCGTCGGCCGTCCCCGAGCCCTCGTCGCTAGTCCTGGCCGGGCTCGCCACGGTGGCCGGGATGGGCAGCCTCTTCCGAGCACGTTGCAGGCGAATCGCTCATCGAGATGGTTGTACCCGCAGGCGAGGCTCCGCAGTCAGGTGCCCGGAAGGCCCCTGGAGACGGTGAGGCGGACCTGGATGCGGCGTGCGGCCACCTCGGCGTCTTCTTCCTTACGGACTCAGAGTCGAATGGCACTCGGATTTTTGCAACCTTTTACGGCTCAATCGGTTGTGTCGTCAATCTCCTATTTCATTCGTTGCCCCTCGCCTTGGGCCGCTCTATGAATCCTGGGAATTGCGGGAGCCTGTCCCGAGGGGAGCACCGAACGAATGCGGTGACAATCGACGAAAGTAGCTTTTCTGTAATGGTTTGCGAAAATCCGAGTGCCATTCGACTCAGAGTCTGTTCCATAAGGGCATTTCAGCCCCCGGATGGGGGCGGCAGCACGTAGCCAGGGGCGTCAGCCCCTGGACTCGACCAGACCGCAAAACCCACCGTGGCGCCCCGACCCAAGTCCGGGCATCGCCCGGACTTGGGTCGGGGCGCCACGGTGACAAAGGCTGGTTTGTTTTGGCGAATCTCACCCCAGGGGCTGACGCC
>CAWJGW010000045.1:0-249934 GCA_963842405.1 uncultured Isosphaeraceae bacterium | reverse complement strand
CCGAGAACGGTTGTTCGCGGACCCGGGCCGTGAGCAGGCCCTCGTCCCCGGCCGGTCGCCCCGCCGATCAGTCGGAGGACGGAGATCGGGTCGGCATTCTCGCTCATGTCGAAACGGGCCAATCGCCGGCCGTCGCCGAAGAGGAACGCGGCGTGCACCTTGGCGCAGCTCGGTCTTGCCGACGCCGGTGGGGCCGATGAACATCAGCGACGCGATCGGCTTGCCCGGCCGGGCCAGGCCGGCCTTGACCGTCGCCAGCAGGTCCACGACCAGGTCAACCGCCTCGTCCTGACCGATCACCCGAGCGGCGAACCAGCCACAGGGCGGCGTCGAGGTCGAGCGGGGTCGCGTCATCAAGGAGCACCCGCGGCAGGCCGGTCTCGCGCCGAAGGCCCGGGTGACCGCCTCGGCGCCGAAGGGCGCCTCCTCGTCGTGGTGGTGGTCGGGATCAGGTTCGTCAGGAACCGCAGGGGCCGGCCCGGGTAGACCGAATAGGTCGCGTAGCGGCGATGCAGCCGGTCGAGGGTCGCGAGGGCCTCGGCCGAGAGTGGTGGGCGGCTTCCCGGGCGGAGGCGCTGCGCGGCCTTGCGGAGGATCGCCGCGCATGGTTCGGCCGGCGGCTCCTCGACCCGGAGCACAGTGAACGCATCGAGCAGGTGCGGGTCACCGCACCTCGATGACCGGGAGTTGTTCGGGGGTGCATTCGGGGATCGCCGCGGCTCACCCGCGCAATTGGAGTGCGGAGGAATCCGGCGATCGCCTGGCCCTGGCTCTCGGACTTGCCTACCTCCATCAACTCGACGAGCGGGCCCAGGTGGACGACCGCCCGGGGAGCGCTCTCGCCTCGCGGACGAGGTCGTGGCATCGCTCCTGCCACATCCCGTATCCCGACATGCCGGCGACCAGCCTTGAGCCGGTCGTGGACCAGAACGGCGTTTCGCCGAGCCCGAACTGGAACCGTCGCCGCACCAACTCGCACACGGCGGCCGACTTGCCGACCCCCGCCGGCCCGACCAGGAGCACGCTCCGGGGCCGACGACCCGCCAGCGACTCGGCCAGCCGACCGACGACGGCGTCGAGGCCCTCGGCGACCGCCGGCGGGCCGGCCGTCAGGTCGGTCGCGACCTCGGGGAGCACGGCTTTGTCCCGACGTCACACGGCAGGCGGCCTGCGCCGCCTGCCGTGGGCTCGGGACCTCCGCCACGAACCTGCGACGCTCGACCCGGACGACTTCGCCGCGATGCACCTGCACCAGTCTCGGCAGCGAATCGCCTTCAGCCGGCGAAGCGTCGAACGGGCCTGGATCGGCAAGAGCCGGTCGAGATCCTCGCGCCGGGCGCCCAGGACGTCGATTCCCAGGGCCGGCACCGTCGCGATCGATCCGCTCTCGCCCCGATCCCAGCGGACGGCCGCCAGGCGCAGCGCCACCGCCTCGCGCCAGGCGGTCGACCGCTCGGCGGGCTCGATCGTCAACGCGACCTCGTCAACCTCGGCCGCCTCGATCGCACGGCGGCGATGCCGGTTCAGGGGCTCGTCGGACTCGACGATCCGCCGCGCTCCTCGGCCAGCGCGTCGAGGACGGCCTCGGGATCATCGCCAGCCTGGAGACCTCCGGGAACCCCGCGCTCGGCCAGGATCAACCCGTCCTCCAGCTCCCGCAGGATGGCGATCAGCGTGAATTCAAACTTCGGCATCGCTCCGGCCCTCGACGTCCGACCCCTCGCGGCGGGCGGTCCCCATCAAGAGAGCCCAACGGCGACGCACAGGTTCGCGTCATCGCGAACCGGGTTCGGCGGCGAACCGGGTGCCTGGGCCGTCCCCCAGGATCCTTCACCACCCCAGGGTCGGGGCATGCCCAGAGGCGTTCGACGCGGAACCGGTCCATGCCAGCCTCGAACGCCCGGCCATGGCCTGCCCACATGAGAATCTTCCGGACCGCGGCCATATCCGACCGAGGATCGCACCGGCGACCGCGGCATCGCGAGCCGCCGGTGCCGCGAGGGGCACCGCCTCGCTCGCGTCAACGGCCCGAACGTCGCCGCCGCCACGACATCCCCAGCAGGATCCCACCGCCCGCGATGCAGGCCAGCACCAGCGACGAGGGCTCGGGAACCGCCGCCCCGCTGACGCCCATGATGTAGGTGTAGCCGTTGCTGTCGACGACCTGATAACCCTCTCCGGGAAGCAGGGTCAGCTTGATCGGCCATCGGCGATCATGGTGTCGATCGTGCTGATCCAGTTGCCGCCCCCCGATGGGTCCATCCAGGCGAAATCCCAGTTGCCCGCCGCGGCCGAGGTGAAAACCAGATCCATCGAGCTCGGGTCGATCGTCAGGTTGCTCAGCGACGTCCCGTTCAACGTCAGGCCCGTGCCGTTGACCTGATCCACGGTGAGCACGGAATTGCCCGTGAGGTCGATCTGGTTGTTGACCACGTCGCCGCCGTGCATGGTCAGCGTGGTGCCGTTGCCGAGGTACAGACTATTGAGGTTGAACTGACCGGCGTCGGTCACCGTCACGGCCGAGTTGCCGTTCCAGCCGAGGAGGAGCGAGTCGGCGGTCATGGCGTGGCCGTCCATGTTGAACGTCGAGCCGCGTCCTGCACGTTCAGGCAGCCGCGTGGAGGTTCAGGTCGGCGCCCGAGATTCAGCGTGCTTCCGACGTCGACGTCGCTGCTTGGAGCCCCGTGATGTTCCCCGTCGCCGTGGTGGTCGCGGACCGGCCGTTGGTAGTTGCAGGTACGGCACGTTGGTGCTCAGGGTGGTCGAGCCGCCGCTGAGGTAGAAGTTGCTGACCGTGTCGGCGGCGGTGAGGTTGAATGTCTGGCTGTTGCCCACATAGAGGCTATTGAGTGTCGAGATCGCCGCGGTTCTGCAGGGTCACGGCCGAGTTGCCGTTCCAGCCGAGGAGCAGCGGTCGGCGGTGATGCGTGGCCGTCCATGTCGAACGTCGAGCCGCGTCCTGCACGTTGAGGCCCGCCGGTGAGGTTCAGGTCGGCCCCGAGGTTCAGCGTGCTCCCCGACGTGACGTTGCTGCTCCCCGTGACGTTCCCCGTCGCCGTCGTCGTGACGCGCTGGAGCCGCCGCTGAGCTGGACTAGGCCAGACGACGTCGCCGGCCCCGAAGGTCAAGGCATTGCCGTTCTGGACGTTCAGGTTCGTGGCCGTGAACGAGCCGCCTCCTTCGTTCAAGACGCCTGTGCCGCCCTTGGCCGATCACGAGACTAGCCGCCAATCGTGAGCGTCTTGCCCGACCAGGTCGAGGGTCCCGGAAGTCCCGCCGCCGTAGCCCAGATAGACGTCGGCGGCCGACTCGCTCGCCGTCAGGGTGACGGTCGCCGTATCGCGGCGGCCCCGGCGGGTACGTGCTGCCGATGTAGACGTTGTTCGACGAGTCCGGGACCGCACCGCCCGTCCAGATCGAGCTATTCTCCCAGTTGCCGCTGGTTGTGGCGCCGGTGTCCTGTCCGAACGCCGCGCCGGCGAGGCACCCCATCGTCATGAGGCCCAGCAAGGGCCTGAACCGTCTTTTCATGGCACATTCTCCTTGTTGCACGACTTCGAAGTTCACTTCAGTCCGGACGGCGAACGGGGGGATCGGCATCACACCGTCCCCGGCGATCTCCGCCACCAACGCGCCCAGCGCCATCGCC
Source organism: uncultured Isosphaeraceae bacterium (assembly GCA_963842405.1). GTDB lineage: Bacteria > Planctomycetota > Planctomycetia > Isosphaerales > Isosphaeraceae > CAVZRC01. The sequence goes on along the minus strand of CAWJGW010000045.1, from coordinate 246,285 downwards.
GACGTCAACAGCCACTCGACAGGAAACCGGACGTCAGCCTTCCGCTCCCAGGAAGGATATCCACGAATCGGTCTCGATCTGTCACGAAAGCGCAGAGGAAATCCGGTGTCATAGAGTCAGGCAAGCTCGGAGCGGAAATCCGGTGTCAGATCCTCCTGAGGTGGCCGCGGACCGAATCGGGATCGCGCCGGTGCGGGATTGAGGGATCGCGCCGCACCGGTGATGCCACCAATCATGACGACATGGTCCAGCTTCGCCCCATGGCTCACGCCCTCTGGCCGAATCCGCGCAAGAAATTCGGATTCACAGGCCATTGACGAGAATGTCGCCTCTTACAATGTGGACTGACCGGTCAGTCCGCTTTCTGAGGGACGTTCATGGAAAACGCAGCCGAGAAAAAAACGCGAAGATGCTCCGAGGAGGCGAACCTCGCGCGTCAGGAGGAGATCCTGGAGACGGCGACGGAGCTTTTCGCGGAACATGGGTTCTCCGACGCCGTGACCCAGGCGCTGGCGGATCGTCTCGGGGTGGGTAAAGGGACGATCTACCGCCATTTCCCCAGCAAGCGTGCCTTGTTCCTGGCGGCAGCGGATCGGGTGATGCGGAAGATGCAGGAGCAGGTCAACATCAATATCGCAGGGATCGACGATGGTTTCGAGCGGATCGAGCGGGCGATCGCGACGTTCCTCGGGTTCTTCGCCGACCACCCCGCGTTCGTCGAGCTGTTGATCCAGGAGCGGGCCTACTTCAAGGATCGCAAACGGCCAACCTACTTCGAACACCGCGAAATCAACGTCCAGCGATGGCGACAGCTCTATCGCGAGATGATCGCCCAGGGGCGAATCCGCGACATGCCCGTCGAGCAGATCACGAACGTCCTCAGCAATGTCATGTATGGGATCATGGTTACCAACTTGTTCAACGGCACGACCACGCCGCCGGACGTTCAGGCCAAGGAAATCCTCGACATCGTCTTCCTGGGGATCTTGAGCGATGCCGAGCGGAGCCGCCGCACGAGCAAGACTTCGACAGCACTCCGGCCGGCGAGCCAGAGACATCACCGCTTCAGCGATCGGGAAATCGAAATCTTCGGAGGCGCGAACGCTCATGAATCAACACTGGTGGATGCTCTTGATCGTACCGGTGCTGGCGAGTGCGGCGGCCACCGGGTGCCAGCCGGCGCAGTCGGGGCCGGTCCGGACGACCCCGATCGCCGTCTATGACCTGCCGATCACCCGGACGGTGACCGATTTCGAGGAGTTCCCCGGCGACACCGATTCGCCCTATTCGGTGCAGGTCACGGCGCGCGTCTCGGGCTACCTGAACGACCCGGTGTACTTCAAGGACGGCACGATGGTCGAGAAGAACGCCAAGCTCTTCCAGATCGACCTGCGGATGTACGAAGCCGACTTGCATCGGGCCGAGGGGACCGTGGCCCAATATGAGGCCCACGTGGATCGGCTCAAGAAGGAATACTTTCGCGCCAAGAACCTCCTGGCCTCGCGATCCGTCAGCCAGGAAGAGCACGACCGCTACAAGGCCGATTACGATGAAGCCGTGGCCAACCTGGAGGTCGCCAAGGCCAACCGCGACCTCGCCAGGCTCAACCTGGAATGGACCGAGGTCCGGGCCCCGATCTCCGGCCTGCTCAGCCGCCGGATGGTCAACCCCGGCAATCTGGTCCGGGCCGACAACACCGTGCTCACCTCGATCGTCAGCCTGGATCCGCTCTACGTGTACTTCGACGTCCACGAGCAGGCCATGCTGAGGATCAAGCGGCTGATGCAGGAAGGCAAGCTCAAGCTCCAGGCCCAGGGGGAGAAGGCGGTGCCCGTCTATATCGGCCTGTCCGACGAGCTGGACTTCCCGCACCAGGGGGTTGTCGACTTCACCGACAACCGGGTGGACCTCAACACCGGCACCTTGCGGTTCCGGGCGAAGATCGACAACCCCGCCGACGCCCACGGCAACCGCTTCATCGTGCCGGGCCTGTTCGTGCGGGTGCGGCTGCCGATCGGCGACCCCCACCCCGCGCTGATGATCCGCGAGCAGGCGCTGGTGACCGACCAGGGCCGCAAGACCGTCTACGTCCTCAAGGAGAAGAAGGACGCGGAGGGCAAGCCCGTCAAGAACGAGAAGGGCGAGCCGGTCTACGTCGCCATGGTGCGCGACGTCGGGACTGTGGGCGTGCTGCGCGACGGGTACCGCGAGGTCGAGAAGGGGGTCGAGCCCGGCGACTGGGTCGTCGTTGCCGGCATGCAGCGGCTCCGCCCGGGGCTCGAGGTCAAGACTGAGAAGTACGACGAGCGGACGACCGCCGAGAAGAAGGCCGCCGAGGTATCCAAGCCCGCCGCGGCATCCAGGCCCGCCGAGACCACGGCCATCGTAAAGACCACGCCACCGAGAGCGATCCGGGCGCCGGCAAGAGCTCGCCAAGCCCGCCAGCCACCCGGATCCGCCCGTCGGCCCCGGCCGTTGCGAAGCCGAGCTCCCGCCAAGGCCCCCGCACCGGCCGCTGAGCGGCTGTGAAGAAATCGATTCCGGATGACAGATCGCGAATTGCGAATGGATATAAAGCCTGATTTCAAAGGCATTTATGAATTCGAAATGCGTAATCTGGAATCCGCTATCCGATTCTTCCGAGATCAGAAGGTAGGTCAGGCTTTCCGCCTGACATGATCCCGAGGCATGTCAGGCGGAAAGCCTGACCTACTCCTAGCGAGCCCACCCCGTGTTTTCTCGTTTTTTCATCGACCGACCGATCTTCGCGACCGTCTTGTCGATCGCGATCACGCTTGCCGGCGGCCTCGCGCTCTGGGCGTTGCCCATTGCGATGTATCCCCCGATCGCACCGCCGACGGTCAACGTCACCTGCCAGTATCCCGGCGCCAGTGCCCAGGTAGTCGCCGAGACGGTGGCCGCGCCGATCGAGCAGCAGGTCAACGGCGTCGAGAACATGATGTACATGTCTTCGACGTCGGCCAACGACGGCAATTACAGCCTGACGGTGACCTTCAAGCACGGCATCGACATGAACCTGGCGCAGGTGCTGGTGCAGAACCGCGTCGCGCTGGCCATGCCGCTGCTGCCCGACGTCATCAAGGCGACGGGCGTGACGACCAAGAAGCAGTCGCCGGATATCCTGCTGGCCATTGGCATCTGGTCTCCCAACGGCAAGTGCGACCAGCTCTACCTGAGCAACTACGCGACGATCCAGCTCCAGCCCGAGCTGGCGCGGCTGCCGGGCATCAGCGAGGTGCGGATGTTCGGCCAGCGCGATTACAGCATGCGGATCTGGCTCGACCCGGACAAGCTGGCGATCCGCAACATGACGGCCGGCGACGTGGTCAACGCCTTGCGCGAGCAGAACCTCCAGGTGGCCGCCGGCCAGGTCGGCCAGTCGCCGACGGTCGAAGGGCAGAAGACCCAGGTCACGCTGACGACGCTGGGCCGGCTGGTCGAACCCGAGCAATTCGCCAAGATCATCGTCAAGAAGACGCGCGACGGCCGGGTGGTCCGGATCCGGGACATCGGCCGCGTCGAGCTGGGCGCGAAGAACCAGGACATGAGCAGCAAGGTCAACGGCATGCCCGTGGCCAACATGGCGGTCTTCCAGCTCCCCGACGCCAATGCCCTGGAGACGGCGGACATCGTCAAGGCCAAGATCGAGGAGATGAGCAAGGACTTCCCCGAGGGCGTCGGCTACATGATCCGCTACGACACCACGCCGTTCATCCGCGAGTCGATCCAGGAGGTGTTCAAGACGCTGCTGGACTCGGTGATGCTGGTGGCCCTGGTCGTGCTGATCTTCCTCCAGAACTGGCGGTCGTCGATCATCCCGCTGGTGGCCGTGCCGGTCGGCATCGTGGGCACGTTCGCGGTGATGCTGGTGATGGGCTTCAGCCTGAATAACCTGACGCTCTTCGGGCTGGTGCTGGCGATCGGGATCGTGGTGGACGACGCGATCGTGGTGGTCGAGGCGGTCGAGCACCACATCGAGCATGGACTGAAGCCCCGCGCCGCCACGCTCAAGGCGATGAGCGAGGTCTCGTCGCCGGTGATCGCGGTGGGCCTGGTCCTCTCGGCGGTGTTCATCCCGTGCGCGTTCATCACGGGGATCACCGGGCAATTCTTCCGGCAATTCGCGCTGACGATCGCCTCGTCGACGGTGATCTCGACGGTGAACTCGCTGACGCTGAGCCCGGCCCTGGCGGCGATGCTCTTGAAGCCGAGGCGCAAGGGGGTGTACGACCCCTTGCCGTGGCCGGCGTTCGCGATCATCGGGGCCTGGGCGGGCTACTCCCGGCTGTCGCCCTACCTGCTGGAGCACTACGGCGAGGGGGCGTCGCACCAGTACCGGCGCCGTGGCGTCGGCGGTCGCGCACGGCTTCGAGCTGGCGAAGGACGCCGGTTTCGCCCAGGAACGCGCGGCCCTGCTGGGATCGATCTTCGTGGGGATCGTGATCGCCCTGGTGGTCATGTGGCCGGCCAACCGCGTGGTCGTGTTCATCTTCGAGTGGTTCAACCGGGGCTTCACGGCGACGGCCAACGGTTATGCCCGGCTGATCGGGGGCTTCCTGCGCCGGTTCGGGCGGGTCCTCCTGGCGTACGGCGGGCTGTTGGCCATCACGGCGTACCTCTATTCCGGCTTGCCCCCGAGCGTTCGCGATTCCCTCCACCAGGCCGGCCGCTACGCCCACGATCGCGGGTGGACCGCAAGCGACGATGTCTTCGCGAAGGAAGGCTGGGTGAAGCAACTGGTCGAATTCCCCGGCACGCCCCGCGGCTTCATCCCGTCGCAGGACATGGGCTACCTGCTGATCAACATCCAGCTCCCCGACTCGGCCTCGGTGGAGCGGACGCAGAAGGTGATCGACCGGATCAACGACATCGGGCATGAGATTCCGGGCGTCAACGCCACGGTGGGGATCTGCGGCCAGTCGATCCTGCTCAACGCCTTCGGGTCGAACTTCGGCACGATGTTCGTCACGCTCCAGGGGTTCGACAAGCGGAAGACGGACGACCTCTATTACGAGGCGATCGCCAACAAGCTGCGGGCGCGGCTGGGCGCGGACCTCCCCGAGGCGACCATCATGATCTTCGGCCCGCCGCCGGTGCGGGGCGTGGGCCGGGCCGGCGGCTACATGGTCATGATCGAGGACCGGGGCGACCTGGGTCCGCAGGCCCTCCAGGCGCAGGTCGAGAACCTCGTCGAGCTGTCCAACCAGCAGCCGGAGCTGGTCGGCAGCACCTCGGTCTTCCGGGCGAACGTCCCCCAGGTTTACCTCGACGTCGATCGCACGGCCCTGATGCTCAAGGGGGTCCAGCCCCAGGACGTGTTCCAGGCGCTCCAGGTCTACCTGGGCTCGCTGTACACCAACGACTTCAACCTCTTCGGCCGCACCTGGCAGGTCAACGTGCAGGCCGAGGCCAAGTACCGCGACCAGCTCGAGGACATCCGCCGGCTGCGGGTCCGCAACGCCAGCGGGACGATGGTCCCCATCGGGGGGGTCGCCACGGTCCGCGAGGTGAACGGGCCGCTGGTGCTGACCCGGTACAACATGTACCCGTCGGCCGCGATCAACGGCAACGCCCGGCCCGGCATCAGCTCGGGGAAGGCCATCGACGTGGTCTCGGCGCTGGCGCGCGAGGAACTGCCCAAGTCGATGTCCTACGAATGGACCGAGCTGGCCTACCTGGAGCTCCAGGCCGGCAACACGGCGATGATCGTCTTCGCCTTCTCGATCGTCATGGTCTTCCTGGTGCTGGCGGCGCAGTTCGAGAGCTGGTCGATGCCGCTGGCGGTGATCCTGTCGGTGCCGTTGTGCATCCTCAGCGCCCTGATCGGGGTGAACGTGGCGAAGATGGACATCAACATCTTCACGCAGATCGGCCTGGTCGTGCTGGTGGGCCTGGCCAGCAAGAACGCGATCCTGATCGTCGAGTTCGCCAAGGTGATCCGCCGCACGGGCCACCCGATCCGCGAGGCGACGCTGGAAGCCTGCCGGCTCCGGCTGCGGCCGATCATCATGACCTCGATGGCGTTCGTCCTGGGCGTGCTGCCGCTCCTGTTCGCCCACGGCGCCGGGGCCGAGATGCGTCGGTCGCTGGGCATGGCCGTCTTCAGCGGCATGCTGGGCGTGACGCTCTTCGGCATCATGCTCACGCCCGTGTTCTTCTACCTGATCGACTCGGTGAGCGAATCGCACGTGTTCGCCTCGCCGATGATGCGGCGCATCAGCTCGATCGCGCTGGGGATCCTCACCCTCAGCTATCTGTGGCGGCCGTCGCGCGTGGGGCGCGACGAGTCCGGCCAAGCCGGCGCCCTTGCAGGAACTGCCCCCGGCGGATTCCGAGTCCCCGTCGCCCGAGCTCGTGGAACAGGAGTGACGATCCCGTGTTTTCCCGCTTCTTCATCGACCGGCCGATCTTCGCCGCCGTGCTGTCCATCGTGATCACGCTGGCCGGCGGCATCAGCTACTTCGCGCTGCCGGTGGCCCAGTATCCCGACATCACGCCGCCGACGGTCGAGGTCTCCGCCTACTACCCCGGCGCCAACGCCCAGGTCGTCGCCGACACCGTGGCCGCGCCGATCGAGCAGCAGGTCAACGGCGTCGAGAACATGATGTATATGTCGTCGCAGTGCACCAACGACGGCAACTACACCCTGACCGTGACCTTCAAGCACGGCGTCGACCTGAACATGGCCCAGGTGCTGGTGCAGAACCGCGAGTCGCTGGCCGAGCCGATCCTGCCCGACCTGGTCAAGCGTCGCGGCGTGGCGGTCAAGAAGAAGTCGCCCAGCATCCTGATGATCGTCAACGTGTTCTCGCCCGACGGCAAGCGGGACAACCTGTACCTGAGCAACTACGCGACCATCCAGCTCCGCGACGAGCTGGCGCGGCTGGACGGCGTCGGCGACATCACCTACATCGGCCAGCGGAACTACAGCATGCGGATCTGGCTCGACCCGCAAAAGATGTCGTTCCGCAACCTGACGTCCTCGGACGTGGTCAACGAGATCAACCAGCAGAACATCCAGGTCGCCGCCGGCCAGCTCGGTCAACCGCCGGTCCCCACCGGCCAGGCGTTCCAGTTCACGATCACGACGCTGGGCCGGCTCAAGGACGTCGAGCAGTTCGCGGACATGATCCTCAAGACCGACGCCCAGGGGGGCGTGGTGCGGCTCCGCGATGTGGGGCGCATCGAGCTCGGCGCCCAGAGCTACGACCAGGCCTGCACGCTCGACGGCCGGCCCACCGTGGCGCTCTCGGTCTACCAGCGCCCCGGGTCCAACGCCCTGGAGACCGCCAACCTGGTCCGCGAGAAGATGGCGGAGCTGAAGGAACGGTTCCCCGAGGGGGTGGACTACGCGATCGCTTACGACACGACGCCGTTCATCGTCGAGTCGAGGGACGAGGTCTTCAGCACGCTGAGAGATGCGGTCATCCTGGTCGCCTTCGTGGTGCTGTTGTTCCTCCAGAGCTGGCGATCGGCCCTGATCCCGCTGGTCGCCGTCCCGGTGGCGATCGTCGGTACCCTGGCGGTGATGGCCGCCGCTGGGCTTCTCGTCTGAACAACCTGACGCTCTTCGGCCTGGTGCTGGCCATCGGCATCGTGGTGGACGACGCGATCGTGGTCGTGGAGGCGGTGGAGCACCACATCGAGCACGGGATGAACCCGCACGATGCCACGGTCACGGCCATGGATCAAGTCTCGTCGCCGGTCATCGCGGTCGGCCTGGTGCTCACGGCGGTGTTCATCCCGTGTGCGTTCATCTCGGGGATCTCCGGCCAGTTCTACCGCCAGTTCGCCCTGACGATCGCGACCTCGACGGTGATCTCGGCGTTCAACTCGCTGACCCTGAGCCCGGCGCTGGCGGCCTTGATCTTGAAGCCGCGGCAGAAGGGGGTGTTCCAGGCCCTGCCGTGGCCGGCCTTCGTGGCGGCCGGCGGCTGGGCGGGCTATGCGCTGCTCGGTCCGGAACTGCTCCGGCTGGCGGAGGCGCGCGGCATCCACCTGGCCAGCGCCTCGCTGTCGGCCGAGCTGACCGCCAAGCTGATCGGGCTGGGTGTGGGCGCGGCCGGCGGCTGGCTGGTCAGCGGCGTGCTCAACCGTCTCCTCGGCTGGACCTTCTTCCTGTTCAACCAGATGTTCGACGCGGCCACGGGCGTCTACACCCGGATCGTCGGGGGCCTGTTGCGGGTCAGCCTGCTGGTGCTGTTGCTCTACGGCGGCCTGCTCGGGCTGACCTACTGGGGCTTCACTCAGACCCCCACCGGGTTCATCCCCTCGCAGGACAAGGGCTACTTGCTGGTCAACGTCCAGCTCCCCGACTCGTCCTCGCTGGAGCGGACCCAGAAGGTGATGGCCCAGGTCGAACGGCTGGCGCTGGACCTGCCCGGCGTGTCGCACACTCTGTCGATCGCCGGCCAGTCGATCCTGATGAACGCCAACGCGCCCGACTTCGGCGCGATGTACGTGATGCTCGACGAATTCCACCACCGGGCCCACGACGGGCTGACCGGCCGGGTGATCGCCGCTCGGCTGGAGAGCGCGCTCCAGGAAGAGATCAAGGACGGGCTGGTCAACGTCTTCGAGGCCCCGCCGGTCGAACGGCCTGGGGACCGCCGGCGGCTTCAAGATGGTCGTCGAGGACCGCGGCGACCTGGGCTCCCAGGAAATCGAGCGGGTCGCCAACAGCATCGTCGCCGGCGGCCAGGAGCCGCCCTACTCACAGTCCCTCGCCGGGCTCTTCACCAGCTTCCGGGCGAATACCCCCTGGCTCTACCTGGATATCGACCGCGACAAGACCAAGCTGGCGGGGGTCTCGATCGCCGAGCTGTTCAACACGTTGCAGGTCTACCTGGGTTCGCTCTACATCAACGACTTCAACCTCTTCGGCCGCACCTGGCAGGTCAACGTCCAGGGCGACACCAACTTCCGCAAGCAGATCAGCGACCTGACCTCGCTGCGAGTGCGCAACGAGACCGGCGGGATGGTGCCGATCGGCAGCATCGCCTCGGTTCGCGACGTCAGCGGCCCGGTGATGATCATCCGGTACAACCTGTATCCCTCGGCCACGATCAACCTCAACCCGGCCCCCGGGACCAGCTCCGGCCAGGCGATCGACTCCATGGAGAAGCTGGTCCAGAAGGAGCTGCCGCAGGCCATGCGGCCCCAGTGGACCGAGCTGGCGCTGTTGCAGCTCCAGACCGGCTCGACGGCCGCGTTCGCCTTCGTCCTGGCCGTGGTCCTGGTCTTCCTGGTGCTGGCGGCCCAGTACGAGAGCTGGTCGCTGCCCCTGGCCGTCATCCTGGTCGTGCCGATGTGCCTGCTCTGCTCGACCGTCGGCGTGAACATCGCCCGGATGGACATCAACATCTTCACTCAGGTTGGCTTCATCGTCCTGGTGGGCCTGGCCTGCAAGAACGCGATCCTGATCGTCGAGTTCGCCAAGGCGCAGCGCGAGGCCGGCTCGACGCGCGAGGCGGCCACCCTCGAGGCCTGTCAGCTCCGCTTGCGGCCGATCATGATGACCTCGCTGGCCTTCATCCTCGGCGTCGTCCCGCTGATGTTGTCCGTCGGGGCCGGTGCCGAGATGCGGCAGACGCTCGGCACGGCCGTCTTCAGCGGCATGCTCGGCGTCACGCTCTTCGGCATCTTCCTCACCCCGGTGTTCTACTACGTCATCCAGTGGTTCAGCGACAAACGCGCCGCGGCCCGCACCGGCCGATGAGGGCGAAGAGGAGTCGCGAGAAATCCCACGGCGACCATCCCAACGGCGACGGCCATCCCAGCGGGGAGTTCACCATCCCGGCCGACGGCGAACCCGTCGGGGTCTCCGCCAACGGTCACAGTGGGGGCCACCCTCAAACCAAAACGCATGCTGGTCATTAGTCATTTGTCCGCCGACACCGCCTCCCGCCGCGGCAAGTCCTGGCTCGGCATCTGGGCGACGAGCTGCTGAGCCGCCTTGGCGTCGTCGACTTTAGCCGAGCCAGGCGCTGGACACGCGACACAAGAAACGACGCCCCTGGCTTTCGGGATTATCCCCTCGATTGCAAACCTGCCTCCAGCGCGCTAAACTCGACCCGGCAAGAAAGCCGGCCGTCAAGCATTGGAGTGTTGCGCGATGAAGCACGCGAGTTCAATGACTCTACTTGCCCTCCTGTGCCCCTTCCTCGGCACCGAAGCGCGTTCTCAAGAGGACGTAAAGCGGGTCGCCGCGGTCGTCACGGAGTATCGTCCCAACACGCACGCCGATGCGATCGTCAGCCGCCTGTTTCAAACCGACACGCTCGATGGGAAGGGACCGCGGCGCCGACTCAAGCTTGTCTCGCTGTACATGGATCAGCTCCCAAAGGGCGAACTGGGCCGTGCTCTGGCGAAAACGTACGGCTTTACGATCAGTCCCTCGGTGGCCGGGGCACTCACGCTCGGTGGCGATCGCCTCGCGGTCGATGCCGTACTGCTGGTCGCCGAGCACGGTAATTACCCCAGCTCTCCTACGGGCCAGACGATCTATCCCAAGCGCCGGCTGTTCGAGCAGATCGTGGCTGTCTTCCGCCGCACGGGGCAGGTCGTGCCGGTCTTCATCGACAAGCACCTGGCCGACAACTGGAACGACGCCTCGTGGATCTACGAGACGGCGCGTGCGCTCCACATTCCGCTGATGGCCGGCTCGTCGCTTCCGGTTGCCTGGCGCTATCCCCCCGATGACATCCAGAAGGAGCGCCGACTGGCCGAGATCCTGGTGCTGTCGTATCACACGCTCGACGGCTACGGCTTCCACGCCCTCGAGATCGCGCAGGCCCTCGCCGAGGCACGCAAAGGGGGTGAGTCCGGTGTGGCCCGGGTCCGTTGCGTCGAGGGGGCGGAAGTCTGGAGACGGCTCGACCGGCGAGAGGTTGACCCAGACCTGCTCAAACGCGCCCTTGCGGTGTTGCGCAACAAGCCCCCCGCAGGCCGGTCTCTGCCGGACCTCGTCAAGGAGCCGACTCTCTTTCAGGTGACTTACCGCGATGGCCTGAACGTGCAGATCTTGACCTTGAACGGCGCCGTGGGGGAGTGGTCGGGAGCCTGGCGCGTACGAGGCCGACCCTGCGGTGCACGCCAGCCTGTTCTATGTCCAGGAGGCGAGCCCCGTGATGCAATTCACATACCTCCTTCGTGGAATCGAGACCTTGTTTCTCACCGGGAAACCGGCATGGCCCGTTGAGCGAACCCTTCTGACCAGCGGCGTGCTGGATCGCCTCCTGATCTCGCGCAAAGAGGGGGGCCGGTTGCTCGAGACCCCCGAACTGGGATTCTCATATCAATCGAGCTGGCGATGGTCGCAGCCTCCGCCTCCGCCCCCGGAACGCCCGCTCGCCGGGCCGTGACGGTCCTGTCAAGGGCGGCGGCCGTGCCTCGACCTCTCATTGCGGACCAATGCTCACATTAGGAGGATAGGCTATGATGAACGATCGGCAACCTCGGAACCCGCGGATTCGTCGGCGCACAGGCGGCCTGGTGTGGATTCCTTCTCGCGGCCCTCGGCTTCGATCCGACGGCCGGCAAGGCCGGCGAGCCGCCGGATCCCAAGCCTGGTACCCGGTGGCTCCAGGCCACGGCGTTCGCAGTTCCCCGCGAGACAGCCCCGGAGGGGGAGGGCTATTTCTCGATCGTTGAGGGGCATAACGAGCGTCTCTATATAGGAACACATGCCAACGGCGTCAACTCGTGGCTCGTCGAGTTCGACCCGCGGATCGGCCGGATGAATGTCGTGGTCGACGCCCACAAGGCGATTGGGGTCGACCGCAAGGGTTTCGGCTCGCAGGCCAAGATCCACACCCGCAACAACGTCGGCAAGAGCGGTAAGATTTACTTCGGCACCAAGCAAGGATATCCGGCCCAGGGTGAGAAGCGCGAGGACTACCCCGGCGGTTACCCGATGGTCTACGATCCGGAAACCGGCCGCACTCGAGTTTACCCGATCCCGATTCCGCACGAAGGGATCATCAGCGTCACGCCCGACGAGGAGTTGGGCGTGGCCTACATCTCGACGTGCGCCGACTCCCGCCCCGGCCCGAAAGAAAACGCGCATTTCCTGGTGCTGGATCTCGCCAAGGGGACGTACAAGGACCTGATTGACACACATCACATTTTCGGATTCATTGTGGTCGATTACCTTCATCGGGCTTATCATCCGATGCTCGGGGGAGACGTGTTGCGGTATGATCCCAGGTCCGACCGGCTGGAACGGCTCAAGCAAACCATCGATGGGATGCCGCCCAAGCCGGTCTCCCACCTGGCTGATCCGGAAGGGCACCCGATCAACTGGGACATTAGCCTGGATGGCAAGACCCTCTATGCGCTGCCCATGAGCACGAACCAGCTTTTCGCTTACGACCTGACCGGGGCGGGCGACACGCTGGCGGGCCGCAGCCTGGGCACGCTCATCACCGGGGCCGCCGAGACGGATTGCCGGGCCATGTGCGTCGGGCCGACGGGCACCGTCTGGGCCGCCATCACCGAGTCACATAAAGACGTTGGCAATCTGCTGCACCTGGTCAGTTACCACCCGGGAGGCAAGACGCCTCGAGACCACGGCCCTGTGGCAGTTCGCAATCCGGATTACGCCGTCTCCACCGATAGCGGCGGCAAGCCGCTGCCCTATCCGAGCGGAATGATCAAGCTCGCAGACGGCACAATCACGACCCGCCACGTGATCTTGGGTGTCTGCCAGGCAAGGAATGGAGATGTGTTCGCCCTGGCCCTCGTGCCTTACACCGTGCTACGGGTCGATTCCAAAGAGCTTCATTGAAGGTGTGCCGACATCGTGCACGAGAGTCTGCGGAGAGGTGGTGATCTGGATTCTGGTTCCGAAGCAATACCGATTCATCTGAACCGGCAATGTCACGCCTGGAGAAGAGAATGGATTCCAAAAATATTTAAGATTTCGAAGATCAGATCATGATTGCCACATTGGCTTTGCTGCTGATTGGACTCTTCGTCGCGCTTACGCTCGGGAACGTTGTCATCCTTTTTGCCGACTTATTTTCTCGGCGTCATATCTCGATGGTCTTCCTGTTCGGTGGCTTTCTCGGTGCGGCGGGCTTCTTACTCACACCAAGGCTGAGGCCGTATGCTTGGTTGCCCCCTCTCCTCGAACCTGCCACTGCGGCCTTTCTCTTCTGGTTCCCTTGGTTCCTGTATGAACTTTGGCAGACAAGTCGCTTTAACCTCCTTTTTCGATACACTGGGCTTCGTGGAATTCGAGGGGTTGATCTCTGCCTGTTCCGCAAGGGCATTTTTACGCTCCGCCACTCCTTTTCTCGATCTCCGGAGGAATTCGGAGTTACTGAATTGTCGATCATCGGGACATGGCAATGGGAGGAGGACCGGATCGTTCTCCGGTTCGGTGAGCAGACAGCCGTTTTCGAGAAACTGCCCTCCAGCAGAGGGCAGTCCATCCGGCAGTGCGTTGGCTTCTCGTCGTTCGAGAGCGATCCAGAGTATGCCCTCGCCGCCATCGACCTTTCTCGCGATCCAGATGGCCACCTGTAATGCGTGGCTTCTGAACGGCCTGAATCCCAGGGCGATCATGCCAACGGGGACGGCCATCCCAGCGGGGAGTTCACCTTCCCGGCCGACGGCGATCTGGTCGGGGGCCTCCGCAAATGGTGACGGGGGAAGCCACCCTCATGCCGCCACCCATGCGAGCCATTAGTCATTGATCCAGACTTCCACGCAGAGACGCAGAGGTTCCGCGGAGAGCGCAGAGACTTGGTGAGAGCCACTTTCGCACTCTTCCGGGATTCCATCGTATGATGGGATGATGGAGAATCGTAAACCCCCGGCGAGTCGGCTCGGGTTGGGACTCTGTCACCTTGCCCTCTGATGTGGGAGGCTTGCATGGAACGGCCCTCGAGGGAGAACGCGGGCGATCGTGCGGGAGAGATTTGCCGTCGATGGAGACGGGCGTGGGCGGGGTTGGCCTTCGTGCTTGGCGTCCCGCTGATGATCGCGGGCGGGGCTCTCGGTGAGGAGCCCTCGCGAGCATCCCCCGACCAGTTGAAGCTGGGGCTGGAACTGTTCACGCGCGGAGTGGAAGCCCAACGACACGCGTTGCCACGGTGGTGACGGGCTGGGACCGGTGTACAACGCGACTTCGTGCTTGGCCTGTCACGGTCAGGGTGGTCCCGGAGGCGCGGGGCCGGCGGGTATGAACGTCCAACTCCTGAGCGTGATCGGCAGCACCTGGAGAGGCGTCCCCGATGGTCGCCGCGTCTCCGGTGATGCCGGGCTCCGCGTTTTCGGGATCGGGATTCCTGGGATTCCGTTCGCCGACTCCAGCGTTGACAAGGACTTTGAGAAGTTCCACTACTCCACGGAACGCCTCGGCGGCAAGTTCCGGGATGGGTTTGTGGTCTCGGTGGACGGCAGGATCCTGAAAACCCGGGAATTCGACGTGAGGTGGGATGGTGGCCAGGTCGAAGTTTCCTGCGCCGAGGGCTCGTTCAAGGCCAGAACGTTCGGCCTCAAGGCCGACGAGGATGACCTGAGGACGATTCATCCAGGGCTGGTCGCTACGCCGAGCGTCGTGTTGCACCACTTCGGCGTGGACCCCGGCTACGAGATGTGGCGGTCTCGCCTGGGAGCCCGGATTCCGGCCCCGCGATCGAAGAACGGCGCGGGTCTCCGGATTACCGGGGGTCGTATTGTCGCCACCGAACGAAACTCGCCACCCCTTTTCGGTCTGAGTCTGATCGATGCTCTGCCGGACGAAGTCCTGGTCGCAACGGCCGCGCAGGAGCCTCCCGAGGTTCGAGGGCGGGTCAACCGCATGAAGAGCGGGCGCATCGGGAAGTTCGGCTGGAAGGCCCAGACGACGAACTTGCGGGAATTCGTGCTCGGGGCCTGCGCCAGCGAACTGGGCCTGGAGGCCCCCGGACATCGGCAGGCGATCTCGCCGCTGGCCCCGGAAGTCAAGGCGAAGGGCCTGGATCTGACGCTGGAAGAGTGTGACGCGCTCATCGCCTACGTGCAAACACTCCCTGCCCCGGTGCGCCTGGATTCACCCCATCCCCAGGCCATCGAGGCCGGCCGAAAGCTCTTCGAGTCGATCGGCTGCACCGATTGCCACCGGCCGAATCTCGGCAACATCGAGGGCATCTACAGCGACCTGCTCTTGCACGACATGGGACCTGATTTATTCAGTGTCACGATGTCCGGGTACTACATTCCGCCCCACGAGGTCGATTTTCAGACGGCGTCCAGTATGGCCGATGGGTCGGAGTGGCGGACGCCGCCATTGTGGGGATACCGCGACTCGGGCCCTTATCTCCACGATGGCCGGGCCTCCGATCTTGTGGCAGCGGTGAGATTCCACAAGGGCCAGGCCAGTGGATCGGCCGCACGCTTCTACCACTTATCCGCGACGGGACAAGCGGAGATCGAGCAATTCCTGAACGCGCTGGCCGCGCCGCCCGAGGCCGCGCCCGTGCCCGAGGCCGCACGGAAAGATCACCCCGGCGGCCGCCGCTCCATGCTCGGTCCTTCCAGTTCCCCGTCGTCCAGGAAGCCCACCACGTTAGCCCGGACCGATGCGAGGGCCCGATCGGGCCAGGAGCGGCTTGCCACCTCGCGGCTCAAGATGGCCCAGAACTTGGAGAAGATCGACAATCCGCAAGGCGCCCTCATCTTCTACCGCGAGATCGTCCGGGATGAGCCCGACTCGACCGCCGCCGCAATCGCCGCCGCGCGGATCAAGGCCCTGACCGGCGGTGATGGGGGCCGGTAGGAATCCGCGTTTCACGGAGAGACGCGAAGATTCCGCGGAGGGCGTACCGAACTGGTGAGAGCCACTTTCGCACTCTTCCGGGGTTCCATCGTAATGATGGAATGATGGTGAACCGTAAACACCCGGCGAGTCGGCTCGGGTTGGGACGCCGTCACCTTGCCCTCTGATGTGGGAGGCTTCCATGGAACGGCCCACAATCGAGACCCCGGCCAATCGTGTGGGAGGCGTGCGAGGGAGTTGCCGTCGATGGAGACGGTTTGGGGCGGCCTTGGCCTTCGGCCTTGGCTTTCCGCTCGTGATCGCGGGCGGGGCCCTGAGTGAGGAGCCCTCACGAGCATCGAGCGAACAGTTGAAGCTGGGCCTGGAGCTGTTCACGCGCGAGTGGAAGCCCAACGACCCGCGCTGCCACGGTGGTGACGGGCTGGGACCGGTGTACAACGAGACCTCGTGCTTGGCCTGCCACGGTCAGGGTGGTCCCGGGGGCGCGGGGCCGGCGGGCATGAACGTCGAAGTCATCAGCGCGATCGGCGCCGTGCTTGGCTTCGTGAAAACCGTCGCCCATGATGGCTCATTCATCCACAGTGGTTTTACGTTCGGTATTCCGGGGCTTCAGCCCGACAGTAGCCACAACAAGGACATGAGTAAGATCGACTTCTCTTCGATGGAATCCGCCACGGAATCCCTTCACCGTATGTGCCTCGAGCCGAGCGTCTTCCACTACTCCCGCGAAAACACCTTCGGCAAGTTCAGGAACGGGTTCGTGATTTCGGGGAATGGCACGACCCTGAGGACCCAGGAATTCGACTTGAGGATGGACAACACGCGTGAGATAGCCGGGGTTGTCGAGGGCACCCGGCGGGCCAAGAAATTCGACGTGGACCTGGCTCCTGGCGGCCTCGAGCTCTCCTGCGCCGAGGGCTCGATCAAGGCGAATTCGTTCACCCTCAAGGCCGCCGACGAGGACTTGATGAAGATTCATCCCGGGCTGGTCGAGACGCCGAGCGTCGTGCTGCACCATTTCGGCGTGGATCCCGGCTACGAGCGATGGCGGTCTCGGCTGAGGGCCAGGATCCCGGCCCCGCGATCGACGAAAAGGGCGGGACTCGTGATTACCGGGGGTCGTATCGTCGCCAGCGAGCGTAACTCGCCACCGCTGTTCGGTTTGGGCCTGATTGATGCTCTGCCGGACGAGGTCTTGATCGCAACGGCCGAGCAGGAGCCTGCTCAGGTTCGAGGGAAGGTCAGTCGCATGAAGAGCGGCCGCATCGGGCGGTTCGGCTGGAAGGCCCAGACGACGAGCTTGCGGGAATTCGTACTCGGAGCCTGCGCCAGCGAACTGGGCCTGGAGGTCCCCGGACATCGGCAGGCGATCTCTCCGCTGGCCCCCGATGTCCGGGCGAAAGCCCTGGATCTGACGCAGGAGGAGTGTGACGCCCTCGTCGCCTACGTGCAGGCACTCCCCGCCCCGGTGCGCCTGGAGTCACCCCACTCCGAGGCCATCGCGGCCGGCCGAGAGCTCTTCAAATCCATCGGCTGCACCGATTGCCACCGCCCGAGTCTCGGCAACATCGAGGGCATCTACAGCGACCTGCTCTTGCACGACATGGGGCCCGATTTAATCAGTGTGACGATGAACATCTACTACGAGGGTACCCATGTGGTCGATATTCCGACTCCGTCCAGCCTGGCCGATGGGTCGGAGTGGCGGACGCCGCCATTGTGGGGATACCGCGACTCAGGCCCTTATCTCCACGACGGCCGAGCCGGGAATCTCCATGAAGCGGTGGCGGCCCACAAGGGCCAGGCCAGCAAATCGGCCGCACGCTTCGCCGGCTTATCCCCGACGGGACGATCGGAGATCGAGCAGTTCCTGAACTCGCTGGCCGCGCCGCCTG
Organism: uncultured Isosphaeraceae bacterium; assembly: GCA_963842405.1. Taxonomy (GTDB): domain Bacteria; phylum Planctomycetota; class Planctomycetia; order Isosphaerales; family Isosphaeraceae; genus CAVZRC01. The sequence goes on along the minus strand of CAWJGW010000045.1, from coordinate 228,603 downwards.
AGGCCGCGCCCGTGGCTGAGGCCGGACGCAACGATCACCCCGGTGTCCGCCGTTCCGTGCTCGGTCCGTCTTCCAGTTCCCCGCCCTCCGGAAAGCCCACCAGGTCAGCCCGGACCGTGGCAAGGGCCCGAGCGGACCAGGAGCGGCTTGCCGCGTCGCGGCTCAAGATGGCCCAGAACTTGGAAAAGATAGATAACCCGCACGGCGCCCTCATCTTCTACCGGGAGATCGTCCGGGATGAGCCCGACTCGGCCGCCGCACGGACCGCCGCCGCGCGGATCAAGGTGTTGACCGGCGGTGATGAGAGCCGCGAGGATTAGTCCGGCATCGTCTCCGGCCACTCAGCGTGAATCGTTCCGACAGGTTAACCGAATGACCGATGACGAAAGGCTGCACGTCGTCCTCCTGGAGCCGGAGATTGCGGCCAACACGGGCTCGATCGGGCGGACCTGCGTCGCGGCCGGGGCGATGTTGTGGCTGGTCCGTCCGCTGGGCTTTCGCCTCGACGACCGTTACCTCCGCCGCGCCGGCCTGGATTACTGGCCGCACCTGAACTGGCGGGTGGTCGACGGTCTCGATGAGGTCGTCGCCGCGCTGGGCCGCGACCGGCTCTGGTCGTTCAGCACCAAGGCAAAACGGGTCTACACGGACGTCCGATACCAATCCGGCGATGCCCTGGTCTTCGGTCCCGAGAGCCGCGGTCTTCCCATGCGATGGCTGGAAGATCGCCCCGACCGCGCCCTCCGCATCCCGATCCGCCCCGAGGCCCGCAGCCTCAACCTGGCCAACGCGGTGGCCATCGGCCTGTTCGAAGCCGTCCGGCAGCTCGATCCCGCGAACCCGGCTGTTGAGTGACAGCGACCTTGCGAATTCTCGCGCCTGTTCGGCGCATTGACTCACTGATCGCGCTACCAAGATTTGGATCGTTGCCTCAGCCCGATGTTACCGACGGGCGGCCTTTTCGACCATCCGAAGAGACCATACTGCCTCCGCCACCTCGCAGAGTCCACGCCGCGCATGGACGCACGGCCTGGAAGGGATGGCAGCCAGGCTCGGTAACATCCTGTGGTGAGGCAACACGGGCAGGGAATTCTGATTGTCGCCAATCAGCGAGTAATGCTGAAAAGATAGAACCGCTCGAATCCCCCCGTTTTAGACTGGTTGATGGCATAATTTCCGATCATCTTTGCGAGATCACTCTTCGAATTACAGCTAAACTCCTCCCCAATATTGAAACCGAGGAATTGGTGGTCCCCCAGACTGAATGCAAAAGCGTGCCCCGTATGTCGCCGCCTTGGCACTGACGAAATAGAGACCCGCCGGTAAGGAATTGATTGTTCCCTCTAGAATGGCACATACGCCAAAGGAGTGATACTCCGCATGAATACCATTTGCCCCAAGACCGATGGGCACAACGACTTTGGGCATATCCAGATTATTGGTCTTATTTTCGGCGAGCTCCTTTCCCGCCGCCTTGGAACAGGTTGAATTGTATGTGTTTTGGACTTCTTCGATCTTAAGATTGATCAAAGATTTTAAGACGAGAGGCGTCTCCACGTTCAACTCAAATGATCGTCGGATCATAATCCAATTGATCGCCGCGCCCGCGCAACACTGATCGTCTGGGATCTCCACCGAGAAGTTGACTTCGTAAGGGGGAACATCTTCATCGTCGGATTCGGAACCCGTGCTCATACTCAAAGATCCTTCAAAACAGCGCGCTGATGCGAGAACGTACTAGATCGGACAAGGGAATCGGTTCCGATCAAGCAACCGTGATCAAGTCGATCGCAATCATACTGACACGGATCGAGCTTGACAATAAGGCCGATTTGAGTGTCTTCGATCATCATCAGTCTTGATAGGACTCTGTACAAGCGGATGTGAAGTAAGTGCAGCCTCGGCTCTGATCGTGCGGCCGGAACCGCACACATGCCCCCAACTCTTTGTCTCCTTCGGCGGTAAAGGCATCGCCATTTCGGATGCCTTCCTCGTCTGGGTCTTTCGCGGTTCAGCGATCGGCGGTGACCCTCGTGTGGTATCCCGCCGAAGGGCGGCCGTCTCTGCCGCAACTCTGCTGTGTGCAGAAGATTGGAGCGGATATGCCGGCGACGGGGCCCGCGGCCCGAATCGAAGTGTTACGATGTGGCACAGTCAAGTCGCACCGACGCCTAACGACCGGACAGCGCCCGCGCTTGCCGCACGGCCGCGACGAACTCCTGGCGATAGCCCGATGAGTCTTTCGATAACGTCGCCTCGGCGATCTCGAGCACGCCCGGATAGGTCAGGCTTCCCTTGTCGGCCGAGCCGCGCAAGAGCATTCCGAACCCGGCGACCGCGGCGGCGAACTTGAGGTCGTCCGACGCCTGGGCGAACGATCGTCCTTGATCGATCACGCCGTATTCGAGCCGGCGGCTGGTGTCGCCGTCGGGCCGTTTGTAGCGAAGCTTGACGGTGAACGACTCGTTGCTCGAGGCCGTCGACGCAGCGAGCTTCGTGTACTTGAGCGGGTCGATGCCCGGAAGGTCTCCTACCTTACCGGTCGGGACGATTTCGTAAAGCGCAGTCACGTGGTGGCCCGCGCCGATCTCGCCGGCGTCCTTGGTGTCGTCATTGAAATCCTGGTGGGCCATGATCCGGTTCTCATAGCCGATCAGCCGGAATGCGCCCACCTTGGCCGGGTTGAATTCGACCTGGATCTTCACGTCCTTGGCGACGGTGACAAGCGTTGAGCCCATCTCCTCGACCAGGACCTTGTAAGCCTCGCGCGGGGAGTCGATATAGGCGTAGTGGCCGTTCCCCTTGTCGGCGAGCTTTTCGAGATTGCTGTCCTTGATATTACCCATGCCGTAGCCGAGGACGCTCAGGAAGACGCCGCTCTTGGCCTTGGCTTCGATCAGGCGGACCAGATCCTCTTGATTCGAGACGCCCACGTTGAAGTCGCCGTCGGTGGCCAGGATGACGCGGTTGGTCCCGTTCTTGATGAAGTGCTGGGTGGCGACATCGTAGGCGAGCTGGATGCCCGCGCCGCCGTTGGTCGAGCCGCCCGCGCGAAGCTGGTCGATGGCCGACATGATTTCCGCTTTGTGCAAGCACGAGGTCGATGGCAGCACCAATCCCGAAGCACCGGCGTAGACGACGATGGCGACCTGATCGTTTTCGCCGAGCTGCTCGACCAGGCGCTTGAGGCTCCACTGGACGAGAGGGAGCTTGTTGGGCTCTTGCATCGAGCCGGAGACGTCGACCAGAAAGACGAGGTTGCTGGCAGGCCGCTGGGCCTGATCGATGGGTCGGGCGGCGATGCCGATCCGGGCCAGCCGGTGCTGGGCATTCCATGGGCAGCCGGCGACCTCGACATGAACGGCGAAGGGATGTTCGCTCGATTTCGCAGGAGGCGCGTCGTGGTAGGCGAAGTAATTCAACATCTCCTCGATGCGCACCGCATCCCTGGGAGGGAGCATGTTCTGGCTGAGAAAGCGGCGCACGTTGGCATAGCTCGCGGTGTCGACGTCGATCGAAAAGGTCGAGAGGGGCTCGGCTGGCCGTCCGGTGGAATGGGTTGTCGACGATCTTGTCGTACGCCTCGGTGTTCGGTTCGGGCACGGGCCTGGCGGCATCCCTTGATTTCGAGCCTTCTGCTTTCGACTCTCTCTGCCATCCCGCAACCGGGAGAGTCGAGGGGCTCGTGTACGGTGTCGACTCATCCCCGTACGAATCGGAGCTGATAACCTCGGCGCCGTTGATGGTGAGCACGGACAGAAGGGTATTGGACTGCGTTGTGTTCTTGAGGAACCGGGTTTGACCGTCAGCAAGAACCACGTGCGCACCGCCGGCATGGGGGCTCTTGAGTTGGGGCGGCGACCCGCCCGGTTGCCAGCTAAGGTCGTCGGGCTTGGTCCAGGGGACGAGGGCGTCGGTCTCCATGACGAGGATGGTGTTCGACGTGCCGTCGGTGATCTCGGAGAGCTGCACTCCGCGGGAGGCATCAAACGGAGTGTTGACACGATTCGGGCCGATCTTCGGCCCGACGACCACCTTGTACCCTGTTTGGCCATCGCGAGGGACGGCTGCGGCAGGACAGGCCAGTTCGAGCGGCATCTCGGCGAGCAGAGAGCGGTTGTGTGGGCTGTCCCACGGCTCATCGAGATGGAATCGCTTGTAGAGCGGCTGGTAGCCCAGGTGCGGCAAGAGCGCGACCCGCCAGCTTAACAGCGGCGTGCCGTCGCCTCGCACGAATGCGGGCGCGGGGAAGTGACCGTGAACCGCGAGGTATTCGTGAAAAGCTCGGCCGAGACGGTTGAGGTTGGCCTCACATTGCGTGCGACGTTCTCCCTGGATCACGAGGCCGATGCCCTTTAACGCCAGCATCGCCGCCAGTAGACCGATCACGGCCACAGCGACCCAGCGAGTTATTCGGTGCCGGGACCGATCGTTGGTGCGTGGCGGTGATTCGTCAGGAGAGAATTGCACGTATGCGCGGGACAAGTAACTCGCGTCCTCCATTGCTTTTTCCCCCGAGCCGTTTCGGTCATCTTGCCGATATGCCGGACCGCCCTGTCACAATGCCCGCGGCACGCCGCAGCGATTGTGACCGGCCGCGGCTTTTCGCGACAATCAAACGACAAAGGTCGCACAATCTATTACAGTAGTAAAAGTGAGGACCGGTCACAAGCCCGTGTGTCCGGCTATTTGAGTAAGGGATGGTGAGAGTGGTCACGATAGTTGACTGACTTTCGAGCACGGATACCAATCCGGCGATGCCCTGGTCTTCGGCCCCGAGAGCCGCGGTCTTCCCATGCGATGGCTGGAAGATCGCCCCGACCGCGCCCTCCGCATCCCGATCCGCCCCGAGGCCCGCAGCCTCAACCTGGCCAACGCGGTGGCCATCGGCCTGTTCGAAGCCGTCCGGCAGCTCGATCCCGCGAACCCGGATGCTGAGTGACGGCGACCTTCCGAATCGCCGCGCCTGCGCATTGACTCAGAGTCTGTTCCAAAAGCCCCACAGGGGCGACAGCACGTAGCCAGGGGCGTCAGCCCCTGGGGTGAGAATCGCCAAACCAACCCCGGCCCTTCTCACGGCGGCGCCCCGCCCCAAGTCCGGGCGATGCCCGGACTTGGGGCGGGCGCCGCCGTGATTTTGGCGGTCTGGTCGGGTCCAGGGGCTGACGCCCCTGGCTACGTGCTGTCGCCCCCATTCGGGGGCTGAAATGCCCTTATGGAACAGACTCTCAGTGATCGCGCTACCAAGATCGGATCGTTGCCTCAGCCCGATGTTACCAACGAGCAGCCTTGATAGAGCCTCTCACGCGTCTCTGGATCGTCCTGGGCTTACTTTCGCACCGTTCCTATCGGCCATCCGAAGAGACCAGACTGCCTCCGCCACCTCGCTGAGGCCACGCCTCGCATGGACGCAAAGCCTGGAAGGGATGGCAGCGAGGATCGGTAACATTCTGTGGGGCGGCAACACGGGCAGGAAATTCCGATTGTCGCCAATCAGAGATCGATGGTGAAAAGATAGAACCGCTCGAATCCCCCCTCTTTAGACTCGTTGACGGCATACCCTCCGAGCAGCCTTGCCAGATCACTCTTCGATTGACAGCTGTACTGCTCTCCATTATTGAAACCGAGGAATTTCTTCTCCCCCAGACTGATTGCAAAGGCGTGTCCCGTGTCCGCCCCCTTGGCACAGACGAAATAGAGACCCGCCCGTAAGGAATTGATTGTTACCTCTAGAATGGCACATTCGCCAAAGGAGTGATAATCCGCATTGAGACCGCCCATCGCAAGTCCGATGGGCACAACGACTATGGGAATATTCAGTTCACTGGTCTTATACTCGGCGAACACCTTTTTCGTCATCTCGGAACAGGTTGAATTGTATGTCACTTGGACTTTTCCGATGTCATGGTTGATCAAAGCTCTTGAGCCGACGGGCGTCTCCGCGTCCAAGGTTCCCACTCGTCGGATCTTAATCCAATTGATCGCCGCGCCCGCGCAATGATTGGCTGGGATTTCCACCGAGAAGTCGAACGTTTACAGAGGGAATATCTTCATCATCGGAATCGTAACTTTTGCTCATATTCGAAAATCCTTTAAAACAGCGTTGATCCGAGAATGTGCGAGATCTGACGATGGTATCGGTTCGGATCAAGCAACCGTGATCAAGTCGATGGCAATCATACCTGACGCGGATCGAGCGTGACAAGAAGGCCGATCTGAGTGCCTTCGATCATCATCGATCTTGATAGGACTCCGTACAGGCGGATGTACAGTAGGTGCAGCCTCGGCTACAATTGGGAGGGCATGAATCGCACAGATACCCCCAACGCCATGACGACATCCTGAACAGGCTCTTCCGGAAGAGAATCAAAGCTCGAAGCGGAGGGCATGATGGCCGACCGAGAAATAGTGCGTGTCGGGGAACCTGCGCCGGACTTCTCGCTCCCGTGCTCGACCGGCGAGATGGTCCGCCTCTCCGACTTCCGGGGCAAGGCGACCGTCGTCTTGTTCTTCTACCCGAAAGACAACTCGCCGGCCTGTACCATGGAAGCGTGCTCGTTCCGGGACAGCCACGAAGCGTTTCGTGAGGCCGGTGCCGAGGTGATCGGGATCAGCTCCGATTCCGAGAAATCCCATCGGGAGTTCGCCGACCGATTCCGACTGCCTTTCCTCCTGCTCGCCGACATCGATGGAGCGGTCCGGCGCGGTACGGCGTGTCCAGGACGTTCGGCCTGTTCCCGGGACGAGTCAGCTACCTGATCGACCGGGACGGGATCGTCCGGCACATCTTCTCGTCACAGTTCCAGCCCTGGCGGCACGTCGCCGAGGCGCTGGGAGTCTTGAAGACGCTCTGAGATCCTGACGCAGCCGCGCCGCAACCGGACTGAGATTCCCGGTTCCGTAATTCGGATACCCGATCCGGGATACCCGAGCGAACCCGAAATTGATGAAACGAACTCAAGGCGGCCCGTGCCCGGTCTCCGGGGGGTTGCCACCGGGGGCTGGCGCAGGGATAATAGAATAGACGTACGTTCGTTGACGACCGATCGGCTCACGGTGCTCGCGATGGCCGATCTTCTTCCGGGGTTTACGCTTGAGTATCCCGGACCCGCCCGCTAGCCTCTCCAGGCCGAGCTATCCCGCCGTGGACCGGACGACCCCAAGACCCGGCAGCAAATTGAAGGATCGTGGCATGGACCGAGATCGACCTCATCGATCGGGGCGGATATTCCGGATCCGGCGGGCCTGCCGCTTGGGCCTGGTCGGGGTGTTGATCGCGTCGAGCTGGGCATCGAATGCGGCGCGGGCCGATGACGCAAAGCCGGCCGGGAAGTCGCCTGCGCCGGAGGCCGTCGAGTTCTTCGAATCGCGGGTCCGGCCGATCCTGGTCGAGCGCTGTGTGAAATGCCATGGACCGCGGAAGCAATCGGGGGGCCTGAGACTGGACGGCCGGGATGCAATCCTCAAGGGTGGGGATACCGGGCCGGCAGTCGTGCCGGACAAGCCCGAGGAGAGCCTCATCATCCAGGCAATCTCGTATCGGCTCGATGAGCTGAAGATGCCGCCCACCAAGAAGCTGCCCGACACCGATGTGGCGTTCCTGACCCGATGGGTGGCCCTGGGCGCCCCCTGGCCGGCCGATACGGCAAGGAATGCCGCCGTCGCACACACGTCGGCGAGTGCCGCGCCGGCCCACTGGGCCTTCCAGCCGTTGCGGACGGCCTCCCTTCCCCCAGTCAAGAACCGGGGCTGGGTCCGATCGCCGATCGACACCTATCTCCTGGCCCGGCTGGAGGCCGAGGGGATCGCACCGTCGCCCCCGGCCGACAAGCGTGCCCTGATCCGCCGCGCGACGATCGACCTCTGGGGCATTCCCCCGACGGCCGACGAGGTCGAGGCGTTCGAGGCACGACCCGTCGCCGGACGCCTTCGCCCGGGTCGTTCAACCGGCTCCTGGCGTCGCCGCGATATGGCGAGCGATGGGGTCGGCACTGGCTCGACGTCGCCCGATACGCCGACACCAAGGGCTATGTCTTTACCCAGGAGCGCCGGTACCCCTTCGCCTTCACGTATCGCGACTATGTCATCAACGCCTTCAACGCCGATCTGGGCTACGACCGGTTCATCGTCCAGCAGCTCGCGGCCGATCAAGTCCCCAACAACGGCGATACCCGTCCCCTGGCCGCCATGGGATTCTTGACGGTCGGCCGGCGGTTCCTCCTCGACCAGAACGAGATCATCGACGACCGGATCGACGTGGTCAGTCGCGGCTTGCTCGGCCTGACGGTCACCTGCGCCCGATGTCACGACCACAAGTTCGACCCGATCCCGACCGAGGACTACTACTCGTTCTACGGCATCTTCGCCAGCTCCAACGAGCCCGCCGAGCTCCCCGTGCTGGACTGGCCCGGGGCCGGGCACGCGTCCCGGTCCGCCGAGTTTGCCCGAAAGTTCGAGGCGGCCAAGAAGGCGAGGGACGCCTACATCGCCTCGCGTCGCGACGACGTCCAGAAAGACTTCGCCACGCGGTTCTCGCAATACCTGAAGGCCGGGTATGACCTCGGCCTCGACGGGAGGAGCCGGCGGCTGGACGAGCGTGCCCTCGCCGACAAGCTGAACGCGCGCCGGCTCCGGGGCGTGATGACGCTCTGGAGGCGGCACCTGGATGCGACGGCCAGGGCACACGACCCGGTCCTGGCACCCTGGCACGCCTTCGCGGCGTTGCCGCGCGAGGGATTCGCCGCCAAGGCGGCGGAGGTCCAGCGGAGCCTGGCCACCCCCAAGGACGCGAAAGCGGCCCCCATTCATCCCCTGGTCGCCCGGGTCGTGCTGGCCAGCCCCCCGTCGAGCATGGGCGAGGTCGTCGCTCGGTATGTGAACCTCTTCGGCCAGCTCGAGGCACGCCAGAAAGATCGTGCGGCCCGGACGCCGGGCAACGCCGCGCCGGTCCTTCCCGAGCCCGAGTGGGAATCGCTCCGCCAGGCGCTGTATGGACCGGCCGGGCCGCTCGCCCCCTCGGATGATCCCAAACGGCTGTTCCTCGACCAGACGCAAGGCAATCGGCTCGCGGCGTTCAACGGGGCCATCGATCGCCTGAATGCGACCGAGCCGGGGGCTCCGGCCAGGGCCATGGTGCTCAACGACGCCCCCAAGCCGGTCGAGCCGCACGTCTTCATCCGCGGCAACCCGGGGCGGCCGGGCAAGGCGGTTCCGCGGCGGTTCCTCCACGTGCTGGCCGGTCCGGAGCCGCCCCCCTTTCGCAAGGGGAGTGGCCGGCTCGAGCTGGCCCAGGCGATCGCCGACGCCAGGAACCCGCTCACGGCCCGGGTCCTGGTCAACCGCGTCTGGCACTGGCACTTCGGCAAGGGGCTGGTCACCACGCCCAGCGACTTCGGCCTGAGGTCCGATCCGCCCTCACACCCCGAGCTGCTCGATGCCCTGGCCGCCCAGTTCCTGGCCGATGGCTGGTCGATCAAGGCGCTGCACCGGCGGATCATGCTCTCCAGCACGTATCAACAGAGCAGCGCCCCTCGACCCGATGCGGCGATGCGCGACCCCGAGAACCGGCTGGTGTGGCGGTTCAACCCTCAGCGGCTCGACTTCGAGTCGATGCGCGACTCGATCCTGGCCGTCTCGGGTGCCCTGGAGCCCTCGATCGGGGGCCGGCCGGTGGCGATCACCCAGGCACCGTTCTCGCACCGACGCACGATCTACGGCTTCATCGACCGCCAGAATCTCGACGGACTCTACCGGACCTTCGACTTCGCCGTACCCGATGCGACCAGCCCAAGACGGTTCGTGACGACCGTCCCGCAGCAGGCCCTCTTCCTGATGAACAGCCCGTTCCTGCACGAGCAGGCGCGCCGGCTGGCCGCCTCGATCCGGCAGGAGGCGTCCGTCGTCGCATCCGGGGTACCGGCCGACCCGGCCGACAGCATCCGCTCGCTGTACCGTCGTGTCTTCGGCCGGCCTCCCGAGCCCGACGAGCTTGCCCTGGCGGCCGATTTCCTCAGCCGGCAGTCCGGCCCCCGGCTCGACGGCTGGAAGCAGCTCGCTTCGGCCAGGCTCGCCGACCCGCCGCTCTCCCCCTGGGAACAGTTGGCACAGGTGTTGTTGTTGACCAACGAATTCATGTTTATGGAGTAGGGTGCTCCGTGAGCACCGATACCAACCATGTCCGATCATCGCCCTCGCCTGGAAGATGTCGTCCTGACGCGTCGCGAGCTGCTGACCCGCTCGGGGATGGGCATGGGTGCCCTGGCGCTGGGGGGCCTGATGTCGGAAGCCGGGCTGCTGAGCGCCTCGGCGCCGCGCGGGCGACGTGTCGCCGTCGGGCGTTTCCGGCTCGATCCGGCTGGATCCGCTGGCCGCCAGGCCGGCACCGATGCGGGCGCGGGCCAAGCGGGTCGTCCACCTGTTCATGAACGGCGGGCCGTCGCACGTGGACACCTTCGACCCCAAGCCGATGCTGACGACGCCATCACGGCAAGCCGGTGCCGACCAACCTGCCCACCGAGCGCAAGACGGGTGCCGCCCTGGGCTCCCCCTTTACGTTCCGCAAGTATGGCCAGAGCGGCATCGAGGTCAGCGACCTGTTCGCGCACACGGCCGAGATGATCGACGAGATCTGCGTGATCCGCTCGATGCACGCCGACGTCCCCAATCATGAACCGTCGCTGATGCTGATGAACTGCGGCGAGTCGCGGCAGGCGCGGCCGTGCGTCGGCTCGTGGGTGCTCTACGGCCTTGGGACGGAGAACCAGAACCTCCCCGGCTTCATCGTGATGTGTCCGGGCGGGTTCCCGATCGCCGAGTCGCAGAACTGGCAAGCGGCGTTCCTGCCGGGGATCTTCCAGGGGACCTATCTCGACAGCCGGCATAGCGAGATCGAGAAGCTGATCGCGCACATCCAGAACCACGCCGTCGGCCCGAAGGCCCAGCGCGCCGAGCTCGACCTCCTGGGCGAGCTGAACCGCCGCCACCTGGACCGCAATCCCGGCGAGGCCCAGCTCGAGGCGCGGATCCAGTCGTTCGAGCTGGCGTACCGCATGCAGTCGGACGCCACCGAGGCGTTCGATATCACCCAGGAGCCAGCATCGATCCGGGAGATGTACGGCCCCGGCGTCCACGGCCGCCAGCTCCTGGCGACCCGCCGGCTCCTGGAGCGCGGGGTGCGCTACATCCAGCTCTGGCACGGCGCCGGCCAGCCCTGGGACAATCACGACGACATCGAGGTCGGTCACCGCGCGCTGGCCAAGCAGTGCGACCAACCGATCGGCGCGTTCCTCAAGGACCTCAAGCAGCGCGGAATGCTCGACGACACCCTGGTCATCTGGGGCGGCGAGTTCGGCCGCACGCCGACCGTCGAGCTCCCCACACCCGGCTCCAATCAGGGCAAGATGAACGGTCGCGACCATAACCACTACGGCTTCACCATGTGGATGGCCGGCGGCGGCGTCAAGGGCGGCCACGTCCACGGCGCCACCGATGAAATCGGCTTCCAGGCGGTCGAGAACAAGGTCCACGTCCACGACCTGCACGCCACGATGCTCCACCTCCTCGGCTTCGACCACGAGCAATTCACTTATCGATACGCCGGCCGGGATTTCCGCCTCACCGACGTCCATGGCAAGGTCGTCAAGGATATCATTGCCTGATTGTGCGTTAAATAACCAAGAGTTGAGATGACGGTGATCCGGCGACGGTGCCGGTCGCGAGACGACGCTCAAAGACGAGGCGGGCCCATGTTCGAATATGACAAGTGCGGCAAGTACCTGATCCAGCACCGGGGCAATTCGATCCTGCGCATGGCTGGCGTGAACGACATTGCCAGGTGGGCGCCGCGTCAGGCCGAGCCGGTCCAGCACCGCCAACTGCCCGACGGCGTGCTCGAAGTCTGGACTCCCGGCCAGGCCAAGCCCGACATCTTCATCCTGGAGATCGCCACCAACCCGGACGCTCGGGTGCCGTCCCAGGCGGTCCGCGACGTGGCGTTGGTTTACCTCGAACGCGGCATCGTGCCGGAGGTGCTGGTCCTGTTCCTCCGCGAGAAAGGCAACGTCCCGGCGGCCGACTCGGTCGAGCTGACCAGCCGGAGAGGGTTCACCAAGCTGAACCTTTCCTGGAAGGCGATCAAGCTCTGGGAGGTGCCGGCCGAAGAACTGCTGGCGATGGACGACGTCGGCCTGCTCCCCTGGGTGCCGCTGGCCAAGGTGACGGGCTCGCCGGAGCAGATCGTCCGGCGTTGCCGCGCCCGGATCGATCAGGCCGCCCCGCAGATCGGGCACCCCGAGTACGAAAACTTGCTGGTCGTGACCCAATTCTTGCTGCCGTCTGCGTTACAATCAGGATAAGATGCTCTTGGGGCGATTGCGTGCATTACTGGGAGGACGCGAAGTCATGATTCAATCACCGCTGTACCAGGAGATCGTTGAGGAATCCGAGCGCAAGGGAGAGCTCCGAGCGAAACGAGAGATGCTCCTCGTCTTCCTCGTAGGTCGATTCGGACCGGCTGCCAAGGCACCTTGAGGTCGAGTTGAACGCGGTCGAGTTTGACCGGCTCAGTGATCTGGCCGAGTTTGCCGCCAAGTGTCGCAACCTCGCATCGTTCCGCAAGCGGCTTTTATCTTGAAGCCGAGGGGGTGGGATCGTGTCCGAATCCCATGGGCCGTGGTCGCTCGACGGTGATCCGATGGTCGAGGCCGCACCCCAGTTGGGGCGGCCGGTCTCCGAGGCTGGCAAACGCGCGAACCTGCTGACGGTGTCCCAGTTCATGATCAGCTTGCGTTACCATGAGGATCCGGCATTATGCGAGCGGCTCTGTGATATCATGGGAGGTTGACAAGCCATGATCGAATCACCCCTGTACCAGGAGATCGTCGCGGAAGCCGAACGCAGGGGCGAGACCAGGGCGCGGCGACAAGACATCCTCATCTTCCTGAGGAGTCGTTTCGGCCCGGCTGCTGACGAGCTGGCGGTCGAGCTGAACGCGGTCGAATTCGACCGACTTGACGACCTCGTCGAGTTCGCCGCCGGATGTCGGAATCTGGCTTCATTCCGTAAGCGGCTCAGTTCGTGAAGAGCGCGGGCCGGGGTCAATCGAAGGCGATGGAACTGCACCCGTCTGAGGGGAAACGTCCTCAACGAACCGGCTGGCGAATCGTCATCGGGTCGGGGTTATGATGCATCGCCCTTGGTTCCGATAGAATCAAGTTGATGGTCGTAGGAATGCCTTGCCAGGCGAGGCGGCTTCGACGAACGCTCCGCTCACTCAGGCTGGGGGTAAACGCATGAGCCAGACGCGTCAACGCTCGGACGACTCACCAGAGCCGATCGGGGTACCTGTGCCTCGTGACGCGGGCGTGAGTCTTGATCAGATCGTTACCCAGACGGAGTTGGGTGTCGTTGAACAATGCGTGGAAACCTTGGCGAAGAGGTTTTGCTCGGGCGACCTCTCGATCGCGAAGGCGCGTCTCATCAAACTTGTGACTAAGCAACCCCGGAGAATTGATTTGACATCATCGATCCATTCAAGACGGCATGTTCCTAGAATACAGCCGGCCCTTCGAGGGATCGTCCGACCCTTGTCAAGTTATTTCTGCGGAGTTGCTTAGAAAGGAGGCACGACGCCGTGCGACGTCCTGGTCGGAGCTGCTTGCCACGACGATGGCTCTCGACATTCGGCCGGAGAGGAGTCAATTCGCTCCGGTACTTCGTCGCCAACACCAGGCTTCGGCAAGGCAAGGACGATCATCTTGGCTATCTTCGAGGCGCTGCAGTTTATGCTTGATCGCCGATTTCCACGGCCGGGAAAACAATCAAGCCTCGGACGGTTGTCGTGGCAACTAACATAATTAGCGATCACTAATAGTTATGTAATTTAGTGGATTCTCTAGGCCGCCTGGGGCTTCGACTTGGCCGCAGGAAGGCATGTTCGGGTTCGTGGGTGATCTGGTTGACGTGGCTAGACATCATGACCCGGGCTCCCGGATGTTGATTGTTTTTCGCCCCTGAACGGTCGCGAAGCGTACACCTAGAATCGGGGCCCAGAGAGGGTCGAGTCGGCCATCTCCTCACATTGGGCCTTGAAAACCAGGGGAAAACGCGTGAAATGCATCCGATTACTCATAAAACTGCAAGTGTAGATAGTATCCCGGCCGAGTCGTTCCGGGTCAGATAAACGATCAGCGATCCGAGAGCAGAGATGGTCTAATTCCCGAAGAATCGGGGCTTCCGACCCAGAAAAATTGATTATTTTCCCGGCCGTGGAAATCGGCGTTGATCGTAAATCTCTTCGAACAAGAGAGTTACCAATCGCTGACTGACGGAGAGGGACGATGCCAACGATCGAGGTGATGGAGATTCTCGCGACAACGATGCGGGAACTTGCGGACATCGCCGGCGAGCGAGGCAATCCGTTCGATTCATCGTATGGGGAGATCGCTTCGCGGCTCCAATTCCCGCCTGCGGTTACGACAGCTTCGCTGATCAAGATCCGAGAGGGCGGTTTGATGAGAGTGAATCCCATCACCAGCCCCAGAGCCCTGCACGCGGAGCGCCGCTTTCGTCTGGACTTCAACGAAGAAGGTATCTCGCGCCTGAGCGAAACTCTCGCGAGCCGATGGTACAACTTCGCTTGCCCCCGCGGCAGTGAATGGCAGATTGTTAACACCCCTCTTGCGACCCGTCGGGAGCGAGAACGTCAACGGGAGGAGCGAGAGTTAGAGGATCGCGCCGACGGCGAGCGAGGCCATCGCCTTCAAGCGGGCTGCAGGTCGGTGTCAGGCGTGTCATGGCGGCGACGTCGATCTCCGCGCCGATGTTCGCCCGTGGGTCTGGTGCGAGTCGGGGGGACTCGGCCCCACGCGTCCCGAGGACTTTATCGTGCTGTGCGATGATTGCGGCCACATCCTCGAAGAATGTGAGAAGAAGCCGCACGAAAACGACGACGAGTGAGTGAGTGGACGCGACTCGAGCCGAATGCTAAGCAATCCCGAGAATTGATTTGAAATCTTCAGTCCATTCGAGACGGCGTTTCCTTGAAGTACCACCGGCTCTTCGAGGATCGTCAGACCCTTGTCAAGTAATTTCTGCGGAGTTGCTTAGCGGCGAGTCTCTCGGCGTAGTTGAAGAGTGCGTGGAAACCTTGGCGAAGAGGTTCTATTCGGGCGACCTCTCGATCGCGAATGCGCGTCTCATCAGTCTAGTGAATAGCGGCGGGTCTCGAAAGCAGTCATCGCCGCCCTGAATCTCGGAAGGGGCGGCCGTTGTCGGCTATCGCCGTGAGGCCCATTTCCGGCTCAAGCCGTTTGCCGCTGGAGCTCAAAGTTGGCATGAGTTGGTTTTACTCACGACAAAGCGGATCTACGGCAATTCCCGTTCAATGATGCCCAATCTCCCAGAGGCCTCCTCAAGGCAGGCCCCCTCTACACGCGTCCTTCTCCTCCGACACGCGGAGACGTCCGCCCCTCATCTCTTCCACGGCGCCGAGTCCGATGTCGGGCTGAGCGAGCGGGGACGTCAACAGGCCGAGGCGATCGGTCCCATCCTGGCGGCGAATCGGCCGGTTGTCGTTGTCAGTTCCGCGATGCGTCGCGCCGTCGAGACCGCCGAACCGATCGCGGGCTTGCGGCGTCGAGTTGCTCATCGAGCCTGGTCTTCACGAGAGGCGAGTTGGCAAGTTGTGCGGGATGCGATACGACGATCGAGAGGGCCTTTGGGCACAAACCATTGAGCGCTGGGAGGCGGGCGAAACCGGGTTCGCGACTAAGGGGGCCGAGTCTCTTGACGAGATCCGGGATCGGGTGCTGCCAATCTGGCACCGGCTGGCCGATCGGTTCGAGGGGGCGACATACATAGTCGTCGCACATGGAGCGGTAATCAAGGTGATTCTCCGGGACCTCACGCTCGGATCCTTTATTTGGAATGCGTTCCGCTATCCGAATCTGGGTGTCACCGAGACGATCAAGGCCAGGGATACGTGGAATGTCGTCCGAATCCCCAGCGAACGAGGCTCGCCATGATGATCGGGTGAAGATCTTAATAAGTAAGTTTAAGATGGGACTTGCAGCCCGTCAGGACCAGGGAGATCAGGACTAAGCATCGTTTCAGTGACTCTACTGTCATCAAGAAGCTCTCCGCACCAGGGGGTTTCGAGTTCGGCAACACCAGCCCTCTACCCGCGGCGAGTGACGATTTGGGCGTCCAGGAGATATCCGCCGCAACCTGAGTTACCCAGTTGAATGCGGGCAGCTTTTGGTTGGTGCGAAGATGCTTGCGCTCAGCCGACCAGTAGCCTGGGAAGTCGATCGCAAGTCCATTTTGTTCCGGGTCCCGCTCGGAGCTGTGTTCGATCGCATTTCTCAACCCGAGGGCGATTCTTCCCAGGTACAGAGTGAGCCAGGCTGCTTCCACCTTAGCGGAATCACCGAGTGTGACCAAGAGGTCGGAGTGGTCCTTCTGACTGGGATCGAGTCTAATCTTGAGGCCGTTCACCTCGTTCGATAGGGAGACCGCTTCCACCATCTCGTCGAGGAGTTCGGCTAGACCGAGAGGAGTTCCAGCCGTGTGTTGACTGGCAATGATTAGCCAATTCCCGTCGGCCTCGACGGTCGCGCGAATCTGCTGCGTCGGGTGGCAACGGGAGTACGGTCGATGGCGGCATTCCTGGGCCGCTCCGACCCCGTTGACTCGTGGGGGAGGGTCTGGGGGTGAATGCGTTGGCAAAGACTGAGCTTGCCCCCCCTTGAAGTCTCGTTTTCCTTTTTATCGCTGGAATAATGACGTGTTCAATAATTCCTAACAACCGCTTGTGTAGAGGATGGAGGTCAAAAACGCTCTGGAGATGCAGCGACTTCTCGATGTCGCGATCGTAAAGAGCCGCCTGATATTCATCGATGGTTTTTGCCCAGTCCCAAGCCCACAGACCCTGTTCGCGTCGGTCGAAAGACTGGGCAAGTCTACGACCAACGGCCGCTTCCAGGCCAAGCTGCCTCAGTGGGATCATATGGTCGGCGACATTGAATCCGCAGTCTGCTTGGGCCATGTTTACCGCCCGGCAAAGATCCCTCATTGTTACTGATGATGGCAGGTTGGGATACAAGGGAGGACACGACATGGCTCCGACCTGCTCAGCCGCGTGGAGCAAGAAGTGCTTGACCGGGCTCTTAAAACATTCCCAAATCTTGATGGGAAAGACGCTGCTGATGACCGGTTTACCCAGTCCTTGGCGAATGGCGCTGGCGGCTAAGAGCCGGTGGTTACCCACGCTCGGCACGTCGGGATTATCTCGATGGAGTGAGCGATGCCCTTGAAAACTATCGACGATGGCATCGATGACGAGATATTCATCATTGGCGGCCCTGCCGTACTGACTCTCAAACTGGACCTCCAAAGTGCGCATTTCTTATGGCCTGCATGATGTCATTGGGCGAATTCTTCAGGGTAGCTTGGACTTCCTTGTCGAGCGTTTGTTTCAAGTCCTTCCAGCGAGCATCGGCCCGATCGTATACGTCGAATAGTGAATCGCAGAGATGGCACTCCAGTTTTGATATCCCCACTCCTCCCTTGGAGCTCCATCGCTGTTGCATCCATAATCTCCCAATCGTACCGTCAAGATCATGCCGTACGGGGGATTTTCCAAAGAATGCGTAGCAGCGAGCCCCAATGCTGAAATCGGGAAGAAACCCCGGCACGGGCTCCTCTTCGCGGATCACTCTCCCGTGTGGAAAGAGGCCGTGAATCGCGAGGGAATTGCAAGCATCCTTCTCACAGCATTCGAAGTCAGGAAGGTGATACTCCTCGTCGGCCAGATGCAGGATCTCCTGTCGCTGCGCTTCGATGATCATAGCTGGGTCAGAACTCAAGCGGTGCGTTGCCTCTTCGTGAAACGCTTTGAAGACGTCAAAAACCGTCGTATGCTTCAATTCATTCCTTGACCCCACGCTTCGGATTGGGACGCCGACCAGGGGCTGTTTGCCGGTCGGATCGAGAGCGTCCTTGACCAGAGGAAACTGCGAGCTAAGGGTCGCATGCAAGTATTCAGTTCCAACTACGATGTGAATCATGACTTGAGCTCCCCACTGATCTGTTCGCCGATACCTTGCCGAGGTGGTATCAGGAATTCGAAAACTCGGTGAGTAAGAACGCCTTTAGTGACACCAGTCGTCTGGACAGCCATCGCACCGGCATACCGAGCCGCGACCTCTTGAAGCACTCTCTCCAAGCCAAGGTAGCCGTCTGGATCGCTGGTCACCAAGTGATCGTTGGCGTCGTTGCTACCCGGATGCTCGTGCTCCCGTTGTCCCAGCCGGCGCCGTGCGTCCGCGAGATCGGCCGTGAGGAAGACGGCCGCGTCGAAACGAGGGAACGAAGGCGCCGCGGCACTCAGCAACTCCGGAATCCGCAGCGTCCCATGGAACGTATGATAAGCCAAAGTTCGCAGCCAGCAAGAGTCCTGGATATGAATTACTCCCTCCGGAGGAGGCTCGAAGTTCCTCGCATCCCAGAAGTGGGACGCGAGGAACAACGCGCCGGTCTCCAGTAAACCCGCACCAGGATCTCGCCGCAAAGCGTCGGCGACCGGCGCGATGGGATTATTCGGACAGAGGGCGTTCCGGCTGACGCGGACAGGGATTCCCCGGCGCGTCAGCTCGGCCTGGAGGTTCCGGACGAGCGTGGACTTCCCCGCCAGGTCCAGGCCCTCGATCAGGATGACGCGGCCAGCCATCAGGCCACCTCCTTTCCGCCGCCGCGCCCGTCCGGGACGAACGTGGTCGGCGAGGTGATCAGGTGGTAGAACTCCCGGCGGCTCAGGCCGCAAGATGGGTCGAAATAGCTCTTGCGGTCCCAGAGGGTCAGTTCGAGCTGATCCAGCTCGGCGACCGTCTTCGACCGAAGCAGGTGGAACGGCGTGGCTCCCGTCGGGCGGACGGTGAAACCCAGGTCGCACAACACCCGGTGGGTGTACAGCACGTCCTCCCGGTGCTGGCCTCGGAGGCCGACCTGGGTGTACGCCTTCCCTTCGACCTGATTGGCGCGAAGATTCTTCGCAACTGTCTCCAGGAGCGGCTCCGCGACCTTCGGCGTCAACGGCCGCCTGGACCGGTCGGGCGTCAGCGTCTCGATTCCAAAGCCGATGGCCCGCATCCCGACGGAGGCCAGGCCCTCGACCAACCGCTCGTCGGCCATGTGATTGACCAGGCTGACGCCTTTGAACGGGATCACCAGCCCTCGGCTCTGTAACTCCATCACGAAGGCATCGATCCACGGTCCGTCCTGGGTGAGGATCGGACCGTGAAGCTGGTACTGCGCGTATTTCCCGAGGCCCTGCGCCATGAAGTTGACCGTCGCTCGCACGGGTCGACGCCGGTCCCGGTGCCCTCCCTTCAAGGGATCGACACACCAGACGCACCCCACATGGCACCCTCGGCTGACGTCGAACGACAGGTCGTCGGTCGGCTTGCCGCGCAGCTCCCGGGCGAGCTGGTAATCCTCGAAATCGATAACCCTCGGGTCGGGGAACGGCCAGTTGGCCGGATCCAGCCAACGCCCGCGGCTCGGTCTCAATCCAGTCATCGGCCGAATTGACGAGCATCCCATGCTCGGGCAACCGCCCGGCAGACATGCGGCGGATCGCATCCGCCAGCACAAGCTCTGGATCGCCGCTGATGACGACGCCATCAAACGGCTCACGCCGGAAGTATTGCGGCATGAACAAGGGGCCGTCGCCCCAGACCAGAACCTGGGCCCCGGGGCTAATCTCGCCTGCCAACCGGGCCAGGTTTCGGGCCGCCGGTGCCTCCCAGACCCTGGACCAGACGACCAGGAAATCGGGCTGCTCCAGCAACTCACGGACGATGACGCGATCCGGCGCGCAGATCAGACCGGCGGGGACGGCGACGACATTGGCGTCTGGAAACTGTCCGCGCAAAAAAGCCCACCACGGAGGCGAACTCCGCCTGCCAGTAGTGGGTCGTTGCATCGAAGCGCGGAAAACTGGGCGAGACGACGGCGATCAACATGGCATAGCTCCGAGATCCGTGTGCTGTTTGACCGAAATCGTTGTGTGGTCAGAACAAACAGCCTTCGATTCGGTATCTCGGCTAGCCTTATCATCGCCTGTGCGATGCCCAGAACTCTGAGCAAATCACATCATAGAGTCATCAAGAACGAAGTCAAGGATGCCACCTCAGGAGAATCAAGAAATCGTTGTCGCGGCGATTTGACACGCAGAGTGGATGGAGAGATCGGGGGGAGTCCTCGCGATCATCCCCTCCGCCACGACATCTCACCGCCCGCCCGAGCTCTGGATGTACCGGAACAGGTCGCGGATCTGGGGCTCGGTCAGCTTGTCGAGCATCCCTTCGGGCATGAGCGAGACCTCCGACGGCTTCACGGCCTCGACCGCATCGCGGGCGATCACCGTCTTCTGCCGGTTGCTGTCGACCAGGGTCAGCGACCGGTCGTTCTCATCCACGACCAGTCCGGTCAAGACCCGGCCGTCGTGCAGGGCGAGCGTCTGGGCCTGGTATTCCTTGCGGACGAACGCGCTCGGGTCCACCAGGCTGGTCATCAGGAAATCGAGGTCGCCGCGCTCGGCGCCGGTCAGCTCGGGCCCGATCGATTCTCCCTCGTCGAAGAGCTTGTGGCAGACGGCACAGTTCTCCTTGAAGATGGGTTTGCCGCGGAGGGCGCTGCCCTTGTCGCCCTCGGGGAGCAGGCCGCGGACCTCGGCGATCCGCCGCTTCTTCTCGGGCGAGCCCACCCGTGGGACCTTGCCCCAGGCGGCCTCCAGGCGAGACAGCAGCGCCGGGTCGGACAACTGGGCGACGAGCTGGACGTGTGCCGGGGTCAGGTCCTTGGCGGCGATCTGCCGGCGCTCGATCGCGTCCAGCAAGGTGCTCGCCCACTCGCGGCGGGTGCAGAGCAATCCCAGGATCCGGGCGCGGACGCTGGACGAAGCGGATCGATAGCGCTCCAGCAGTGGCCACGGCGGCCGACGGTTGCGAGTAACCCCCCAGCGCCGCGACCGCCGCGAGCTGGATCGCCGGGCTCGGGTCGTGCCCAAGGATCTCGATGAGGACGGGAACATCGTCCGTCCGTCCGAGCTGTCCGAGTAGCTCGATCAGGGCGGTCCGGTCGGACTGCGGCGGCACGCGGGTCGCGGGCCTTCTGGATAGCCGCCTCGATCGCCGGCGCGCTGCCCATGCGAGCGGCCAGGCGGATCAGGACCACGCCCGGCGCGGGCTGCGCCGCGGCCCAGATCCGCGCCAGGGGCTCGGCGAGCGGCGCGGGGGCCTGCGCCAGCCTCCGCCCCTCGAGCCCCTTCTCCATCCCGCTCACGATCCGCGCGACCTGATCCGGTCCCGGCGCGGCCGACAGCAGCCGGGCACATCCCGCGAAGTCGGCGTCGGAACCGTCCGACGCCAACGCCCGCGCCGTCCGCTCGAGGATCGCGTCGCGGACCATCGCGGTACGCTGGACTTCGGCGCTGCTCAGCAGGGCGACGACCGCGTCGCGGTCCTGCCGCAATTGCCGCTCGAACGCCCACCAGAGCTGGTTCGGGATGTAGGGATCGCGGAGGTCCGCGTCGTGGCGGACCAGTCGTGCCAGGATCGGGATCGCGTCGTCGGCGCCCCATCGCTGGGCGCTCGAGGCGACCTGGCCGCGGACCGAATGCGTCGGGCTCCCCGGCCGCCAGGGCTACGAGCCTGGCCCGCAGGTCCCGGTTCATCCGATGGTCGTCGCCCAGGAGCCGGATCGTCCATCGCCTCACGCCTGCCAACGGATGCTCCAGCAGCTCCATCGCCGTCGCATCATCGAGCCCGCCGCTGACGTACAGGGCCCAGAGATCGCGGAGTGCGACCGTCTCGTCGCGGTCGGAGGTCAGCAGGCGTTTCAGGTCGGGCACCAGGCTCGCGTCGCGACGCTCGGCCAGGATGCGCCGGGCCTCGGCGGCGAACCAGTCGTTGGTGGTGGTCCGCAAGGCGACCAGCTCGGTGGACGAGCGTTTCGACAGGTCGAACGGCTCGAGCTTCCGCCTGCTCCCGTAGACCACGCGATAGATCCGCCCGTTCGTCCGATCCCAGGTGTCGCGCGGGTCGAGGTGAGCGGCGCGCTTGTCGTACCAGTCCACGACGTAGACGGCGGCATCGGGTCCGGTGAGGAGGTCGATTGGCCGGAACCATCGGTCGCGGGCGTCGATCAGCGTGCCGCCGTGCCGGCCGGCGAAGGTCGAGCCGCGAGGCTCCAGGACGTGCCAGTAGACGGCGTTCGACAGCAGGTTGCCCCCGATGAAGGTGCCTTGGAACGGCGGCGGGAACCCGTCGCCTTTGTAGATGATCCCGCCCGGCGTGACGTGGCCGCCCTGCTTGCTCCCTCGATAGGCGATCGGGCCAAAATAGCCGTAGGCGTGCGGGTTGTGGAGCGGGCCGTGCTTGGCGAAGCCCTTGATGTAGTATCCTCCCTGCACCATGTGGAACGTGATGTACGCCCCGTTGCTGCTGCCGAAGGCGTTGCCGGTCGCGTCGAAGTCGAGTCCCCAGGTGTTGCCGCCGCCCTCGGCGAAGAGCTCGAACTGGCGGGTCCGGGGATGATACGCGCCAGATGCCCTGCTGGAACTCGTAGCCGCGGATCCTGGCCGTGACGGTGCTCCCCTGCGCCCGTAGAGCCAGCCGTCCGGGCCCCAGGTCATCGAGTTGACAGTCGCGTGCGCGTCCTGGAGCCCGAACCCGGTGAGCAGGACCTCGGGGTCGCCGTCGGGCCGATCGTCATGGTCGCGATCGGGATAGAACAGCAGGTAGGGCGCCTGGCCGACGAATACGCCCCCATGCCCGACGGCCAGCGCCGAGGCCAGGTTCAGGCCCTCGACGAAGACCTTGACCGAATCGGCGCGGCCGTCGCCATCGGTGTCCTCCAGGATCTTGATCCGGTCGGCGCCCCGCGCTCCGCGCGGCGGCGGTTCGGGCATCTTGTCGTACTCGGTCCGGAGGTACTGGTCGACCGTCACCGGCTTGAGCCCGGCCGGATTGGGATACTGCAAGTACTCGACGACCCAGAGCCGGCCCCGCTCGTCGAAGCAGGCCGACACGGGCTGACGCACCATCGGCTCGGCCGCGAAGACCTCGACGTGGAACCCGTCCGGCACGACCATCCGCTTGACGGCCTCCTCGGGCGTGAACCCGCCAGCTACGTCGGCTTGCTGACCGCTCGCCTCGACGTTCAAGATGGCCAGGAGGATCAAGC
Organism: uncultured Isosphaeraceae bacterium; assembly: GCA_963842405.1. Lineage (GTDB taxonomy): Bacteria > Planctomycetota > Planctomycetia > Isosphaerales > Isosphaeraceae > CAVZRC01. Next base: position 205,359 of record CAWJGW010000045.1, on the reverse strand, counting down.
ACCAAATCTTGAACCGTAGCGGGTATCGGTACATCGGTGAAGACCTTGGAGGGAGACCGATCAATTCGGTCGTCGGCATGGAGAAGGCTTTAATTGTGAGGCTTCGAGTGGGCTTGCGTCGTCTCGGTGTCACCGACCGACTTCAGGGCATCGGAATCTGAAGTTCCTGGCAGATCTTGCGCCACCAGGTATTCATCGATCTCTTTGTGTCGCGGCACCGGCGATGCCGCGTTGGCCACGGGGTTCACATACATGCTGTGCTTTCTCCCTCGCGGAGCAGACGACATCCATGGGATTCAAGGTGGCGGATCAAGTCGCGTCGCTTCATGCCATCAGCACGAACGGTTCACGGGTCACCGTGCGCCCTCCAGGGATCGTTCCGCGAGCTCGCGGTTGGCTTCGAGGAGCATCGCCGCGGCCTCCTGGAGGTTCTCGCGGGCTTCCTCCAAGGTCGATCCTTGGGTGTGAGCTCCGGGAAGCTCCTCAACGAATGCGACGTAACCTTCGGGAACTTTCATATAAACGGCGGTCAACCGCATGCGATCCTCTGATCTCGCGCGCTCTCTTCGATGGACTGTCTCGAGGCCAGGACGATCTTACTCCACTGTTGTAACGCGCATCGATTCAGGATCCCACCCCAATAGAGTGACGGGGGACTCATCCGCGGATGGTTCAAAACTCGGGGAAGGGATCGATGGGCCGCTTCTTCCAGGTCGGCTCACGCCATGCGGAGAAGAACTCGTGGTAGAGGATCGCGATCGAGAGGCTGTACAGCGGTGCGGTGACGAGGAGTCCGACGCAGCAGAGCAGGAATCCCGAGCCGGACAGGAGGACCAGCACGAAGTGGAAGGCCGTTGCGGTCAGCCATTGCGGGAGGAGGACGTTCCAGCTCCGGACGACCGCGGTGGTGGCCGGCTCTCGGGCGATCACAACCAGGGGGATCGTGAACATCAACAACCCGGAGACGATCAGGCCGGGGATCACGAAGATCAGGCTGCCGACGAACGTCGCCACGCTGTAGAGCGTCGCGGCCATCGGCAACGCCAGGCCAACATCGATGACGGAGAAGAGGTCCGCGATGCGGGGGGCTCGACCGCGGACCTGGTTGCTCGCCATCCGGATCAATCCGCCCACGAAGAAGCCGCCGATCACGGTGGAGACGACATATTGCAGCGCGCCCGCACCCGGGGTCATCGGGAGTCGGAAGCCGTCGCGGCCGACCGGCCCCTCCAAACCCACGAGGACGAAGGCCGTGCTACTGACCGCCGAGTGACCGATCAGGACGATCAGGATCGCCAGCGACCAGGTCCCAGGATGACGACGGTAGAGCCGCCAGGCATCCCCGATCACGTCGAACCGCATCATCGGCCACATTGGCGGCTCATCCGTCCTCGTCACGATGCCTTGGATGCGCCTGCCCCCAAGCAATCGCCCGGACCAGCCGGCGCAGCTTCCTCGAAGCCTCTTCGTCATGGAGATCGGGTTATTCTCGCCCTTTTGCCCGAGCCGGGATCCTTTTGCAATGCCCTGGCCGGGTTGCGTCGGGCAATCCTCGGCAAATGTTGGGAGAGCAGCCGTTCTATCTTGGCATGAAATTTGTTACCTATTGTGAAGTAGACGGGCCATCCTACGACCCGACACGTCGTCCGGCGAATCACGATGGGATGAACGTCGAAACTCACGCGCGGGCGTAACACGTTGCAAGAGGAGCACACCAATGGTCGCGATGGTGCAGGGCGGTTGCAGATTCTCCTTCACGGCGGTCATCCTGGCCTTGGGGGTCTGGCTCATCTCCGGTTCCTCGGCCATGGCTCAGGGTGGTGCTGGCGGCATGGGTGGCGGCGGCATGGGTGGCGGCGGCATGGGTGGCGCTGACATGGGCGGCATGGGTCATACGGGTGCCTTTGGTATGAGCGGGGTGACTGCACCCGGCATGGGCATGGGCGGTGGAGGTCGTATGAGTGGCATGGGAAGTTCGGGTGGATACGGCTCTGGCCTGAATTCCGGCTACGGCTACGGTGGCTCCAGCTATGGCGGCACCAACGCAGGCGGCTCCGGGCTGGGTTATGGCGGCTCCGGGCTGGGTTACGGTGGATCTGGCCTGGGTTACGGCGGCTCCGGGCTGGGTTATGGCTACGGGGGCTGCGGCTACTCCGTTGTATGGCAGTGCTCCGGGGAATTATTACTATCCCTACTCGAACCCCATCTACCTGACTTCGAGTGCGGGCCTCGGCTATTCGTCGGCCAACGTCGCTCCGGCCGCGGGTGCGGGCAACACGGTGACCTATCCAGGCCGCTACCTCGGGATCGATGAGGAGCCGGTTGCCGAGGCTGGCGGTCGCAAGGGCATGAAGGTCGCCAAAGTCTATCCCGGGACCGCCGCCGAGAAGGCCGGACTTCAGGCCGGCGATGTGATCCATTCGATCAACGGCTACCTGACCGAACAGCGCGGTAATCTGGCCTGGATCATCGCCAACGCGGCGAAGAACAATGTCCTCGAGATTAACTGTACACACGGTAAGAGACGGCCAGGAGCATACGGTCACGGCTCGGCTCCCTTGAGCCCGCGGTGACTCGCAGATGCCCGTCGCGCTCAGGATGAGATTCGCTGTTTATAGGAATCGCGTCAAATGTCCGCGACGCGTCGTGGGATTCTCGGCAAACGTCGGGACAGCGATGGTCCTATCTTGGCATGAAATTCGTACAATGGAGTAGGCGGGTCAGACTACGGCCCGACCAGACGCCCGGGCCGGTCACGAGTCGGATCAACGTCGCGGCTCAGGCGCAGGCGCAACTCATACTACAGGAGCACACCAATGGTTTCGATGCTGCGAGGCGGTTACAGATTCCCCTTCATGGCAGTCGCCCTGGCCTTGGGGATCTGGGTCATCTCCGGTTCATCGGCCATGGCCCACGGTGGCGGCGGCGGCGGTGGCGGCGGCGGACATGGCGGTGGCGGTGGGTTCGGCGGCGGCCACATGGGCGGCATGGGCATGGGCGGGCATGGGCATGGGCCACATGGGCGGCATGGGCATGGGCCACATGGGCGGGTACGGCTATGGCGGGGGCTACCGCGGCTTGGGCTATGGCGGCTTCTATCCGGGCTTCTACGGCGGCTATGGACTCTACGGCTTGGGCTATGGCGGCTATGGCTTGGGCTATGGTGGCTATGGCCTGGGCTATGGTGGTTATGGCGGCTACGGCATGGGTTATGGCGGCTACGGCGGCTATGGTATGGGTTACGGCGGCTATGGTATGGGTTACGGCGGCTACGGGATGGGGGGCTACGGCTATCCGTACTATGGCGGCTATGGGATGGGTTATTCCTATCCCTACACGAACACCGTGTACACCAATCCGGTCGCAGGCTTCGGCTATTCGTCGGCCTACGTCGCTCCGGCCGCGGGCACCATGATGGCCGGTCAAGGCCGTTATCTCGGGATCGACGAGGAGCCGGCTGTGGATGCTGGCGGTCGCAAGGGCATGAAGGTCACCAACGTCTATCCCGGGACCGCCGCGGAGATGGCCGGACTTCAGGCCGGCGATGTGATCCATTCGATCAACGGCTATCTGACCGAACAGCGCGGTAATCTGGCCTGGATCATCGCCAACGCGGCGAAGAACAACATCCTCAAGATGAATGTTCTCACGGCAAAAGATGGCAAAGAGCATACCGTTACGGCCCAGCTCCCTTGAGCCGCGGCGATTCGGCTGAAGTGCCGGAATGGGAGGTCGCGGCTCCCCACGGGCCGCTTCTCGATGCCGGCTCGGACGGTGCCGCGACCTCCTAAGATGGATCAATTCCACCCGCGTGAGGTATCGCCCTCCGCTGAGACGGACTTCGATTCTACCCCCGAACTCTGAATGCGGGGATAGCATTCGGAGGGGAGGGAGATCGCCCGCACTCAGATCCTCCACCCACCTCACTTTCCCTGGGCGGTCGGTGGCAGTACGTCGGGGATGGGCGGAGCGGCTTTGGGCGCGAAGGCGCGATAATCCTGCCCCAGGAAGGCGGCGAGCGTCGCGGCAACCTGGCTCTGGGTCATGGGGCGGAAGGGCGTGCGATTCTCGGGCGATCGGGGGGCGGTATCGGGTCCGATCACGGCGATCCAGATCCGCTCCGAGCCTTTGATGTGGGCTCCGTGACTCTTCCATCCGGTGGGGGCATCGCCCCGGCCATGGTCGGTCGTCACGATCATCGTGGTCGTCCCGCGGTACTCCGGCATCGACTGGACCGTCTCCCACAAGGTCTTCAAGTAGTCGTCGACGCGATGGGCCGCCTTGAGGTACTGGTCGTATCGACCGGCGTGTCCCCATTCGTCGGTCTCGCCCAGGCCGATATAGAGCACCCGGGGCTTTCTCCGCTTGAGGTACCCCAGCGCGGCGTGGAATGTGAAGGTATCGAAACTGCACTCCTCCCAGACCCGGGGCGTCTCCGCCATCAGCTTGGCGACTGTTTTTTCCTCTTCCGAGAGGTTCTTCCCGGTCAGGGGCTTCCAGGCCGCATGGATCCTCAGCTGGCTCCGCCACCGGTTGAGGATGAATGGGAACACGTCCCAGGACCCATATGCGGCGATCCTATGGCGGAACTCCGTCCTTGCGGTTCAGCCATTCGAGGACGGAAACATTGTTGTTGGGGACCTTGTTATTACTGTCGATGTTGGGATCGGCCCAGCCCGTGAAGATTTCGTTGTAACCCGGATAGGAAAAGTTCCTGCCGTTGGTGACCTTGACTTCACTTCCGGTCGGTGGATCGCCGAAGACTTGGCCCTCCTTGGCGATCACGCTCCAGAGGAATGGCATCAGCGCCTTGCGGCGTTCCTCCCGACCCTTGCGATCGAACTGCTTCTTGAGCGCACGTCACGTCCAGCACACCGCCGTCTTCCCGGTTGAGGAGCTCCGGGTCGGCGCCGCCGAAGACTTCCTGCCACCGAAGGCCATCCGTCGTCACCAGCAGGACATGACGCGTCTTCAACACGCCCTTGCCGGTCGGCTGCGATCCCGCCATTCGGGATTCACGCGCGCAACACAGCCGCCACCAGGACCACAATGACAATTCGCAGGATTCTCATCGGACTTAGCAATTCCCAAGGGACAGAGTGATGGAGTGTCGGTCCCGAACGTGCCGACGATCTGCGATTGATGACATGGTATCCCTGATGCGTCATTCACCGACGCGCCGGATCCCGCGAGCGGGGATCCATCGAGATCCACAATCCTACCCTCCCAGGTGTTTCAACTGCAAGTTCCTGGCGTGGAATGTAATCGCCTCCTGGACATGCTTGTCCCAGTAAGCCCAGTCGTGCCCGCCGGGGAACTCCTGATACTCGTGCGGGATATGGAGCGACTCCAGGTGCTGGTGAAACGCGCGATTCTGGCTTAACAAGAAATCCTCGGTGCCGCAATCGAGCCTCAGGCTGGGGATGCGGCCGTGATCGGTCCGTTCGCAGATGGCGAACGGGTCCTCGGGCCCGCCGCCAGGCGACTTGCCGAAGATCCGATCGAATTCGGGGCTGAATTCCTTGTACTTCTTCACGCTGTCCGGGAGGAAGCCGACCGCTCCGGAATGCGAATTCACGCTGGCGAACACTTCCGGGTGCTTGAGACCGAGCTTGACCGCCCCGTAACCGCCCATGGAGAGCCCGCCGATGGCCCGGCCCGTGCGCTCGGCCTTGACCGGGAACGTCCGCTCGACCAGGCCGATGACATCCTTGAGCAGGTCGTCCTCGTAAGCGTCGCCCTCGACGGCGTTGGTGTACCAGCCGCGGCCGCCGTCGGGCATCACCACCACCAGGGGCCAGCCCTCGACGTAGCGCTCGATGCTGGTGCGCCGCGACCAGATCGTGTTATCGTCGGACAGGCCATGGAGGAGGTAGAAGACCGCCCAGGGCCGGGGCACAGCCGGGTCCTCGGGAAAGATGATGTTGAACGATGACGCCTTGCGGAGCGACCGGCTGAAATAGTGGATCGTGGCGAACGCCATGCTGCTGCCCTCGGAACTGCGAGGATCATTTTGGGTTGAGAAAGCAATCCGGGAGGCAACGCTCACCCTATACGAGCATGGGATCTTGCCGCAAGGTCGAGAACGCCTCCTCGATCCGGTCGAGCAGTGTCGCGGCACGGTCCCGTCGGCCCCGGATGGCCAGCTCGTCGGCCAAGATCGTCGCGGCGCGGGCCATGGAGCCCTCGGCGGTCGGTCCGATCGAGGATCGCCCGGAGGTCGACCCGCTGGAGCAGCGCCTTGGTGATCGGCCGCTTGGCATCCGGGAAGCTCGCCGAACGGATCAGCTCCAGCGCGATGGGGTCGTTGCACAGCGCCGCCAGGGCCGCGGCTTCCGCGGCGGACGAGCAGGCCAGGAAGTAGCAGGTGTCATCGAGCATGACGGGCCGGCCCTCAACCGGCCCGACGGCCCGGAAGACCGGCGTCTTGTGCAGCCCGCAGATGGCCACCTTGAACGGGGCGAAGCTATAAGGCCCGACGCCGAACAGGGCAAATGGGGGCTGGCCGCGGTAGATCGACGATTTGCGGCCTTCGAACCGGCCGGCATTCGCCTGGAGGTAGGCCCAGAGCCTGGGCGCGTCGTGCGCGAGCCGGGTCGTGTCCTCGCCGATCCGTCGCTGGGTGACGAGTACGGCCCGGCGCGGCCGATCGGCCGGCGTCCGCTTCAGGTCGGCCCCCTTGATCAGCGGATAGGCGAACTCGGCCTCGACGTCGACCCGATCGCCCGACCGGTCGCGGAGCCGTCGTCCGGCCGGGGCCGGCGTCGACCGCCAGCTCCATCACCGCGGCGGCATCGTGCTTGAGCCCCTGCCGCCAGGTCCACGGGCAAACGCCGTCGGCGAATTCGCAACGGCGATGGGCCTCGCGATCGGCGATCAGCCAGCCGCGCGAGAAACCCATGACGACGGTGGGTTCGCCCGATTCCAGCCCCGGATAGACCGGGATGCCTCCGCCGCAATCCATCCCCCTGGCCGCCTCGCTCTTCGCCAGCGTCACCTGGAACAGGCAAGCGTCCACCGCCGCGTCGAACCACCGAGCCGCATCGATCCGGCGGATCGACGCGGACTCGATCGGCAGTCGTCGCACGATGGGCGAACTGGAGGATGCTGCGCGCCACGGAGGTCTTGCACAAGAGCGCGATCGTCGGCGCCTCGGCCGCGAGATCGCGGGCCAGCTTGAGCCAGACCGCCTCGGCCACGTCGAAATTGGCAGCGCCGGTCCGGGCCGCCAACCCGCTGAGCCCCTTCACGTTCGACTTCGGCGGGCACCTGGGTGCTCGCCAGACTCCCCAGCTCGGCATTGGTGACCCACGGCGGATTGCCGACGACCAGCAAGGGACCGCCCTGTCGCCAGGCCAGGTCGCGCGCCAGATCGAGCCCGAAGAGATCGGCACAGGTGATCGTCACCTCGGTGTCGCGATCGCGATACCGGGCCGCCAGCTCGCCGGCCGCCCGGCAATGGGCCGGCTGGATCTCGATGGCCTGGACCTCGCGCGGCGGCGACGCATGTGCCAGCAACCCGCCCAGGAAATGGCCCCGGCCGCACGTCGGCTCCAGCACGCGAGGCCAGCGCGCGCCGATCGGCCCCAGGGTGGCCAGCACCTCGGCGACCAGCTCGGGAGGCGTCTGGAAGTCGCCAAGGTCCCGTCGCAACTTTTCGTCTTGGTCACTGGTCATTCGGTCACTGGTCACTGGTCAGATGCAAATTCATTAACCAATGACCGCATGACCAGTGACACAACTGATTACTTGATCTTCGCCCCCACCACGCAATCCGGATCGTCGACCGTCAGCAGGATCACCTTCTCGTTCGAGGTCGCCGCCAGCAGCATCCCATTGGACGTCTCGCCGCGCAACATGGCCGGCTCCAGGTTGTTGACCACGACGATCAACTTCCCGACGAGCTGCTCCGGGGTGCAGTGCTGGCGGATCCCGGCGACAATCTGCTTCTGCTGGTCGCCCACGTCGATCTGCAAGAGCAGCAGCTTGTCCGCGTTGGGATGCGGCCGCGCCTCCAGGACCTTGGCGACCCGAAGCTCCAGCTTGGCAAAATCGTCGTACTTGATGGGATCGGCCATGTTGATTGGTCCTTCGTCCTTGGTCTTGTCGGGTGGGTGCACCCACCGATTGGGACGCTCGCGAAGGTTGGCGGTGCATCCACCTACGATCGACCCAATGACGAATCCAGGTTAGCCGCCGTCTCGGATGCCTGTCAAGCTCAACAGTATACTTGGGTTCAGTCCGTCGCGGCGGGCCCGAGCAGCTCGGCGGGCCGGACTTCCAGGCCGGGGAGAAAGATGGTCCGGTAAACGCCGGATTCGGGGACGATCGTCTCTTCCCAGGTGTCGCCCGCGCGGGCGAGGACATGCAGGCGGCGGTGTTCGGGATCGAGAATCCAGTATTCGCGGACGCCGACGCGGAGGTATTCTTCGCGCTTGTCGATGAAGTCGCGATCCTCGCCGCCGGGGCTGATGACCTCGACGACGATGTGCGGCACCCATTTCGTCCAGACCTTGGGTCCGGGGGTTCCGGGTTGAGGTAGATCGCCTGGTCCGGGTGGCGGTCCGAGACCATGCCCGGGAAGCCTCATCCGGCATTCGCCGCCGCCGGCCCGATACTGGATGCGGCCGGGATGATGCTCACTGTAAAGGATAAACATCCGCGCCGTCCGATCGACAATACGCCCATGCCAGGGGCCTGGAACTTCGGTCACTTCAACTGACTCCTCGCGCCAGTTCGTAGAGCCAGCCTTCCTGGAAATCGGCCTCGATGAACTCGTCCAGTGTCATGCGGCGGCCGTGGTCGGTCGGGCCGATGCGGGTCGTGGGAGTCGGGAGCGTCGCGGTGGCCATCGGTCGATCCTCATCCGGTTCGGGAAGTCATCCCTTCCAGTTTAGCCGGTGCGGCGGGGCGTCGCCAGGCGGACCAATCCGCCGCAGAGCCCGCGGATCACCGCGAAGGCGACGACGAACGGCGTGCTCGGGTGCTTGAGGATCGTGGGCGTATTCCGTTCGAAGACGAAGTGGCCGAAGAACATGATCGCGTAGGCCGCCAGGACCAGCGCGAGCGACCAGAGCGGGCGGAACGGGACCAGCAGGACGGCGGCGGCGACCATCGGCCAGCCGACGCCGACGTGCAGGAAGTGATTGACCGGGTTGCGGTGGTCCTGGCGATACCTGGCCACCAGGCCCATCGGCCGGGAGGTGGGTTCGACGGATCCGGGCGTCGCGGACCAGGACGGGGCGGCTTCGCTCATCGGGGACTCCTTTCCTCTCCTCGAGTGAGATCGGTCAATGGCTGCTCTTGGCCTTCTCGGGCGTACCCGGCGGACGGCACTGGCGTCCGCGACCAGCTTGGGCACGAAGCCACGGTGGACCTTCGGGTCGTTGTAGTCATCGAGGTCCCTTGTGGATGATCTTACCGTAGTACGTGGCGAAGTCGAAATGGGGCGAGTTGTCGACTGTCGTGGCACTTGGTGCAGAGCCCGCTCTTGTCGGCCTGCTCGGCGGTCACGGCCATCGCTTGCGGAACTCGACATTGTCGGGCTCGGCGAGGTGCTTCGATGCCGGCCCGTGGCAGTTCTCGCACTGATTACCCTCCAGGTAGGGCGTCTCGGCCTCGGAGTGCCAGCCCGAGTTGTATTCGAACCCGGTCGTGTGGCAGGTGACGCATTCCGCGTCATAGATCGTGTTCGGCTTCGGGTCGTCCACCAGGGACTGGAAGGCCTGCGGCGTGCTTGGTCGCGGCCCACTTCTTGTAGGTATTCGGATGGCAGGACTTGCAGTTCTCGGCGCCGACGAAGGTGGCGCCGGGCGCGCCGTTGATGTAGTCGCGCCGCTGGTACTTCTCGACGACCTTGGCCTGCCCGGAGCGATGTTGCGATATTCGTCCTCGATCAGCGTTCTTCATGGCCGTCGCCGGGCCGTCGAATTTCTTGTCCAAGGTCACGACCTGATAGCGAAGCCGCTCCGATCTCCTTGGGATAGAGCCCGAAGACCCCGACATACTTCCCCTTCCGGCCGACGCTCACCAGCATGGTCTTGTCGCCGTTGAGCATCTCGGCATCGTGCTTGAGCACGTCGTCGTACTCCGAGGTCGCGACGACGATGTCGAAGCCGGGATACGCCTCCGCGAGCCGTTTGGCCAGCGCCGGGGGCCCCTGGACCATCAGGACCTGGTAGTCGCTCTTGGGCTCGAGCTCGGCCAGCACGCCCGCACAGGACCTCGTCCGGCCGCTGGATCTTCGGGAAGATGCTCTCCTTGTCGGGATCGGACAGCTTGTTGAGGGCCTCCGGGTCGATGACCGCGGTGACGCCCAGCTTCACCGGACCGGCCGAAACGATGAGGCTGGGCCGGAAGATCGTCTCGTAGCCTGGGGCCTCCACGTTGGCGACGACGATCTTGGTCGTCTCCCCCAGGTCGTTGAGGAAGAATCCCAGGGCCTCGCCCACGCCGATTTTCAGATCCTCGGCACTCAACGCCAGGGCACTGTAGTTCAAGAGCTTCAGGGCTCTGAGGGAATGATCTGAACTTGAATTTGGCCTGCTCGAAACCGCCCCGGGCATCGGCCGGGTCCTTGATCAGGCTCCCCAGGTCGATCAGCGCCGTCGGCCAGTGGTTCTGATTGTGCAGCCGCTCGACGAAATCGTAGCGGCGGAGCAGGCCGCCGACCTGCCCCTCCGAGCAGCCGCACGGCTCCAGGTACCCGAACTGCTCGCCCGAGACGATCAGGACCGCCGCGGGATTGCGCAGGTTCGCGAGCAGTTTCTGCGACGTTCGACGCGCCACCACCCTGCGATGGATCGCCCTTGGAACCGGCCGGTCCCGCGGCGAGTCGGTCGAAGTCGGGGAGAGGAGCCGGTCGGGCTCGACGACGAGCAGCCCACGTAGGCCAGGACCGCCACGCAGAGGGCAACGCCGGCCCAGGGGCGGAAGTCGATTCGGGTCATCGTCTTAACCTTCCCTTTCCTCGCTGACCAGCCGCACCGTTCCCAACCGATCTTTCGCAGAGGGCGCAAAACACGCATTTCTGGCATCCACCACGCAATCCCCGCGTTTTTCGCCCCGTGACCAATGACCAAGGACTACTGACCAATCACCACAAGAAAAGAGTTTTAGCCTCCCGGCACATCGGCGAATAGATCAATCGAACCGGGGTCGATGTCGCGTCGCCCGAACCGCCGATCCGACGCGAGATCGGAGGCTCAACCGGCATTCGACCGCGAGACGATGATGCTCACCGGGATCTTGACCTCGCTGACCTTGGGGTGGTCGGTCTTCAGGACGATCGGCTCATCGATCGAAACCGGCGGGGGTGCCGGGTGGCACGGTGACCGTGATGCGATATCGGCCTTTCATTCGCGACGTGTCATCGCGAACGACGGCACCTTCACCTTCTCCGGCGCACGGGCCACCTCGAAATGGGTCTCCCTTCCCCCGCGGACCATCAGGCTGAGGTCTCGCGATCGCCCCGTCCCGGCTCACGACGTTGAACATCTCCAGTTTCTCGGGATGAAACGGTGATCGGTCCCGTGATCCTGCCCGACGACCGTCACCTTGACCTCGGGCTGGTCGGGGTGGTCGGTCTGGATGACCAGCTCTTCGCGGAACGGCCCCACGGGCAGGCCCGGTTTGACCTCGATGGCCAGGGCATAGCCCGACTTGACTTTGAGCTTCTGGATCTCCTCGGGCGTCATCGGCTTGGCCTCGGCGACGATCAGCCCGGGTTTCGAGCTCGACGACTTTCGTCAGCTTCAAGCCGGCATGGTCCGGCGAGAGGATCGTGATGCTCGCCCGATGGGTCTCCTCGTTGGAGACGTTGGGAAATGAGACCGTGTTCGAGGGCTCGACCGCGACCGGAGGGAGGACCTTCCCTCTGACGATCAAGGTGAGGGTGGACTTCTCCGGGTCGTTGGTCCCCAGCGTGACCGTCTGGCCGAAGTTGTTCCAATCCCGGGTCTCCCAGCTCACCTCGATCGGCGTCGACCTGCCCGGCGGGATCTTGACGGTCTTCTTCGCCCCCTCCTCGCCCGTCGACTTCGCTCCGCAGAGAGCTTGGCGACGGTACAGGAGCACGACGTCTCCTCGAGCCACAGATCGAGCTCACCCTCGCCGACGTTCTTGACCTCCCAGGAATGGGCGCCGTCGGTCCGCTTGGGCATCGTGCCGAAGTTGAATTCCGGCAGGCCGACGAGCTCGAGCTTCGGCAGGAGTTCGGTGCCTTTATGGAGCTCGAGGGCCGGCTCGATCGACGTGCTCCGGCGAATACACCAGGGCGAGCGTCCCCGCCACGGTCAGGACGACCACCAGACACGCCAGGATGATCCAACGAACCATGGCGGAGATCCTCCAGAATCGGGCGACCGAGAGGGCGGCGACGGCAAATACGTGGGACGGAGCGACGACAACCCCACTCAACCCGGGCCCGCCCGCGAGACGATGATGTCCACCGGGATCTTCAGCTCGCTGACCAGGGGGTGGTCGGTCTTCAGGATGATCTTGCCTTCGATTCTTCCCGGCGGCCGTGCCGGGTGGCACGGTGACCGTCATGCGATACCGGCCTTTCATGCCCGGACTATCGTCCGGCACGATGACGACCTTCAGGTTCTCCGGCGCGGATGCCACCTCGAAATGCGTCTCCCTGCCCCCGCGGACCATCAGGGCGAGGATCTTGCGATGCCCCCTGCCGGGACGTGATATCGTACTTCCTCAACCCCCGGGGACGACGCTGATCGGGCCAATCACCCTGCCGCCGACCGACACCCTCACCTCGGACCGCTTTGGGTGGTCCGTCTCGATGAGCAGCTCCTCATGGAACTGCCCCACGGGCATGCCCGGCTTGACCTGCACGCTGACGTTGTAACCCCCCTCGATCCTGAGCCGCTTGGTCTCCTCGGCCGTCATCGGCCTGGCCTCGGCGACGATCAGGCCCCGGCTTCGAGCTCGTCACCTTGGTCACCTTCGTACTGGGCCGGTCCTGCGAATAGACCGCGATGCGAGTGAGGTGCGGCTCCTCGTTGGAAATCGTGGGGAACTGGATCATTTCGGGGGGAAGACGATCACCGGCGGATAGACCTTTCCCTTGATCGCAAGCTTGAAGCTGTCGAGGCCAGGGTCGTTCGATCCGAACGTCGCCCCCTGCGAATAATCTTCGGGGAGCTCGTTGGTGTTCCACTCCAGGTCGATCGTGGTCGTCTCGCCCGGCTTGACCGTCGCCTTCTGGTTGTTCTCGAGCTTGGCGATGGTGCAAGAACACGTCGGCTTCCCGATCATCCACAGCTCCAGGTCCGCCTGTGCCGGTGTTCTTGATCGGCCAGGTATGCTTGCCCGGCTCGTGATGAGCCATCTTGCCGAATTCGTAGATCAGGGGCTGGTCGATCTCCACCTTGGGCTGAGGCCCCGTGCTCGCGTTGACCCGGATCTTCGCCGCCTCGGGATCCGGCAGGAATTGAGGCAACAGGGTCGCCGCCGCGGTCAGCAAGATCACGCCGATCGCAAAGCTCACCCATCGTAACATTTTGAGAATTCTCCGGATGAGTCGATGTCGATGAGGACGGGAACGATTCTGGGACGAGCCCTCGCGGGCGATCGGACGCCGGTGTGCACGACTGTTTAATACGGATGGCGCCGGTCGTTGTTCGATCGCCGGTCCCTCCCAGTCATCGATCTTAAGGGGACTGCGCGGCCGGGGGGCAAGCCGTCTCACCCTTTTGGTCCTTGGTCCTTTGTTCTTTGTGCTTGGTCCTTTGTTATAATCTCGGAGCTGCGGCTATAATCACTCCGCCCGGATTACCGCATGAGGACCGCGTCCCTGGTCCCTTGTCCTTTGTGAAAATCCCCGAGCCGCGATCACAATCACTCACGACGGGTCAAGGGACCAAGGGCAGAGGACCAAGGACAAAGGACCAAAAGATGAACAAGCTCACGATCGAGGTCTGGGACGCGACGGGGAACAAGAAGCAGTTGGTCGAGCTGCCGTCCGACGCCCCGGTGAACCGGGTGATCGCGGTCCTGGTCGAGAAGATGAACCTGCCGCGGTACAGCCCGGACGGGCAGTTGATGAGTTACAAGTTCCACCACAAGGCCAGCGGGCGGCAGTTGCTCGACGACCAGACGCTGGCCTCGGCCGACATCCACAGCGGCGACGTGCTTCGGCTCCAGCCGGAGATCACCGCGGGAGCCGAGCCAATGGCCGACGACTTGGTGACGCCCGAGGAAGTGAAAGAATGCCCGTTCTGCGGTGAGATGATCCTGGCCAGTGGCGCGAAGTGCCGGTATTGCCAGGAGTATCTCGACCCGGAACTCCGCGATGCGGAGTTAGTGCCGGACGATTTCGATCGGTTTCTCATGCCCGCCGGCCGGCCGGCCTCGGCCATCGCGGCCGGCTATCTCGGGTTGCTCTCGGTGCTCCCGTTCTTCGGGCTGCTCGCCATCATCGTCAGCGTGAAGGCCCTGAGGACCCTGAAGCAGAAGCCGCAGCTCCTCGGCCGGGGACGAGCCTGGTTCGGGCTGGTGATGGGGACGATCATGACCCTCATTTATGCGATCCCCATCGTCGTGCTCATCATCGGAGCCATCAACAACTCGCAAGGTCGGCAGCCCCGGTTTTAGAGAAAAACCCGCGATCCGGCATTTGGGACAACCGCCCCGGCCGGCCCGAACCACCCAGGAGGCAGCCTCGTTGAGCGACGTGATCCGGATTGACGAGGCCGAGGGAGCGGCCGAGACGGAGGACCGGTTCGCGCGGTTCCGCCTGATCAGTTGGTGGGACCAGGAGCGATTGGCCGAGGCGCGGGTCCTGGTCATCGGCGCCGGGCGCTGGGCAACGAGATCCTCAAGAACCTGGCGCTGCTGGGGATCGGGCGGGTGTTCATCGCCGATCGCGACCGGATCGAGAACTCGAACCTGTCGCGGTCGATCCTGTTCCGCGAGCCGGACTGCGGCCGGCCCAAGGCCGAGGTCGCCGCCGAGCGGGCGGCCGAGATCTATCCCGGGATCCGTGTCCAGCCGTATACCGGCAACATCGTCTACGACCTGGGCCTGGGGGTCTACCGATGGGCCGACGTGATCCTGGGGGGCCTGGACAACCGCGAGGCCCGGGTCGCGATCAACCTGGCGGCCGCCCGGGCCGGCAAGGTCTGGATCGACGGGGCCATCGAACGGCTCGACGGCGTCGCCCGGGTCTTCGACCCGGCCACCGGGCCCTGTTATGAGTGCACCATGGGCGAGAACGACTGGAAGATGCTCGAAGCCAGGCGGAGTTGCGCCCTGCTCTCCCGCGGCGAGATGGAGCAGGGCAAGGTGCCGACGACCCCCACCACCGCCTCGATCGTCGCCGGGGTGCAGGTCCAGGAGGCGGTCAAGTACCTCCACGGCCTGGACGTCATCGCCGGCCAGGGCTTCATCTTCGACGGCACCTACCACCAGAGCTACCTGGTCAACTACACCCGCAAGGACGACTGCCCCGCGCACGACGCCGACGAGCCGGTCGAGGTCCTCGCCCGGCGGCGCCGGCGAGACCCGGGTCGGCGACCTGCTCGAGCGCGTCCGCTCCGACCTGGGCCCCGAGGCGGTCATCGAGACCGGCCGGGACCTGCTCGCGTCGCTCCACTGCCCCGACTGCGGTGAGGACGAGCCGATCTTCACGTCGCTGGGCAAGGTCACCGAGGCCCAGGGCCGCTGCCCGCGATGCAAGCAGCCGCGCACGCCCTCGATGTTCCATACGATCGACGGCCGCCGCGCGGACCTCTGCGACAAGACCCTGGCCGAGATCGGAATCCCCCCGTGGGACGTCCTCGGCGGCCGCGCCGGGCTGTTGCAACGGTTCTACGAGCTCGGCGGCGACCGCTCCTTGGTCCTCGGGTCCTTATCGTCTTTAATCACCCCATGACCAAGGACCAAGGACCATGAGCGACCTGGACATCCGGCTGCTGAAGAACGAGGACCTGCCGAAGGGGGTCTTTCCCGGCGGGCGGAACGAGGCATTCCGCGTCTTCTTCACGCCTGAGGTCCATGCCGCGCTCTGGAAGCATGCCGGCGAGGACACCTCGGTCGAGATCTGCGGGGTGCTGGTCGGGAGCTGGCATCGCGACGAGATCGGGCCGTTCGTCAAGATCACCGAATCGATCCGCGGCGAGGGGGCCAAGACCCAGTTCGCCGAGGTGACCTTCACCCACCAGACCTGGGCGAAGATCAACGCCGAGATGGATACGAAGTTCACCGCGCTCAAGATCGTCGGCTGGTACCACACGCACCCGGACTTCGGGATCTTCCTCTCGGATCGCGACCGGTTCATCCAGGAGCACTTCTTCTCCGGGCCGGGCCAGGTTGCGCACGTGATCGACCCGATCCGCAAGATCGAGGGGGTCTTCGTCTGGCGGGACGGGAAGCCCACCCTGACCGATCATTTCTGGGTCGGCGACCGGATCTTGACGGGAATGCCCACGGAGCCGGAGAGCTCCACGGGCAGGCCGGCGATCCGCGCGGGCGGGCACCGGGACCCGGCGGGCCCGCCCAGAGCCGTGGAGCTCGCGCACCAGAGAACTCCGGCGACTTGCTTCCGCCCCTGGGACAGTTCATGATCTACGGTGGTGTCTTCCTCGTGGGCTACCTGCTGGCGAACATGTACTCGGGGTGGGAACGCCAGCGATTCGTGGAAAGCTGGGTGGACAGCAACAAGGTCGAATCCCTCCTTCGCGTTGGACTCGCCGATGAGCTCGACCGTCTGTACCGCGACCTGGCGGCGGTCGCCGGGCCGCTCAGATGCCGCGCAGTCCAAGGCCCAGCAGGCCGATTCCGCGTTCGGGGAGATTCGCGCTCAACTGATCGGCGCCGCCCAGAGAATCGCGATGATCCGGGCCCGGTACGGCAATACGGCCGCCGAAGACGACGTGCTCCGCCGGTTCCTGCTCGCGGAATACGCCAAGGACCCCGCGAGCCCGGGATCCATCGGCTCCGCAAGAAACCAAGGCCGCGACGCCGAAGCCGGAGCCGGTGCCGTCCGCCTCCGTCGATGCCAAGGAAACCCCGGTCGCGACGCCGAAGCCGGAGCCGCCCGCACCCGTCGATGCCCAGAAGCCGTGACCACGAGTCGCTAGCCCCAGGAGACCAGGCCCATGTCTGCGTCGAGGCCGAACGAGCCGCTCCAAGTGTCTGCCGACGACCTGTTTTCGCCCAGGGTGGACGCGTTCCTGGACGAGCAGGCCATGCTGAATCGGCCCATGCCCGAGGTCGAGCCCCAGCCGTGGATCCTCCGCGTGCTGTATTCGAGCTACTTCTACCTGAGCCTGGCCAGCGGGCTGGGGGCGTTCGTGGCCTGGATGATCTTCGAGCCGTTCATCAGCGAGGTTGACCGCGGCGAGAACCTGATTGCCCTCCTGCTGTTCCCGACGGTCGCGGGCTTCGTCGGGCTGTTCCTGGGCGCGGCCGAGGGAATCATGTGCCGCAACGCGCCGCGGGCGATGATCAGCGCGGCCGTCGGGCTGGGCGTCGGATTCGCGGGAGGGCTCGTCGTGATCATCCCTGCCGGAATCATCTTCGTGATCATGATGAAGATCAGCGTGGAATTCTGGACGAACCCCCAGCCGGGTCAGATGCCGACGGGGATCGCCCTCTTGATCTTCATGATGGGCCGAGGCGCGGCCTGGTCCCTGGCGGCGATCCCCGCCGGCATCGGCCAGGGCATCGCCTTGCGAGAACCCAAGGTCGTGCTCAACGGCCTGCTCGGCGCCGTGCTGGGCGGGTTGCTCGGCGGCCTGGTGTTCGACCCCGTCAGCATCGTCGTCGCCGCCGACCAATGGCGAGGCCTGGCTCAGCCGCAGCATCGGACTCACCATCATCGGGCTGATGGTCGGGCTCTTCGTCGGCATCGTCGAGCAATGGACCAAGTCGGCCTGGCTCCTGATGCGGGCCGGTCCTCTCGCCGGGAAGCAGTTCGTCATCTTCCGCAACCCGACCGTGCTCGGCAGCTCGCCCAAGGCCGAGGTCTACCTGTTCAAGGACGAGGCCATCGAACCTCGCCACGCCCTGATCCACGACCGTGGCGGCCGCTTCGAGATCGAGGACATGAAGACCGCCGACGGGACCTACGTCAACGGCATTCCCATCCAGCGGCAGATCCTCAAGGCCGGCGATCAGATCGTCCTGGGCAAGACCGTGCTCGAGTTCGCTCTGCGAGATAGTCAGCAGTAGTCCTTGGTCCTTTGTCAATTAATGATGAACCGTAATCATTGCTTAGGAGATCGCATGCCATCAAATTTCGACGAGAAGCGAAAGAATAGAACCGAACTTTCTCCTCAGGCATTCGTGCATCCATTACGGAGAACGGACAATTAGGGCGACGGACCAAGGACAAAGGACAGACAAAGGACAAACGCGATGGCGATCTCGTTCTCGTGCTTGAAGTGCGGCAAGAAGCTCAAGGCGCCGGACAATGCGGCCGGCAAATCGTCGAAGTGCCCGGGTTGCGGGGCCACCGTGACCTGCCCGGAGCCAATCTACGACGCGGAGCTCGTGGAAAGCCCCGACGCGTTGGCCGGCGGGCTCGACCCGTTCGGCGACCTTGACTCGGACAAGCCCTACGCGGTCGCGGGCCCGACTCCGGCCGAGGCGGCCAGTTCGGAGACCGGAGGACCGGCGTCCCTGCCCGATGTGTGGCGAGATGATCCTGACCGCGGCGGCCAAGTGCCGCTATTGCGGCGAGATCTTCGACCCGGCGCTCAAGAAGGCCAAGTCCAAGAAGAAGAAACACGACGCGCGGATGCGGAAGACCTCACGACCGGAGACTGGATCGTCGCCATACTCTGCTCGGCAATCGGCTGCATCGCCGGAATCGTCTGGATGATCCAGGGCAAGCCCAAGGGGGCTGAAGATGACCGGCATCTCGATCGCGACGGCGATCATCTGGTACGGTCATTCGCTACGCGCTCATGACTCAGAGTCGCGAATGGCCCCGGCCGATGAGAAGCGACCCCGGGGAGGACGACGGCTTTGGTTCGCCGCCGATCATGGGCCATTCCCTCCGACGGCGTGGGTCGAGCGTGACCGAGGAAGTCGTCGGGACCTTGGCGTTGGCGTTGGTGGAAGTGCTGGCGAGCCGGCCGGCAGTGCGGCGGCGGCGGTTGGACTGCCGCAGCTCGGAGCGGATGACGATCTCGGCCAGGCGGTCGTCGCGGAGGAGTTGGCGGATGCTCTCTCGCGAGGCGAAGACGCCCATGCGTTCCCCGCGAACCAGTTCGGCGTGGCCGACGCACACGCCGACCAGATCGCCGTTGGGGAGGAAGAGTCCGCCGCCGGACCGCCCGTGCTCGGGGGTCCGGACGGTGATGAAGAAGAGCCGTTCCTCGCCGCTATCGTTGAGCTCGAACCAGAGGGATTCGACCAGCCGGGTGGTCCAGCTCGAGAGCTGGGTACCCAGGTCGATCCCGATCGAGGTGACGAGCGAATCGGAGGCCGGATCCTCGAAGCCGGGCGCCAGCCGGGCCACGTAGGGCAGGGCGACGATCTTCTCGATGCGGAGGATCGCCAGATCGGCGGCGGGATCGGTGGCCGCCACGTAAGGCGCTGACCGAACGCGGCCAGGCTCCCGGCCCAGGAGGCATTCGTTCCAGGCCAAGATTATATCGGTGGAGCTCGACGGTGATCGGGCCTTGCTCCTGAACCACGTGGGCGGCGGTCAGGACAAGGGCCTCCCCCTCGATCGAGGCGATGATGGTCCCGCTGCCCTGCGTCGTGCCCCGGCGGACCACCACGGTCGGCCGGAAGGTCCAGTCGTCGGACGGCACCACCTTGGCCTGATTCGCGCCGCGGCCGGCCGTCCCGTCGTCACGGCAAGACGTCCGGCCGAAGGAGCCGGCCCGCCGCGGCGACTCGCGCCCGGCCGGCTGGGACGCGGGTCCCTGTGCCGCGATCGCCTCAGCCCCGGCACACGCCCAGAGGCCCATGCCGACCGCCGCCACCAGCGAGCCCCACGCCGCGGCCTTGCCCGCCTGCGCGGAACTCGACCCAATTCGCCGCCGATTCGCTCCCATGGTCGATCGCGGCTCCTTTCCGTTGGCTACTCCGGCTTCGCAACAGCCCGATGGCTCGACGAAGGTCGTACCCCTCCCGCTCGGCGGGACGCGACCGTCGCCAGGATTCATGTTGACGATCTCTCGGCGGCCTTGCAAGGGTTTTCGTGCGTGACCGGCGGCGCTCCGGCTCGAACAGGCCGCGGAGCCTGCCACTCCAGCCCGGGATCGCTCCGGAGCCGACAACCCAGGGGAAAACCGAGATCCCGGGAATACGAAAAACGGAACAATGCGATGCGGAAACCCCACGTCCCGGGGACAACCTCTTGCACGCCCTTGCCCGAAAGGATCCAATCCCGGGGTTATCTCGACGGATCGGGCTCCCTCGTCGAAGCAGAAGC
The DNA here is from genome assembly GCA_963842405.1 of uncultured Isosphaeraceae bacterium. Lineage (GTDB taxonomy): Bacteria > Planctomycetota > Planctomycetia > Isosphaerales > Isosphaeraceae > CAVZRC01. Next base: position 184,952 of record CAWJGW010000045.1, on the reverse strand, counting down.
GGGATGCGCGGGAGGCGCCGATCCAGAACCGATGCTGGCACCTCTTGAGGGATAATCTCCATGGCATTGACGAATCCAACGGGTATGCGTATGTCCAGAAACGGCCTGGCGATTTTGCTGGTCCTGGCGATCTGGGCGGGTTTCAGCCTGGTCGGCGGCGCGGCCATCGCGCTGGCCGACGACGATCAAGCCCTCATCCGACGCACTCAAAGCCTTGAAAGGCACCTGGGTCGCGGCGGAGGAGGATGGCATCGATTCCAAGTGGACCTTCGAGGGCGAGACGCTCAAAGCGAGTGTCAACGGGATCGATTACACCTGCAAGATCAAGATCGACCCGAAGGCCAAGCCCCATCGCCACGGTCAACTTCATCATCGATGATGGCCCCGAGGAGGCCAAGGGGAAGACCGCGCAATCCGTCTACAAGCTCGACGGCGATAAACTGACCCTCTGCGTCTCCCTGCCCGGCAAGGACCGGCCCAAGGAATTCGAGCAGACCGAGGGCGAGGCATTCCTCTTCAAGCTGAAGAAGGAAAAGGCCACGGAAAAGAAGGAAGAGAAGAAGGACTGAGCGGTCAACGTCGCACCGACGTTGCCTCGTGGCGTCCTGTACTAGGCAACGTCCGCGGCCTCTTACCCGGGCGATTGGTCCGGTCCCGTCTTCCCGGCTGCGCTCCGGAGCAGGTCAGCCTCCTTTTGCCGGCGCAGCCGGCGGACCGTCGTCTCGTGCCAGTCGATCTCTTCGTGCTCCAGCCAGTCGATCGCGCGCAGCCGCCATTCCTCGGGGATCGGGACCTTCATCTCGGCGTAACGGACGACGATCCCCGCCAGGGCCAGCCGGGCCAGATCGTCCCAGGTCTCCGGTGCATTCTCGCGCCCGACCGAATCCCACAAGGCATCAATCGACGCCGCGAGCGTTCGCGAGTCCGCCAGCCGCTGCTGGACCTGCTCGTAGGTCATCGGGTTGCGGTCGTCCATCAGTTCCTCGTAACGCTCGCCATGGACCCGGTCGAAGCCGGCGTCCAGCGCGTCGTTGGCGTCGTCGTTCTCGTAGCTTTTGACACCCCAGTGGCCCATGGTTGTATTGTGGTCCGTGGTTGGAAAAGCGGCTCTCAATACGAGAATACGCCCGATTTAACAGACCAGTTCAGGAAAGACGAGAGGCCGTCGAGATCAGGGAATAAGGTGGAGGAATTGATCCCGTAGCGAGCCAGCTCCACGAGCAGATTCCGGCCGATAGGGCTCGGCGATCAAAATCCGCTCCAGATTGACGGCCCCGGGCTTGACCTTGAGGGCCTGATCGCGGCGGCCCGTGGATTGTGAAGAGACCTCCCTGGCGGATGATCCGCGGTACGATGCCACGCGGCCGGAAAACCGCGACGCCATCGGATTCGAGCGGCTTCGGGAAGGAGAGCTCGGCGGACTTATTCAAGACTCCCTCGAACCTTGCGGCGTGGATGACGGCTGGTCCCTTCAGTTTCTCCACTCTCTCACCGCGAAATAGGCGGCGTTCAACGGGTTCGTCGTCCAGTCGAGCAGGCGAGTCGCCAGGCCGTGATGCTGCGCGATGGCGAGCCAATCCCAATCCGATCGATGTGAGACGCATGGTGTTCGACGGCCCTGAGTTTCCAGGCGTTGAAGAGAGTTTTCCTCATGCCCATGGTAAGGTCGTACGCCCGACCTTCGGTATGAGTTTCCAACTCGACATCAGCGTGGCCCCGGAAGATCCAGCCTTCGCCAAATCGGGAGAGTCGCTCGTGCAATTCGCAGAAACTGGCGACGGCGACGGCAGCGGCCTTCTTGCCCATCATGGACCTCTTCACTTCGATCCTTGTGCCGTGGCTTTCTTCAGCAACTTCTTGAACTGCGACGGGTCCCATGCAATGTGATAGAGGTCATGACCGGCCCATTTCGACCCTTGGTTCCTGACCTTGGTCAGCTCGACCAAGATGGAGTCGCCTCTCGCGACGAGCAGGAATTCCCCGAACGGATCATACCGAGCCTGAACGAACCTCACCCGATCACCAACGCGGGGCGGCTCCTCTGGCATAGCAGGAACGACGGCATCGTGCCGCCCGCCCTCCCTGATCTTATGAATTTCACTCTTCTCGAGTGGGAATTCCAGACGGGGAGCCGGTTCGCGCTCGGAGATGGCCGTCATCACCAATCGCCATTTTTCGAGCTCGGGGTCTCCTTTGGGGCCAACGAGCACCAGGCTGAAACTGCCCCAGTCCCGAGCGTGGTCCGCGGACCACTTCGGATCCGTAAGCGAGACCCGGCTGTTAACCATCTGTTCCGGCGCTTCGGGACCGAGGGTCTTGCGAAAGACCCTGGCCACGGCCGCCTCTGGATCCTCTCGCGGTCGAAGCCATTCTTCGGCGATCAAATACCCGGTCCTGGGATCCCGGATCGTGAGAACTTTCGCCATGGGTTCACCTCGAATCAGGGGCAAAAGCCACCGATGGTGCTCGCCGTCGTTGCGTCTCCATCTTATTATCTTCACCGACCATTGACCACTTACGACAGATCGCTGCCTAACCGCCGAGCCATGGCCATGAGGGCATCGAGGCGCTGGGCGCGGCGACGAAGGTGGGGCAGGATGACGGGGGTGCGCCGGACCATCTCGGCGGGGCTGAGGCGTTCGCCATCGATGGTGCCGAAGTGGCAGCCGGCCTCGACGGCGATGACGACGCCGGCGGCGACGTCGTGGGTCGCCTCGCCGAGGAAGGTGCAAGCCTGGAGCCGGTTGGCAGCGACGAACGTTTGCTCGCAGCAGGCACTGCCCAGGTCGCGGAGCCGGCCGGGGAGGCTCCTCGGGTCGACGGCGCGCAAGGCATTGGTGCCGACGCACACATTATCCTGGTTATGGAACGCGTCGGCGTCGCGGACGATGAGCCGATGGCCGTCGAGCCAGGCCCCGCACCCCTTGACGGCCCAGAAGAGTTCCCCGAGCGGCGGGACGGCGATCACGCCCAGGACCGGCTCGCCGGCCGCGATCAAGCCGATGCTGATCGCCCACAACGGCAGGCCGTGGACCAGGTTCCCCGTGCCGTCGATCGGATCGATCGACCATCGACGCGGGCCGCTACCCCCACCGGCGCTGTATTCTTCGCCAGTCAAGGCGTCGTCCGGGAACCGCGCACCGATCCGCCCGCGAATCAGACGTTCCAGATCCTGGTCGAGGTCCGTCACATAGCTCAGGTTCTCTTTTTCGTGGGGCGTGACGCGCTGGCAGCGTGACAGGGCCACCCCGGCCGCCTCCTGCGCCAGGGTCTTGACGAATTCCAGGTCGTCGGCGAGATCGGGCGAATGCACCATTTCGAAATTCTTCCACTCAGGTTCCCAGTGTGATACGGCCGATCCACCTCCAGATTCGGCCGGTTCGTCGGTGTGGATTCAGCCTAGACCATCGAGGCCACGAGCGACAAGAGCGACGCTCGGCATTGGGATCAGAGGCGAAACGCAACGGCCAGCATAACGATCGGGAGGGCAACGACCACGACCATCAGCAACAGAGATCCCAACGCTCTCCACGCGGAGAAGCCCTGGACCTCGCCGACGCATTTGAGCAGGACCATGAACGCCCAACCTCGCAACAACGACGCGACGACGAATCCCGTCAGTCGGAGATATCCCAGGACCGGATGGGCGTCGATCGTGGGTGTCTTCGTCGTGAACAGCTCTTGACCGAGAAGGGCGAGTCCAACGATCCAGATCGGAAGACTGGCAAGCGTCGGGACCGAAGACCAGGCGATCGCCGCTCGGATCTGTTCGGGCCTGGCGCGACCGCTGAGCCACCTTCCGGTGAGGCCCAGCAGCCATCCCACGACATAAAGCCCTCCGAGCGCAACCAACGGCCCGACCACGATCGCCACGATCAGAATCGCCGACAGCGAGAGTTGGTCTCCGGCGTTCCGAGTGGAAGCCCGTTGCAACGCCTGGCTGATCGCTGCGAGCATCACGATGGGGACGACATGCCAGGTGGGGTCGGTCTCCACGATCCCCCGAATCGTCGCCCGAGGCCGAGTCCAGATCGTGAAGAAGGGACTTTCCACGGACGGGTCGATCCCCAGGATCCTTATTTCCGTGGGTTGCCTGACGACGTCCTTCGTCCAAGTCGCCCGATCGAGCGTGTCATCGTAAAGTGGATCATCTTGACCCATCGGTTCTCCCATTTCATTGCTTGAAGAGCCGAACCGCCATCAGTCATCCGAGGAAACACAATCTTGTTAACACTCATCAGCCCTGACGGCGTCTCTGTCAAGAAGGCCCTCCGCCGCAAGATGTCGGTAAAGACGGCGTCATGTCCGATGCCACGGCGCCGGCCGGGAAGTGGAAACGATGGACGAGTTGCCTCGGAGGACCGATGATAGGAGTTCATGCGAATCGGCAGTAAGAGGGAATCCGCTCGGCGGGGACGCGGAGAATCGGACGGTTCGGACCGGCGATCCAACAGATCGACAGGGAGGGCGGCGGTGGTTGACTTGCGGGTGGCGCTGGGGCGGCTGGCGCTGAAGAACCCGGTGCTGGTGGCCTCGGGGACCTTCGGCTATGTCCGGGAGATGGCTCCGTTCGTCCGGCTGGAGCGGCTGGGCGGGGTGATCCCCAAGACGGTGACGTTCCGCCCCCGCGCGGGGAACCCGACTCCTCGAACGGTCGAGACCGCATCGGGCCTGCTCAACGCGATCGGTCTGGACAACGACGGAATTGCGCATTTCATCGAGCATCACCTGCCGTACCTCCGCACGGTGGGCACCGCGGTGATCGCCAACATTGCCGGTGAGGACGAGGACCAGTTCGTGGCGATGGCCGAGTTGCTGGGCGCGGAGCCGGGCCTGGCGGCGATCGAGCTGAACATCTCCTGTCCGAACGTCAGCCATGGCCTTGACCTGGGGATCGACGCCGGCTCCGTGGGCCGGCTGGTGCGACGGGTCCGCGGCGCCTGCCCGTTGCCGATCATCGCCAAGCTGACGCCGAACGTGACCGATGTCGTGCCGATCGCCGCCGCGGCGGCCGAGGCCGGCGCCGACGCCGTGAGTCTGATCAATACCGTGCGCGGCATGGCCGTCGACTGGCGCAAACGCCGGCCGATCCTGGCTTACGACGTCGGCGGACTCTCCGGGCCGGCCATCAAGCCGATCGCGCTGCGGATCGTCTGGGAGGTCGCCCGCGCCCTGCCCGGCCTGCCGATCATCGGCATCGGCGGCATCGCCTCCGCCGACGACGCCCTCGAATTCCTGGTCGCCGGCGCGTCAGCCATCCAGGTCGGCACCGCGACTTTTTACGATCCATCCGCCTCCGAACGGCTCCTCGACGATTTGACGGCCCGACTCGATGATGCCGGGGTGTCCGACCTCCGCGCGATCATCGGCACGTTGCGGTCCAATCGGGGATGATCAGGCGGAGATCCCCACCTTGATAAACGGACCGATCAAGGGCCTTAAATCCCGATAAACCTCCAGGAACTCCTGGACTCTCGACAGGAATTCCTCTCGGGAAGACCAAGGAGCCTCGAAAGGAGGGAGTAATTCTTCGTGGTTTATCTTCTCCATGAAAGCGGGATCGTGAGTTACCATCCAACGCTGGAAACCCGCCATCAGGGTCCAGTTCAAACCGTGAGAATTCAACCACGAAATGGAGGGTCCGCGTCGTTGGTTGAAAGACTCCGCATTGAAGTGAGAAAGGAATGCCTGTTCTCCTTCACTTAGCGAAATTTGGGATTTGTTCATGCTATTTTCCAACTTGTGCCCCTCTTTGGGATTATACCAAGAGGCAAGGAGAGAGACGTCAGGGAATCACGCCAACTCAACGGCACCTCGCCGAACTTCGGGCTCAAATGCCGGTATTGGCCGCGTGACGCGGTAGATCGTCCCTTGGATCGGGCCATCCTCTGTCTGGGCCGTCGCCAGTTCGGCGCGACAGAGCAATCCCCGCGCGGCGACGGCCGCGGGGAAGCCCTGCGGCCACGCGATATGGGCTTCCAATCAACCCGAGGCCGTCGGGGGCGAGCATTTTGCCGAGCACGTCGGCCACCAAGGGGACCAGCCGGGCCTCATAGATCACGTCGGTGCCCAGGATGACGGGAAACCGCTCGTCGGGCAGGTTACGCCAATCCAGCAGCCGGGTCGTGAACCGGATTGGATCAAAGCCGTTCTCGGCCGCAGAGCGGGCGACAAAAACCAGTGGCGCAGGATCGTAATCGGAAAACTGGACGCGAAGGCCGCGCGCCAGGCCGGCCAGCCCGGCCAGGCCAAGTCCGCAGCCGATCTCCAGCGCTTCGGTCCCGTCCGGCCAGGGCTCGCGCATCACGGCCTCGGCCAGCAAGTAGGCCGCCGGCCAGAGGTAGGCCCAGTACGGCATGTAATCGTCCCGGCGATTCCAGTCGCGGACGCCGGGGTCGTCGAGCATCCGGTCCGGGTCTGTCGGACGCACCAGCCGGATCGGCCGGCCTCCGAGTTCGAGTGTCGTCACCACGACTGGGCCGTTGTAGGCTGTCCCGACCGATGGCGGGGGAGCGATCGACCGAGATTTGTCCGATTCCGCTTCCAAATGCTGATCGAAAATCATCAATGACCCGCCATAGGGCTAAACCCCGGTCACGGATGCGTATTCGGGTCTTCCACCGGCAGCCCTTCGGCAGTGGCGGCGGTGTTCAGATCGGCATCCGCCGAGACGAGGATCAGCAGCGGAACTTGCGACCGGACTCCCAGCGCCGCCGCCAGTTGCACGGCATCGTAACCCCGGAGCCTATGCGTATCGGCCAGAAGTGCGGCCCGTTGCAATAGGAGTACGCTAATCTCTGCGATCCGGTAATCCTGGACAAGATCTTGGCGGAACAGCGCCAGGGCCCCTTGCGCTTGCGGGACGCTCAATCCGGGCTGGCCGCGGCGACGAGCGAGCGCGGCAGTGCCTTCCACCTCCGTAATGCGAGCCAGATAGAGGAAATGTCCCGTCGCGGGCGCAGCCAGAGTCCTGATCCAGGCGGTCCCTGTCTCCTGGACATAACGCTTGACGACCGCACTGGTATCCAGGAAGTAATCGGCCAACTCAACGGCGCTCGCGGATGATGGTTTCCGACAGCGGCTCGCCCGGGATCAGAATCGGCGTGAACCGCTCCGTCCCTGTCGAAACTCGCCTCGAGGGTTTGATTTCGCTGATTATCCCCGCTGCGAGCAACCGGCGCTGCGCCTCCTGATCGGCCAGTTCCTCCTCACTGAGCGGAGGCTCGTCGTGGCCAGCCGACGAGGCGAGCTTGTTGTCCAATTCGCGCCGCAGTTGCCACATCTGCTCCGGCGACAAAGCGCCGATGCTGCCCAAGATATGATTGAATTCGCCGTGTGTCATATCTTTCATCCCAAATCTGCACCTTCGCTAAGTTTACGGCATTATCGGCTGAAAGTCTAGCTTTGGCCATGAGGTCGCCGACCTTCTGGGTTCGCACGATTCACCACACTCTCAAACTGAATGTCGGATTCCAACGCCCCGGCCAAGCCCTCCGACAGTTCCCTCTGCCCGCATTGATTCTTCCCAACGGAAATTCGGCGTTGCATGCTAGCCACCGTGTTGACGGTGACCACCCCCCGCGAATATAATTCCACGACATTGAGACTGAATCTCAATTGCAATACCGCTCGACAATGCATGCAACTCATCCGGGAAGCGTCCTGACCAGAGAGGGCCGCGATGCGACGGGAAGGAAACACGATCCGGCGGCGAGTGGCAGCGATCCTGTTCGGGTTGCTGCTTTGTGGCATGGGGAGCGCCGCGAGCTTCGCGCAAGGAATCTCGGGCACGGACGGCGGCGCGCTGCGGGGCGGAGGTCTCCGGCGTTGTTCGGATGCCGGACATCTGTTCGCCGTCGGTGAGTCCGGCGGTGGTCTACCTGGTACCGGTCGCCGCGAGGGGTCGGGTCGTTGAAATGAAGCCGGTCACCGCGAGCAGGGGTGAGATCACGCTGGTGAATCAGCAGGGGTTGCAGTTCACCCCGCGGGTGCAGGCGATCGTTCTGGGACAGAGCGTGCGGTTCGGGAACAAGGACAGTGAGACGCACAACGTCCATGTGGTGACGCCGGGCTTCGCGTTCAACCAATCGATGGCGCCGGGGAACTCCGTGGACTACACGCCGGATCGGCCGGGCGTCATGCAACTGGCGTGCGACATCCACAGCCATATGCGGGGCTTCGTGGTGGTCAGCCCGACGCCCTGGGTCCAGGTCTGTTCGCGGCTGGGCCGGTTCCGGCTGGAGAATGTCCCCGACGGCCGATACGACCTGAATGTCTGGCACGAGATGGGCGAGCCGCTCCGGCAGGAGATCGTGGTCGCGGGCGGCAAAGCCCTGGTGTTGCCGGAACTGGTGCTGACCGGGCCCTCGAACCCGGTCCGGATGGCCGGGACCGCGATGCCTCGCGCGCCCTGGTCCGAGGTGATCGACCGAGATCGGGGTGATCCTGGCGGAGAGCCGGAGTCGCCGCGACCCGAGCCGGCGAGCTGGCCAAGGCGCGTCGGCTGGCCGATGATGCTTACTTCGCCGAATTCGAAGCCTCGGACATGGAAACGGCCTTGCGGAGGCACCTGGGCTACTCGCGGGCCGGCGAGATCGAGCAGCAATTCCGCGAGTATCGATCGGCGATCCGCGACGTGGTCGAGCGTCGTCGCCCCGCGACGGACCTGGACGACCATGAGCCACAAGCTGCTGCTGGACCTGCTCTCCGCCGCCCGGGAGCTCGACATCAAGGGTGTGACCGACCGGTCGCGGATGGCCGCCTTCGGTACCGCGACGGCGGATGCCGGGCCGGCGGCCTCGGCCACGGTGGTCCTCAGGAGGACCCGACGGCCCTCCTCCAGGCCCTTCGGGGCGGGTTCCGCCGCGATCGCCCAGGAAGCCCAGCAGAACGGGCCGGATGAGGCCGCGTCCGAGATGGCAACGGTTTACATGACGGAGTTCGAGCCGCTGGAACGCTACTTGCTGGGCCGGAGCCCGCAATCGATCCAGCCGCTGGAGGTCCAGTTCAACACCCTCCGCGGCGACCTGTTCGCCGGTCTCAAGGGGACGGAGCTGACCGATCGGCTCGATCGGCTCTCGATTCCGAGGTCGAGACCCTGGTCACCCGGCTCGAGGCCCGGCCGGCGGGGACCTTCGGAACGGCCTTCTTCGAGTCGTTCGTCACGATCGTCCGGGAAGGGGTCGAGGTGATCCTGGTCCTGGCCATGCTCATCGCCCTGGTCACCAAGGCCACGCCCTCGGGCACGAAGACGAACGCCAACACGGCCCCAGCCTCGACGAGACCCATGCGCGGCGCGAGCCCTGCGTGCGATCTGGTGGGGCGTGGCGATGGCCGTCATCGCCAGCCTGGCGACCGCCGCGGCCTTGAACCTCCTGGTCTCCTCGATGCAGGGCCGGGCGCGCGAGATCCTCGAGGGGCTGGTGATGCTCGTCGCCGCGGGTGTGCTGTTCTACGTCAGTTACTGGCTGGTCTCGCAGGCGGAAACCAAGCGGTGGATGGACTTCCTCAAGAACCAGGCCCGGCGCGGGCTGGAATGGGGCGGTCGGGGCACTCTGGCCGTCACGGCGTTCCTGGCCGTCTATCGCGAGGGAGCCGAGACCTCGCTGATGTACCAGGCCCTGCTCGGCAGCCAGGGGCAGACCCGGCCCGGACTCCTCGGCCTGACCATCGGCTTCGTCGTGGGACTGGCGGTCCTGGCGGCCATCGCCGTGCTCGTCCGGGCGACCAGCGTGCGACTGCCGCTGCGCACGTTCTTCAAGTTCACCGGGCTGTTCCTCTTCGCCCTGGCCGTCGTCTTCGCCGGCAACGGCGTCTTCGAGCTCCAGAACGCCGGCATCCTGATCACGACCCATCTGGCCTGGATGGGTAACGGGCTCCCGATGGCGGGGATCTATCCCAACCTTCAGGCCATCTCGGTCCAAGGGCTCCTGGTGCTCGGCGCCCTCCTGGCCTGGGCCGTGATTCCGCGTGCGGCCCTCGCGGAGCACCAAGGCCGGGCCGCCTCCGGCCGGCACCGGGCCGACCAGGCGCTCCCACTACTGAAGCCACTTGCGAGGGAGACTGGTCATGCTTCAGCGCTGGATGGGTCGGATCGTGGTCTTGCTGATCCTGGGCGGAGTGGTCCTGATCCTGGCGTTGAACCTGGACCTGAAGGGTCGGAATTCTCCGTCGACACGATCGCCGAGGCGACTCGCCATACCGTCGCGTCCTCGAACACCTCGGGGCCTGATACCGGCGAAAGGCATCCAGACACCGGCCGGCTTCCGCGAGTATCCGATCGGCGAGGAAGTCGAGCGGAACCAGATGCGGATCGCCGCGGTCTGGCTGCCCCCGGTGCAGATGGACGGCATGTCCGGCCCGTCGCCGTCGGATATGATCCACATCGAGGCCGACATCCGCGCCACCGAGGGGAACCGCAACGGTTTCCCCAAGGACGCGTTCATCTTCGGGCTCGTGGTCCACTACACGATCGTGCCGGTCGACGCCGACCGGAAATCCGACCCGCCGATCACGGGCAAGTTGATCCCGATGCTGGCCCGCGACGGCGAGCACTACGGGGCGAGCATCGTGATGCCCAGGGCCGGTCATTACAAGCTGACCTATGCCATCGAGCCCCCCTCCGCGACCGGAGTCGGCCTCCACCGCGATGCGGCCACCGGCGTCGACCCGTGGTGGAAGCCGTTCGAAGTCACGTTCGACTGGGATTATCCCGGACCGCCCAAGTAGTGCCGTACATCTCGATCAGCGGAACGAAACGCCGGAAGTGCTCGCACAGGGCATCCGCCAGGCGGCCAGGTTCGACGAAGAGGTCGTCGGGGCTGGCGTTGATGGCCATGGCCAGCGCCTCCTGGCCGAGGTTGATGCGGATCAATCCGAAGGGCACGACGCGCATCCGCCTGAGTTTGACGTCGAGCACCTCGCGGAGCATGGCGTCGTCGCCCGGCGCGATCGGTTCGGGGGTGAGGACCATCGCCGTCAGGCCGATCACCAGCCCCTGCCAGGGCGGGAACCGCCCATTGGCCGCCCTGGCCAGCCGGTTCAGGAGCCGTTCGTAGCCGTCGCGTGAGCCGTCAATGTCCACCGGCTGCCGGACCAACATCACCACGCCGAGGGCCCGGCCGAGGATAGGCATCCAGTTCATCCGTACGATCCGGGGATAATACCGAAGGACGTCCAGCGGCGGCTCGCGGAATTCTTCGCCCGCTTCCAGGACCGAGCCTCCCTCACGCAGGATGGGCTCGATCAGCTCGATGAATTCGTCTTCGATCATGGCGGCCTTGCGGTGCTCGAGCTGTAGCCCGGAGCCCTCCAACCGCGTTAAGCTGTGCGGTACAAGAAGGAGGGCGGTCATGCAGATGGATGAGAGTCCCGCCAAATCGGCCTCGGCGTCGCGGCTGAGCCTGGCGATCATCACGGAACCGGGTCAGGCCAACGCGTTTGGCACGATCCACGGCGGCGTGCTGCTACGGCTGGCCGACGAGTGCGGGGCGATCTGTGCCATGCGACATGCCGGCAAGGGCCGGATCACGACCGCGGCGATCGACTCCATGACATTCCTGGGACCGGTCTTCGTCGGCGAGCGGGTCGAGATCTTCGCCGAGGTAACCTACGTGGGCCGGACGTCGATCGAGACGCGGATCGACATCTACGCCGAGCCGTTCGACCGGGCCGAGCGCCGCAAGGTCGCGGTGGGCTATGGCTTGTATGTGGCCCTGGAGGAGAGCGGCCGCCAGCCGCGGCCGGTCCCGCAACTGTTGATCGAGACCGAGGCCGAACGCCTTCGCCACGACAAGGCCCTCGAACGACAGGCTGTCCGCCTCGCGCGCGGGCCGATGCGCAGGCCGAAGACGGCCATGGTCCCGCACGTGTTTAGGGTGATCCGTGAAGAACGGCTTTTTCAGGTGATCGCCGTCCCCATGATCTGAGAGGAATCCTCGGCTTTCTTCACCTCGCCCCCTGGGCAGAGGTCGGCGTTAACTCCCTCTCCCCCTGGGAGAGGGTCGGGGTGAGGGGGCCTCGGCCGGGTGAGGGGGCCGAGGCGATCGAAATCGGCCTGGGTGATGTCTCCGCTGTTGTTACGCCCCTGCGAAGACCCCTCACCCGCCCTTCGGGCACCCTCTCCCCACTGCCGCGGGGCGAGGGGGAAGATCGGTCACGCCACGAAATCGGGATGAACGCGCAGGGGTGTCAACTTCAACCTTTCACCGCGCCAGCCTCGACCTCCCAAGATGCCGGCTCAATTCCCGGATGTCGCCGGTGGATGTTCCATCTGTGGGAGCCGAGGCCGAGCTCGATGCCGAAGCGGTGCTCGAACTCGAACTCGACGCGGTGCCAGGCAGCTCGAACTTCGGGACGGACGCGTCCGAGTAGGCCGAGCTGCCGGCCGCTGGCTCCTCGGATCGTTGGGATGATCCGTAACTCGAAGAGTGTCGGTTGCTCGACGACACATCGAGGTCATCGGTGACGCCGTTGAGCCCCTTCTTGAACTCGACGATCCCGCGGCCCAGCGACCGGCCGACCTCGGGGAGCCGCTTGCCGAACAGCAGCACTCCGAGCCCCATGATGAGCACCAACTCCAACGGGCCAATATTGGGTAGCATGTCTTCGACTCCGCTCTTGCCTCAAGAAAAGTCCAGTCCGAGCTGAGCTGAGCTGCCGATCCGATTCAGCAAGCCACTCGGCACGGATGCGTGATTTGGTAAGGGGGTCTCGATCTCGCCTGCACCCTGCCAGGGGCCATCGCTCGTTCAGGCGTTGGTCGCGGGCGGGGGTGACTTCTTGTCGGCGGTCACGGCCTGATCGATTTCGTCCTCGATCCCCGAGACGCCTTTCTTGAACTCGGTCACGCTCTTGCCCAGCGACCGCATCACGCTCGGCAACCGGTTGCCGAAGAACAGCAGGCAAATGCCGGCCAGGATGGCCAGCTCCATCGGACCAAGACTACCGAGGAACGCAAACGGCATCATGGGCGGGTTCCTTTCCTTGTAAAGTGGGTGCAACCCACCAGTGAGGACGCCCGAATGGGCTGGTGGGTTGCACCCACCCGACAATCGTCCTCGCATACGCATCGTTGTATCAAAAAAAGATCCCGGAAACACGGAATACGTCAGGCCAGCTCCAAGGGGGTCCTCGTCACTCTCCCGGCCGGTCTCGATCTCAGAGGGTGTGTGGAGCTCCCGCGCCGCTCAAAATCAGTAGTCGGGTGATGATCCAGGCGGCCACGGCGGTGGCGGCCAGAATCGTCACGAACCAGAACAGGCGGTTGCCATCGAGCCGGAGCAGCCTGGGCCGGGCTCCCACGGCGCGTGGTGGCGAGTTGGCGGATTGAGCCGCTTGTCGCGGGTCCGCGGCGGGGCCCCGCGCAACTCCCGGTCGACCCGATGTGCGTCGCACCGGCGCGATCCATGGCAAGATCCTCTGAAATCGCTGGCTCTTGAGCACACCCGAGCGGCCATAGAGCGCCAGCACGACCGCCGCGAGCACGGCCAGCTCCTTCAACCCGATCATGGACTCCCCTCTCATCGAGTCGCGAGCGCACGCCCCCAACCATCGTCACGCCGCCGATCGGTGGTCGATCCGGCTCGCGGCCGGCGACGCGCGATCCGCCCATACGATTGTACGCCCTCCAGCCCACAACCCCATAGGGTATACCGTGAGGACCCGGCACACGATCGGCCGCGCGCACTGAGTCGAGGTATGAGCCAGGGATCGGACCGTCCGGAGGACGGAGAATCTACGAACTGGAGCACGGGAGAATTCGTCGCGTGGATGGGAGGGCCGACAGATCGGCACCAGCCGCGGCCAAGGCGTCTCGACAGGGACGACGCGGGGCGGGATTACTAGCTCTATCCTAACGCCTGGAGGCAGCGTGTCAAACAATTTTTGGGTTCGGTCACGACATGACCCGATCGAGTGGCCTCGGGGAGAGTCGAACTCCCACGTCTTTTGGACATCGGCTCCTAAGACCGACGCGTCTGCCATTCCGCCACGAGGCCCTTTTTAGTCCTTGATCATTGGTCGCCGTCCGAGAAACCGCCTTAAATCTTGCACGTCCAGGTTTTGCGGTCCAAGTTCATGCATTATCCTAGCTTTTGGACGAAACCAGGTCCATACTCCTCCGAAGTCGGTTCCACATGTGGGTGCGGGGCTGAGAAGACGGCGCAGGCCCTGCACAACACAGCAAGGACCAAGGATTGATGACCAATCGAAGACGCTTTCTGGCAGGATCGGGTTCGGGGCTGGCGGGGCTTCTGGCCGCGGCGGGCGGGCGGGGTCAGGAGACCCGCGCCCAGCCCAGTCAGGCTGCCAGGGCAGGGGGAGTCGGCCGGGAGATTGCCGCCGATCTCGTGATCGTCGGGGGCGGCCTGGGCGGCTGTGCCGCGGCAATCGCGGCCTTGCGGGGGGGCCGCACTGTTGTGATGACCGAGCCGACCGACTGGATCGGCGGCCAGCTCACATCGCAGGCCGTGCCGCCCGACGAACATCCCTGGGTCGAACAGTTCGGCGTCAATGCATCCTACCGGGCAGCTGCGTCAGGGGATCCGCGATTACTACCGGCACCATTACCCGATCACCGCCGCGGCGAGGGCGATTCGATCCTTGAACCCTGGCAACGGAGGCGTCTCGAAGCTCTGCCACGAGCCGAGGGTGGCCCTGGCCGTGTTGACCGCCATGCTGGCCCCCCATGCCTCCAGCGGCCGGCTCCTGACCCTGCTCGAGCACGAGCCGGTCCGTGCGGAGGTGCAGGGCGACCGGGCCCGCGCCGTGGTGGTCCGCGACCGGCGGACCGGGCAGGAACGATCGCTGGTCGCTCCGTATTTCCTCGATGCGACCGAGCTGGGCGACTTGCTGCCGATGGCCGGCGTCGAGCTCGTGACCGGCGCCGAGGCCCGGGACCGGACCAGCGAGCCGCATGCGGCCCCCTCCGCCCAACTCGAGAACCAGCAGGCAATCACCTGCTGCTTCGCGGTCGAGTACCTCGACGGCCAGGACCACACCATCGAGCGGCCCGCCGAGTACGCCTTCTGGCGCGACTACGTCCCCGGGCTGAAGCCGCCATGGCCGGGACGCCTGCTCGACATGACTTATTCCAACCCCATCACGCTCAAACCGGTCAACCGCGGCTTCGACCCTCGGGGGGCAGGAGGCGGACTATGGATCTACCGGCGAATCCTCGACCCCCACAACTTCCAGCCCGCCGCGTATCCCGGCAGCACGGGGATCACCCTGGTCAACTGGCCTCAGAACGACTATCTGCTCGGTCCGATCGTCGGCGCCGGGGTCACGGCCGTCGACGCCGAGAAGCACGTCGCGCGGGCCAAGCAGCTCAGCCTCTCGCTCCTGTACTGGCTCCAGACCGAATGCCCCCGGCCCGACGGCAAGCTCGGCTGGAAGGGCCTCCGACTGCGGCCCGACCTCGTCGGCACCGAGGATGGACTGGCCAAGGCGCCTTATATCCGCGAATCGCGCCGGATCGAGGCCGAGTTCACCGTCGTCGAGCAGCACGTCGGCACCGAGAGCCGCCGGGCGGCCTTGAAGACGCAGGACGTCCAGGCCCAGCCATTCCCTGACAGCGTGGGCGTCGGCAGTTACCGGATCGACCTGCACCCCAGCACCGGCGGGGATAACTACATCGACATCAGCTCGCTGCCGTTCCAGGTCCCGCTCGGTGCGTTGATCCCGCGCCGGGTCGAGAACCTGCTGCCGGCCTGCAAGAACCTGGGGACGACCCACATCACCAACGGCTGCTACCGGCTCCATCCGGTCGAGTGGGCCATCGGCGAGGCCGCTGGGGCACTCGCGGCGTTCTGCCTGGAGCACAAGGAATCGCCCCGCGCGGTCCGAAATACTCCGAAGCGACTGGCCGCCTTCCAGGCCCGGCTGACCGCCCGGGGCGTCGAGATCGCCTGGCCCCGGCTGAGCCCGCGTTGATTTCTCGAAGTGACTGGATCGTTCGCAATGGTGCGATGAGTCCGCACCTGTGTACAATCAAATCGGTGCTCTGCCCCAACGTGATCTCTGAGGAGGCTCACAATGCCCAGCCCGTTCCCCGGAATGGACCCTTTCCTGGAAGCTCAGGGTTATTGGAAGGAGTTCCATCCGGCATTTCTCTTGTGGACTCAATACGCGCTCACCGAACGCGTCCCGGACGCTTATGAAGTCCGGATCGAAGAGCGATTGTCGCTGGTTTACGAGCCGGATTTCGACACCAAGCGCGGCACCTTGCCGGATATCGCGGTCCTTCGGTCGACCGGACCACCAGGGGCCGGTTCCCCATCCTCGGGAACGATGACGTTGGAGCCGGTGGCACTGGCGCTTCCCCAGCATCGAGTGGAGGAAGTGTCTGAGGTTCGGATTGAGATCCGTCGACTTTCGGACCGCGAGCTGGTGACCGCCATCGAATTGCTCTCACCGAGCAACAAGGAAGCTCCTGGTGAACTGCTCTACTCCCAGAAGCGCCTTGAGCTCATCCATCAACCCGTCCACCTGGTCGAGTTGGATCTCCTGATCCGCGGTAAGCGGTTGGAAATGGCGGACGAACTGCCCAGGGGGCACTACTACGCATTCGTTTCACGGGCCGAGCGGCGCCCTGCTTCGGACGTCTACGCCTGGTCGATCCGCGACCCATTGCCGACGATTCCGATCCCCCTAATGGCCCCCGATCCGGATATCCCACTCGACCTGGCGGCGATCTTCCAAACCGTCTACCAGCGAGCGCGTTACGAGCGGTCGATCAACTACAAGGCGACGCTGGGCCGGCCGCTGAGCCGCGAAGACCGCACCTGGGCCGAGGCGATCGCGCGGAACTTCGATCCGCGCGGGGCTCATTGAGGCGGTCCGGCAAACATGGCCAGTCCAGCTCCAATCCCTTTCAGCAAAAAGACTTGAAGATAGGAGACACCTGCCCGACACCAGGAATGTCGCCACGACCGAGTTGTCAAGGACGCGCCGACGGCGAAAAATGGTAAGGTAAGATGAGCCGGAGGCCGGAATCGAGGATCCCGGATCTGGAATCGGAAACTTTGGAATCTGGAATTTTGGAATCCCGCGTTCGGAACGAACTTGGGACCAGGAGGTTTGACCGTGTCCTCGGGCAATCCCGCATTTTCGAGCGAGATGTTCGCCGGGTATGACCAGGTTTATGGTGTACCCCACACTCGCAGCACGACGACCACCGTGCAAGGGACGATGGGCAAGACGGCCTTGCTGCTCGCCATCCTGTCCTTCACGGCGCTCTGGGCGTGGAACGCCGTCGGCAGCGGCAAGTTCCCGCTCGCACTGCTCGGCGTCTCCGCCCTTGGCGGCTTCATCGTGGCCTTGATCACGATCTTCAAGCCCACGGCCGCGCCGATCACCGCGCCGATCTATGCGGCTCTGGAGGGTGTCTTCCTGGGCGCCATCTCGCAGATCATCGAGTCGATGTATCACGCCAAGTTCCCGGGCATCGCGCTTCAGGCCGTCGGCCTTACAGCGGGCGTGACGTTCGTCATGCTGTTCATCTATGCCACAGGAATGGTCCGTGTCACGGACAAGCTCCGGGCCGGCATCATGATGGCAACCGGGGCGCTGGCCCTGTTCTACATGGTCACGATCCTCTTGAGCTTCTTCCATGTCACCATGCCCCTGGTCTTCAGCGCGACCCCGATGGGCATCGGCTTCAGCCTGCTGGTGGTCGGGCTGGCGGCGTTCAACCTGCTGCTGGACTTCGACTTCATCGAGCAGGCCGCGCAGCACGCAGCCCCCAAGTACATGGAGTGGTACGGCGCGTTCGGCCTGATGGTCACCCTCGTCTGGTTGTACCTGGAAATCCTCCGGCTGCTGTCGAAGCTCGCCGATCGGAGGTAATCCTTCACAGCCCGGCATGCTAACCTCGACTCGACCCGGCCGGAGGCGATGCGATGATCGCCTGCCGGCCGGTCTCACGACTGGGGTGTCGTGCCTTGGCCGCGCTTCCGGAAGTATTGCCGGTAGTGCGAGGCCTTGCGGGCCGAGCCCATCTGACCTTGGGCGAACAACTCCTGGGTCGAATCCAGGTTGGCCCATTCGCTGGCCACTTCCGCAGTCTGCGGGGCGCCCGAGAGCACCGCTCGGATCGCCTCGAACGAGTGGCTTGCGCTGACATCGTCACCCCGATCGATCGCCGAGATTGCCTCTTTGCGAGCCTTGGCGGCCATCAGCAAGGCCACCTGCTCGGCGACGGCCAGGTCGACCGGCATCTCAGACCACTGGCGGGTGGGGACTGGCGAGATGATGAGTGCCATCGCCAGCGAGCGCCGGCCCGGGGCCTCGCCGCGCGGGTCTTCCCAATCGAGAGTGAACCGGCAGATCTCCTCCCGGTCTCGCTGCGGCGGCACCTTGAGCCGGATGACAATCGAGATCGGCATCCCCATGACCAGATTGGGGAGTTTGAGCCGGCCTGAAGGCTCCTGCTCCATCTCATTCAAGACCTCCATGAAAACGACGCCGTGGGCCGGCTCGACCCTCAGCCCCGCATCCCGGCCGCTGGTCGCCATCAAACCGTTGAGCTCGGTCTGGAAGATGTCGGCCAACTGGACTGAACTCTCGACGTAATAGTAGTTTCCGTCACCGACCTGGGCCATCGCTTCGAGCAGGTCTTCGTTGTAATCGTCCCCCACGCCGATCGTGCTCGTGCTGACACCGCGGCCGGTCATGCCCTTGACGTCCGATCGGATCGCGTTCGGGTCCGTCACTCCCACGTTGGCCAGGCCATCGCTCAGGAGCAGGACCCGGTTCAAGCCGTCCCAGGCGACATGCTCGGCCACTTGCTCGGCCCCGGCTTCCCATCCTCCGTGCAATGCCGTGCTATTTCGAGGTTGGATTCCCTGAATCCGCGCGATCAGGCTCGGCTTATCGACGACCGGCGCACTCGGGGCGATCGTCTCGATCCGGTCATCGTAGATCGTGACGCTGACGCGGTCGGTCGGCAGCATCTGACTGATCGCGAAGCACGCCGCTTCGCGTGCATGGACCATCTTCCGCCCCGTGGCCATGGAGCCCGAGCGGTCCAGCACGATTCCCAGATTGATCGGCGGCCGGAGGAAATGAATGTCCGGGACCGGCGGGCTGATTCGCACCAGTACATCCAGGATGCAAGCTTCGCCGCGGCAAACGGCCGGACGCGCGGGGATCACTTCCAGATTCGGTGGCTGCATGGTTGTCGAACTCCCCTGAAATGAGTGGACATGCGGACCCAGACGCGCAGTCGGACCAGCTAGCCGGCCCTTGTCTCCATGGATGAATACGCACGGATACTCCTAGACTAACGAGTCGGGAAGCCGAAACTCAATCGCTTTCGATCGGCCGAGTCGGGCGTTGGCCCGCGTTGGCCTCAAGAAAGACGACCGGCCGACTCGCCCCTTGCGGTGCCCACGCGCTCGGCTATAGTGGCATCACTGAGAGGATGTGAAGAAATCGATTCCGGATGACAAATTACGAATTACGAATGGATATAAAGCCTGATTTCAAAGGCATTTATGAATTCGCAATTCGCAATCTGGTATCTTCCATTGGATTCTTTCACAAGCTCTGAGGCCATGGCATCCGGGGGAGAGACACGATGAGCCAGCGCAAGTTGCGAGTGGGAATGGTGGGCGGCGGCGGGCCGGCGAATTTCTTCGGCGGCCCCGCATCGGCGCGGGATCTTGATGGACAATTCCGCCGAGCTGACGGCCGGTGCGCTGCGGAGCAAGGCTGAGGATTCGATCGCCTCGGCACGGGAGCTGTACATGCCCCGCGGCTACCCCGACTGGGAGACCATGATCAAGTCGGAGTCCGCGCTGCCCGAGTCGGATCGGATCGACTACATCACGATCGTCACGCCCAACGACGCTCATTTCGGCCCGGCGGACGCTGCGGCGGCCGTGGGGATCGGCGTGCTCTGCGAGAAGCCCCTGACCACCACGCTCGATGAGGCGCGGCGGCTCCATGCCACCGTCCGCTCCAAGAATACGCCCTTCGTGGTGGCGTACACTTATACCGGCTTCCCGATGGTGATGATGGCCCGCGAGCTGGTCCACAACGGTGAGGTCGGCGAGATCCGAAAGGTTGAGGCCTGGTATCCCCAGGGCTGGCTGGCCACGAAGCTCGAAGCCGACAACCAGAAGCAGGCCGCCTGGCGGGTCGATCCCGCGAAAGCCGGCGGCTCGGGCTGCGGCGGCGACATCGGCACCCATGCCTATGAATTCGTCCGGTTCGTCGCCGGGCTCTCGGCGGTCCGGCTCCGCGCCCGGCTCAAGACGTTCGTGCCCGGCCGCGCCCTCGACGACGATTTCACCGTTCTGGCCGAGCTCCAGAATGGTGCGATCGCCACCATCTCGGCCTCGCAGGTCACCATCGGCGCGCAGAACGACAACGGCTTCCGCGTCATCGGCACCACGGGGACCCTCGAGTGGTCGATCACCGACCACTCCGTGCTCAAGCACTATGCCGGCGGCCAGCCGCTGAAGCTCTATCGCCAGGGGGCCGAGTACGGCTATATCCCCGAGTCCGTCAAGCCGTACCTCCGACTCCCCTCCGGACACCCCGAGGGATTCCACGAAGCCCTCGCCAACCTGCACCGGACTCTGGAATGGACGATCCGCGGCAATCGCGGCGAGAAGGCCCCCAAGCCCTTCGAGCACCCCGGCATCGCCGACGGCGTCGCCGGCATGGCCTTCATCGAGGCCGCCGTCGCCAGCTCGAAGCAGGACGGCGAATGGGCCGAAGTGCCCAAGATCGGGTAATTCCAGACAAGTTATAACCACGGAAGGCACGGACGGACACGGAACGGGAAAGGCAAATTGGATCTTCCTTCCGTGTCCCTCCGTGGTTTCCGTGGTTAAGAAACTTTTTTGCGGTTCGGTCTCGCTGGGAAATCCGTGGTCGTATATTCTTTCCCATGCGAAAATTCTGCGTGCCGCTTCAAATTGCCGAGGAGCCCTCCCGTGAAAGACCCCTTGGTCCGATTCAGCGTCGCGATCGGGGGAGACCTGCTCGAGAAGTTCGACCAGTACCGCGAGATGCATCGCTATCCCAATCGCAGCGAGGCCGTGCGCGGATTGATGCGCGCGGCCCTGATCGAAGAGGTGATCGCCGACGAAGCCAGCGAGGCGATGGGCGTCGTCACCTTGATCTACGACCACCACGTCTCGCGGATCGCACGCCGGCTGACCGATTTACAGCACCATCATCTCGACCGGGTCGTGACCACGACCCACGTCCACCTCGACGCACACCGATGCCTGGAAGTGATCATGCTCCGCGGCCCGACCCGGGAGATTCGCGAGCTGGCCAACGACCTGATCGGTACCAAAGGCGTCGAGACCGGCCGGCTCGTCCTGGCCTCGGCCAAGCCCGTCCCGGGGCAGAACCCCGAGGACGACTCGCCGTCACATCACCACGACCACGACCATCATCACCCTCACGGCGATACGGACCACGGTTAGTCAATCGCGCCTCATCCAGCAGCCAGAGGGCGATGGGCAGCGCCTTGTGGAACGGCGGATCGATGCGCGAGGATTCGAGCGCGGCGCCGATGCGGTGCGCCGCGTCGAGCTCGGGCGCCTCGACGAGTCGTGGGAGGCGGCACAGGTCGGTCGTCTCGGCATCGACGCGGACGGCCGGAGAGTCGGGAGCGGGGCGAGCGAGCTGGAACGTCTCGCGAGCTTGTCCGTCGGGCCCCTTGGCCGTGATGGTCACGCCCATCACGCGGGGCTCGGGCGAGGGGCCGAGCGTGCCGGCCGGGTCGTGATCCTGAGCGGATGATCCCCCGCGGCCCGACGAGCTCGGCGTCGAGCGCGTTCTCGGAAGGAGCGGAACTCCGTACGGGCCGGCCCTGGGGCTTCCAGCCGAGCTGGCCGGCCAGCCAGGCCGCCAGCCAGACGGCGATCCGCGGCGTCCGGTCCGGCTCGGGCGCGATGGCCTCGATCTGGACCGAGTCGATGCGGTCCAGGGCGTCCACCGCGCACGCCGGGTCGAAGAACTGGGCGACCAGCTCCCGCCATCGTGTCAGACCGAACCAGGCGGCGTCCCGGCTGAACGGGCAGAGGGCCGGGTCCAGACCCATCCGGACCGCGTCCCAGCTCGGCACCGGGGTCGGGCAGGTCGAGGATCAACCGCGAACATTCGTCGGCCAGGTCGCGGAACAGCGCCTCGTGCGGCCTCGGGTCGCCGGTCCACCAGAGGACCACGGGCAGCTCGGCCTCGAGCAGGGGCCGCACGGCGCCGGGGAGCAGGTCGATTGCGTTCGGGCCCGGCGCGCAGCACGATCCGCTCGGAGCAGACCTGCGGCAAGCCCGGGGCCGGCAAATGGCACAGGGCCGAGACCTCCGCCGCGATCCGACGCCCGGGATCGTTCGACCCCAGCACCACGATCGCCCGGCAGGGATACCGTGCGATGACCGTCTCCAGCACCCCGCCCAGCGACTCTCCGTCCCCATCCAGGCAAGCCACCACCAGGTTCGCCAGCGCGATCCGCGTGACGTGCGGGTTCTCCAGCTCCGGGCCGCCGACCTGCTCGGCCGCCGGGCCCCACAACTTCGTCATCTCGGTCTCGATCTCGTGCAGGTTGACGGGAATCCCCTGGCCTTCCAGGAACGAATCGGTCATCACGTCGGGCATCGCTGGGGCCTCCCTCTTCGCGTCAACCCGCACCACTCGAGCCCACGCGCGACTCGAATGAGTTGCTCTCCCGGTCAAAAAATGGACAATGCCATACCGGGTTCTTCGGGAGACAATCAGGATACACCACGGAGTGTCGCCTGGTGAACAGGATTGCGGGAAGACCGCCGCCCGGGAAGCCGATTATCGAGCCTGTCGTCGGACTCTGTCACCGAACGCGGAGCCTGGCAATGAAGATCACGTTTCCCTGCTCGCGATGCGGCAAGACGCTCAAGGCGCGCGAGGACGCCGTGGGACGGACCCGGAAGTGCCCTGTCTGCGCGACGCGGGTGACATGTCCCGGGCCGGCCTACGCACATCTGACGCCGAAGTCGTGGACGCCGAAGTCGTGGACGCCGAAGTCGTGGCGGCGGCCCATCCGGTCGCGATCGGCGCCAGGGTGAACCCCTACGCCGACCTCGACGACGGCGGCGATTATGCGGTCGTCGACCCGGGACCGGGCGCGAATGCGGGTTCCGAGACCGAGGCCCGTCGCCCCTGCCCGATGTGCGGCGAGACGATCCTGGCCGCGGCCGTCAAGTGCCGTTATTGCGGCGAAGTCTTCGACGCGGTGCTCAAGAAGGGCAAGGGCCGGAAGTCCGGCAAACGATCTTCCCGACGCGGCGGCGGCTCGAATCCGGCCGCGTGCGTGACCTCGGAGTCGGGGTCGTGTTGACCGTCCTCGGGATCGGTCTGACGGTCGCCTCGTTCGCGAACCCCGTCGAGACGTCGCGAGGGTCAGGCGAAATCTTACGTCTTCTACGGGCTGGTCCTCGGCGGAATCGGCGGGATTATCCGGGGAATCCGCGGCTTCATGAGCTCGGATTAGGATCGGGCCCTTCGCGAGACTCCTCAGGGAGCTCGAGGTCCTCGCCGAACGTGGCCGTCATCCTGTTCCGGACGGGACGGATTCCGGGTATGTTGGAGCACGGGCCAGGAGGAATGGGAGGGTCGAGAGTCCATGGCTGCGGTCGTCTCGTGTCATTGCGGGGTCCGGGTTCGATTGCCCGAATCGAACACCGGGCTGTCGGTGCGATGTCCGCGGTGCAAGGCCGAGCTGGCCGTGCCGGTGGCCGGGGCGATCGTGACGTCCGCGCTGGCCGACCCGCGCGACCCAGGGTGCGACCTGCCCCATCTGCCAGACGGCCGTCGGGCCTAACGAGGCCGTCATCGTCTGCCCGCTCTGCGACCAGGTGCATCACCGCGAGTGCTGGGCGGACGTCGGCGGCTGCGCCACTTATGGCTGCGAGAACGCGCCCAAGGGCGAGAAGGCGGCGCCGGCCGAGACGCCGCTCTCGGCCTGGGGCGACACCAAGAAGTGCCCCGCCTGCGGGGAGACGATCAAGGCGATCGCCCTGCGATGCCGCTACTGTAGCACCGATTTCGACACGGTCGACCCGCTGAGCCTCAAGGACCTGCGCGGCCGGGTGGTCAAGGAGGAGCGGCTCCAGTCGACGCGGAGCGCCGTGGTCGTCCTGTTCGTCTTGAGCCTGCTGGGCTGCCCGGCCCCGATCGTGGCGATCGTCGCGCCCTGCTACATCCTGCCCAGACCGCGCGACGGTGGCCAGGGCCGGGCCGGTCTACCTGGTCATGGGCTATTCCGCGATCGGGATTTCGATCGTAGAATCGATCTTGTTGCTGTTGTTCTGGCTGTTCTCGCGATGAGGAGGGGACGGGGCACTTGAGCACGTCGGCTGGGGAGATCGCTGATCGCCTCGGTGCGCGAGGCCGGCGCGGGCTGTCCTCACTGTGCGACCGAGGTCGCGACGGGCGACCGGGTCGTCATCTGCCAGGCGTGCGGGACCGTGCATCACGAGGCGTGCTGGAGCGAGCGGGCCGGCTGCGGCTCGTATGCCTGTGCCCCGGCGCGTCGCCCGGAGATCGTGTCGGACGCGACCGAGCCCGTCCTGCTGATCACCCAGGCGGACCTCGGACGCGCCATCCCGCTCCGCGACGCGGGCACTCCCGCACCGCGCGGGCCCGCCCGGGAGCCGGACCTGGAGCCTCGGCCCGCACCGAGCCCCCGGACGCCGGCCAGGTCCCGAACCAGCCGCCTGGCGATCGCCTCGCTGGTCTGCGCCCTCGCTGGGACTCATCCCCCTGTTCGGGCTCGTCACCGGCCTGGTCGCCGTCGTGCTGGCGCTCTTCGCCATCAGCGGAATCCGCAATTACGCCCGGCGCGGGATCTGGCTGGCGGCCTCCGGCTTCCTGCTGGGAATCCTCGACTTCGTCGGCTGGGCCCTGGTCGCTGGTCGTGGTCTTGTCGAACTCCGGACCTCACGACCGACCTCCTCGAATCCGAGCCGCCTCCCGACCTCGCGTCGATCGAGGAGCTCCCGCCGCCGCTCCAGCGCGCCATGCGGGCCAACGTGCTCATCGAGCGGAAGGCCGGCCTGGCCATCCTCGGCGGCAAGGCGATCGGATCGGGCGTGATCCTCCGCATCGACCAGGGCGATGCCCTGATCGTCACCAACCGCCACGTGATCGACCCCGACTTCCCCTCCCAGAACGACAACGCCGCCGACCGCGTCTCCCGGCTCGGCCGCCTGACCGTCCGCATGCTCGGCCAGCCCGACGGCGAAGGGCAGGTCGTCTGGATGGCCCCCGGCACCATCGACCTGGCCCTGGTCCGCGCCTCCTGTAGCCCTTCGACCGGCGCCCAGGACGCCCCCTGGCAGAAAGGCCGGGCCATGAAGGTCGGCGAGACCGTCTTCGCCATCGGCAATCCCCACCAGCTCGGCTGGACCCAGACTCAGGGCGTGATCTCCCAGTTCCGGACCCGGCTCATCGACGATCGCCGCGTCCGCGTCATCCAGACCCAGGCCCCCATCAACCACGGCAACAGCGGCGGCGGCCTCTACGACCAGGAAGGCTACTGCGTCGGCATCAATACCTGGACGGCCGACAAGCGGGAAACCGAGGGCATCGGCTTCGCCATCGCGCTCGATACCCTCTTCGACCTGGCGCCACCACCCCTCGAAAACCCCGGCAAAGGACCACGGCGACGATGAGCACGGTTCGGCTGCGTCGACTCCAGGCGGACTACGAGAAGGTGCGGGATTACGTCAACCGCCACCCCCGGCTGCAATTGATCCAGGCCGATGGCACGCCGCCGGAGCGCTATCAACTGGAGTACCGGATTCGCAGCCTGCGGCAGACGGATGACGACCTGTTGACGGTGAAGAGCCACATGGTGGAGATCGCCCTGCCGCTGAATTATCCGCGGATGCCGCCCCAATGCCGGATGCTCACGCCGATCTTCCATCCCAACATCGCGCCGCACGCGATCTGCATCGGCGACCATTGGAGCCCCGGCGAGCCGCTCTGGTCGATCGTCGCGCGGATCGGGGAGATGATCGCCTACCAGAGCTACAACACCCGGAGCCCGCTCAACGGCGAGGCTGCACGGTGGGTTGACCAGCACGTTGACGAGCTGCCGCTGGACCCGGTGAGCATGATGCCCGACGATGAAGGGGCCGTCGCCGCGGCGGTTCCCTCGACCAGTCCGCCGCGCCCCGTCGCCGCCGCCACCGCCTCGAAGTGTTCCGCCGCCACCACCCATCTACGCGCCCGCGGCGCCGGCGCCGGCACCGGTGGAGATGTTGCCACCAACCCCCGAGGCCGAGCGCCATTTCGCTTGCCCCCAGTGCGGCGCGATCGCCCGATGGCGTCCCGAGCTGGCCGGGAAGCAGTTGCGATGCCCTCGATGCAAGACGGTGTTCCGATGTCCGGCGTGACAGATGCCATCAGAGCGGATGGGTCGGCGGAGGCGACCAGCGAGCGATCCATCGCCTCGCCAAGCCGGGCCCGACACCACCGGCAGATGCTGGCGATCGCCTGCACGATTGTGATCCTCGCCTTCGTGCTGGTGGAAGTCGCCAACGGCCGGGTCGCCGTGCGTGGCTTCACCCGGTACCCCTTGCCGGAGACTTGCATCTCGCGGAGCCTGTTCGGGCTGAATTGCCCCGGCTGCGGCCTGACCCGGTCGATCATCCACCTGGCGGAAGGGGACTGGCGGGCCTCGTGGCGGAGCCACCGCCTCGGCGGTCTGTTCGCGGCCGTGATCGTGTTTCAGGTCCCTTACCGTCTGCTGGCCCTGCGCCGGCCCGACCGTCCCGTGATCCCGACCCGCTGGCTGACCCTCTTCGGGTATCTGCTGATCGCGATGCTCATCGGGAACTGGCTGATCGACCTGGTGGCTGGCCAGGTCAACTTGCTGTATGCCCGGGCCGCCCGACGGGTCCTTTGGTTCGCTCCGGTTCGAGACCATGAATAGCTCAATGGCCCTCGATGCCCCTCGGACAGTCTGGGTTGGGCTTTGGGGCTGACCGCAACATCGCCGTCTTCTCCTGAGCGTTGTAGAGAAAACTTAAGCTCCTGATCGTCACCCAGTTTGGTGTAGCGCGGGCGTCCTCCCGCGGCCTGAAGGGCCGCAGGAACCCAGCCCAGGGAGAATCCCTGGGTTCCTCCCACCGGCCACAACCCGCCGGCCTGTAGGGCCGGAGGAACTCGGTCCCAGTCCTGGGCGAAGTTCCGAACCGTCACCGGCGTCGCGACCGGGGCCAGTGGGTTCTTGCGGCCCGTCACGGCGCAGGTGATTGAGACCTTCGAGGCCCCGGGGATTCTCTCCTGCGGCCCGACAGGCCGCGGGTGATTGGGGCGTTGGACACCCCCAGGGATACTCCCTGGGCTGGGTTCCTGCGGCCCTTCAGGCCGCGGGTGCTGGCGGACTTCGAGGCCCCCAGGGATTCTCCCTGGGCTGGGTTCCTGCGGCCCTTCAGGCCGCAGCGCAAGACCCACCTCCCAAACTCTGTGACGATCCGGAGGGTTTCGATTCCATCGGGGGACACCACCGTCTCGTTACAGGCGGATGAGTAGAAAGGGGCTCGCTCCGTCGTTCTCTGGCTCAACGCCCGGGCTTAACTTTTCTAGGCAACGCACAGTAAACTAAACGGCGTGTTCTGTCTCGCGAAGACCGAGAGGGCAGGGGCATGCTACAGTACAAGGCGGGTTACAAATTCGTCGACGGCGGGGTCCACGCCCAGGTGCTGGACTTCCCCGCTGCTATCACCTGTGGCGGCGATCTTACCGAAGCCAGGCAATTGCTCGTCGTGGCCTTGGTTGACGTGGCGGAGACCTTGTTGGAGTTGGGGAAGCCCTTGCCGGTGCCCAACCCGCAGCTCAGCGAAGTGGAGATGGACATCGAGGAACCGATCTATCTCCGCTTGCAGGCGAGTTCCGCCGTGGAGGAGATACCAGCGGGGCTAGTTGCTCCATGAAGCGGCAAGATCTGCTCCGCCATCTGCTTACCCATGGCTGCCGGCTGCTGCGCCGAGGGCCGTGGACACTCGATCTGGGTCAACCCGGCGAACGAGCGGCAGACTTCGATTCCGCGATACCGGGAGATCAACGACTACACGGCTCGCGCGATCTGTCGTCAGTTGGGCATCCCAGAGCCATGAACGGAACAGCGAAAAGGGAACAGACATTGCGTGACACTTCTCGCGGAACCCCACCGAGTTGGGGGACTCCTGTCCCGTCTCGCGCGGCCAGCATCTCTTGCCCGTCGCGACGTGCGGTCCGTACACTCTTGGGATCGTCTCCCGGTTGACGCCATCGTTTGAGAAGAGGGGTAGTTTTCCCATGTCGGACCCGGCCAGTCTCCACGAGACCAACCCCTTGCGGCAGGCGTTGCCGCGAACCCAGGTGCCCGAGCCCTGCACCGTGGTGCTCTTCGGCGCCACGGGGGACCTTGCCCATCGCAAGCTGGTCCCGGCGCTGTTCCAGCTTGCGCGGGGGGGCAACCTCCCGTCGGAGTGCGCGATCGTCGGGTTCGCCCGCCGCGACTGGACCGACGCCGATCTCCGCGCCGAGTACGAAAAGAGCCTGGCCAAGGACGGCAACGATGCCGAGTTCCAAGCGGTCTGGGCACAATTCGCCAGCCGGCTGTTCTTCGCCTCGGGGACCTTCGACGACCCGGCGGGCTATCATCGACTCAAGGAGACCCTGGAGGAGCTCGACCGCACTCACGGGACCCGTGGGAACCGCGTCTTTTACCTGGCGGTCGCACCCGAGTTCTTCGCGACGATCATCGGCCAACTGGGCGAGGCGGGCCTGATCTACCCCTGGCAGCAGAAGAACCCCTGGAGCCGGGTGGTCATCGAGAAGCCCTTCGGCCACGACCTCGAAAGCGCCGGCCAGTTGAGCCTCGATGTCTCGCGCGTGCTCGACGAGTGCCAGGTGTACCGCATCGACCACTACCTGGGCAAGGAGACGGTCCAGAACATCCTCGCGCTGCGGTTCGGCAATACCATCTTCGAGCCGATCTGGGACCGTCGGTATGTCCACTCGGTGCAGGTGACGGTCGCCGAGGAGGTCGGGATGGCCGGCGGCCGGGGCGCCTATTACGATACGGCCGGCACGATCCGCGACATGGTGCAGAACCACATGATGCAACTGCTCTCCCTGGTGGCCATGGAGCCGCCGGTGGACCTCTCGGCCGACGCGGTGCGGAACGAGAAGGTCAAGGTGTTGCAAGCCCTGCCGCGATGGCGGCCCGAGGATGTCTTCCGCAACGTGGTCCGCGCCCAGTACACCGCGGGCTCGATCCAGGGGACCGACGTCCCCGGCTACCTCCAGGAGAAGGGGGTCTCGCCCACCTCGACGACCGACACCTTCATCGCGATCCGGCTGGAGCTGAACAACTGGCGATGGGCGGGCGTGCCGATCTACCTCCGGACCGGCAAGCGGCTCCCCAAGCGCGCAACCGAGATCGCCATCCAGTTCCGTCGGCCGCCGACCGAGCTGTTCGAGCCCGAATCCGACGGCCAGAGCGGCTCCAACCAGCTCGTGCTACGGATCCAGCCCAACGAGGGGGCCAGCCTGACCTTCGAGGCGAAGATCCCCGGCTCGCGGCGACGACTCCAGGAAGTGCGCATGGACTTCCGATACGGCACGGCCTTCGCCGTCCCGCCGCCGGAAGCTTACGAGCGGCTCCTTCTCGACGTCATGCTCGGCGACCAGTCGCTCTTCACCCGCACCGACGAGGTCGAGAGCGCCTGGCGGTTCATCACCTCCATCCTCGACGCCTGGAAGCGGCCCGATGCGCCGCCGCCTGTCACCTATGTCGCCGGGAGCTGGGGGCCCCAGGAGGCCGACACCCTCATCGCCCGGGATGAAGCCCGATGGCGCAGGCTCTGAACGGAGAAACTTCACAAGCGAGAAGATCGTGCGGAGACGCTTTGCGCTCAACAGCATGCGAAGTCTGTTCCTCCTCGTTCTCCTGATCGCTGCCCTGCTGGGCGGCTGGAGCGAATGGAGGCGTCGGCAAGCCGTCAATCAGTTGATCGCCTGGCTTTCCCAAAACCGGGGCAACATCATCATACGCTCCGTCAGGCCGGGGGCCCTCGGCCCGCAGATCCGGCGGATTCGTTCCTTGCATGGCGAACAACTCGCGGTTGACTCCGTGATCCAGACCCTTCACGATGCCCACCAGAGCCATGACTATTCGACCGCTCACATGGCCATCACCTGCTTGCTCCAGATGGAACCCGAGTCGATCCGGGCCGTGCCCGAGCTGATCTCCCTGGTCACGGACGAGGACTTCCCCAATCAGCCCGGACACCGGTGGCAGTTGAAGCGTGCGGCGCTGCACGCCCTGGGTCAACTCGGTCGAAACGACGAGACGGGGACGGTCGTCGCGGCCCTGAGCAAGGTCCTGGGCGATCCACTCAAGGGCCGGATGGATCTCATCGTCGAGGACGCCGTCGAGGCCCTCGGCGAGATCGGTCCGCTCGCCAATTCCGCGGTGCCGGACCTCACCCGCCTGGTGAGCCATTCGAAATCCAAGGATTCGCCTATCAGCCGTCGTCGCCCTGGGCCGGATCGGTCCGGCGGCCGCCTCGGCCACTCCGGCGATCCTGGCCACCTTGAAAGACCCAAACGATCGGGTGCGGGTTCAGGGCGTCATCAGTCTCGGCGCGATCGCGAA
This sequence comes from uncultured Isosphaeraceae bacterium, assembly GCA_963842405.1. Classification (GTDB taxonomy): domain Bacteria; phylum Planctomycetota; class Planctomycetia; order Isosphaerales; family Isosphaeraceae; genus CAVZRC01. The sequence continues at coordinate 154,303 of CAWJGW010000045.1, read as the reverse complement.
CGCCCATCAACGAATCCCCGAACTCGTCGTCGCGGTGACGGAGCTCGCCCGCAACGACTCGGAGGTACGCGGTGTGGCCGAGCTAACGCTCAGGCGGCTTCGATGGGAACAGCAGCTCGCCGAGAATCGCGCCCGGCTGCTCCCTCACCTGGCCCCCGAGGCCCGCAAACGATTCCTGGAGACGATCTCGGCGGAGGAGGCACGGGAGAGTCGGCGGCGTCTTCCGGTGAGGATCGACCCGTAAAATGGCAGCCACGCGCCGCTCATTCCTCATCGCTGGAACGCCGCCTCCGGCCGGGGACCAGCAGCAGCAGGAAGAAGATGAACGCCAGCACCCCGCAGATGCCGGTGAACTCCTGCCTCTGTTCCAGGTAGAAGAGCAGGAGCAAGAAGAGCGACACGACGAGCCCGATGAAGAAGACCACGCGCAAGGCGTTGAATACGCTCGAAGGCGAGGATACAACGATCTGGGATCGATCTAATGCGAGGGAGTCCTCGGGCAGATTCACGTCGTTCAAGATGATGGGGTCGTCGTCGCGTCCCAGCACCCGGCGCCGGGTAGAAGGATGACCGAACAGCAATTCCGGGGGCAGGGACGGCAGCCCGCAGGCCGGGCAACGCCGCCATCCTTGCCAGGACTCGTGCTGGACCTCCAGCTCGGCCTTGCAGCGCGGGCAGGAATACGACACGAAGTAAATCACCTGCGATTCCACGGCTCCTCCATTTTGGATTTCCGATTTTGGATTTTGGATTCAGTGCCAGCTTATCCGAATTCCAATCCCAAATCCGCAATCCGCAATCCGCAATCCAAAATCGCCTCCCCCCTTCCGGCCCTCCGATCCGGCGCGTAGGATGGGAATCGATCTCGCATCGGTCTTCGGCCGAGCGTGGTGTGAGGCAGTCACTTGTGACGGAAATGGACCCGGCAACCGCTCATGGCCATCGTCATTCGACCCTATCGCGAGCCCGATCGGCCGGTGGTGCGCGAGCTGACCGTCTCGGCGTTCGAGGGCGTCTCGATCGACCACAACATCGATCTGAGGCTTGGTCCGGTCGCCGGCCGGGACTGGCGATGGCGCAAGTCGCGAGACGTCGACCACGACATCGACATGATCGGCTCCGAGCTGGGGGTCGCCGAGGACGATCAGACTGGCGAGGTTATCGGCTACGTCACCATGCAGTGCGACACCGAGACGCGGATCGGCTGGATCCATAACCTGGTCGTCGCCGACAGTGTGCGGGGCCGGGGGCTGGGCCGGCAGCTCATCCAGCATGCCCTGGACCATTTCCGCGCCGCCGGCATGACAGTTGCGAAGATCGAGACCCTCGAGCAGAACGCAATCGGCCGGCACCTGTACCCGTCGGTCGGGTTCATCGAGATCGCGCGGCAGATCCATTACGCAATGCCCCTGACGGACCGACCCAATCATGAGCCAGGGCACGAGCCCCGTTGAGACCGGTGCCGGCGCCGACACCGGCGCGCGGTCGTGCCGCCCCGGCTGGAGATGCGGCACATCACCAAGAACTTCGGGGGCGTGCGCGCACTGCGGGACGTGTCGACTGGCCTCGCTGGCCGGAGAGGTACACTCGATCTGCGGCGAGAACGGCGCGGGCAAGAGCACGCTGATGAAGATCCTGGCCGGCGCGATCACCGACTACGACGGCGAGATCCTCCTGGGCGGCCGGCCAGTCCGGTTCTCCGGTCCGCGCGAGGCCGAGGACGCTGGGATCCGGATCATCTACCAGGAGCTGAACCTCGTCCCCCAGCTCACAGTCGCCAGCAACATCTTCCTCGGCCGGGAGAAGACGTGGGGCGGCCGGCTCGGCTGGCTGGACGACCGCGCGATGGAGGCCCAGACGCGCCGGCTCTTCGACCGGCTGGGCGCGGCGATCGCGCCGCGGGCCATGGTCGGCGACCTGCGGATCGGCGACCAGCAGATGGTCGAGATCGCCAAGGCCCTGGCCTTTGACGCCGCGATCGTGATCATGGACGAGCCCACCTCCGCGCTGTCGGATTCCGAGGTCGCACGGCTCTTCCGGGTCATCGACGACCTGCGGCGGGCCGGGACCACGGTGCTGTACATCAGCCACAAGATGAACGAGGTCTTCACGCTTTCCGACCGGGTGACCGTGCTCCGCGACGGCCAGTTCGTCGCCTCGGCGGCGCGAGCGCCACCACTCCGGACCAGGTCGTGCGCTGGATGGTCGGCCGCGAGATCGCCGCGCTGAACTACCAGCCGCATTCGATCCAGTCCCGGACGACTCTCGCGGTTGAGGACCTCTCCATGCCCAGCCCACCCGGGAGCGGCCTGCCCAGCCTGAGCGGCATCACGTTCTCGGTCCGGGCCGGCGAGGTCCTGGGCGTCGCCGGCCTGCTCGGCGCCGGGCGCACCGAGCTCCTCGAGGCGATCTACGGCGCCAGCCCGTCGCCGCCGGAGGGTACCCTCCTCTTCGAGGGCCGGCCGATCCGCTTTCGACACCCCGACGAGGCGATTCGCGCCGGAATCGCCATGGTCACCGAGGACCGCAAGACCCTCGGCCTCTTCGACCGCATGACCGTCGCCGAGAACATCACGCTCCGCCGCCTCCCCGAGCTGACCTTCGGCGCCTTGCCCCTGATCGACCCCCGCGCCGAGCGCCGAGCCGTCGCGTGGTCGATCAAGGAGCTGGCGATCAAGACGGACGGCGGCAACGCCCCGGTGACGAGCCTCTCCGGCGGCAACCAGCAGAAATGCATTCTCGCCCGATGGCTCCTGGTCGAGCCTCGGCTGCTCCTGCTCGACGAGCCGACCCGGGGCATCGACGTCGGGGCCAAGTCCGAGATCTACCAACTGATCCGCCGCCTCGCCGCGGAAGGCCGCGCCATCCTCATGACTTCCAGCGAGCTGCCCGAATTGCTGGCCGTCGCCGACCGGATCATCGTCCTCTGCGAGGGACGGATCACCGCCGACATCCCCCGCGCCGACGCCAACGAAGAGGTCATCATGCACGCCGCGACCCGGTTCCTCGACCGGGCCAGGCCACACGTAGGTCAGGCTTTCCAGCCTGACTCCCCTGACTCCACAGACACGTCAGGCCGGAAAGCCTGACCCACACTGGAGGCCACGACGATCATGCGCCACTCATTTTTCCTCTGCCTCGCGAGCCTGACCCTCGCGTTGCCCGCCACGGCGGCCGAGTTTCCCAAGTTCGAGGCCCAGCAGATCGACCCGCATGCCGGCAACGTCGTCTACGCGGTGACAGTGGCCGACGTCAACGGCGACCGGAAGCCCGACGTCGTGGCCGTGACCGAGGACGCCGTCGTCTGGTACGAGAACCCGAGCTGGGCGAAACACGACATCATCCGCAAGGTGACCGCAAGGGACAACGTCTGCATCCAGCCCCAGGACATCGACGGCGACGGCCGGGTCGACTTCGCGCTCGGCAGTGGTTGGCGTGCATCGGACACAAAAAAGCCCAGTACGCTCCAGTGGCTCGGCCGCGACGCCGAAGGCCGCTGGCAGGTCCACCCGATCCGCTACGAGGAGCCGACGCTCCATCGCCTCCGCTGGGGCTCGGTGAAGGGGCATGGGGACGGGCAAGAAGCAACTGGTCGTCGCCTCCCTGCAAGGCCGCGGCACCAAGGGCCCGAACTGGGGGGCGGGGGATGGGGTCCGCGTCCTCGTCCATGACGTCCCCGAGAAGCCGACCGATGCAAACTGGCCGGTGGAGGTCGCCGACAGCTCGCTGCATACGATCCACAACCTCCAGCTCATCGATTTGAACGGCGACGCGCGCGACGAGATCGTCGTGGCCGCCTGGGAGGGGGTCTTCGTCCTGGAGCGCAACATCGCCGGACGATGGACCAGGACCCGGGTCGGCAGCGGCAACCAGGAGTCCAACCCGTCCAAGGGTTCGAGCGAGGTCAAGGTCGGCCGCTTGCGGAAGGGCGGCTCCTATATCGCCACGATCGAGCCCTGGCACGGTTTTCAGGTCGTCGTCTACACGCCCCCGTCGTCACCGGCCGAGCGCGACGCGGCAGCAGCCGCGGGACCGGCTCCGCTCTGGTCGCGCCAGGTGATCGCCGAACCGCTGCAATGGGGACACGCCGTCTGGTGCGCCGACCTCGACGACGATGGCGATGAAGAGCTGATCATCGGTCAACGCGACGCGAACAAGTCGGGCTCGACCGTCCCGCACGGGCCGGGCGTCTTCGTCTTCGACCCCAAACCCGGCGCGAACGGGCTCGCCTTCGAACGCCACACCATCGACGACGGCGGCATGGCCTGCGAGGACGCCCTGGCCGCCGACCTCGACGGCGACGGCCGCCCCGACCTCGTCGCCGGCGGCCGGGCCACCCATAATGTGAAGATCTACTGGAATCGGCATTAGTCGAGATCAGAGTGCGTACGAGAAGGTCGTCGGACTGGTGTAGGTGTAGGGTGGGTCGAGACTCGAGTAGGTGTAGGGTGGGCCGAGACTCGATTCATCGAGTCTCGGCCCACCGCGATGGCCGAGGCTCTCGGTGGGCCTCACGCCGCTCCGCGGCGTTCGACGCCACCCTACAAGACTCTCGTACACCTTTTCATCTCGTCTTGGCTCGGGGCTGGGCTCTCTTTCGTTTCGCTTTCTGCTCATCATCGAGGCCCAGTCTGCGGCGGACATCCGCGTAGGGGATACGGTCCTCGGACTCGGCCATGGCGACCCGGGCGGCGTCCACGTCGAGGCGATCCTCGACCTCCTCGATCAACCTCGAGTAGGTGTAGGGTGGGACGAGACTCGATTCATCGAGTCGAGGCCCACCGCAATGGCCAAGGCTCTCGGTGGGCCTCACGCCGCTCCGCGGCGTTCGACGCCACCCTACAAGACGTCTTGTACACCTCTTCATATCGTGAACCCACTCACCGTCCATCCCCGCTCAAGACGAAGGCCGCCCACAGGGCGGGATCGCTCCGCGTGGGATGGGCATTCGTTGGTTCGATCCGCCCGCCGTCCGCCAGCTTGACCGACTTCTCGCCGGGCCCGCGCTTCGCCAGCTCCGCCGACGCGCTTCGTCACCAGCCCCGGGTCGTTCAGGACGGCGAGCTGCGCCTGTCGCAGCGCCTCCAGCTTGGGGAGCTTCTTGTCCCACAGGTTGGTGTAGAACTGCTCCATCAGCACGGTGGTGGCGGCGTCGTCCACCCTCCAGAGGCTGGCGACGACGGCGCGGGCCCCGGCCGCCTGGAAGGTGCGCTGGAGGCCCATCACGCCCTGGCCGTGCTCCAGCTCTCCCAGGCCGGTCTCGCAGGCGGAGAGGACGACCAGCTCGGTGCCCCGCAGATCCAGGGCCTGCACCTCCTCGGCCGTCAGGATGCCGTCCTCGCGCGGCGGTGCGTCGGCGGAGGCATCGGGCAACCCGGCGCCCGGGTCGCGGCCGCCGCCGGCCAGCACGACTCCCGAGCGCAACAGCGGCGTCAGGGCGAAGTCCAGAGCATCCTCCCCGGGCTTGGCGGCTTTGAGGGGCAGGGCCGAACGGATCCTCGCGACGGACCTCGGCGCGGAGGGCCGCGATCCGGGCGGGGGACTCGAAGAAGCCGTGCGTGCCCAGGTGCACCACCCGCCAATGGCCGCCGTCGAGCCGCTGCTTGATCGCGGCCTCGGTCGGCTCGGCCCTGGTCAGCAGCTCGGCCGGCTGGCCGGCGAAGGTGGCGTGGAACAGCTCGCGGGCGCGACGGGCCTCGGGGCCGGTCCCCGGCAGCGGCCCGAACCCGGCCCGCTGGCGCGACCACGGAAAGGGCCGACAGGGGACGTGCGGCCGGTCCGGGCTGGCCCGGGTCGGCCTGGAAGTCGACGTCGCCGACAGCCAGGAGCCCGCGCCCGGCCGGACCTTGTGGGTCGGTCAGGGCCTCGACGGCGAGCCGGCCCGAAGCGACGTAGCCGATGGCCAGGTCCTCGATCAGGTACGAGCCGGGCCGGCGACCGGGCAGGGCGGCGAAGGGGAAGAACGAGAGCGAGCCGTCGGGGGCGATCAGGACGGTACGGGCGTCGCCCAGATGGGGCCGCAGCGGCTCCCAGACGCGCCGGCCCAGCTCGGCGGCCGCCGTCTGCAAGTCACCTCCCTGGCCCGCGACCGAGGGCACGCCGCCAGGACCGAACCGACTCGTCGATGGCTCGAGCCGCCCCGAGGTGCACGAGGGCCACGGGCCGGCCGCGGCGCACGACGAACGCCAGCAGTCGCCGCTCTCTCCTGAGGCGGCCCCTTGCCACCCTGGGGTGGGCTGTAGTGGGTGTATTCGAGGAAGTCGACCAGGGCCACCTCGTCGGGCAGGGCCGCGGCCACCTCGACGGGTCCCAGCCGTTCCGCTTGCTTCTGGCCTCGGTATCCGGCACTCCGACGGGCCAGATCCGCTTCCAGGTCTTCCTTGACTTCGCGGAGCTTGTCGAGCTGCTGACGCCAGGCCTCGACCTGTCCCGCGGGCGGAGCGCGAAATGCCAGGTTGGCCAACTGGCCGCGGACCTGGGCGAGTTGCGCCAGGGCTGGCGCCAGTTCGGGCTGGTCGCGGGCCAGCCGATCCTCGCCTCGCTGGGCTTCCGACGCCCCTTTCCAGTCCAGGACCTGACGGTAGAGGTCCGCGGGCTTGGCACCGGTGCTACTGGCTCATGCTGAGGTACAGCATCCAGATGCACCCCGCTGGCTCCGGTACATCCGGAGCCGCTGGCGTTCACCGAGGATCGCGGAGGTACTCTCGCGTAAGGTGGAGTGATCTTCAGTGCCTCGAGGAACAGGGGCTCGGCGCGGGTGTAGTCGCCCATGGCCTGGTACAGCGCGGCCAGGTTGTTGAGGGATTCGGCGTAGTCGGGGTGGTCCGCGCCCAGGGCCTTCTTCTTGATCGTCCAGCGCCTCGCGGAAGATCGGCTCGGCGCGGGCGTAGTCGCCCATGGCCTGGTACAGCACGGCCAGGTTGTTGAGGCGATCGGGCGTAGTCGGGGTGGTTCTCGCCCACCGCCTTCTTCCTGATCGCCAGCGCCTTGCGGAACATCGGCTCGGCGCTGGCGTACTCGCCCATGGCCTGGTACAGCGAGGCCAGGTTGTTCAGGCTCGTGGCGTAGTCGGGGTGGTCCTCGCCCACTGCCTTCTTGCGGATCGCCAGCGCCTTGCGGTACAGCGGCTCGGCCTGGGCGTAGTCGCCCATGGCCCGGTACAGCGCGGCCAGGTTGTTCAGGCTGGTGGCGTATGTCGGGGTGGTCCTCGCCCACTGCCTTCTTGTGGATCGCCAAGGCCTCGCGGAACATCGGCTCGGCGCGGGCGTAGTCGCCCATGGCCTGGTACAGCACGGCCAGGTTGTTCAGGCTCGTGGCGTAGTCGGGGTGGTCCTCGCCCAGTGCCTTCTTCCGGATCGCCAGGGCCTCGCGGAGCATCGGCTCGGCCGGGCGTACTCGCCCATGGCCCGGTACAGCACGGCCAGGTTGTTCAGGCTCGTGGCGTAGTCGGGGTGGTTCTCGCCCAGCGCCTTCTTGCGGATCTCCAGCGCCTTGCGGTACAGCGGCTCGGCGCGGGCGTAGTCGCCCATGGCCTGGTACAGCGAGGCCAGGTTGTTCAGGCCCGTGGCGTAGTCGGGGTGGTCCTCGCCCAGCGCCTTCTTGCGGATCGCCAGGCCTTGCGGTACAGCGGCTCGGCTTCGGGCGTACTCGCCCATGGCCTGGTACAGCACGGCCAGGTTGTTCAGGCTGGCTGGCGTAGTCGGGGTGGTCCTCGCCCAGCAACTCGCCCCGGATCTCCATGGCCTTGCGGCACGGATCGATTCCCTCGGCATACTTCCCCTGTCTCTGAAGTGCGTCATGGAGCCAGTTCAGTCGATCCGCTTCCTGCAGCCTCTGACGCTGGTCGCGGGGTCATCGCGCGCGCGCAGTCGAGATCGGCCAGCGCCCGGCGGGCGTCGCCGATCCGCCAATCCTTCCGGTCCGGCTGCCGCTGGCGGATCGCCAGCACTTCCGTGAGGGCCTTCCTGGCCGCCGCCCAGTCCTCATCGCATTCGTGCATTCTCGCCAGGAACTCGAGCGAGCCCACCACGTCCTCGTGCAGCTCGCCCAGCACCTCGCGCTCGATGGCCAGCTCCTTCACGGCCGCCGTCACCGCTTCTTCCAGCTTTGCCGGCCGAGCCAGCTTGATCACCTCCTGCTCTGTACCGTCGCGTTCCGCGAGCTGCCTGGCCCTCTCGGCCTCGGAGAGCTTGGATGCGGGCACCGGCCCGGAGGTTGACCCTGGGCCCACGCGGTCACCCGCGCCGAGAACGGCCGAGATGACCAGAGCGGTCGCAAGCGGGACCCTCAAGATCCGGGGCCCGAACAAACGAGAATGAATCATCGGCCGGCCTTTCCAGGAAAAGGAGGAATCTTCGCCCTGGCAACGCACGGAGCCTCACTCACCCCGATAGGCGATCTGTGCTGTCTTGATCACATCGAACTGCCCCTGGGTCCTCAGCCGCTCCATCAGTTGCAGCAGCGGCTCATCGAGCTTGTCCGCTTTCTCGGCGATCCCGCGTTTGGGGTCCACCCGGAGCGACTCGATCGGCTGGCCTTCGTCCAGGCCCCGCGTGGCGAATACCAGCTTGGCGCGGAGCGGCGACGGTGGCATCGGGCCGACCAGCCCGGCCAGGTCCGTTCCCGAAGGCAGCGGCGTGCGGCGCGCAGCAGCAGCACCGTCTCCAACCCACCGGGGCCTTCCATCGGGTGCCACTCGTCCAGCGCCTCCGGGCTGTGCACGGTCTCCCGCGCCGAACCTCCCGACGGCCGGCTGCCGAACTTGCCGTCGTCGCGCGGGTAGAGCAGACTCACGTGCCCCTGTCCGTCGAGCCACAGGAAGTACACATAGGCCGGCTGGTTCAGCCGGGCTTCGAGGTGGACGTGGTCGCCGGCAAGAAGCGGTCGCGCGTCGGGCACGCCAACCTTCAACTCCCGCTCGACATCACCCGCCTTCGACCTGACCCGGACGATCAGCTCGCCCGTCAGCGAGCCCGGGGCCGGCGACGTGTGGTGAATCACCACGGTCTGGCTTTGCGAAGGGATGGGTCCGGCCTGGACGGGATCAGGGCGTAAACCAGGCCTCCGAGGAGGACCGATCCCAACGCGCCGGCGGCCAGTGCCCGGAGCTTGGGACGATCGACAAAGCGGTTCAGCGCCTTCTGGAACGCCTCGGCCGAGGGGTATCGGTCGGCGGGATCGGCGGCCATGGCCTTGAGGCAGATGCCCCGGAGGTCGCGCGGGACCTTGGGATCGTCGAGGGCCTTGCGGTCGAAGTCGCATCGGCGGGCGCGGTCCATCGATTCGCGCCAGTTTCGGCCCGGGAACGGGGCCTGCGCCGGTCAGCAGGTCGTAGAGCACGGCCCCCAGGGCGAAGACGTCGCTGCGCGGGCCGACCTTCTCTTGCTCCTCGGGCAGTTCCACCCGGGCTTGCTCGGGGGGCATGAAGGCAAACGTGCCGCCGGGGGTGGCCGGGTCGTCGGAATGGGCATGACGCAGCCGGGCCATGCCGAAGTCGATCAGCCGCGGCTCGCCGGAGTCGTCGACCAGGATGTTCTTCGGCTTGATGTCCCGGTGCACGATCCCGTGGCGGTGCGCGTAGTCGGTCGCCGCGGCGACCTTCGCCAGCAGGGCCGCGGCCCGGCGGGGCTTCAAGCGCCCCTCGCGGGCGAGCTGATCGAGGGTCCGGCCGCGGATGTACTCCATCACCAGGTAGGGCCGGTCGTCGAGGAAATCGGAATCGTAGACCCGGACCAGGTTGGGATGGTCCAGTTGCGCCAGGATCTTCCCCTCCTCAATGATCTCGCAGCGGCCGTCCGGCCGGACGGGCTCGAGCGAGAGCTTGAGCACCAGCTCCAGGGCCAGCCCGGGGTGGACGACCCGGAAGACCTCCGCCTGCCCGGTGCGGGGAAACCGGCCGATGACCAGGTATTTCCCGATCGCGGCCGGCAGCGGCGCATCCCGGGAGCTCGAACCCGCATCGTCGCTGCCGGGATCGGTCAAGGATATCGAGACCGGATCGCCCGTCCGGTCGGACGAATTCCGGGTCACGGTCGCGCCGAGGTCGTCGATCTGGACGCTCGTGTCGGCCGGATGAGGCATTGGCTCGTTCAGGGTCGAGGGCGAGAGGGGCGCCTTCTGTCGATTGTCGCGGAGCAGCGCCACCTCGGCCTGGAGACGATCGCGCTTCGCCTGGCAGCGTGTGCAGCCGGCCACGTGAGCGGTGAGCGCGGCAGAGACGGGCTCTCCCATGGCCAGCGCCAGCAGGTCAGTCTCGTCGGGACAGGTTAGAGTCGAGGGCATCGATCAGGCCCTCGTCGAATTCCTGGCAGACCTCACGGACTTGTTTCAGGACACGGCTGGCGTTCACGAAGACAGCGTTGGGCCCGAGGCCCAGCTCTTTGGCGATCTCGGCGCGGGGCGATTTCGCAAGAGCCGCTGCTCGAAACAGGCCCAGACGCGAGGTGAACTCCGGGCGCGGACCGTTTCCATCGCATGATCCAGGATCTTCTCTCGGTGGATCCGGACCCATGTCTCGGCCATCTTCAGGTTATCCGAGTAAGTCGCGCGGAGGATGTTGGCAACCCATCCGTCAACGGCCTTCCGGTAGCTGGCCCGGCGGCGGGCCCGGTCGATCAGGGTGTTGTGTGCCACGCTGAAGAGCCAGGACCGGAACTTGCATTTCTCGCGATCGTAGGTGTGGATCTTGCCGAGCAGCTTCACGAAGATGTCCTGGACGACGTCATGGGCCTCGTCCTCCTGCAAGCCTTGTTTGAGCAGGAAGGCGAACAGCATGGGCCGGTAGATGGCGTCGAACTCCCGCCAATACTCGGGATCCTGCTGGCAAACCCCGATGATGACGGACACGCGCGTATCCTGATTTGACATGGTCTGATGTCCGGCGTTGACGTGCGAGTGATGACCGTCCTCGGCCACTCCTTCCTCGAACAGGATAAGCCGGGCGGGGCGCACGGGGATAGTAGGTGCTCCAATTGGCCGTGGCCCGTGTCGCGCGCGGCTCCTCCTCGGCCTCACCATGTCACAGGTCCGCGATGTCATCGTGCTCGTACCTTTCATGCGTTGCTCAACCGGTCCTCGACTTGCTGCCGGAGTGCGTCAACCCAGGGGACCAGGGCCCCCAGCCGCCGCGCGTGGATTTTCTGCTGGAGCCGAGCGACCTGATCGCGCAGGTCGCGGAGGTCCTCGGCGATGTCGTCCGGACTCGCCTGGGCCGGGGCATCCGGCTGTTTGGCGGGTTTCAGCACGCGGTACGACCGGTGGGCCAGCTCGCGGACTTTCCGGCTGAGCTTGGACGCGTTCGACCAGGTGCTATCCTCGCTCGTATCTTCATGCAATTCTTCGGGTTGGGTGTTTGTCATCGATGGTCCTCGCGATGCTCGGCAGGAGAACTCCCCCGGTGCAGCATAAAGCCCTCTCGCACCCCTTCATAAGTATGGTACGCACGACTCCCGAGAAACTTACCAAAGAATCCGCAGTGATCCGTTCAGCAGCCAGTCTGGAGGGTCGTGGTTGCCGGGCCTGGTGCCCGGGCTTGTTGGGCGCGGGTCTCCCGACCACTGCGGTGAACATCTTCTCCAAATTAGCGGACCGCCTGAAGGCGGGACTCCAACGAGGATTCCGGCCGTTCTTGCTGGAGTCCCGCCTTTAGAGAACGTCCGGCTTTTCGGCCCTTGTAGCGTAAGGACTTACGGAGCCAGTCCCGCCCATGGACAACTGTCAGACGGCCGGCAGCCGCACCTGGAAGCCAGGATACGCCTCCCAGCGTCGCCCAAGCTGTCCAGTCTGCCGAGGGAAAGCTGGACGTTCTCTTTAGGCGGAATCCGGGTCGGATCGTCGGACCGCCTGAAGGCGGGACTCCAACCTGAGAATCCCTCGGTCTCCCTGGGAATTGTGGCCCTGCAAGATGTTCACCGCAGTGGTCTCCCGACCCCGCCCGAGTGGCCGACCGGAGGTCTCCCTCCTTCGGATTGTGCTCGCGAGCACGAATGCCTTGGACGCCAGGGCCTACGTTAGAGCGCGGGAGACCTTCGGTCAGGCACAACGGCGGGGTCGGGAGACCCGCGCCGAACAGAGAAACGAGCTAGAGCGATTAACGCTTGGATGGCTCATACGAGCCCGAAGCGGCCGCTCGTGCATGGTCTTCTTAATACGAGCCCGAAGCGCCAGCGAGTGGATTCCGGCGGGGACCAGCAACTCACTCGCTGGCGCTTCGGGCTTGTATGAGAAACGCTCCTACGAGCCCGAAGCGTTCGCTCGTGATGGGATAGTCCCTGCCGGAATCCACTCGCTGGCGCTTCGGGCTCGTATCAGATCCCTGCGGTCATGGCGTGCGCTACCCATGAGTTAAGCGATCTAGCCGTAGAACGGAATTCATTCCGTTTTGCTCGAACGGCCGGAAAACGGAATGAATTCCGTTCTACTCGCCGCGGCCACCCGAATCCTCGGCGGCCGGCTCGATCAATCGACGTAAACGAACTCGTTGAGGTTCAGCAAGGCGAGGCAGAAGTCGGCCAGGGAAGAGCCGCGGGCTGACAGGAAGTCGCGGGCGAGTGACCGCTCGGCATCCTCGGGCCTGCGACCGAGGGTGATGAGATAAGTGCGCCTCAATCCTGGCATCGAGGCTCGGGCCGGCCTCGCGCTCGGCCCGAGCGGCGAGGGCATGGGCCGCTTCGGAAGAGAGCGGGCTGTTGAGCAGGCTGAGGGCCTGCGGCGCGATTGTGGTGACCGGTCGCTTCGGACAGCTTGCATTCGTGTCCGGTCGATCAAACGCCTCGAAGAAGGGAAATCGCAGGTTGCGCCGGATGAAGATGTACAAGCTCCGGCGATTCTGGTCCGCGACCCTGGCGGAAACGGGCCAGATCGCTCCCTTGCTCGACAGCTTGGTCAGCTCGGGGGGCAGGGGAGGAAACACCGCCGGCCCACCCAGGGCCGGGTTCAACCTGCCCGAGGCCGACAGCATCGCGTCGCGGATCGCCTCGCCGTCGAGCCGTCGACGATTCTGGCGGGCGAGCAACAGGTTCTCCGGGTCATTTCGCGCGGTCGGAGGGCCTCGACGATTGGCGATACGTCGCACAGGTGACGATCAGCCGATGCAACGCCTTGAGGCTCCAGCCTCTCGCCACGAATTCGCTTGCGAGCCAGTCGAGCAGTTCGGGATGGCTGGGCTCGTCGCCCATCCGGCCGAAGTCGCTGGAGGTGCCCACCAGCCCCCGGCCGAAATGCCCCTGCCAGAGCCGGTTGACCATCACCCGCGCGGTCAGCGGATGGTCGGGCGCGTCAGCCAATCGGCCAGCCGCCTTGCGGCGCCCGGTCGTCTCGGCCGTCGGCGAGATCGAGGGCGCGCGCCTGTCGCGAGTACGGCCGGGAACGATGGCTCGACGGCCGGCCCCCTCGCCGTGAACTCACCACGCTTCAGGAAGTACGTCGGCGGTGCCTTTCGCCCGGCCTCGTCGATCCCTCGGGCGGTCGGCAGGGGCGGCGGTGCCGCCTTCTTCGACCGGTCGAGCCGCGCGAGCAACTCTTGCCGCTCGGCAAGCGCGGGCTTGCCAAGCAGCCCCTGCCAATCCTTGGCCTTGATCCGCCCATCCCGGCTGAGGATCTCGTAGACCATCGAGACCTGGGCCAGGCTACGCTCGGACTCGGGCTTGTTGTAGGCGGCAACGGCATCGTCGAGCGAGCCCATGGGCAGGCCCGGCGCCCGTTTGTCGCGGATTGGCTTTTCGAGGCGGAGAATCGCCGCCTGGACCTTCGCGACCTCGGCACGCCAGACGGCGATGGCCTGCTCGTGGGCCTTGCGACGGCCGGTCGAGGCGAGCGGATAGTCGTCGCGGAACCGTGCGGGGGTGAAGAACGCCTGGAGCCGGTAGAAATCCGCCTGACGGATCGGGTCGAACTTGTGATCGTGGCATCGGGCGCATCCGATCGTCAAGCCGAGGAACACCAGGCCCGTGGTCTCGGTGATGTCGTTCAAGGCATTCTGCCGCCTCAGCCCTTGATCGTTCAGGTCAACCATATCCGGATAGCAGCGATTGAACCCGGTCGCGACGAAGACAGCCGGATCGTCGGGGGCGACCTCGTCCCCGGCCAGTTGGAGCCGGACGAATTGATCGTAGGGCAGGTCACGATTGAGGGCGTCAACGACCCAGTCGCGGTATCGCCAGGCGTTGGGCCGAGCCTGGTCGAACTCGAAGCCGTCGGTGTCGGCGTAGCGAGCCAGGTCGAGCCAGTGCTGCGCCAGCGGACTCCGTATTGCGGGCTGGCCAGCAGGCGGTCGACGACTTTCTCATAAGCGTTGGCCGAGCGGTCGTTCAGAAACCCCTCGATCTCGTCGGGAGATGGCGGCAGGCCGGTCAGGTCGAAGCTCAGGCGGCGGAGCAGCGTCGTGCGCTCGGCCTCGGGCGCGGGCGAGAGGCCATTGGCGTCGAGGCTCGCCCGGATGAAGGCATCGATCGGGTTGCGGACCCATTTGCGATCCTTGACGACCGGTGGCTCGCTTCGTCTAGGAGGCTGGAACGCCCAGTGGTCGCGCTCCTCGGCCGTGATCGGCTTGTCGGGAATCCGGGCGTCGTCGGACATGGCCAGGGTAGCGACTCCGAGGACGATCGCGATCGAGCCGCAAACGGTACGGAGCATGGGCCGAAAACTTGTGAGTGCCATCGCGCTTTCGTACCTCCTACCGTTTCTCCACGATGAGGACCCCATGGGGCGTCAGTAGGCGACGTCGGGCCGTCGAAAGTGAGGCGGATCTGATTGATGACGCCCGTCAGGCCCAGCAAGTTCTTGGGTCTCGCCACGCGTACACTTGGATCGCCCACGAAATAGCAGGGGAAGACATATTCGGTCGCATCCATCCCTACGATCCGCGCCCGGAGCAGCCCAGAGCGGACCTCCTGACCTTGAAAAGCCAGGCCGCGCACCGACCGGATGGGAATGGGCAGATCCAAGTTGCTTCGCATCAAACGCGGGCATGGTCGTCATCTCTGTACCGGGGTCAACCAGAAAAGTGACAGTCTGCCAGGTGCCCTGGTTGGTCTTGAGCTCCAGATCCAGTTCGGCGCGTATGACATCGTCGCCGGTGGCCTTCAACGTCCTGGAAACCAGGGGAACCTCGAGCCGGGACATTCACACCACTCCGATCCGGACGTCCCGCCGCGTCTCGAGTGGATGATCGGCCAGGTACTTGTAGACCTCTTCCGAGCCCACCGCCAGAACCTCGACGCCTTTGGGCGTCCGCCGGTAGGCGATGTAGGCGTTATCGTAGTAATAATTGAGGGTCCAATCATCCAGGATCCGCTGCCTCGCCTCCGGAGCCATGGGAGCACCATGCTCCCGGGCGAAGCGCGCCTCGAACTTGGCGACCCACTCGGCCACCTCGGGCGGGACCGCCAGCAGCCCCCGCGGCTTGGGGAAGTTGGGGTCGTGGGCCGGCAACGTCAGATCGATGAAGTGACTGCACATGATTGTCAGCTCCTCTGCCGAATGGTTTCGTTCGCTCTTGTCATCGTCTCGGCTCGACGGCCAAGAGTCGCGTCGTTGGTGGAATCTCCAAGTCTCGCCCTCCCGAACTCAAGCCAGGATCGAGCGCACCACCGTCCCCGCGGTGTCGGTCAGGCGATCCTCGCGGCCGTTGTGGGGAAAGGTCAGCCGGGTGTGGTCGAGGCCCAGGAGATGGAGGATCGTGGCGTGCAGGTCGTGGACGTGGACCGGATCGACCTCGGCGCGGAGGCCGACCGCGTCGGTCGCGCCGTGGACCGTGCCCCCCTTGATCCCGGCGCCGGCCATCCAGACGGTGAACCCGTGCGGGTTGTGGTCGCGGCCCCGGCCGCTCTCGGACATCGGCATCCGGCCGAACTCGCCGCCCCAGATCACGAGCGTTTCCTCGAGCAGCCCGCGCCGTCGCAGGTCTTTCAAGAGCCCCGCGACGGGTTTATCGGTCCTGGCGCACATCCGCGCGTGGTTGGCCTCGACGTCGTCGTGGGCGTCCCAGCCGTTGACGTCGCCCGAGTACAAGCTGGACGAACCGGACGCCGCGCTCGACCAATCGGCGGGCGAGCAGGCATCGCGTGCCGAACTCGGCGGTGTCCGCGCGGTCGAGCCCGTAGAGCGCCCTGGTCTCCTTGCTCTCGAGGGACACGTCAACCGCATCGGGCGCGGCCGATTGCATCCGGTAGGCCAGCTCGTATGCCTGGATGCGGGCGGCCAGCTCCGAGTCGTCGCCCCGTTCGGCGAGATGCCGGGCGTTCAGCTTGCCGATCAGGTCGAGCGTCCGGCGCTGGGCCACGGGGGACATCCCCTCGGGAGGCGCCAGGTCGAGGATCGGCCGCGAGCCCGACCGCATCACCGTGCCCTGCTGGCTCGCCGGCAAGAAGCCGGCACCGTAGGCCGGCGGCCCGCCCTTGATGCCGCCGGCCGGGTCGGGCAGGACCACGAAGGCGGGGAGGTCCTGGTTCTCCGTCCCCAGACCATAGCCGACCCAACTCCCCAGGCTCGGCTTGCCCATCAAGACCGAGCCCGTGTTCATCTGGTAGACGGCCTGCGGGTGGTTGACGCTGTCCGCCCGGCACGAGCGAATCACCGCCAGCTCGTCGGCGCACTCGGCGATATACGGGAGGAAGTCGGAGATGGGCAGGCCGCTCCGGCCGTAGTTGCGGAAGGTCCGCCTGGTGGCCAGGAGCGGGTTCGCCGCGACCTGCCGCCGGGTGGCGACGCGGCCGAAGCTCTCCGGCAGCGGCCGGCCGGCCAGGCGCTGGAGCTCGGGCTTGGGGTCGAAGGTCTCGAGGTGGCTGGGACCGCCGTGCATGAACAGGTAGATGACCTGCGTCGCCTTCGCCGGGAAGTGGGGCGGCCGAGGCGCCAGCGGATTGACCGGAGTCCCGCCGCGCGCCTGTGCCTGACTCGCGTTCGAGCAGCCAGGCCGCCGCGATCGCGCCGAAGCCGCCTCCGGCCTGGCGGAGGAACGTCCTGCGGGTCGCGTCGGACGCGCCCGGCCCGGATTCTCCCAACGAGCTCGAACATCTCATCGACCTCCCCGGTCTCGGCGGCCCCAGAGGACGGCGTAGCATTCTCGCCGAAACCCCATGATAATCGGAGACCGGCCCGCCATCCACCGGATGGGGCCGAGCGCCGGGAGTCCTCGAAGCCATTCGAGGAGGGAGTTCTTTCATGCAAGGCTTGCACATCCATCGCATCGGGCTCGCCTGGGTTGTGAGCGCCAGCGCCGTCGTCCTGGCCGCGACCGGAGGATGGACCCAGACCCAGACCCAGACAACCGAATCCACGCCGAAGCCCAGGACCGACCCCAAGATCAACGACCCATTCAAGAAGCCGGACGTCAAACAATACGTCAAGAAGTTCGAGTCGGAGAACCGCGAGAACTACGCCCTGCGACACGAGATCGTCGCGGCGCTGAACCTGGTGCCGGGCATGGCCGTGGCCGACATCGGCGCGGGCACCGGGCTCTTCACCCGGCTGTTCGCCGAGAAGGTCGGACCGACCGGGAAGGTCTACGCCGTCGATATCGCGACCCAGTTCCTCGACCACATCGCCGCCGACGCCAAGAAGCGTCGGCAAGACCAGGTGGTCACCATCCTGGGGAGCCAGGATTCGACCAACTTGCCCCGGGATTCGGTCGACCTCGTCTTCCTGAGCGACGTGTATCACCACCTGGAGAAGCCGGAGAAGACCCTGGCCTCGATCCACCAGGCGCTGCGGCCCGGCGGCCGGCTGGTCGTGATCGAATTCGATCGCGTGGAAGGGAAGAGCTCGGCGTTCGTGCTCAAGCACGTCCGCGCCAGCCAGGCGGTCTTCCGCAAGGAGATCGAGGCGGCCGGGTTCGTCGGCGATCCCGACACCCAACCCGCCACCTCTGAAGGAGAACTTCTTCCTGCGGTTCGAGAAGCCCAGGTCGACCCGCCCGAACGACGCCGGTCAAGCCGCATTAGATTCCGGAGTCTATCGCAAGGATACCGGGTGCGGGATTCTGCCCGAAGGGGCCGACAAAGCAGCCAGGGCATCGCCCTGGGACCACAAAGTCCAACCGAACTCAAGCCCTGAAAGGGCGGCACAAGCCAGAGAGATGTTTCGCCCTTTCAGGGCTCGGGTATCTACATGACCCGATCCCAGGGCGCTGCCATGGGCTGACTAGGTCAGCCGCTTCGAGCCGAAAGACGCAAGGTGACCGGGATTCATGCCACAGTCTCTAATTCCGCTCCGCTCTCGGACGAGGCCAGAGGGAGGGTGTGATGCTCCTTACTGGACCGTGTTCCAGACTTCGACGAATGCCTGGGCTTCGGCGTCGCGCCAGGACAGCCCGGTTTCTTCCAGATCGTTGGCGCGGCGGCCCCACTGCTCGCGGCGGCGGACCGGCCAGCCGGCCACGACCCCGCGATACGCCAGCGGATGGAAGACCGGGGGCGTATGGGCCGTCGCCTGCCGGAAGGTGATGGAGACGGACGCCTGCGGATCGCGACGTTTCCGACGCGGAGACGGTCGCCGACACCGGCTCGAGCGAGCCGTCGGCTTCCTCATCTCCCAACAGCAGAGAGAGCCGTCCCTGGACACACCGAACGTGAGGCCCGCCTCGGCCTCGCTTCAGGGTCCGAAGATCGCTCACGGGTTCACCCCCAATTGTGCTCCCTGGTGACTCGCCTCCAAGATCCATTCGTTTCAGGCTGCGTGTCCTCTATAAATGATTCTTCGGCCCTCACATGGCGTTTGTCCACCGGTTCTTCAAAAATTCACGAATTTCTCGCTCCATTTTACCCCTAGCACCCATTCTTCTCAGACTTTCTACGGATGCAATGATGTCTGAATTCAACACAGAGCCGGCAACCGATGACCCGACGGCCGTGGGCGGCGAGAAGATGCCGGCCGAGTTCGGCCTGGCGATGGCGACGTTCGTGGTCGTGGCCAGCATGGTGGGGACGGGGATCTTGACGACCTCGGGCTTCACGGTCGCGAGCGTGGGAAGCAACCTGTGGATGCTGGTCCTCTGGGTCCTGGGGGGGATCACGGCGGTCTGCGGGGCGTTGACGCTCGCCGAGCTGTCGGCGTCGATGCCGAGGACGGGCGGCGACTACGTCTATCTCCATGAAGCGTATGGGCCGCTGCCGGCATTCTTGTCGGGCTGGGTGTCGTTCGTGATCGGGTTTGCCGCCCCGAGCGCGGCCTCGGCGTTCGGGATGGCCAAGTATCTGCTCGCGCCGTTTCCGGTTCCCGAAAGCGCAGGTCATGCTCTGGCAGCGCGGCCTGGGGACGGTTGCGATCCTGGCCTTCGCGGTGATCCATGTCTCGGGCCGGCGGCAGACGTCTCAGGTCCAGGGCTGGATCACCGCGATCAAGATCGCCTTGCTGGTCGCCTTTGCCCTGGCCGGCTCGTGGTGGGCTGGCCTCACGCGGCCAACCTCATCGACCCGAAGCCGATCGACGGCAAGCTCACCCTGAGCCTGCTCTCCTCGCTGATCTACATCTACTATGGCTACACCGGCTGGAACGCGGCGGCCTATATGGCGGGCGAGGTCCGGGAGCCGCAGAAACTGTTGCCGCGGGCGGTGTTGCTGGGGACCGGCGGCGTGCTCTTGCTCTACCTCGCGCTGAACGTCGGTGTACGGCCTGGCCCTTTCGGCGGATGACGTCGGGGCGATCGTCAAGGAACGACGGCTTCGGAGCCGTCGAGCCCGATTGCGCAGCTCGCCGCCGAGCGGCTCTTCGGCACGCGATGGTCCGACCCGCTCAGCATCGCCTTCGGCTTGATGCTCCTGTCGTCGCTCAGCGCCTATTTGCTGATCGGCCCTCGGGTCCTCTTCGCCATGGCGCAGGCCGGCCAGTTCCCGTCCTTCGCGGCCAGGCTGACGCCGTCGGGCGAATACGCCCGCGGTCGCCACGCTGTTCCAGATCGTCCTGGCCCTGGTCTTGCTCTGGATCGGATCGTTGCGCAGCATCATCGAATATGCCGGCATCGGGCTCTCGATCTTCTCGATGCTGGCCATGAGCTCGATCTACGTGCTCCGATGGAAGCGGCCCGACCTGCCTCGACCCTTCCGCACGCCCGGATATCCGGTCACGCCAGCGGTGTACCTCGTGCTGACGGCACTCGTGACGCTCGCCGCGTTCACCCAGACTCCCGTGGTCTCCTCTTATGCGCTGCTGAGCATCCTGGCCGGCGTGCCGGTCTATTATCTCTGGCAACTCGTGAAGGGCAGGAAGTCGGTAGCGGATCCCGAGATCGGGTAAAACCACGTGAGCGGCCGAGGTGGGAGCACGTCCACATGGCCCAATCAACTCCCGAGAGTCGCCGGCGGTCTCTCGGCGGACGCCCGGTAAGGTCTCTCGACGAGCCGGCCATTCACGAATTCGGTCCCTGCCAAAGGAAAAGCGTGGACCCGATGCCACCGGCTCGTTGGCGATCGCCGAGGGCACCTGGCCCACACTCCGGATGGAAACGTCTCGTGATGATTAGATGATCCAGTTCGTCTCGGGGACGACCCTAGGGGTGTCGGTGGCGACATCGAACACCGTCTTATTCGTCCCCGAGGCGATCAGGAGGAAGCCGCCGTTGAGGTGGCCGGTCGGGCCGCGCAGGGGCCGGCAAATTGTGACCCCGCGACCGGGCCGCGACGAATTCCGGTGTACGATCGGATCCGGACAGCGGTATTGATTCCAGGCACGGTGGGCAGATCGGGAGCATCACCCGACACGGAGACAAGGGAGGGCCATGCCGGAGGACGGCCTTCCCGAGATATCAGCGTCGTGTCCCGCCCATGGCCACGGATTGAATCCGGCCTCCGGTAATGGCTCGCAGCCCGACGCGCCGAGACAGGTAATCGCCGGCGCGGGCAGGCCCCAGCGCCTCGGCCTGCGCACGGCAATGAACGGCCCGGACGCTTTCTCGCAACGATCACCATGCAGTTACGGCCTCGTCCCATTGGCATCCTTGATGACTCGGTGAACTCTTCTACACGGAGAACTCCCATGATTTCTCGACTGGCATCGATCTGGTCCGGCAACCGCACGAGGAACTCAAGCGCGCTTCGCAAAAGCCGCCGTCGTCCCTTGACGTTCGATGGGCTCGACCGGCGGGTCCTGCTCTCTTCGACCTGGGTCGAAGGCCCCATTGGGTCAGTCGCTGCTCCCCAGGCGACCTCAACCCAGGTTGTCGAGATGGCCGCTGTTCGATCCGAAGCCCAGGGGGGCGCGATCCAAGGCTCACCCTCAACGGTTCTGGATAGCACCGTGCCCACCGGCTACACGCCCCCGCAAGTCCGCCATGCCTACGGGTTCGACCAGATCCCGCTCAATGGTGCGGGCATGACGATCGCGATCATCGATCCTGGCCACGACCCGAACGCTCACTCGGATCTCCAGGCGTTCGACAGGCAAGTGGATCAACCCCAGGCGGGGATCCAGAATCCCCAGTACTTCATCCCGGATCCACCCTCGTTTACGCAGGTCAACGAGTCCGGCCAGACTTCCAACTACCCGACCAACCAAAACTCAGCTCTGTCGTTGGAGACGTCCCTGGACGTGGAATGGGCGCACGCGATCGCGCCGGCCGCTTCGATTCTCCTGGTCGAGTTCAACACGATCGCCCAAGGCGACGACGGGAGCTTCATAGCCAACAGCAGCGACATCGTCACCGCGATCAATACCGCACGAAACTACCCCGGCGTCGTGGCTGTCTCGATGAGCTTCGGGGGCTCGATCTCTATTCCCGACTCCACCTTCACGACACCCAGCGGGCACCCCGGGGTCACGTTCCTGGCCTCCACGGGCGACGACGGTGAGCCGGCGGACCCGCCGGCCACGTCACCGAACGTCGTCTCGGTCGGCGGCACGGTCCTGCCGCTGGACTCCGCGGGCGATTATCCGGGTACGGGTGTGACGGGGGAGATCGGCTGGAACGGCAGCTCAGGTGGCCTGACGTCGCTCAGCCAACCCGGCTATCAGAAAGGCGTCGTCACCCAGAGCACGACCGTTCGCACGAATCCGGACGTCGCCTACAACGCAGGCGACGGAGTCGCGGTCTACGACTCCTTCGCGGACAGCAAAGCCCCCTGGATCTCCACGGAAGGGACGAGTGCCGGGTCTCCCCAATGGGCGGCCCTGGTCGCCCTCGCCGACCAGGGCCGCTCCCAGGCGGGCCTGCCGGCGCTGGATGGCGCCAGCCAGACGCTGCCTCTGCTGTATCATCTACCGAGCTCGGCATTCCACGACATCACCAGCGGGAGCAACAAGAGTTTCAGTTCCGGGGTTGGCTACGACCTGGTGACGGGTCGAGGGAGTCCGGTTCGCGCCCAGGTGGTCGCCGGACTGACCCGACCGTTCACCGTGGCCGGCGGCGGGGTCTTGCTTTACCAGCTCGACAGCACGGGCAATCTCTGGCAATACAATCCCCTCGGCTGGGAGGTCCTCGCCACCGGGGTGACCTCTTTCGCCTTGGGCAAGCCGGGCACGCCTTGGGCCAACGGCCTCTTTGCACTGAAATCCGACGGCGAGTTGATGGAGACCGTCGGCTCCGGCTGGAACGATATCGGCTACAACGTCACCGCCTTCGCACTGGGGAACCCGGGGACCTCGACCGGCAACTGGCTCTACGCGCTCAAGAGCGACGGCGAGCTGATGGCGACCGACGGCTACGGCTTCTCCGACATCGGCTACAACGTCACCAGCTTTGCGGTGGGCAACCCGGGGACCTCGACCGGCAACTGGCTCTTCGCGCTCAAGAGCGACGGCGAGTTGATGGAGACCGACGGCTACGGCTGGCAGGACATCGGCTACAACGTCACCAGCTTTGCGGTGGGCAACCCGGGGACGTCGACCGGCAACTGGCTCTTCGCACTCAAGAGTGACGGCGAGCTGATGGAGACCGACGGCTATGGCTTCTCCGACATCGGCTACAACGTCACTTCCTTCGCGGTCGGCAACCCAGGGACCTCGACCGGCAACTGGCTCTACGCGCTGAAGACCGACGGCGAGCTGATGGAGACCGACGGCTACGGCTTCTCCGACATCGCCACCACCGTCACCTCCTTCGCCCTGGGCAACCCCAGCACGCCCTGGGCCGGCGACATCTTCGCGCTGAAGTCCGACGGCGAACTGATGGAGTCGCTCGGCAACGGCTTCTCCGACATCGCCACCACCGTCACCTCCTTCGCCCTGGGATACGGCGGCACCGCGTGGGCCAACGGCCTCTTCGCACTGAAGACCGACGGCGAACTGATGGAGTCGCTCGGCAACGGCTTCTCCGACATCGCCACCACCGTCACCTCCTTCGCCCTGGGATACGGCGGCACCGCGTGGGCCAACGGCCTCTTCGCACTGAAGACCGACGGCGAGCTGATGGAGACGCTCGGCAACGGCTTCTTCGACATCGGCTACACCACCTCCTCCTTCCAGTTGGGATACGACGGCACGCCCTGGTACGGCGGAATCATCGCGCTGAAGACCGACGGCGAGCTGATGGAGACGCTCAACAACGGCTTCTTCGACATCGGCTACACCACCTCCTCCTTCCAGTTGGGATACGACGGCACGCCCTGGTACGGCGGAATCATCGCGCTGAAGACCGACGGCGAGCTGATGGAGACGCTCGGCAACGGCTTCTTCGACATCGGCTATACCACCTCCTCCTTCCAGTTGGGATACGACGGCACGCCCTGGTACGGCGGAATCATCGCGCTGAAGACCGACGGCGAGCTGATGGAGACGCTCGGCAATGGCTTCTTCGACATCGGCTATACCACCTCCTCCTTCCAGTTGGGATACGACGGCACGCCCTGGGCCAATGCCATCTTCGCGTTGAAGAGCGACGGCGAGCTGATGGAGACGCTCGGCAATGGCTTCTTCGACATCGGCTACACCGTCACCTCCTTCGCGCTGGGCCACGCCGGTACCGCGTGGGCCAACGACATCATCGCACTCAAGAGCGACGGCGAGCTGATGACAACCGTCGGCAACGGCTTCTCCGACCTGGACACCGGCGTGAAGTCGTTCCTCGTGGGCAGCGGGGGATTCCTGGATGTCCTGGAGTCCAGCGGCAATCTCTGGCAATACTCCAGCCCGACCACGCGGTCCCTGCTGGACCAATCCGTCCAATCGATCACGCTCAGCAGTGCCGGCTTCATTGTGAATGCCGTCGAGACGACCGGGAAGGTTCGGCAATTTGCCACGTGAGTCCCTCGCGAAGGGTAGTCGATGAAGCCTTCGTGCCCCGGTCCAAGAGCCCTGGAGGCCGGGGTACGAAGGCTGAGACGAATTGAGGTCCGCCTCCAGGGCGGACGGAGGAACGAGTTGGGGATCCGGGACGAGCATTCGCGCCGACAGAATCACGCACTGCATCAATCGTTCCCGCCCGCGAACCGGACGAAACCTCCAGGGCCAGGCGATCACCTCGACCCCGATCAAACGAATGGCCTCGATCGGGATGCCTTGAATCGGGCACTCCGATCGCCCAGAATGGGGCGTGAGTAGCAATGGAACAGGAAACCGGCTTAAGCTTCGAAGCCGCCCGGTGCCAGATAGGGTAAAGTCTTGATGGCATGGTCTTCAGACGCAACGCCCCCTTGGTTTTCTAGGTACCTTGGAGGAAGAAGTCGGGCACCACCGTATTTGGCATCTCAACCAGAGCCGCCCAACGACACCACGACACGCGAGGCCCCACATGCAATCGACACCACCCGGCGAGCCCTCGCCGTTCGACGACGGCGAGCTGTATGATATCCTCTGCCAGGGCCTCGACTACGGCATCGACTTCTACGTCGGCCTGGCGCACGAGGCCAAGGGGCCGGTCATCGAGATCGCCTGCGGGACCGGCCGCGTCCTGTTGCCGGTGTTGCAAGCCGGGGCGGACGCCGACGGACTGGACCTCTTCCAGCCCATGCTCGACACGGCGCGCCGCAAGGCCGCCGCCCTCGGATTCTCGCCGGCCCTCCACCGCGGCGACATGGCCGACTTCCGGATGCCGCGCCGCTATGACCTGGCCATGATCCCCTTCAACGCCTTCTGCCACATGCTGACGACCGAGGACCAACTCCGGTGCCTGGAGTGCGTCCGACGGTGCCTGCTCCCCGGAGGGCTGCTGGCGTTTGACGGTGCCTTCCCGGGCCTGGGGTGGATCGGCGCCGCCGCAGGACCAGCGCGCGTTCGAAGGCGAGACCACGGACCCGCGCACCGGGCAGACGCTGCGATGCTACGACACCCGAGGCTTCGACCGCGTCACCCAGGTGCAGCGCTCGCGGTTCGAGGTCGAACTGGTTGAGGCCGACGGCACGACCCGCATCATCCACCGCTCGGAGTTCTTCGTGCGTTGGACGTACAAGGCCGAGATGGAGCTGTTGCTCCGCGCCGCCGGCTTCGCGCGGTATGAGGTCTGCGGCGGCTTCGATCGCCGGCCGCTGACGCAGGAGACGGACGAGATGGTCGTGCTGGCCTGGGCGGGCGAATGACGGTCGTGACCCCCGACCGCCGAACACCGCGAAGGCAGGGGACGGTCCTTACACCGGTTTCCTGTTCCATTGCTACTCACGCCCCAGAATGACGCGACGGGGTGGGGCGGCCCATCGCAATGGGTCACAGGGATTGGCGATCCTGCGGCGGTGTCAACCCTCAAGACCGTGCTGGTCCTGCCGGCGAATCGCCATTCGGGAAGAATCTCTGTGTACGATTACCGCCCACGTACGGTATTGAGAATATGGGACCACAAGCCATGGGCGATTCCACCGAGACGGATAACCTGCTCCGCCGCGCCGCCGACGGCGACCGGGACGCGGTCGCGGCCCTGTTTGCGCACCACCGAGACCGGCTGGTGCAGATGGTCCGCCTCCGCATGGACCGCCGGCTCCAGGGGCGGATCGACCCCTCGGACGTCCTCCAGGAGACCTATCTGGAGGCCGCCCGCCGGGTCGAGGAATTCGCCCGCGCGCCGACCACCTCGGTGTACGTCTGGCTTCGCGTTCTCACCGGCCAGAAACTGGTTGACCTGGCCCGCCGCCACCTCGGCTCGAAGATGCGCGACGCCGGCCAGGAAATCTCCCTGCATCGCGGCGCCATGCCGCAAGCCTCGTCGGCGTCGCTGGCCGCCCAGCTCCTGGGCCAGTTCACCTCGCCCAGCCGGGCGGCCATCCGGGCCGAGACCCAGCTCCGGGTGCAGGAGGCGCTCAACAGCATGGACCCTGTCGACCGTGAGGTCCTGGTCTTGCGCCATTTCGAGTTGCTCTCCAACGGCGAGGTGGCGCAGGTCCTCGACCTCTCCAAGGCGGCGGCGAGTAACCGATACGTCCGGGCGCTGACGCCTCAAGGAGATGAACAAACGGGGAGTGGCCGGCGTAGTGATGGTATGAGAATGAACCATTACCCTAGCGATCTCACCGACGCTGAGTGGGCTCTAATCGAGCCCCACATTCCGCCCGAACCCGGCGGCGGGCGGCCCCGCAAGACCGACCTACGGGACGTCCTCGACGCCATCCTGTATCTCCTCCGCACCGGCTGCCAGTGGCGCTACCTGCCCGTCGACTTCCCGCCCAAGAGTACCGTCTGGCGCTGCTTCGACCAGTGGCGTCGCGATGGGACCTTGGACCGGATCCACGACCGGCTTCGCTGCAAGGCCCGCACCCTGGAGAAGCCCTACCACCCCCGCACCTCGGCCAGTGTCGATAGCCAGTCGGTCAACACGACCTCCGGCGGCGAGCAGCGGGGCCGTGACAACGCCAAAAACGTCAACGGCCGCAAGCGACATATCGTCGTGGACAGCATGGGGTTGCTGCTGGCCGTGCTGGTCACCGCAGCCGACGTCAACGATGCCACGGCGGCCGCGACGCTGTTCGCCCGACTGGAGGGCCAGCCGATGAGCAAGGTGACGCGGATGTATGCCGACAGCAAATATCACAACTTCGCCCTGTACCAGTGGGTCGAGAATAACGCGGAGTACGACCTCAACATCGTGCGCCGCCCGAAGGATGCCCAGGGCTGGGTGACGCTGCCGATCCGATGGACCGTCGAGCGGACATTCGCCTGGCTGGGCAGATGCCGTCGCCTGACGGCGGACCGCGAGAAGAGCGTGCTGTCGTCGGAGTCGTTCATCAAGTTGGCCATGATCCAGCTCATGCTCAACCGTCTCCGGCCCTCGGACGCGGAGCCTGAGTTCCACTATCGTACTGCGGTATGATGCTACTTATGGACAGACTCTTATCTGCGGTCTCGGCCCCCGGCGCACCGCCGGCCGGGCCGGCCATAGCCGAATCAGTCGGCAAGGGGCGATGATGTCCGACTCCAGCGACGAGCGGAACCCGGTGGAGGTCCTGGCCGATGAGTTCCTGGCGCGGCAGCGCCGGGGCGAGCGGCCCGCGCTCAGCGAGTACCTGGCCCAATATCCTGAGCTGGCCGAGGAGATCCACGAGCTGTTCCCGGTCCTGCTCGACATCGAGGACGCGCGGCTGGATGCGGCCGAGCCGACGGGCCCGAGGGCCGAACCGGGCGGGAACATCCCCGCCAAGCTGGGCGACTACCGCCTGGTGCGCGAGATCGGCCGGGGCGGGATGGGGATCGTCTACGAGGCCGAACAGGAGTCGCTGGGCCGCTGCGTGGCGCTGAAGGTGCCCTGGCCCGCGCCGCGCTGACGCCCCAGCAGGTCCGCCGGTTCGAGCGCGAGGCGCGGTCCGTCGCCCGGCTGCACCACACCAACATCGTGCCGGTCTACGGCGTCGGTCACGAAGAGGGAATCCACTACTACGCAATGCAGTACATCCCCGGCCAGCCGCTCGACGCGGTCCTGAAGGAGCTGCGCCGGCTACGGCGGCGGCATCATGAGCCGGCAGGGAAGACCGTCGGGACGCGGGCCGGCCGCGTGGACGAGCGGCCCTCGGCGGCCGACCTGGCGATCTCGCTGTGCGACGACCAGTTCGCCCCCGATCCCGCCGGTTCACACGGCCCCTCCGAGCCCCGCCTGGCGGCTACGACGGTGGCCGTTCCGGCCCGACCGGCCGACGCGATCGCGCCAACGGCGGTCGCGGTCGCCACGCCGGACCGCCCATCGAGCCCCGGTTCGGACGTTCTGTCCTCCTCGGTCAACCTGACCGGCACCGGCCGTCGCTACGCCCGCGCCGTGGCCCGCATTGGCATCCAGGTGGCCGAGGCGCTGGAGTACGCCGCCGAACAGGGGGTCATCCACCGCGACGTCAAGCCGTCGAACATCCTGCTGGACCTCGCCGGCAACGCCTGGGTGACCGACTTCGGCCTGGCCAAGGTGGTCGGCCAGGAGGACCTGACCCACACCGGCGACCTGGTCGGGACGCTCCGCTACATGGCCCCCGAGCGGTTCCGCGGCCAGGCCGACGGCCGCGGCGACGTCTACGCCCTGGGCCTGACGCTCTACGAGCTGCTGGCCCTGCGCCCGGCCTTCGACGAGTCGGACCGCGCCCGGCTGATCGAACGGATCTTACACGACAGCCCCAGCCCGCCGCGCCAGCTCGACCGTCACATCCCGCGCGATCTCGAGACGATCGTCCTCAAGGCCATGGCGCGGGAGCCGGCCGAGCGCGTATGCGACGGCCAGTGCACTGGCGGCGGACCTGACGCGGTTCCTGGAGGACCGGCCGATCGTGGCCCGGCGGACGACCACCACCGAATGGGTAGCCCGCTGGTGCAAGCGGAACCCGATTGTCGCCGGTTTGCTGGCGTTGATCCTGTGTTTGTTGGCCGGCGGAACGATCGCCTCGACGGCCGCGGCCTTCCAGTTCCGGGACCTGGCGCATTCGGAGGGCCAGGCGAAGAATGAGGCATCGCTCGCGGCCACGGCGGCCGAGTTATCCGCCCAAGCGGCCCGGGCGAAAGCCGAAGAGCTGGAGTGGCAGCTTTACGCCAGCCGGATCGGCCAGGCCCAGCGGGAGTGGCAGGCGAACAACCTGTCCCACAGCCGCGAGCTCCTTGACGCCTGTCCGGACCGGCTGCGGGGCTGGGAGTGGCGGTTCGTCCGCAGGCTCTGCCATCTCGAACGGCTCAACTACCGGGGCCACCGCGAGTCGCCCTGTTGCGTCGCCTACAGCCCGGACGGCCGACTCGTGGCCTCGGGCGGCGGGCAATTCCTTTTCCCGCTCGAACCGGGTTACGGCGAGCTCCTGGTCTGGGACGCGGCCACCGGCCACGAACGAATCGCTTTGCGCGGGATGTACCATTCGGTGAGGGGCGTGGCCTTCAGTCCGGATGGACGTTTCCTCGCCGCGGTCGGGGCCCAGCTCAACAATTGGACCGCAAGTGAGGGCGAGTTGCTGGTCCTGGAGAGCGCCACGGGAAGGCGCTCCTTCCGGCGGAGGATCAAGGGGGACGGTCTGGCCTGCGTCGCGTTCAGTCCCGATGGCCATCTGCTGGCCGCCGGCTGCGGGGCCATCAATTCCCGTTTCCGAAGCCAGGCGCACTCCTGCCTCCTCTGGGACGCGCGGACGGGCCGGGAGGTCATGAGCTTGCCCGGGGCGAACACCGTCCTGGGGCTGGCCTTCAGTCCGGATGGCCGCCGGCTCGCCCTGAGCCGCTTCGGCGCGGTCAACCTCTGGGACCTGGCCGAACGCCGCCTCGTCCGGACGTTTTCCGGTGAGCCTTGCTTCCGATTCCAGGTGGCATTCACCCGCGACGGCCGGAGGCTGATCGGCGGCAGCGACCAGGAACATACGCTGGTCTGGGACGTGGAGACCGGCGCGGTGGTCCAGACCCTGGGGGCCTACAAAACAAGGGCGATGGCCCTGAGCCCCGACGGGACGCGGCTGGTCACGGGCAGTTGGAGCGGGGAGACGGAAGTCTGGGACACGACGACCTGGCTCCGCGTCGGCGAGCTGCGCGGCCACGAGAACAATGAGGGCGGTGGCATCTCGGGCACTGCGTTCCGGAGTGACGGCCAGGAGCTGGCCGTGGCCAGCCACGACGGCACGGTCAAGCTGTGGAATTGCAGGGCCTCCGCGCCACGGGAGTTCCGCATGACCGCGACCCGGTCGCAGGATTTCCCCTGGGTCACGGGCGTGGCGCTGTCGCCCGACGGAGGTCGGTTGTATACGTCCTCGTGGGACAATACCGTGCGGGCCTGGAACACCCGGGGCGGCGACTCCATCTGGACGATCGATGGTCCCGGCGAGGAGTCGAGCTGGCAGGGTGGCTTCTGGAGCCTGGCCCTCTCACCCGACGGCCGCGAGCTGGCCGCCGGCCACGTCCGGGGAACGGTCCTCCGCTGGGACGCCGAGACCGGGCGGGCTCGCACGCCCTTACGCGCACCGAATCCCGCGGGGTTCGTGCTGGGAGTCGCCTACAGCCCCGATGGGCGGCTGATCGCCTCGGCCCACGCGGACAAGACCCTCTGCCTGTGGGACGCGGCCACCGGCACCTTGCGACGGTCGTGGTTGGCTCATCCCGATGCCAACCGCACGGTCTGCGTGGCGTTCAGCCCGGACTCGACCCTCCTGGCCTCCGGGGGCGGCGACCGGGAATCGGAGGACTCGCTCGGGTCGCTGGCCGTGTGGGAAGTCGCGAGCGGCCGGCGACTCTTTATCCAGGAGCGACTCCCGAATGCGGTCCGAGCCGTCGCGTTCCACCCCGACGGAAACGTACTGGGTGCCGTGCTGGGATCTTGCATCAGGGGCGGGGTCCATGTCGTGGAACTGCGCGACGCGCGGTCCGGACGGGTGCTGGCGTCCTTCCCCGCGCACGGTGGGCCCCACACGAGGAGCCTGGCCTTCACCCCCGATGGCACCCGGCTGGCCATCGGCGGCACGGCCCCGAAGCTCTTCGACGTGGCCACTCGCCGCGAAGTGACCGACCTGTACAGCGGCCATGGGGATGTCGGGCCGCTGGCCTTCAGCCGCGACGGACACCGGCTCGCGGCCGGCTCGTATGATGCGAACGCCATGGTCTGGGATGCCACGCCGCTGGAGCTTTCCGACCCTCCGCAGGGTGTTCCGGCGACGGCGGCGACCCGAGCCTCAATCCGCCGAGTGTATGACCCGGAGGGTGCCTGCGGCATCTGGTCAACCGAGCCGACTCCTCCGAGGACGTGGACCGGCTCGTGATCGATTTCGATCGACTCCTGGATACCGTACCGGACGAGGGGGCCTGGCATGCGACCCGCACTGCGATTGACCTGGAGATCGTCCGCCGCGACCGGCTCTTCGCAGCCATGCTCGAAGAGCGCCCCAACGACACCCAGCTCTGGATCGCCCGGGGCCGGTACCTGTCCTGGCTCGAGCGATGGGATGACGCCTTGACGGCCTACGATAAGCTGCCCTCGCCCACCGAGCTCTGCACACCGATGAGGTCGCCCAGGAGTACGCCTGTTTCCTCCAGCTCAGGGGAGACCATGAAGGCCATCGCCGCTGGTGCGAGCGTTTGGCCCGAGAGTTAACCATGGAGTCCAGCGGCTACGCCTCGTACGTGCGTGCCCGGGCCGTCGCGGTCGGGAGCCGTGCGCCCATCGATTCCGGCCTTGCGGTGAAATGGGCCGAGCGCGCCGTCGCCGAAGAGCCCACACCCTACTACCGGCACGTCCTGGGCCTGGCCCTCGTCCGATCAGGTCAGTACGAGCGGGCCATCGGGCTGTTTGAGAGGAATCTCAAGCCCGACGTTCACTGGGTTCCCGAGCTGGACTGGCTGGGCCTGGCCCTGGCCCATCACCACCTGGGCCACACCGAGGAGGTCCGCCGCTGCCTCGATCGACCCGCGCCCTGCTCGAGCGATTGCGACGTGAGTTCGCCGACAAGACCGCGCACCCGAAACTGCCGTTCTACTATAACGACTGGCTCGAATTCCTCGTGATCCTCCGCGAGGCCGAGACCTTGGTCCTCGACGCCAGCTTCCCGGCCGACCCGTTCGCCCAATGATTCCGCAGTCGTGTCTCTGACCCACCGAGCCAGCCGGCAGGGGGCGATGATGTCCGAGTCCAGCGACAAGCGCAACCCGGTGGAGGTCCTGGCCGATGAGTTCCTGGCGCGGCAGCGCCGCGGTGAGCGGCCCGCGCTGAGCGAGTACCTGGCCCGATATCCTGAGCTGGCTGAGGAGATCCACGAGCTGTTCCCGGTCCTGCTCGACATCGAGGACGCGCGGCTGGATGCGGCCGAGCCGACGGGCCCGAGGGCCGAACCGGGCGGGAACATCCCCGCCAAGCTGGGCGACTACCGCCTCGTGCGCGAGATCGGCCGGGGCGGGATGGGGATCGTCTACGAGGCCGAACAGGAGTCGCTGGGCCGCCGCGTGGCGCTGAAGGTTTTGGCCCGCGCCGCGCTGACGCCCCAACAGGTGCGGCGGTTCGAGCGCGAGGCGCGTCCGCCGCCCGGTTGCACCACACCAACATCGTCCCGGTCTTCGGCGTTGGTCACGAGGACGGCACCCATTACTACGTGATGCAGTACATCCCCGGCCAGCCGCTCGACGAGGTCTCGAAGGAGCTGCGCCGGCTGCGTCGGCGGGGAGAGCGACAGGCCGGGCCAGGCGTCCGTGCCGGCCGCCGAGGCGATCCGCCGTCGGCGGCCGATGTGGCGCGGTCCCTCTGGGCGGCACGGGCATTCCGCCCGTGAGCAACCTCGGTCTGGAAGGCCGTGCCATCCCCGACGGGGCGACCGGCTCCTCCGCTTCGACGCCCGCCGTCGCCACGACCGTGGTCGATCGGTCGACCGCGGCCATCGTCGAGCGCGCCGGGTCCGCCGCTCGAAGCGGCGGTGTCGCCGTGGTCCTCCAGCTCGGATGTCCTGCCCTCCTCGTCCGACCTGACCGGTTCCGGCCGCCCGTACGCCCGCGCCGTTGCCCGGTCGGGCGTCCAGGTGGCCGAGGCGCTGGAGTACGCCGCCGAGCAGGGGATCATCCACCGCGACGTCAAGCCGTCGAACATCCTGCTGGATCTCGCCGGCACCGCCTGGGTGACCGACTTCGGTCTGGCCAAGGTGGCCGGGCTGGAGGACCTGACCCACACCGGCGACCTGGTGGGCACGCTGCGCTACATGGCCCCCGAGCGGTTCCGCGGCCAGGCCGACGGACGCGGCGACGTCTACGCCCTGGGCCTGACGCTCTACGAGCTGCTGGCGCTGCGGCCGGCGTTCGATGAGGCAGACCGCGGCCGGCTGGTCCGGCAAGTGACGGAAGAGGACCCGCCGCGGCTGAGCAGGCTCGACCCGACCATTCCGCGGGACCTGGCGACGATCGTGCACAAGGCGATGGCGCGCGAGCCGGCCGAGCGATACGCGACCGCCGGCGCGCTGGCCGCCGACCTCGCGCGGTTCCTCGACGACCGGCCGATCCTGGCCCGGCGGCCCAGCCTGCTCGATCGGGCGGCCAAGTGGTCGCGGCGGTACCGTGCGGTGGTGGCGACGGCCTCCGTGGCCGTGGTCCTGCTGCTCGTGGCCGTCAGCGTCGTCGCCTCGGTAGCGGCATTCTGGCTGCGCGACGAGCGGAACGCCACTCGGGAGCAGCTCGAGAAGACCCGGAAGGCCCAGAAGGAGGGCCAGCACCGGCTGTACGAGGCCAGGCTGGCGGAAGCCCAGGCCAGCCGGTGGAGCGGACGAGCGGGACGCCGGACGGTGGGCCTCCAGGCCCTGGAGGAGGCTGCCAAGCTGGCCCGAGACCTCCGCCTCGGCCCCGAGGCGATCCTCACGCTCCGCAACGAAGCGGTCGCCTGCATGGCCCTGGTCGACCTGCGGTTGGACCAGAAGTGGCCCGGCTATCCCCCCGGGAGCACGCTGACCGGCATCGCGTTCGATCGAGACATGGAACGTTATGCTCGCGTCCATGAGGACGGCTACATCACCGTGCGACGCCTGGCGGACAACCGGGAAATCGTCCGCATCACCGACCTCGGCGCCTCCCGCCTCCGCTCAGCCCTCGCCGCACTCGCGCATGAAGCTGGAGTTCAGCCCTGACGGGCGATGGCTCGCCGTTGCCGGCTCGAAACGGGCCTCGATCCCGTTGCAAGTCTGGGACTTGAGCGGCCCGAAATCGCTCTTCAAAGCGGCACCGGCCGAGGCGTATGAACGGACGATCGATTTCCGACCGGACAGCCAGGTCCTGGCGGCGCGGGGAGCCGACGAATCCGGGATTCGCCTGTTCGACCTCCGGAGGGCCCGGGAGTTGTGTCACTTCCCCACCGGTTCGAGGGTCGAATGTCTGGGCTTCCACCCGCGGAAGCGACCTGATCGCGGTCGCCCTCGGGCCTCACATCCAGATCCTCGACCTGGCCGGTCGCACGATGCGAACGCTGACTCACCCCAAGCGGATCAGGGCGCTTTCGTGGAGCGCCGATGGGCGGCTCCTGGCCACGGCCTGCGAGGATGGGCAAGCGTACGTCTGGGACAACCGGACGGGCAAGCCCCAGGCAGTCTGCCCATGTGACCCGCCCGACGAGGTCACTCATGTCGCCCTCAATCATCGCGGTGACCTGCTGGCGACGGCCAGTAGTAGTGGGACGACTCTTTGGGACCCCTGGGGCGGAAAGGAGCTGCTCAGCACTGGGAGCCTGGCCAGCGACTTCAGCCGCGACGATCGCCGGCTCGGATTGGGCGTCTTCGGACCCGAGGTCGGCCGCTGGGAGGTCGCCGCCGGCGGTGAGTATCGCCCGCTCCACGGCCACCGCCGCGAGGCGAGGATCGAGAACCTGGACATCAGCCCGGATGGCCGGTTACTCGCATCGGCCGCGGCCGACGGGGTGCGGTTGTGGGACCTGGCTGCCGGCAAGGAGGTCGCGGCCTTGCCGACCGGCAGCACGGACTCTGTCATCTTCGACCCCGCTGGGGGATTCTTGATCACCAGCGGGGTCTCGGGACTGTACCGCTGGCCCATCCGGGTTCCCGCGGCATCGTCATCCGCTCGACTTCGGATCGGGCCTCCCGTGCCGATCCGTCCCCGGGCACCCTGGTATCCTGGATTCCGGGCGTCACTGAGCATGGATGGACGGACCGTCGCCGCGCGAGACGCGCGAGGGACGGGCCGCGATCCTCGATCTCGAACGACCGAACGTACGACCGAGGATGATTAACCACGCCGTTACGTCCGTCGCGCTCAGCCCGGACACACGATGGGTCGCTACCAGTGCGGCGGAGGCATTCGAGAGCAAGCTCTGGGATGCGCGGAGCGGGCGATGGGTGCGGGATTTCCCGGGGATGAGGACAGCCCGGGTCTTGTTCAGCCCGGACAACCGGTGGCTCGTGATCGCCACGGCCCAGGAATTCCTCTTCCATCGGGTGGGGTCGTGGGAGTCCGGCCTCCGATGGCTGAGGGATTTCTCGGGTTATGAGCCGGGGGCGATCGCGTTTACCCGGAGCGGCCAGACGGTGGCGATCGCTCACTCGTCCCAGGAGATCAAGCTCCGGGACGTCGAGAGCGGACGCGAGTTGGCGACCCTGGCGGCGCCCGTGCCGGAATCGCTCAGAACGCTCTGCGTCGCATCCGATGGCGGCTGGTTGGCCGCCGGAACCACGTCCGGCGTAATCCAGCTTTGGGACCTGGAGCGGATCCGCCTCCGGTTGCGCGAGATGGGGCTCGATTGGGACCCGCCGGCCCGACCCTCCCGACCCGACGATCGCCCGCCCGTGGAGGTCGCCGTGGACCTCGGTGAATTCTCCGATCCGGAGATGTCCAGTCTGATCCTCGCCTTGTCTCCCTTCGACGCCGAAGCATACTACCGGCGGGGCCTGGCCTATGCCCGCAGGGGCCAAACGCACGAGGGCTTCAATGATTTTCGCCAGGCCCTGGCCCTCGAGCCGAACCATGTCGAGGCCCTCTACCAGCGCGGCCTGATCCGTGCGAGCCAGGGGAATGCCAAGGAGGCGATCGCCGATTTCAGTCGGGCCATCGCCCTCAAACCGGACCACGCCGAGGCCTACACGTGCGCGGGGCGATGCTCATTATGTCCAGCGCGATCGGGATCGGGCGGCCAGCGATTACGCGAAGGTCGCCGAATTGCGCCGGACTGGCCCGAGTTCCCCAACAACGCGGCCTGGTTAATGGCCACCCATCCGGAGCCCAGCCGCCGCGACCCCGAACGCGCGGTCGTCTTGGCCCGGAAAGCCGTCGATCTCGAGCCGGACCAAGCGATGTACTGGAATACCTTGGGAGTGGCCCATTACCGCGCACGCCATTGGAAGGAGGCGATCGAGTCCTTGACTCGATCGATGCAGCTCTCCGATAGTCAAGCGGAAAGTTACGACACGTTCTTCCTGGCGATGGCTCATTGGCAGCTCGGGGACAAGAAGGAGGCCTGCCAATGGTTTGACCGGGCCGTTCAGTGGATGAAGAACAATCCGCCCAACGACGAGGAGCTGGGTCGCTTCCGTGCGGAGGCAGCCGAGCTCTTGCAGGTCGCGGATCGAGTCCCGTCGAAGACGAAGAAGCCGCCGGGCTAGAAGATCCAATACCGACGCGGTGTACGGAGCCTGACGCGGAGATGGTCGGAATCAACCGAGAGCTGGAGTCGCGTCCATTTCAGCCCGCGAAGGCCCAGCACCGGCAGGCGTGGGGCATTGGGGGCCCCCGCCGGGTACACCACGATGCCTTGATTCAGCTCCAGGCAGAACGGCCGATCATCCCTCATCTCATCGCGCTTCCCCGGTCGATTCCGGTGCAACCAGACATCGGCGTCGATGGAGCGGAACGGCGACATTGTTGACGCGGACATAGGCCGTTCTTCCGGAAATACCCCGGTTGCAGTGCCGGCCCATTGAATGAGGTGTTCCTCTCGAATACCGAAGTTGTGCGAAAAGCCCGTATCCAGGATGGCCGGAAAACGAGGCGTGCCGGATATGAGTTCACTCTGCTCGATTTCCGCCAGGCTCACCCAGACCACGATTTGTTGCGGCTTGATCGGCACGTGTCGGTTCCGAACCACGACGACAGTCTGCTCGTCGAAATAGGGAACGTCCCGAAGGATGGTCGTCACATTGAGCGTCCTCTGAGAAAGCACCTATCACACGTGAGCCCACTCGCTCGAGTCGAGTTCCACTTCATCGGGTAGCTACCGGTTCGACGCCGAGGACCACCAACTCATCGATACTCAGACCACGGTCGAGATACTTGCGGTAAAGCTTCCGCTTCGACCGGCCGAATCCCAACCGTTGCTCGCCGTGGTAGGCCACCCATTGCCTGGCGTGCTTCTTCATCAGTTCAGGCAGGTCGCGCCGATGTTTGTCCAGCGCCTGCTGGATCATCGGCGGCACTTCCATGTCCGCGATGATGGACCGCTCCAGCGGCGGCTCGTCGGGCGGAGCCGGCGGGTCGAGGTCCAGTTCATCATCGAACATCGGCCCGACGGCGAGGACCATCAACTCATCCATGCTCAGGCCGCGGGCGAGATACTTCTGGTAAAGCTTCCGCTGCGACCGGCCGAATTCCAGCCGCTTCTCGCCGTGGTAGATCGCCAATTGCTTGGCGTGCGTCTTCATCAGCTCGGGCAGGTCGCGCCGATGTCTGTCCAGGGCCTTCTGGATCATCGGTGGCACTTCCATGTCCGCAATGGAGGACCGCTCCATTTCCGGCTCATTGGGCGGAGCCGGTTCTTCCGTCGTTTCGCTGACGCTCATGGTTGGCCCCTGGATGGTGAATGGGCACGGATCGGGTTGCTGCAATCCCTCTCTATCATAGACCCTTGGCTCGCGATGGGACAGGCGACCGACTCGGCGCAGCGCCATCGCACGACCCCAGCCGCCGGCTTGCTTGACGTACCGGTCGGAATCCCTACACTGGAACTGGGGAGATCGGGCTGGAAGATCGACAGCAATCCCGCCCGATGTCGTGTCATACCTGAGAATTCCGACGACGAAGCAAAGCAACCGCACCCATGAGCCAGCCGACCGTGCCCAACGCCGCCAGCGACCTCTTTGCCAACCCCAGCACCGACCATGGACAAGCCCCCGGCCTTGCCCGACCTGCCGCCGGTCGAAGCGCCGTCGGCGGGGTTCGTGGTGCAGCTCTTCGTCATCCCGGCGCTGGTGGTCCTGGTGGTCATCGTCGTCTGGCTCTTGTTCGGCAAGCTGGCCGGTGGCGAGCGCGACGCCATGGAGTATGTCCGGCAGCTCCAGCTCCCGTCGGCCAACTGGCGGTCGGCCTTCGAGCTGGCCAGCCTGATCCAGAACGACCAGGCGATCGCCTCCGACCCGAAGCTCCTCGGCGAGCTGACGGACCTGCTCTCCCGCGAGCTGGACCACTACGAGGACCCGAAGCTCCGCGACGACCCGAAGCTGGCGCAGTACGTGGCCCACACTCTGGGCGTTTTCCAGACGCTGGAGGCCCAGACGCAGAACGGTCAAGTCGTCAACCCGCTCGTCCCGTTAACCCGGGCGCTGGGGCCCCAGTTTGACATCGCGATCCGGATGGCGGCGGCCGGCAGCCTGGCCAAGCAGGCCGCCCGGCTCGAAGGCAAGCTCGACGCCCCGCGCGCCATCAAGGCCCTCGGCGAGGCGGCCGCCGACAGCGACCCGGACCTCCGCCAGTTGTCGGTCTACGCCCTGGGATTCTTCGACAGTCCCGACGCCACCAGGATCCTCCGCGATCGCATCCGCTCGGACGAAGACCGATTCGTCCGCTACAACGCCGCCGTCGCCCTCACCCGGCGCGGCGACACCGCCGCCGAGCCCACCCTCCGCGAGATGCTCTCCGCCTCCGACCTCGACAAGGCCATCGAGATCCCCTCCGCCACGGAGAAGCAGAACAAGATCGAGGCCATCCAGCTCGGAGCGATCGAAGCCCTCCGGGCCGCCATCCGAAACGGCTCACCCCAACTCGCCACGTCCCTCCGCCCCGAGCTCGAGAAGCTCACCAAGTCCGGACTGGTCACTGTCCGAAGCCAGGCCCTCGAAACCTTGCGAGCCGTCGCGAATCATTAGTCGGGTGGCAAGGATCCGGCCAGTTGGTAGATTCGGCCGTGTAAATAATTCAAGACGGCCCCCGATCGACGTTCTTCTTGGTAGGACGCGGCGATCGCGAAAAATCATAAAGCCCGGTCTCGTCGATCCTTTCTCACTCGCCACTGGCCAATCGCTACTGGCTACTCATCCCAACAGGCACACGTCTTGCCCTACAGGGCTATCTGCCGAAGGCGGCGCTCAACTCGTCGTTATCGGCAAAGGGCGACCTTGCCCTTCGGTAAATCTGGTTTTGTGCCCGAATTTTGCAAAAAGACCCATGTTATACTCCATTCGAAGTGCCATCTGCGTGAGTGCGCAACTTCTTTATGTCGGGCACGGGACGATGTGATCTTGAGTTAATTGCGTATTTGCGAATGGGAATCGAGCCAGGGGACCCTCTCAGGGACGAGACTGCACCCTCCTCCGGGCCAGGTCGAATCGAATCGAATTGAGTTCACAACGTGTGGCGAATCGCGACAAGGATGCCCGAGAATCCGCCGAGGAGTCATGCATGTTCAAGTCTATGAAAGGGATGTGTCTGATCGCCGGGGCGGTCGTCGCATTCTTCGGGGGGTTTTCCACCCCGGCCTGGGCCACCTATGGCGGCGGCGCCTGCCATCGCTGCTCGCAGCCGGCCGTGGTCGAGAGCCAGTTCAACGCGGTGGTCCTGACCCCCCAGGTGCAGACCGTCTATCAGACCGTCTATGAGACCGTCTACGAAACGGAACCGATGACGGTCATGGAGACGCGCTATCGCACGGCCTACCAGACGGAGAACTACACCGTCATGAGGCCCGTCACCGAAACCAGTTATGTCAACCGGCCGTACACGGTGACCAAGCCGGTCTACCAGACGGTCAACCAGGAGCGGCGCTACACCGTCATGAAACCGGTCTACCAGACCGAGCGACGCGAGCGGCGCTACACCGTCATGAAGCCGGTCTACCAGACGGTCAACCAGGAGCGGCGCTATACCGTCATGAAGCCGGTGGTGCAGACCCAGCGGATGGAGCGGCGCTACACGGTCCGCAAGCCGGTCTACCAGACGGTCAACCAGCAGCGGCGCTACACCGTCATGAAGCCGGTCTACCAGACCGAGCGGCGCGAGCGGCGCTACACCGTCATGAAGCCGGTCTACCAGACGGCCAGCCAGCAGCGGCGGTACACCGTCATGAAGCCGGTCTACGAGACGACCATGGTCAACCAGCCGTACACGGTCTGCCGTCCGGTGACGACCTGTCGCCAGGAGGTCAGGGAATGCGGCTACTATCGAACGCCAGTATACAACGGTGCCCGGCCCGATCGTCGAGCGCAAGGTCAAAGTGCCCGCCGAGGACTGCGGCTGCGAGCCGCGCGGACTCTTCGGTTGTCTTCACAAGAAGAAGGTCACGGCAACGGTCGCGGTCCAGTGCCCGCCGCGGACGGTCAGCCAGCGCGTGTTCGTCTCGAGGCCGATGGTCCGGACCGTGAGCGAGACCCGATACGTCCGCGAGACCATGGTGCGTCAGGTCCCGGTCCAGACCTGCCGGATGGTCGCCGAGGAGCGGGTCGAGACCATCCCCGTCACCACCTGCCAGATGGTCGCCGAGGAGCACGTCGAGCCCTACGAGGTCCGCACCTGCCAGATGGTCGCCGAGGAGCGGGTCGAGACCATCCCCGTCACCACCTGCCAGATGGTCGCCGAGGAGCACGTCGAGCCCTACGAGGTCCGCACCTGCCAGATGGTCGCCGAGGAGCGGGTCGAGACCATCCCCGTCACCACCTGCCAGATGGTCGCCGAGGAGCACGTCGAGCCCTACGAGGTCCGCACCTGCCAGATGGTCGCCGAGGAGCGGGTCCGAGACCGTCCCCGTCACCACCTGCCAGTACGTCAGCGAGCAGCGGACCGAACGCATCCCGGTGACGACCTGCCGGATGGTGGCCGAGACGGCCACGCGCCAGGTGCCGATCTTGCGTCGCCGAGCAGGTCCCCGTCACCGTGAATCGTTGCGTGGCCCGCCTCGTCCCGCGACAGGTCGCCGTGCAGCAGTGCACGATGGTCCCGGTCGTCGTCCCGACCTGCCTGTCGTGCAACTGACGGCAGGCCGAGCTTTCCAGGCCCGAGCCGAACCGGGCTGGGCTGATATCGCTTCGGGGTACGGACCAGCCAACTCGTTCGCGATCCGCGGCGGCGATCCTCAGAGTGTGGGACGCCGCCGCTTTCTTTCCACTCTAAGGGCTTGCACGGCAATCCGGACGGCCTGTTGTTAATCCGGCTCATGGGCCAAGATTGGTGAGGGCCTCTGGTGTAGGGTGGGTGCAACCCACCGCAACCCCAGGCCCGATGGTGGGTTACACCCACCCTACGAACCCGCTGACATCGGTCCTTACCGATCTCGGCCCATGAGCCGTTAATCCTTCAGGTCAATGTCGATCTGAACCGGTTCACGCCCCAGCGTGATCTGGAGCCCCGAGGTCGCGATATTGGTATACCGATGGGGAAAGCCAATGTCGACTGCCACAAGCTGATGGGAGTCGTCACCTTTGGAGTTGAGCTCGACCGGGATGACCTTTGAGTGCGATTCTTGACCAGTCAAGTCTACGTGGGCCGCCGGCTTACCTTTCCTGGGAATGATACAAATCCGGAATCGTTTCTTCCCGGAATGATGACGCCATCCTGAGTGGATCGAATAAGACCCATTCTTATCGATCGGCCCAACGACCCAGTCGGTCTCGGTCTCGTCCGTCGGATAGAACAGGACGAATCCGCGATCCAGCGGTTTTCCCTTGTAGGTCACCTGCCCATAGATCGAGCCGGCCGACGAGAACCAATTGGTAGTCATCGCGATCGCGACAATCACACACGGCACACCGATGCCCAGCACGGCAACCCAGGTTCGGACTTTTCTCATGGAGTGATGCCCGCGATCAAGCATGGAGTAGAGAGGGGTGGGTTCCAACGAGTCCTCGCATTCGCCCATCCTAAACTTTTTGAACTTGTCGTCGCAATGCTTGTGTCACACCCCAGCAAAGTGGGCTGAAAGTCCGGCCCGCCAGCCTGACATCCGTCCTGGAATCGGCCTTCGAGGCCGATTCTCCCCCGCTTTTCGGGTTCGAGCCCGCCCCGGATTTCGAGCCCGAGTCTCCCCCGGATTTCGAGCCCGAGTCCTTCTTGGATGAGTCCGAGCTATCGCTCGACCCGGATTTCTTGTTCGAAGTCTTCTGGTCACCCGATGACTTCTGATCGTCCGATTTGGACGATACGAAGAAGTACGAGTAGCCCCAGGCGCCGACGAGGCCGCAGACCGAGGCCACGAGGGCGGAGAAAAGGAGCATGCGGGTGAGCGAAGGGGGCCTTGCGGGCTGCCTGCGGTCGTCGGCGTCGTGGTCGTGGTTGTCAGACCTGTCGCGATCGTGGTGACGCCGCTCGGACTTCGAGTCGGCGTTCTTGGCGTCGCCGTTCGGCCGTTTCCGCTCGTCACGGCTCTTGTCCTTCCCTTTTCCGTTTGCGTCCTCCTTTCCCTTTTCGGCATCTGCGCGGTCGTGCGGGGTTTGGGCGAATTCGACAGGGACCATCACGAGACCGGGAATGGACCCCTCATTCGCCTCTTGGATACGGTTGGTCTTGACGACCATGGTTGAGTCAGGGACCTTCTTCTTCCATTCGCTATCGAACGACCCCCCTGACTCGATGACGGGATCATTGGTCCCGATCACACTCGGACCCGCCGCCAGGCCGCCACCCTTGCTGGTCGCGGGCTCGCCTCCCGGAGGCGAATCGGAACCCTGGTTCTCGCCGTGGTCATCGTCGTTTCGCGGTCCCATTGCGTTGCCTCCAACCGTCAAACCGGCCGTCCTGGTGTCGTAACGCGCATGCCCGGATCTGCTGTTCGCATACTTGGATATAGCCCTACCTTGCGAAGCCCGGTCCGCCGCGAGCTGGCGCCGACCTTCCCCATAAGGCCGATGCAAGTCCCATGCCTTTGGACCGGGGCGATGCCGCGGGCACATCCTGAGAATGACCGGTTCCCCACGGCCCAGCCGGAGATGATCTGGCCCGATGCGTGGGCGCAGTGATCATTCTTCTCCGGCCCTGTTGCGCCCTGGGGATTGCGACTAGAATAAGAGGGCCGTTCTCGAGGCAGGCGGTGTTGGCACGGTTGCTCGAAGGCAGGCCGTCGCTTTCATCGAGAAGCGGTGGTGCAGACGATGAGGGCGTTCAAATTGGCTCGATCGCGGATCGTGGTCTGGGGCGGGGCGGCATTCCTGGTTCTGGCCGGCGTCGCGAGCGTGTTCTGGCTGGTCCGGGACAGGGCGGGTTTGGACGCGGGGAGCCGGGCCGTCTCCCCGGTTGGGAAAGGAGACGGCCGGGACGGGCACGGGCACGGAACGGAACGCGACGACGCGCGGGTCGCGATCCGCGACGGCCGGTTTGACGCGGCGTTGGCGTTCTATCAGGGTCTCGACGCAAGTTCTTTCGAAGCCGAGGATTTCTACGCGCTGGGCACGGCCCTGCTCGAGCGGGACCATCCGGTCCTGGGGTGGACAGCCCTGGAGGCGGCCCGCCGGATCGATCCCAAGCATGAACCGACGAACCGCGCCCTTGACGACCTCCAGGGAAAGCTGGCCGTTGGCCGGCAACAGTCGGCGCTTCACAAAACGGCCGACGATGTCGAGTTCCTGCGCGGTGTCCGCGGCGGGCCGCCGCTGGGGATTCTGGTCCTGGGACTCGCCCGCTTTGCCGACGATCGGGACCGCGAGCAAGATTTCCTCGACCGGCTCCTGGTCCGCGACCGCGCCGTGATGCGGGCCGTCACGACAACGGCTGACGCCGTCAAGCTGGTCGCGCGGCTCCTGATGGAGACCGGCCGGGCGTCCGAGGCCAGTGAGTTGCTCCGTCCGCTCGTGGCCGGGGCTGGACTCCAACACCGGGACCGAGAGGCGGCATGGATGCTCAGCCGGGCCGGCCTTGCAACTCGGCCAGGACGAGACCGCCGACGCCATGCTCGCGATGGCCGCCGGCTTTGGGACCGGCGACAACCCGTCGCCCGAGCCTGCGCCCTTCGTCGGCTCCCGGCGCTGCGCCGATTGCCACCCGGCAATCTTCCAGGCGCAGCAACGAGAGAGCACGCACGCCAAGACCCTCTACCTCGGTGCCGGCCTTGAAGGACGTCCCGCTCCCCGCGCAGCCGGTCCCCGACCCCATGGCCCGGGGCATCACCCACCGCTTCTCGCGGCTGGCCGACGACCGCATCGAGCTTGAGACCCGAGTCAAGGACCAGACCGTTCGGGCCGTGATCGAGTATGCCTTCGGGTCCGGCCATCACGGCATCACCATGGTCGCCAAGGACGCAGCCCAACGGCATCGATCGCGAGCTCCGGGTCTCCTACTTCAGTACGGACCAGACCTGGGGCGAGACCAAGGGGATCAACTTCCGGCCGCTCGTCCCGGGCGATTCCATCGGATTGGGGCTCTCCGCCAAGGCCCTGCGCAAGTGCCTGCATTGCCACGCGACCTGGTTCCGCGCCGTCGATCCGCTCCCCTCGGTCCCGCGGGCCCGAAGCCGCTCGACCATGGGATCGGCTGCGAGCGATGCCACGGCCCCGGGCTGAACCACGTCAAGGCCGTCGCGTTCGGGATTCGCCGAGCTGGCGATCGCCCAGACCCGGCACACGCCGCCCCGACAGCTCTTGCAGTCCTGCAACGAGTGCCACGGCTTCCAACGGAACGGTCGAACCCAGCGACCCGGAATTCACCCGGGTCCAGGGAACCACGCTGATGTTCAGCCGCTTGCTTCACCGCCACCAATGGCGGTATCCACTGCGCCACCTGCCACGACCCGCATCGCAGC
This sequence comes from uncultured Isosphaeraceae bacterium, assembly GCA_963842405.1. Lineage (GTDB taxonomy): Bacteria > Planctomycetota > Planctomycetia > Isosphaerales > Isosphaeraceae > CAVZRC01. Next base: position 109,626 of record CAWJGW010000045.1, on the reverse strand, counting down.
CTCGACACCACGCGGTCCCACTACGACGCCAAATGCCTGGGCTGTCATACCCCGTCGGCGTCCAAGCCCGGCCCATTGCCATCGGCCCATTCCGGCGCGGGCAAGCCAGCCCACTCCAGCCCGAGATTTGCCCGGTCAATCCGGCCACCGATTGCACCTCCTGCCACATGCCCAAGATTCCGGGACCCCTCCCTCCGCACCGAGTTCACCGACCACCACATTCGCATCCATCGCCCGCTCGGCGGATGACGGACGGCTGGCGGGTGGCGGGCAAATACTGGTATGCTCTGCAATCTGACGAGATCAGCGATCCCTCGCCACGTCCGGTATCAACGATGCAGCGCGCCGAAGACCAACCCACCCGCCACCCGCCACTCGCCACTCGCCACCCAGCGAGCGTCGAGCGCACCATCCGCCACCCGCCACCCGCTCCGGCGAGCGGCGGTCCTGATCCTGGTGATGGTGGTCGCGGCGGCCGGAGCGTATTTCGCCTACGATCGGTATCAGCTCTCCCGCCTGACCGGATCGGTCCGGCGGTCGTTCACCGCGCATCGCTATGACGAGGCTCGCGACCTCTTGAAGCAGTGGATCCGCGAGCGGCCTCGTTCGGCCGAGGCCCAGTATTACCGAGGCGTGGTTGGCCCTGATCGATGATAAGGGGGATGAGGCCGCAGCGGCCATCGCCCAGGCCGGGAAGCTCGGCTTCGATCCGGACAGGCTCATTCCGCTGACCGGGATCCACCAGGCCCGAGCCGGCAAGATCAACGAGGCCGAGCCGATGCTTCGTGAGGCGTTTGACCGGAAGCAGGAGCCCTCGATCGAGGTCGCCAAAGAGCTGGCACGGATCTACTTGTCGAGTTACCGGCTCCCGCAAGCCGCCGTGGCGATCGAGCGATGGCGGACCCTGGACCCGCGGAATCCCAAGCCCTACATGTGGAGCAATGAGGTCGGCTCGCGGTCCGATGTCGAGCCCTCGATCCTGATCCGCAACTATCAGGCGGCGCTGGAGCGCGACCCGAACCTGGACAAGGCTCGCCTCGGCCTGGCCGAGCAGCTCAGCAAGGAGCGCCGGTTCGACGAGGCCGAGCAGGAGTATCTCGAGTATCTCCGCCGCAACCCCAAGGACGCCTCGGCCCTGGTGGGCCTCGGCCGCAACGCCTTCCAGGACGGCGACCTCGACGGGGCCACCAAGTGCTTCGAAGAAGCCCTCAAGATCGACCCGCGCCAGCCCGAGGCCCTCAAGGAGCTCGCCCAGACCGACCTGCGGCTCGGCCACTTCGCCACAGGCGTGCCAGCGGTTCGAGGTCCTCACCCAGATCGACCCCTACGATCACGAGATCCGCTATTCCTTCGCCCAGTCCCTGAAGCTCTCCGGCAACGCGGAGCGGGCCCGGACCGAGAACGAGCTGGCGGCTCGCCTCCGCAGGGAACACGACCAGCTCCTCCAACTCCGGTTCAATATCCTCCAGGACCCGAACGACCTGGAATCGCGATTCGAAGTCGCCAAATGGTTGCTCGAACACGGGCATGTCGATGAGGGCCTGAAGTGGACGAGGGAGATCCTCCGTGCCAACCCGCATCACGCCCCGACCCATCGGGCACTCGCCGATTACTATCAGAAGACCGGCGAGGCTGGCCTGGCCAACTCTCACCGCCTCGAGGCCTCTCGTCCCTGAATGACAAAACGGAATGAATTCCGTTCTACGGCAGGCGGACGGGGCCTCGCCTGCCCCGGATCATCGCGGCATCATGGATGAAACCGTTGCGGGGTGAGCGGGCCGGCCGTGAGCCGGCTCAACACGCCCCGCATCTGCTCGAGTGTGGGCCTGACAGCCGGGTCACGGGCGAGGTTGTGCATTTCCCCGGCATCGTCGCGCAGGTGGAACAACTCTTCCTGGACGTCTCCTTCGCGGCGGATATACGTCCAATCGCCTTCGACCAGGGCGGCCAGCGGCCAGTGCGGCTCGAGCAATTGCGATCGATCCGGATTGAGGAGAGGATCGTTGGGGACGACTTCCGAGAGCGCCCGGCCGGCGGCGGTGGAATCGACCGTCGCCTGAGATGGGTCGCCCCGGAACCGTGCCAGCGACTCCCCGGGGAACGGAGAGCTGGCCTTGAGACCCGCGAGGTCGACGACCGTCGCCGCCAGGTCCCGGAGACTCACGGTCTGGTTGACGACCTGCCCCGAGCGAGAGGCGTCCCGGTTCCCCGTCGGGGGAAGGATCAGCAGCGGGACATGGAGCTCGGTCTGGTAAAGGCTCGTTCCGTGGCAGAAGACGCCGGTATGCTCGCCGAAACTCTCGCCGTGGTCCGCGGCGACGATCACCCAGGTCCGCTCCAGCACGCCCCGCCGCCTCAGCTCGTCCATCAATCGGCCCAGTTGCTCATCGAGATTCGCGACGCAATCATCGTAGGAGTCGCGGACAAAGGCCAGGTCCTGAGCGGAGAGCCCGCGCTTGTCCATCGGCCACCAGTTCTGGATCAGGTCCGACTCTCGGCGGTCGCGCGGCGCGACCCCGAACCGGTGGATGCTCAGCTCCGGGAGCTGGTACGGATAGTGGGCATCATAGAAATTCAGGAAGGCGAAGAACGGCCGCTCCGGCTGCCGGCGCCGGGACAGCCAGTCGAGGAACTCACGATTGACCACCGCCGCTCCTTTGCGATTGGAGTTCACAAGCCACCAGAGCTGTCGCACCGCGGGCCTCAACAGATCGAAATCCAGCCAGTCCACCAGGAACTGATCGAGGGCCTGGAGCCCACCCACGGTGCGATCGACCAGCACCGCCGGTTTGAAGGCGGTGAGCCACGGGAAGATGTAGTCTCGATAGGTGGCGAAACCCCGGCCCAGCCCGGAATCGGACGCACAGTACAAGTTGTTGCCGACGAAGCCCCCCGTGGCGTAGCCCCGCGATCCCATGACTTCCGCGACGGTCGGATAGGCCCGATCCAGTGGCGTGAGCCAGTTCGCCGAGAATTCGTGAGGCCATCTTCCAGTGAACATACTCGCATGAGATGGCAGCGTCCACGACGAGGACGCCTGCACCGAATTGAAGCGGACCGCTCGCGACCCCAGTTCGTCGAGCGTCTGGCTGGTGGGGCGTTTGTAGCCGTAGAGGCTCAAGTGGTCCGCGGCCACCGTGTCCAGGACGATCAGCAGGACGTTCGGGGAGCCCGGCGTCGGCAGCGGCCGCGACCGCTCGCGCCACTCCTGGAACCAATCCGACGTCCACAGAGAGGCGGCCAGGAAGGCAACGAGGCCGGCGACGACCGGGAAGCTGGTCCGGACCAGCCGCCGGAAGCCGGCGGCACGCCGCTCCAGTACCGGAACCAGCCGCGCCGAGGTCCCGATAGCCACGACCAACCAGGCCAGGCCGTAAATCTGCGGGAAGGCCACGAGCAGGGGCGGGAGGAGCGTCAAGGCGCAGAGCCCTCGCGATGCGAGCCAGGCCCCCCGCCGCGGCCAGATCAAAGCCGACAGGTACGAGGTTCCGCCCACCGCCAGGAAGATGCACAGGTTCGTCATGGGGACCAGCCACAGGAAATGGCGGCTCATCCCGTAAAGATGATTGGTATCGAAGGTGTGCTTGCGGACGACGATCGTCCCGACTTCGAGCAGACCCGAAACGAGGCCACACCAGCCCGACAGGACCAGGAATGCCAGGAGACCGCGCCGGCTCGGGACAAGTTCCGGAGACATTGAGCCAGCCGGGCCGACCTCTTCGGAGACAGCAGTCCGACCGATCATCAGCGGAGATCCGTTCGAAATAGGGAGAGAGATCAGTCCCAGCCTACCAGCCGCCGCGAGTTTCTTGCATGACTTTCTTCGGTGCCCGTTAGTGCGCTTTGGCGACCGGTGGGTGGAACCCCCCCCCGAGACCACCGAGACTGCCTGCCCATACCAGCCCGACGCGCCAGCGAGGGTCTTTCGCATTGTGTGACAAGGACTTACGGTGACCCTCGCTGGCGCGTCGGGCTGGTATGGCCACGATCGCCTCTCGGGTAAGTTAATTCCCGCCGGTCGCCTTAACGGTTGGCTTGCACAGACGAGGACGGCATCGATTGAATACCAGCTCGACTGCGCCAGCGAGTGCATTCTGGCGGGAATCCGCCCTTCACGAGCGGACGCTTCGGGAACCGGGATAGGGAGAGCATCCGGCCCTGCCGGCCTAATTTTTCAGACGCTGTCTGAAGAATCTCCTGCGGCGGCCATATCAGGTAGAACTTCCTCATCTGGGCCAGGTTGACTGCCCGGTACCTGCCCGTCATGAAGAAATTGACGGATTTGGCAACGGCATGGCGGGCCGATTCCAGGAGATCTGTGACCGTGAATCGCTCGAATCGGCGATCTCGTGTGCGAGCCGATTGGATCGTGACAGAGGACGTGCGAGGTGCGAACCGAGGAGCCTTCTTCAACAGAATCGGGATGAACGCCCAGGCAAGTCAACCCCAAGTTTTCACCGCGACAGGGCGAGGCGCCGGCCGAGCCGCTTCATGAGCGCTGGCGAGGAAACGAACGAGCGAGGCGCTGTCCGAGCCCAGCATGGGCTCGGACAGCGCCTCGCCCTTGAGGAGCGAAGGACGCGTCGACCGTGAAGACCTCAGGGCCCCGCCGGCAAGGGGATGGGCCTGAACAAGAGAACCTGTCAGTCCGTCAGTTCGATATCGAAGGTATTCGATTTCGCCTCGACGGTGACCTTCTTATCGCTCGTCTCGGCAATCTGGTATTTCCCGGGGAGCCGGCTCTTGCTCGCCTTGAGGGCCTTGGCCTGCAAGTCCTGAGGAATCATCGCCCCGCCGGAGAACTTCTCGACGCCCTTCTTGGCGGCTTCCTTCTCGGCGTCGGCCTTGAGCTTGACCGCATCGACCTCGCGATCATCCACGGTCACCTTGTATTCACCCGGCAGGGCGCCGTCGCCCGAATTCTGGGTGGTCAAGGTGAACGCCCCGTTTTCGACCTGCCCGGAGGCCCCATGGCCGTCTGACTTGGTCGGGGTGAAGCTGATCCGGGCCTTGGCGACGGGCTCACCCTTGTACTTCACCGTTCCGGACACCGGATACCGCTTTCCCAGCCCATCGTCTGAGCAGCCGAGGACGATCAGAAGGGCCGGACCCATTAGCAGCGCCAGGCTGAGGCGCGCGACTTGGCTTCGATTGATCATGGCGTTTGTATTCCTGAAGATGTCAACAAATCTCTCGGACCGGCGGGCAAAGGTCGATCCGCCGGATTCCCTCGACCAGTTGAACGTTGCCAATTTGTATCGATCGGAAAATTCGGCACGCCTGGAAGGATGTCCTCCCAGGCGTGCCGGCACTCGACCTGGTCAGGCAGGCCCGAAATGGGTCCGCCCGCTCCGATTCCACAGCGAGCGAGGTTGTCGTTTCGTATCCCACCGGACTCGACCGCGGTGTGTGCGCCGGATCCGATCCGATGCCGCTTCGCTCAGTAGGAGTCAGAGCTGAGCACTTCGCCGCCGGCCTTGCTGCCCAGCGCGTTGTACGTCTGCGGGTTGATCGAAGACTTGAGGAACTGCACGTGGCCATCGGCGAAGAGCATATTGGCCCCGCCGGGGTGCATGCTCTTGAAGCCGCGGGCCGCGTAGGAGAACCGGCACTGCCAAATGGTCGTCCCGTAAGGAGCTCCACCACCCGCAACGGAGCTGGGCGCACCGGTGTACAAGTTGAGCGGCATCGTCGTGCCGGACGCCGCGCCGGTGAAGCCATACATTTCATTGTTGGCATCCTGCCACGGGATGAACCTCGCCGCAGAGAATCGTGTTGCTCGTGCCGTCGGTCACGCTCTGGATGGTCGCGATCTGTGCGGTGGTGTAGTCCGAGAAGCCCCGCATCGTACCGTTCTGGTTGTTGTAGGTGTTGTTCGTCCCCCAGAAGCCCGGCCACCCGCGCTGGATCGCGCCTGGGATCGGCGTCGTCATCGCCCCCAGAGACGTCTCCCAGGGATTGGCGCCGCTGAGAGGCAGCACCGGCGTAGTTATCGCCGAAGCTCATGTTGTAGTTCGTGGTGGGAACACACAAGGCGCCGACCAAGGTTGTCATTGCCGGCTGACCGGGTCGAGCCGGGGGGGTGGTAACGGTGTAAGTTCCCGTAGGCCCATACGGCCCGATCCCCGTGTTCTGGCCATCCGACGGGCAGAGGAAAACCGTCATCACGGTGTACCACGCGGTCGCCCACGAGACTCCGGTCGTGGCCCCGCCCATGGCGAGCGAGAAATTGAACGAGTTGTATTCCGGGCTCTGCTCCATATCGGGCAGGATCATCATCCGCCAGGTATAACCGCCACCACTGGTGGCACTACCCCAGGTGCCGCCCAGCGCCGCCCGGCGGGAACAGGTTGGTCCGATCCACGTAGTTATGGATCGCGAGGCCCATCTGCTTCAGATTGTTGGTGCATTGGGCACGACGCGCGGCCTCGCGCGCTGCCTGGACTGCGGGCAAAAGCAAGGCAATCAAAACCGCGATGATAGCGATCACCACCAGCAACTCGATCAGCGTGAAGCCTCGGTGGGATTTGACTCGTCGTAATGAACACATGATGCAGAAACTCCTCAAACTGAAGAAAGGAGAAGAAACCATTGCCGAGGGCCGAGACAATTTGTCAAGATTTTGAAAACATCTTGAAGAGATCGATGATCTGAGTCGTCGGCCTCCTGCAACTCGCTCAAGAAAAGCCGGAGCTCCGGAGCATGGCGCCATGATCCGGCAGGCGCGGAGGATAACACCGCCGGTACAACATCAAATCTCCAGATCTTGTATGGTTTCTCAGAACAAAGCGAGCGGAGCACCGTGATATCCTCAAGGCATGGAGCATCGCGGCGATGCCGGATTGAGGGTTCGGGCTGAGCAGCTTTTTTGTTGAGCGGAACTTAGAGTGTAGTCTGTCCGCGACGTCGGTCAAGTACCAAGCGAATTTGCGATGGGGATTTTTTTCGTCTGCACCGATCGGCTGCTCGAATTCCGTTTCTTCACATCCGCTCAGGACGTTCCCGCCCCGGCACCGAGCTCGAGGGCGAGCACCTCGGCCAGAGTACGGCCCGGCGGGGCACTGACAACGGCCCGCCGATTGAGGCGCGAGAGTTCCCCGTCCAGGTCGCCACGCCGTGATTCCACCAGGGCCGCTATGGTCAGGAAGACCCGGGCTTCGAACCATCGGCCGACCTGTTCGGCCAGGCGGGCCAGCTCCGCCGCATCACGCATCGGCTGGTTGCGCTGAACCAGTCTGTGATATCGTTCCAGGGCGCGAGCGATCGCGGACTTCTGGCCGCGGAGCGCGGCGGCCTGGGCCGGTTGGCCCGCCAGGATGGCCAGCTCGGCCAGCCGGTCCCGAGCGGCGCCGTCGGCGGGAGCGTCGACGACCAGCCGTTCCAGCGCGCGGCGTTCCGACGCGATGTCCCCGCGACGAACCGCCAACCAGGCCGCTAGCCTTTGGACCATCGCCGGGGTTGACGCCTCGGCCGGAATATGCCGGAGGGCCTCTTGAGCCTCCGCGACGCGATTGGTCGCCAACGCCCACTGCAAGTACGCATTCCAGATCGGGACATCCTCGGGACGGCGCCGCAGGCACGGCTCCAGCCATCGCGACGCCTCGTCGAACGCGCCCTGGCGGATCGCCAGGTTGGCTTTCGCCAGCCAGATCCGATCGTCGTCGGGAGCCAGCCGTGAGGTCTGATCCAGAACGGACCGGACGGTCGCTTCGGCCCGGGACAATTGCCGCAACTGGATGTAGGCGCGGAGCAGAACCATGGTCTGGTCCAGAAACTCTTCGGACGATCGATCCAGGTGTTCCCAGTTGGCCTCGAGCAGGCGCTCCGCTTCCTCGAGGCGTCCTCCTTGCCAGTAATAGGGCACCAGAAATCCGCGCAAATTCGAGCCGTCGATCCGAGGGTCCCGGAGGGCTTGCTGGATCAGTTGCTCGGCCTCGATCTGTCGGCCGTGCATGATCAGCAACGCGGCGCGGCGCCTGGATGGCATCGGCGATGAACGCCGAATCGGGTCGGATTCGCTCCAGGGCCGCCAGGGCGGCATCGATCCGTCCCCGCGCCTGCTCGCAGACGCCCAGAAAGTAAGCAGCCTCATCCCAGTTCGGTCTCCGGTCGAGCAGTGCGGCGAGCTGCCGCGCGGCGGCCCCATACCGGTGGTCTTGAACCTCCTTCTTGACGTCCTCCAGGGCCATCCGAGAGCGCCGCGCCTCCCACCAGCTCCAGACGCCCCAGACCAGCCCCACGGCGGCGATCAGGACCAGCATTGACTTCGGGGCCCACGGCCACCGCCGCCGATTCACGGCCACCGCTGCCTCGCTCTCGACCATGACCGCCGGCATCTCCGTCTCCCACCTGTCCCGTTCGACACGACACCCAGCCAGTATGTCCCTTCGGTCTACCGTCGAGCAACCCGATTCGGTTCCCGACTCCGGCCCCGCACTGACCGCCGCAAACCATGGTCTGAACGGCTTGACACGTCCCGGAGTTCCCTGCCACTATTCAATTCAAGAGGGTGCATGAAGCTCTCTCGAGCCCAATCGAGGCTCCTCGTACACCCGCTGCCGTGATTGCCAAGTTTTGATGGGCGGATCCTGATGTTTCGTCGAGCGACTGTCCACTCGGAGGCCGGTAGACCCGCGCTTCCTCCACCGATCCGGACTCGGAACCGGGCGAATCGCGGCTCACGGATTTCCTGATCTTATCGGTATGGTGCGGGCTGGTCTCGGGGCTGCTCGAGGTCGGGGCGATCGTCCTGCGCAAGCAGACGTACGATCCCAATCATCTGTACTGGATGAGTCGCCAGTTCGTGTGGCTGATCCCGGTGACCAATCTGTGTCTCTTCCTGGCGCTGGGCCTCGGCTTGTGCGCGGTGATCTTCGTCCGGCGCCGCCGGGGGAGCTGGCTGGCGTTGCGTCTGCTTTGCACATTGACCCTGCTCCCGACCGCGGTGATGGCGGTCCCGCAGATCTACGACTGGGCGTGGTTGCTGGTGTCAATGGGGCTGGCGACGCGCCTGGTTCCCATCCTGGAGTGGCACCGGGCCGGTTTTCGTCGGTTGGTCCGGGTCAGCTTGCCGGTCATCGCCGGTCTGGTGGCGATCCTGGCCACGTCGATGTGGGCCGGGGACCGGATCAAGGAACGTCGCGAAGCCGCGCGGCCGCTGCCGCCGCCGGGCTCCCCGAACGTCCTCTTGATCGTGCTGGACACCGTCGCGGCCGACCACCTGAGCCTCCATGGCTATAACCGCCCCACCAGCACGACGCTCGACGAGCTGGCCGGTCACGGCATCCGCTTCGATGCGGTGCAGGCGGCCGCACCCTGGACGCTGCCATCGCATGCGGTCATGTTCACAGGAAAATGGCCGCACGAGCTCGCCGCGGGCTGGCTCACTCCGCTCGACGCGGCCTCGCCCACGCTGGCCGAAGTCATGGGCGCCCAGGGATATGCCACGGCGGGGTTCGTCGCCAACAAATGGTACTGTGCGTCGGACTCCGGGCTGGGCCGGGGCTTCACCGTTTATCGCGATTACCTCTTCCCCAAGCTGACCGCCTTCGGCATGTCCGCACTGGTCAGCCGGCCGATGCAATGGCTGCCGGGAATCGCCGATTTCCTGGACGGCCGATTCGGTACCGATGTCTTCTGGCGCATGGGGAGATACATGTCGGGACTGTTCAACGCCAACCGGCTCGACGCGGGGATGATCGATTGCCTGTTCCTCGACTGGTTATCGGCTCGTTCGCAGCCGGAGCGGCCGTTCTTTGCCTTCTTGAATTTCTCGGACGCCCACGACCCCTATCAGCTTCCGGAACTGGCCCTCCACCGCTTCGGGGTCCGGCCTCGGACCAGTCGCGACGTGAACATGATCCTGAACTGGTCGCTCTGGGACAAGCAAGGGCTCTCCGCGCGCGACCTGGCGATGGCCCGCGACGCTTATGACAGTTGTATTGCGTATGTTGACGAGCAACTCGGCCGGTTGATCGACGAGCTGGAGCGCCGCGGCATCCTGGACACGACCTGGGTGATCGTCGCCGCGGACCACGGCGAGAGCTTCGGCGAGCATGCCGGCGTGTTCTGGCACGGGACCAGCCTCTACCGGACGGAGCTCCATGTCCCGCTGGTGATCCTTCCGCCGACGCGGAGCCGATCGCCACGGGTGGTGAGCGAGCCGGTGAGCCTGCGCGACATGGCGGCGACGATCGTTCGACCTCGCGGGTTCCCGGAGCCGTCCGCCGTTTCCGGGGCGGTCCCTGGCCCGGTTCTGGCAAGAGCCCGCCGGCCCGACGGTTTCCAACGCCGACGAGCCGCCGGCCTCCGATCGGGCGCTGGCCGAAGTGGTCCCCAACGATCCGTCCGATCCGGACCCCGCGCGGCTGCTCAAGCCTCGGTGGCCATTGGGCGCCTTGACCGAGGGGGATTGGACCTACATCCGCCGTGAAGGAAAGGTTCACGAAGAGTTGTTCCACTGGCGCGAGGATATGCAAGAGCGGAATAATCTTGCGACTGACCCGACCCATCGGCCTGTACTCGAACGGATGCGCGGGCGCTGAATCAGCTCACGGCCGGGCCGCTGACGCCGCATCGCTTCAGTCCTTGAGTTGGGCGACAGGTGGGCGGAAACGCACCCGAAGCCACCGTCGGCGCGGGGACAACGCATACCAGCCCGACGCGCGAGCGAGGGTCTTTCCCAAGATGCTGCAAGGAACTACGGCGACCCTCGCTGGCGCGTTGGGCTGGATGGCGCCGCCCGCATCCCGGGTAAGAGAATTCCTGCCGGTGGCCTTGTCAGGGCATGCCCGGTCGGGTGAGGGACCGAACGCGGACCAGGTTCGCGCGGGCCTCGGCGAAGCTGGGCCGCAGCCGCAGCGCCTCGAGAAACTGGGCGCGGGCGTCGTTATACCGGCCATCCGCGGCGAGTGCGGTACCGAGGCTGTTATGGGACTCGGGCATGTCCGGCTGGAGCTGGACGGCTTCCGTGAGCAGGTCGATGGCGATGGCGATCTCACCCTGGCGGAGCCGGACCATCCCCAGCATGATCATCGCGGGGACGTGGGATGGCTTCAGCCGTAGCGTCTCGCTGAAGCTGGCGGCGGCCCCTTCGAGGTCCCCGCGCTGCTCCAGACCCTCGCCGAGGCTGAGGTAGATCTCGGCGTTGTTGCGCCCACTGTGGATGAGGGCGTGCCCGGCGAGGGTCGCCGTATCGCGCCAGGTCCAGCACAACGCCCAGGACGAACCGGCCAGGGCTACGAGCAGGGTCATGCCCGCCGCGGCAACCCCGAAGATCCTCGGTGCCCGGCCGCGGCCGGGGCAGGTCAGCCGGGCGACCGCGGCGGCCAGGAGTGGCACCCCGCTCATGGTGGCCAGGTAGCTGTATCGGTCGGTGGCGACCTGGTCGTCGATGGGAACGAGCCCGGAGTTGGGCGCCAGCACGATCAGGTACGCGAGCCAAGCCGCCAGCGTACCCGGGTGCCGGCGGCGGAGCCGGAAAAAGACCAGCGGTCGCCATGGCCACCAGGGCGGCACACACCAGGTAGCTCGGCGCACGCCAGTCGAAGCGGTTCGGACCCGGGTAGTAGGTACACAGCCCGGTCGGCCAGACCGTCTTCCACAGGTAAAAGCAGGTGCTGTAGCACCACTGAGCGATCCTGGACATGATCCCGCGCTGCTCCAGCGACAGCACCGCGTCGTTCGACACCTTCGCATGGATCGCCAGCGCGGCGAAGACCAGGCTCAGAGCGAGGAACGGAACCTTCTCCAGCCAGACTCGACGTACCGAAGGGCCGAACCATCGACCTGGGCCACCCCCCAGCCGTCGGAGCGGGTAATAATCGAGGACGAGAAAGACCGCGGGCAGAGCGACCGCGGTTGCCTTGAACAGCAAGGCCAGGGCCAGGAGGCTCCACGCTCCGGTCAGGCCCGCGACGCGGCGATGCGGCGACGCCTCGACCGCGCCAAGGTAGGCGCGGGTCGCCAGTACCGCCATCGCGGCGCAGGGCAAGTACGTCTGGCACGAGGCCCACGCGACCACCTCGACCCGTAACGGATGCACCACGAACAGCGCGACGGCCAGGGCCGAGCCCAGCACCACTCCCGTCGGGTTCGTGGCGAGCAAGCCGGGGCAGGCGCGGCCGACCAGAGCCAGCGTGAGGGCGTACAAGGCAACCGCGGTCAGGCTGTGAAGAAGCAGGCTGGTGAGATGATATCCCAGTGGTTCGAGTCCGGATACCACGTACTCAACCTCTAACAGCATCCAGCCCAGCGGTTGATAGACGCCCAGCAATTCGGTGGTCCACGCCCAGGCGATCTCGGCCCGGCCAAGGCCCCGATAGTGGGGGTTGTAGAGGAAGTTGTGATGGTCGTCCAGGTTGACGAAGCCGTTGCCGAGTACCGGCAAGAAAGCGACGACGGCGAGGATGGCCAGCGGGACCACCATCGTCCAGGCGGGCAGCCCCCGGGCCAGCGTCGGCGGTCGGCGACCGGCGGTCGGGACCGGGTCAGCGCTCATGGTTCCCCTTCGATACGAGGCTCAGCTGCTCGCGCAACTCCAGCGACGTCAGGCCTTCTGCCATTCACGTTGACAGGATAATCCGCGGAACGACGGTCTGCAAATCGCATCTCGCACCCACGAACGAGACGCCGCCGGAAATCCACTGCGACAATTGTTCGCAAACACGAAGACCTTCGCCTTCGCGCGGCGAGAATTGGCCGGTTATCTTTGGACGTACATCCGAGACCTCAGAGGCGCGAAAACCGTTTCTCCACCTCGCACCGCTCCGACCGAACCTCACACAAAGGGAGACAGGCAGATCGAAGACTCGAAGCCAGTCCCTGTCTTGCCAGGTCCGATCACATTCCTTCTCATCCTGGCTTGCTTCTCGACGCTGTTCCTGTCCTGTTACGCGCCGGCCCTGTTCGGCGATCGCCAGTTCGGCTATCGGGATGCCGCCCACTATTATTATCCGCTCGAGCAGCGGGTGCAGGAGGAGTGGCGAGCGGGTCGTTGGCCACTCTGGGAGCCCGAGGAGAACGCAGGGATGCCGCTGCTGGGAAATCCCACGGCCGCGGTATTCTATCCCGGCAAACTGGTCTTCGCGTTCCTGTCGTACGCCTGAGCTGCCCAGGTCTACGTGATGATGCATACCGCCCTGGCATTCGCGGCGATGCTGGTCTTGATGCGGTCATGGCAGACGAGCTGGGTCGGCTCGACGCTCAGTGCGTTGAGCTACGCCTTCGGTATGCCGATCTTGTTCCAGTATAGCAACGTCATCTACCTGGTGGGGGCGGCCTGGCTCCCCTTGGGGTTTGCCGCCGTCGACCGATGGGTTCGCTCGGGCCGGCGCCGGGGTCTGATTGAGCTGGCGGTTGTCCTGGCGATGCAGATGCTGGGAGGGGACATCCAGTCGGCCTACATGCTGGGCGTGGCGGGCGGAGGCTATGCCGCCGGTCTGGCCTGGAGCCGTGGGCATTTCGGATTTCGGATTTCGGATTTCGGATTGAAGACCAGGAGCCAGGAAGCCATCCGCAATCCGCAATCCGCAATCCAAGCTTGAAGACCCAGAGCCAGGAAGCCATCCCGATCCGCCATCCGCAATCCGCAATCCAAGCTTGAAGACCCAGAGCCAGGAAGCCATCCCGATCCGCAATCCGCAATCCGCAATCCAAAACCCAAGCTTGAAGACCCAGAGCCAGGAAGCCATCCCGATCCGCCATCCGCAATCCGCAATCCAAAACCCAAGCTTGAAGACCCAGAGCCAGGAAGCCATCCCGATCCGCCATCCGCAATCCGCAATCCGCAATCGAAAAGTCCTCCTGGCCCTGATCGTGCTGATCGTCTGGGTCGGGGCGACCCTCGGCTGGCGAAGTGGCTGCCTCGGCTGCGCCCCTCCGGTTTCCCACCGCCGCCGCTCCCCTGGATGGACTGGGTGCCAGCCCTGATGTCGGCGGTTTGGGGATTGGCCGGGTTGGGGTTCCTCCTCCACGGGCACCGACGCGGTTGGCGGTTCCCTCTCGGCGTGACCTGGCTGGGCCTGGCGCTATCGGCCGTGCTGGCGATGGCGATCGTCGCAGCCCAGCTCCTGCCGGCGATCGAGTACACTCAGCAGACGCCGCGCGCCGCCGGCGCGGGTGCGCCACGATCTCTATCCGTTCAGCATCGAGCCGCTCCGGCTCGCGGAGCTGGCCTGGCCCAACGTCCTGGGTGTGCCGTTCGGAGGGAACACGTACTGGCGCGATGCCGTGAAGCTGCCGGGTGCCCGGCCGGAGACCTGGGTGCCGTCGCTGTACCTGGGAGGGCTGACCCTGGTACTCGCCTGTGGCGCGATGTCGCTACGGCGCGGCCCCCCGTGGCGCGTCTGGCTTTCCGCGGTCGCCGCGGTGAGCCTGGTGGGCAGTCTCGGCTCATTCACCAGCCCGATCTGGGCGTCGCGGATCCTGGCCGAGCTCTCGCACTGGCCGGCGTTGCGAGACTGGGTCCGCAACGTCGGACCGCTGGATCCCATCGAGAGCCCGCCGATCCGACTCGATCGCTACCTCCGCGACCGCGACGGCGGCATCTACTGGTGGCTGGCGATGGCCCTGCCGGGATTCCGACAGTTCCGCTTCCCCGCCAAGCTCTTATCTATGGAACACCCGGTATTTCGTCATCCCCTCCTATCCGCACGGCTGGCGGGACCCATATCGCGCGTATGCCTCATTCTTGTTCGCGACCGAACCGATCTATCCCGAGGCCGGTTCGCCTCCCACCGAGACGCTCCTGAATTCGCGCGAAGGACTTCCAGGTGCTGCGCAACCGGAATGAACGGCCCCGGGCCTGGGTGGTCCACGCCGCGCGCTGGCTCAACCCGACCGCCGAGATGTCCCTGACGGCCCGGAACCGCGCCATGCGGGAAATGATCTACGCGGACGACCCCTTCTGGCACGACCCGACCATGCGTGCCTTCGATCCGAGCCTCTTCGCCTGGGTGGATCGGGACCATCAGACGGAGTCGGCCCCCTATCTCTCAGGATCGCCGTCGAGGGCTACCGAGACCGTCAAGGTGAGCTATCCGACCCCCTCAGCGCGCCGAGCTCGAGGTCTCGCTGGAGTCTCCCGGGCTGGTCATCCTGGCCGATGTGTACTACCCCGGCTGGGAGTTGACGATCGACGCCAAGCCGGCGCCGATCTATCGGGTCAACCGGTTGATGCGCGGGACAGCCGTCCCGTCCGGGACTCATCACCTGGTCTATTCCTATTGCGCCTCGATCGTTCCAGATCGGCGCAGTCCTCTCGATCCTCGGGTTGGTCGCCCTGGGCGTGCTCGGCGTGGCCTGTGTCCTGCGGCCCGTCGATCCTGTGGTGGGTGTTCCAGGATCGCTGTAGGCGCGAAATCGTATCGCTCGGGATCGATGCCCCGAGCGATACGATTCCGCCCCATAGGCTGATGAGACGTCCTCATGGGTCCGGCGTCGTGCGGCATCGTTGATCGGAGCAAACGCCGAAATCCAACGAATCAATCGGTCAAATTGAAATCGATGGTATTCGAGGTGGCCTTGACCGTTTCTTTCAAGCCGGACGTGTCGGACTTGTTATATTTGGTCGGGACGAGGCTCTTGGCACTCTTGACGACCTTCTGGAAATCCTTGTCACCCTGGTGGACCAACCCACCGGATTTCTTGGCCAACTCGGTCATGTTGACGCCCGATGAGCTGATGACAACCTTGTATTCACCGGGCAATGCGCCGTCGCCCTCGACCGAGGTCGTCAAAGTATAATAACCGTTCTCGATGTGGCCGGATGCGTGCCGACCGGCGGGAGGAGCCGGATTGGTCGGTTTGGAATGCGACAATTCCCTTGGGGACCAGTTCTCCCTTGTATTTCACGGTACCCGAGACCTTGTACGCGCCGTTCCAGGCCGGAATTGTCGCCCCCGCATCCCAGGACGACCATGGTCGCCACGACACTCAAAGTCATCGCAATCGGACGCCACCTGTTCATGCCTGCGTTCATGTTTTTGGTCTTCCCTTGCAAAGCTCTCTGCTGATGAGGAGAGTCCTGGAATTGAGGCTATCCATCCAGGAGAGATCGTGGTGCGATCCCTCACGCGGGTGAAACTGATGCATCTTTGGGACGGCGAGGCGTCCTCCGTGCTGGCAGCAAGAAAAAGCCCGGAGTCCCCGCTCTGCCATTAGTTCTACAGCGGAAGGAGATTTCGTGTTCACGGAAAGCCACGGGCGGCCTGAAGGGCCGCCGGAGCCCAGCCCGGGGTGAAACCCCGGGGACCGGGAGGGCCGGCCTCTCTCCGGTGCACCCTGAAGGGGTGCAGGAGCCGGTGCCACCTGCGGCCCTTCAGGCCGCGGCAGGATGGGGGCGGTTGGTTCCCGGGGTTTCACCCCGGGCTTTGCTCCCGCGGCCCTTCAGGCCGCCAGGAACCTCTGGTCAACACGAGAACTCCTTCCGCTGCAGAATGAGTTGCGCGGGGCTCAATCAATCCTCGCAATACAGAAGGCGAGTGAGTCCAGCGCGAGGTCATGAGAAGCGTGTCGAGACTGGTCGGATTTCGCCCCTGCGGGGCGATAATCTGGCTGCTCTCCCTGCGGGAGCGTGCAACCCAAGGGTGAATCGCGATCGACGTGGGGAGCCGGCGAGGGCCCGGCTCCCCATGCGATTTCAAGCGCGTGTCTGACGGCTCAATAGGCGTCGGAGCTGATGACCTCACCTCCGGCCCGGCTGCCCAGGGCGCAGTAGGTGAACAAGTTGATGCTGTTCTTGAGGAAGCGGACCGAACCATCGCCGAACAGCATGTTCGAGCCCCCAGGGTGCAAGCTGACGAATCCCTTGGCGGCCGCGGAATAGCGGCAGCCGTTCGGGGCCGTGCTATTCTGCCATTGCCCGAGGCAGTTCGCCGCCGTGGACGGGTAGGTGTTGGCGTTCCAGCCCAGGGGGACCGTCGTGCCGGCATAGGCCCCGTTGAAGTACCAGAAGTTGCTGTCGGCGGCCGCACTGGGCATCACTTCACCGGCCATGATGGTGTTGCTGGTGCCGTCGGTGATGGCGGCGATGTTGGGTGGTTTCTGAGTGCTCCGGTAATCGAAATAACCGCGCATTGTCCCGGTGCCGGCCGTGAATCCGCCAGGCAGACCGTACCCTGTACCCCAGTATCCATTCCAGCCGACCCGCGGCTGGCCGATCGGAGGGCTTCCCGCGTAGGGGGTTTCCCAGATCAGACCCGGGCGCGCACAGCGGGCCACCGCAATAGTTGTCCCCGAAGCTGCCGGCATAGTTGGCGACCGGCGTCATCGCAGCCGTCTGACCTGTTGAAGGATCGAGGGGCTGATCGGTCCACTGTCCGGCCGGGGTGTTACTGGGGAGTCTGCCCCCGCCGTTGGTCCCGTCAGAGGGACACAACCAGCTCGTGAACACGGTATTGTAAGACGTGAACTGGGCACCATTATTGATCACGTTCGCGCTGAGCGAGAGGTTAATCGCGTTGTAAGAGTTGTTGCCTTCCATCTGCGGCAGGATCATGGCGCGCGAACCGAGTTCGCTGACCCGGGCGCCCCAGGAAGCCGGCGAAGTCGGGGTGCCGCCATCGACCGCCGCCCCCGAGCTGATCTCACCCGGCGGGTACGAGCCCATCTGGTCGTGGTAGTTGGCCATCGCGAGCCCAATTTGCTTCAAGTTGTTGGTGCACTGGGCCCGACGGGCGGCCTCGCGTGCCGCCTGGACCGCCGGCAGAAGTAACGCGATCAACACGGCAATGATGGCGATCACCACCAACAACTCGATCAGTGTGAAACCGGGTTTCGGCTTTCTCCGAAGAGAATTCATGATTGACTCCTCAAATGTGTGAGCGGAACTGATGAGACCGAAGTGCAATTTCCCGGGTCCGATGACGACGTTGTCGAGTCCCGGGAACATCTGTGACGACAGCAATAGGGCAGATTGCATCTCGCCTGGACCGGCATCGATTCGCCGGCGAGCAATGAAACGCCCTCGCGGATGATCGTGGGTCAGCGAAACCAAGACGGGGAGTTATGAGATCTCCAGGGACTTTTTCGAAGAGCTTTATCGAAGCGATTAATGGATGCAATTGATGTGTCGTTAGCAAACACACGCAATCGCGGTCGAGCAGGATGTCCTGGAAAGGACAGGAAGAGAGGGCCACTCAACGACCATTGGTGAGAGGTTAAACAAGTCGATCTCGCGGGTCAAGTATCTACCTTGAGAAATGTAAATTTTGTGAAGTCGGAGGCCGTAGTCGAGTCAAGAACTCCGACAGAGACGGGATCCGATCACTTCCGGCGCGGATCCAACCGCTCCGAGATCGCTGTACGGAAAGATCCAGGAATCCATGAGATGGCGTCAGACACCATGCCGCCGCTAGACTATCACGTTGAGGTCAAGGTGAGACCCGGCGACTTTTGCAGGAGAGAATCGCCATGGGCGCACGATACGCACGCTTCGGTCACGGCTGGCTCGTCGTTGGTCTGGTGCTCGCCCTGACCGGAGCGACAAACCCCTCCCCAGGCTCGCCTGCCCTGACGGGGCAAGCCGAAGGCAAGGCGACGCAACCCCCGACCGATCGGGGCGGCAAGGACGCCAGGCCGGTCTCCGATGAGATCGCCCAGGCGGTCGCCGCCCTGCGGAACTCGGACATCCGCAACTCCAAAGCCTGGGCGACGGCCGTCCGCAATCTCGCCCGGATCGGCAAGCCGGCCGTTCCGGCACTCATCGAGGAGCTCGATCGTACCACCGAGAATCGACCACTGCGGTCGCTCGGCTTCACCCTCCGGGCGATCGGAGACCCGAGGGCGGTGCCGGCACTGATCCGCGCGATCCCGCGCACCCTCGTCCCGCCCGGCAGCGACTACGGACTCACGATGGACGACCCCGAGCTGCTGGCGTTCCTGCAACAGCATGACCTGCACAAGGGGGCGGACGGCCGGAACTTCACATTCGGCATGCCGTACCGGGAGATCACCGGCGCCCTGCATGCCATCACCGGTCAGCAATTCAACGAGGACGAGCTCCATTTCATCAACCTCCAGGGAACGCCGAAACAGCGATGGCTCCAGAGCTGGCTGTTCCACGGCCTCGCCGCGCGCTGGGCGGTCTGGTGGAAACAGAACTGGAGAAAGTTCACCGACGACCCGGCTTACTCGAGGGTCAGCCTGCCCCAGCTCCCCGACGCGCCTCCGGTTGCCGCGGCTACGGCCGAACAACCGTTCCCGACCGGAGATAAGGTCCGGGTTTCGAGCGGATGGGCGGAAGTGATCATCGGGCCGCCACAGCCTCAGGAATACTACCGGACGTTCAAGGACCTCGATACCGGTCGGGAGACCAAGTGGCCCAAGGAGCTAGCGGATCCCGACCAAAGCCCAGGCCGATGACGTTGCGGCATTCGCGGTGAAGGAGGGTCTTGACATCCGCGGGATCAACTATGCCCCGCCGGGTTCCAGCCAGTCCTATTACGCGATCCAGGGGCTGGGCCTTCGCGCCTGGCAGGTCGACAACAGCCATTACGAGACGATCGAGAACGACCTCAAAGCGAACAAGGTCCCCCCGCTCGACCGGCCGACGACTCTGCTGATGGACCTCGACCCCATGACGAAGACCTATCAGCCCGAGAACGAGGCAACCTTCCTCTTCGTCACCCGCGAGGGGACGACCGGCATCCTCCAGGTCACCAACCTCGTAACCGAGCTTCTCCGTCCGGACGACTTCGGCAAGCCGGCCCAACCCAAACTTCCCCGCGGCTTCTTCCGCGGCGTGAAGTTCCAGTACAAGTTTCTGATCGAAGACGGGAACGGGGGCGATTGAGAGGTTTGACCGCCCTCGAGGAAATCGAACTCTCCGGAACCCAGGTCCCCGATCCCGGGCCGGCGCATCTGACAGGACTGGAGCCCAGGTCTCCCCGTTCACTTCCGGTCTTCGTAACGGTAGAATCGGGTCGCATGCCGTGCGACGGCAACTCCCTGGCACGCTGCGTAGAGGTCTTCGGCTTGCCGTAGTTTGACGATCGTCGGGTGCAACCACGCGGAGGAGCATGAACATGGGTGCCTTAGCCGAAGCTATCGTGGCCTATGCGCAGCCGCTAATCGATCAGACCGATGGTTCTGAGGAGCAGTTAAACAAGGCATTCGCGATCAGCCAACTCTGCTACAACCTCGCACTGTTACCGGACGACGGGCGGGACAAGATGCTCTCCGAACTGCGGCAGAATCTCGGGATGGATGACGCGGACTTCGCCGATTTTCGGCGGTCCGTCATCGAGCCGATGGTCCGGCGACACGAGGAGATGTTCCCCATGATGCACGGGCGGAGTTTCGGTGACTCGGCGCCGACTTTTTCCTCTCCGCCGACTTTTTCCTCTCCGCGGGCCCACACGAGAAAGGCGGCGCCTGGCGTAAAGTATCCCGGCACCGATCGCTACGCACCGTGTCCCTGCGGCAGCGGCGAAAAGTACAAGTTCTGTTGCGGCGGAAGGGCCGATGATTCCCACCCATACGCCTGGAAGGGTGTGACCAGAAGCACGACGGAACCCGGCTATTGATCAACACGCAGGGCGCGACTCCTCCCCACGGCTGAAGCCGGGGGTCTCCGCCGCGACGACTTTGATGAGCACGCGTCCTATTGAAGTAAGTTGTTCGCTTCTTGGGCTCGCCCTCACGACGATCGAAGCGGTTCTCACGTCATGATCAAAGCCGGGAAAATGTTGCACGCTCATTGAGCAGATCCTGCTACACTTCGGGCATAGCCGAGGTTGGGTTATCATCTTCAGAAAGAAGAGTATGGGGTCGGGACGACGCGACATAAAACATCGCTTGCTCCTTACTAGGGATCCTCCGCTGCGCGATCATCGGCGTGAGAGCGGCTCTTTCAAGTCGACGACAAGCACGGAGCGGATCCTGAAGCACGGAGCCGTTCGGTTCGCTCGTGGTCGGCGCGTGGCGGGCGCAGCGGAACGGGGCTAGGCCGTCCTGGGTGAGCTGCGTGTCGCGCTTGGGTATCTGGTGTCCATCGTTGCCTTTGTTGTGGAGGAGATCCCGATGAGACGATTCCTGCGCCACCTCGTGGTCGTGAGCGCTGTTCTTTTCCTGGACCCGCTGGCACACGCGTGGGGGCAAACGGACTCGAAACTCGAACCGGCACCGAGCGGCTTCGCCAGCCGGCGCGACGATGTCGAGCGCGGCAAGCTTGAGACCGTGGAGTACGACTCGAAATCGGTCGGCGACACACGCAAGATGACGGTCTACCTGCCGCCGGGCTACTCGAAAGACACCAAATACCCGGTCTTCTATCTGCTGCACGGCGCCGGTGATAACGAAGGGGGTTGGACCAGGAACGGCGCAGCCAATCTCATTCTCGACAATCTCTTCGCCGACAAGAAGATCGTCCCCATGATCGTGGTCATGCCCAACGGCTCTCCCCAGGGGCCGAGGCCGGGCACGGTCCTTGCGGGGACGATCATGAAGCGCGCCGATGCCGACAAGAACGGCATCATGTCGCGGGAAGAGTTCCTCGCCGCCGCCGAGGCCCTCTACAAGGAGCTCGACACCGGCAAACTGGACGAGAAACGGCTCGCCACCGGACTCAATCGCCTCATGCCGGCCTCCGGCGCCCTGGGTGGCCGCCAGCGCGGGTTCGGCGACTTCGTCAGCGGCTTTGAAAACGACCTGTTGAAGGACATCATCCCGTATGTCGAATCGCACTATCCCGTGCGGGCTGACCGCGAGCACCGGGCGATCGCGGGGCTGTCGATGGGTGGGGGCCAGGCGCTGACGATCGGCCTGAGGCACCGGGACCTCTTTGCCTACATCGGCGGCTTCTCTTCCGCGCTCTTCGGCAATTCCAGCGCGCTGGTCCCAGCTCGAGCCGATGCCAGCAAGCCGCTTCGCCTCCTCTGGGTATCCTGCGGCGACGCGGATCGGCTCATGGACGCCAACAAGAACTTCCACGCCAGCTTGGAGCAGAAGAACGTGTCGCACCTTTGGCACGTCGATTCCGGCGCTCACACTTGGCCGGTTTGGAAGAACGACCTCTATCTACTGGCCCAGCGGCTGTTCCGAGACGACAAGCCCGCCTCACAGTGAACAACGAATGCTGTGACGCGGCGATGATCACCCCACTTCAATGACGGAAGGCCGGGCGCGCCCTGTGGAAGTAAACCCCCAGGGCGACCCGGCCCAGGTCCGTTCAGGATTGACCCCAGGTCCATTCTGACCCCAGCTCCGTTCCAGGTTTGACCCCAGGTCCGTTCCCCTCGGCTATCACTCGCACCTCATCTCATCCGCGCCCTGGGATCAGAACGTTCTTCATCAATCCCGGAAGCCCGAGGGAAAGCGCGTCCATCGAGAGCGTTATCGAGGAAGGGTCCGGCCCGAGTTCCTCACCCACTACGAGGGCAAGGTCGGCGGCGTGGAGGCGGCGGACCCGTCGGGTCAGCCTACTGCGCCGGAGGCCTGTATTGTATCATGAGCCGTAGACGCCCATCCGGAGGAACACACATGGCCGAGGTCGACCCGTTCGTCCCATTACGCGACTGGTGCTCTTCGCTATACCGAGGTGACCCGGCCGTTGTCAACCGGTTCCTGGACACGATCGACGCGACTCTACCGCCCGGCTGGGTTCGCGACCGTGAGTACGAGCGGACCCGCTTGCGGTCGGACCGCACCCGCTGCTACCTGTTCGACCGGCCGGAGGACGCGGCGGTGCAGGTGCGGCTCCAGCGGGTGGCTGCAACCCGCGTGCGCGGCGGCCCGGTCCAGGTGCTCCGCTATTCGCCCTCGGGTGACGCTGGACGAATCGGGCTCCTGGTTGCCGATTTCGCTGATGGCTGCGTGCTGCCCGCCGCCAATGCGGCCGGCGCCCGCTGCACGCGGCCAGCCTTCGGACTGCGGAGCGCCGTCACCCCCGCCGCCGAAATGCTGTTCACCCGGTTCGCGGACACGGCCGACGGGGAGTGGCCACTCACGGACCGGACACAAGGGTTGTGGGACGAGCTGGTCTCCGGCTGCCTGGCCGAGCAGGTCGGCATCGACCGGGCCGAGTTAGGCCGGTGGCTTGCGGACAGCGGTTGGGAGCCAGAGGCCGCCGCGGCACTCGTCGACCGGTTTTTCGCGGACTCCGAGTGGCTGGCCAAGCGGCTGGCCGTTATGGCCCCATGATCACCCTCGCCCAGGCCGTGGCAGACTTGATCGCGGCCCCCCGACCGATTCTCTTCCTGGATACCTGCACGTTGCTCGACATCATCCGGGCCGCCGCTGCGCGACTTAACCGCGGCGGTCCGAGCGGGCGTCGAGCTCCGGGCGCTGGAGGCAACCGGGAAGGTTCGGCTCTTCGTTCAGGACATCGTGCATGGCGAGTGGGCCGACAACCTGCCGGCCGCGCGGCGGGACGGCGAGGCCGGCGTCCGGGCGTTCACCGCGACCTGGCAAATCGCCGCCGACCTCGGGCAGCCGGCCCCGCCGCTTCCGGTCCTCCTACCCAGGACCCTGATCGACGAGCTCGAGCAGTTGTCACACGACCTGTTGATGGCGGCCGACACACTCGACCGGGATCACGCCGGCATGTCCTGGGCGATGGACCGCGTGGCGGCCAAGCAGAAGCCGTCGTCGGCGAAGGGGACGGTGAAAGACGGTCACATCCTCGGCCACGCCCTCCGGCTCAGCACCCTGCTGGCGGCCGCCGGATATCCGAACTCGCGGGTGCTGGTCAGCTCGAACCGGTCGGACTTTGCCGCCCCGAACGCGACCGCATTCCACCCGGACATCGCCCCCCATGCGACCGCCGCCGGGCTGCGGTACGCCATCTCGCTGGAAGCGGCCATCGCCGACCTCCGGGCGGCCGGTGAGATCCCCTGACCATGAAAGCGTTCGCCGACCTGTACGCTGCGCTGGACGGGCCTCATCCAACCGGTCGAGGTGGAGACGTCATCCAAGCACCCGAGATGCGTCTTTATGCGATCCGACGCCGCATAGCTCGGGGTCCATGCGCTCGCGCAGGTGCACGGCTACTGAGTCGCAGTCATCAGACCGACGCAGGTTAATACCCGGCGACGGCATGACCCCGGACGAGCGCGGCGTTAAGGTCCGCGACGCGGCTCGGTTTGGGCCTGCCCGGCCTTGGCCTCGGTCCTGGGTGAGGTTTCGGGGCGAGATGCAAGCTTGGCCTGGCCGGACGACTTCTGCCAGTCGGGCGGGCCGTGACAAGCGGTTATCTAGTTGCGTCCCCGTTTCCGCTCCCAGGGAACTGATCGCAGCCACCCAATCCGCCATTGGCCAGATCCTTCTCGATTTCTCGACCCTGCAACAGTGAACAGATTGTACCTGGGAAGTGGGCAAACCGCCAGATACGGGCGATTCGGCCCATGGCCGGCGGTTCCCTCCGAGGTCGCCTGGTGGCTCCGTCCCTTTGGGCTTCGATCCCGTTGCATGGCGATCAGAGCAGCGCTTTATGATAGTAGGCCCCAAGGGATACAAGTTCCCGCACTGACTGGGCAAGGCCGTTGACGCCAGGAAACAACGAACCTCCGGTGATGTTCATATTCCTCAAACGAACGAGGAATTCGGGTTTCATCTCATGGGGGATCAGAATCTTCCTGAGAAAGCAAGGGGCAATCTGCGAGATCATGGAATTGTGCGATTCATTAATATCGAAGCTCATGGTGAACCTCCCTTGCTGCGCCACCATCCGATCGCTCGAAGCCAGGCTAAACTTGAGCGGGATCACGATCTTTCGCCCGTTGAGGGTGTTGAGCTTCGTCTCATACCATTCAGGGGCGCCAGGGGAATCGAAATCGGGGATGGGGCCTCCGTCCGGGTCGGCCTCGAACGACCGTCGCAACTCACCGCTGCAGAATCCCCAGACGACTCCCGGGTCTCGGGTCCCGTCCTGCAGGCAAGCGAAGTAGGCTGCCACGAATGGTGAGATCGTCCAGTCGAGGAGCCGCGTGGGTGCGCCATGATGCTGCATGAGCGCCCACCAGCAGGGGATCGTCTTCACGTGTCCCAGGAGAGATGGACTGACGAAGAGATGGGCCTGTGAGCGGAAGGAGGTGCGCGACTGCCGACTCCAGGTCGAGCAGCGCATCCTGGGACAAACCCAGTTTGCACGAGCTACGCACGAACGAGGTGACGAGATCCCATTTTTCGTTGGTCTGGCCGCGGAACCAACATCGTTCATCGAGGGCTGTCGCCGCGGGCATCAGGGCGTAAACCTCATCGACGAAAGCCCGGAAATTCTCGACTTCTGCGCGGTTCCCACTCCATGACTATCTCCCATCGGTCAGGCACAGATCGGGTTCGGGGAAAGGGCCAACATCGGACCAGGGCAGCCACCGGAAGATGTAAGGGGACAACCAACACGTCAGCCTACCAAGGCTTGATGCCGAATGGCAATGGATTAGGGGCGATCCGGCCAAGGGGCCGGCGTACTCCGGGTTCGCATTCAGGCCACGTGCGACCAAGTCTTTCTATGAACCAGATCATTAAAGCAATCGGCGTGTAAAACATATTGAAGACCGATTATTCGAGCCAGGGAAAGTCGGTGTCAGGGAAAGTCGGTGTCAGATCATCTTTTCGCACCTCGCAGGCCGTTAAAGACGATCTGACACGGTCTACTTCCGACTCGAAAGGAGAACTCCCCCATCGAGGGTCAGCCGGAAACCAAGAGGCGTGGCCCTCTCGGTGCTTGCTCTGACGAAGATGTAAGCAATACCTCGATCGAGCCTGCTCCGGTCCGACACACCTCTGGTGATGTGACCTCCGCCGGCTGGTTTGCTACAGTGAAGTCGTGGCAACGCGGACCACCCTGCGGCTTGGCGAGGAGGGTTGACGATGGAGGATCGGGATCGCTGCCGAGACTGCGGCGAGAAGCGGCCCGCCGATGCGCCCGGAGGGTTGTGCCCGGACTGCCTGCTGCGGGCCGGCCTGGCCGTCGGCGCTCCGGCGGAGGGGGACCAGGACTGGCACGACGTGCCCGACACGGCTGCGGAGCGGGCGTCGTCGTCGTCGTCGGTGGCGACATCCGCGCCGGGCGCCCTGGCGAGGCTGGCCGAAACCCTCGCGCACGTTCCGCGGGTGCACTTGCGCGACACCGAGCCGTTCACCGGCCCAGAGCCGGCGATCGGTCCCTCGTCTGCCGAGATGCCCGACCCATCGGACCGCCTTGCCCGGCTCCAACTGCTCGGCGAGGTCGCCCGCGGCGGCATGGGCGTGATCATCAAGGGACGCGACAGCGACCTCGGCCGCGACCTGGCCGTCAAGGTCCTGCTCGAGCAGCATCGCGAGAAGCCCGACCTGATCCGCCGGTTCGTCGAGGAGGCCCAGATCTCCGGCCAGTTGCAGCACCCCGGCGTGGTCCCGGTCTACGAGCTGGGCACCCTCGCCGACCACCGGCCGTATTTCGCCATGAAGCTGATCAAGGGCCGCACCCTGGCCGTTCTGCTGGAGGAGCGCTCGGGCCCGGCAGAGGACCAGCCGCGGCTGCTGGGCATCTTCGAGCAGGTCTGCTTGACGATGGCCTACGCCCACGCCCGAGGTGTCATCCACCGCGACCTGAAGCCCTCGAATATCATGGTCGGCAGCTTCGGCGAGGTCCAGGTGATGGACTGGGGCCTGGCCAAAGTGTTGCCGCAGGGAGGGATCGCCGACGACGAGGAGGCCGGGCGCATCCGCCACGAGACGGTCATCCGGACGGACCGGACCGGCACGGACGCCGAGCTCTCGCAGGCGGGCTCGGTCATGGGCACTCCCGCCTACATGCCGCCGGAGCAGGCCAGCGGCGAACTCGATCGGCTCGACGAGCGGGCCGACGTGTTCGGGCTGGGCTCGATCCTCTGCGAGGTCCTGACCGGCCAGCCCGCATTCACCGGCCGGACCGTGGGTGAGATCCACCGCAAGGCCGCAAGGGGGGACCTGGCCGACGCCTTCGGCCGGCTCGACGCCTGTGGCGCCGACGCCGAGCTGACCGGGCTGGCCCGCGACTGCCTGGCCTGCGAGCCCGAGGACCGGCCCCGGAACGCCGGCGCGGTCGCCGAGCGATTGACCGCGTACCTGGCCGGAGTGCAAGAGCGGCTCCGGACGGCCGAGCTCGCCCGGGTCGAGGCGCAGCGCGGGCCGAGGAAGAGGCCAAGCGGCGGACCCTGGCCGACGCGCTGGCGCAGAAGGCGCGAGGCGCATGCGGTCGAGGAAGGGCGGCGACGGCGACTCCAGGTGGGCCTGGCCGCCTCG
Source organism: uncultured Isosphaeraceae bacterium (assembly GCA_963842405.1). Lineage (GTDB taxonomy): Bacteria > Planctomycetota > Planctomycetia > Isosphaerales > Isosphaeraceae > CAVZRC01. The sequence goes on along the minus strand of CAWJGW010000045.1, from coordinate 82,422 downwards.
GTCCTGGCCCTGACGACCGTTGGCGGCCTGGCCACCGCGGCCTTCCTCCACCAGCGCCAGGCCCGGGCAGGCCAGGTCGAGCTGGCGCTTAACGAGACGATGCTACTGCACGACCAGGCCCTGAAGGCGCCCGAGGACCTCGGCCGCTGGCACGCGGCGCAAGAGGCGATCAAGCGCGTGGAGGTGGCCCTCGGCGATGACAGCAACGCTCAGGCCCGGCGCCGGCTCGGCGACCTGCGCCGCGAGGTCGAGACCGGCAGCGCAGCCGCGCGCCGCGACCGCGAGTTGCTGGACGCGCTGGCCGAGATCCGCAGTGGACATCTCGGTAAGCCCGGCGTGTCGGACATGGCCTATACCGATGCTTTCCGCCGGGCCGGGATCGATCTCGACATCTGGCCCCCGGACGGCGCCGTCCTACGGCTCCTCGCCCGGCCCGCCGCATTGGTGCTCCAGGTGCTGCCCTACTTCGATAGCTGGTCGCTGGTTCGCCGAAACAGCGAGCAACCGGACTATCGATGGCAGCGCCTCCTGGCCGTGGCCCGCGCCGTCGACTCTGACGCCTATCGCAACCGGCTCCGCGAGCTGGTCATACACCCGGACATCCGAAACCAGGGCGAGGCCCTGCGGGCCCTGTCCCAGGACCCGCAAGTCGCCGAGCTCCCGCCCGCCAGCGTCCTCCTGCTCGCCTCCGCCCTGAGAGAGGCGGGTGATCCGGCGGCGGCGATCTCCCTGCTCGAGTCGGCCGCGCAGCGCTACCCGGACGACGTCTGGATCAATTACAACCTGGCCGAGGCTCCTGGCAGGGTTACCCACGCGGCGCGAGGAAGCGGTACGCTACTACACCGCGGCGCGGGCCCTGCGACCGGAGACGGCCCATAACCTGGGCCACTTGCTCGATGAGATGGGACGAGGCGAGGACGCGATCGCCACCTTTCGCGCGCTGGTCAAAGTACGGCCCGCGGAGGCGCGGAACATCGGGTGCCTCGGCAAGGTCCTTCTGGCTCGACAGCAGCGCGAAGAGGGGCTCAAGACGCTCGACCAGGCCATCGCCGCGGCCCGGGAGACGATCGCACGCCGGCCCGGCGACGCCGGGGAGCATTACATCCTCGGCCACTTGCTCGCGATCAGGGGCGATCAGGATGGAGCCATCGCCGCCGACCGGGAAGCTCTCCGCATCGAACCCGGCCACACGGACGCCCTCACGAATCTCGTGACCCTCTTGAGGAACCGGGGCGATCAGGACGGTGTCATCGCCGTCCTCCGCACGGCGATACAGGCCAGGTGGGACCACGCCTGGTCGCACGCGGCTCTCGGCGCGGCACTCCAGGCCAAGGGAGACCCCGACGGCGCCATCGCCGAGATCCGCAAGGCGATCCTGCTCGATCCCGAAGAACAGGCATACCGCACCCAGCTTACGGCCTTGCTCAAGTCGCAGAGGGACTCGACGATGCCGTCGCCGTGACCCCCGCATCGATCGGGCACGCGACACGCGCGCTTGCCCGGTCCCAGCGCTAACCTCGTGGTGCGTTGGATCGCCCAAATCCTTGCACGCTTCGGTCCAACGCACCGACGCCTGCCCCAGCCCGGGCGCGAAAGGAACCGTGGAAATGATCGTCTAAAATTGGTTCTCCCGCACTCTTGATGAGGATGCTGCCACTCCGGGCCGAAACGACCGAGAATCCCGTCAAGATGGGGACTTTTGTGTGAGTTGGCGGTCGTGGATCATCAAAAGTGCGGAAGATCCACTTTTATGCGCTCATTTCCACGTCTGTTCTATCGCTGCTCATTTGCCCTCTTCCATCGCACTGCGTACGGACCACCTGCTTGAAACCACACTTGCACTCTGTTCAGATGGGTCGGTACCCAACGCTGAGTCTGCGCTGATGTGACAAGCCCCGCAGTAGGACTTCTCGGAAGCGGAGCCTCCGATTCGATCCCCGAACGGCTTCGGGCCGGGTTCTAATCCTTACCTGTCAATCGTGGAGGTTGAACCGATGCTTCCCGACGACACGCGGCGTCAAACCGAATGGCTGATCAGTAGGGAGACGTTTCCCGGGGCCCCAGGACAGATTTGCGCGGAGCGAGCGGTCCAGCTCCGATCAGGTCTCAGAGCAGGGGACACGAGCGGCTTGCCAACCGCCGTGTGCCCGTCCAGAGAGTCCGCCACGTTCTCGCCCTGTGCGGCGCGATTGCCCTCGCCGCCATCCTCGGCTGTCAGAACAGCCAGCCGGCGCCGGGCCAATTCCATCCCACCGCGGTCACCAAGCAGGCGGCGGCGATTCTTCAGGACAAACCAGGCCAGGCCGGCCCGGACGGGTCGGCGGTGCGCAGTCGCCTGGCCGTGCTCACCGTCGGCAAGGGAAACGATGCGAAGCAGGTGGTCATTCTGGGCCGGCCGACCGGCGTACGGGACATCCCGGAGTACAGCCAGCCGGCCAGGCCCGACATGCTTCCGCGCGAGATGGTCCGGCAGGCCGTGCTCGTCGCCGCCCGCGACGAGCTGGGATTGGCCACGCGCGATCAGGTCATCGACGAGACCCCGGCCGACCCCAAGGAAGTAGGTGGCGGCATCGTGGAGGTCGTTTCATTCATCCGCGACAACCGGTCCCATGAGATCATCCGGCGTCTCGAGAAGGAGCAGAGCGAACCGATCCTTGCCCACGAGACGCCCACCGCGCCTGGCCGCGACCTCGACCTCCTCAAGCTGCTGGCGAGCGCCGAAGCGCTCTCGCGGGACGAGTTTCCCCACGTCTTGAAGGGGCTGGGGCTCGCGGGCAAGCCCAACGTCCTCAAGGAGGAGGCCGGACTGCCCGAGAAGGTCGATGGCCGGCTCACCAGCATCGAATTCCTGGACGCGCTCCTGGCCGTCCGCGATCTGCACCGGGCGATCCGAACCGACGGCGAGTCGCCGTCCCGGCTGGGGGCGCTGGCCCGCGGCTACGCGTTGCTCGGCGTTCTCAGCGAATTCCAGTGGCACCCCGCCCACAGGGCATTCAAGGGCCGGTCGTTGCTCTACGCACAGCGGTTGGTCGCGCGCAACCCGGATCGGGCCTGGGGCCTGTGGAACCGCGCCTTCGCCCTGGCGCTGTTCGGCAGACATCGGGATGCGCTCGCGGACCTCGACGAGGCGAAGAAGAAATCGGGGATCAAAGGCGAGGCGGCTGGCCCCGGACTGGCTCGAGGTCGTCGATGCCTTCGCCCGTTGTGACTCGGGCCGGCTTGCGCGCGTGCAGGGACCGCAACGAAAACTCGCGGCCCTGCTGCGCATGTTCACCCTGGCATTCCCTCGCTCGACGGCCGTCGGGCTCGACGCGGCCAAGGAGGTCGTGATCCTGCAACCTTATTGTTTCCGCGCCCACGATGCGATGTCGGACTTCTTCGGCGTTACCACCCAGCATGTCACGACCATGATCGGGCCGCAGGCCCTCGAGCATTTCCTTTCCAATAAGCTCCCCGGGGTCGGAGAGCTCCCCGCGAGCGTCAGGGATCATCTCGGCGGCAACCGCGCGATTGTCGAAGTGGCTGAGCTCCTGGACAAGGCGGGCGAGCCCGAGCGCGACGCGGGCGAGCCCGCCTGGGGTGCGATGGGGCATCTGATCCGCGAGACGCGCTTCGTGCAGGTCTTTCGGCGGCTCTTCTTCATGAGGGTCCTGCTCGGGGTGCCGGTGGATGAGGTTTGGAACGAAGTTCGTCCCGATGTCGCCGGCCACCGCTATCGCCCCTACCTGGAGGCTTTGGCCCTGCCCGGACGCGAAAGCTCCCAGAGCCTTCAGAAATTCGCCGACGGGCTCGACCTGATCGACATCGAGACGACGGAATCCGAGATGAACCGGAACCTCTGGCTTTTCAAAGGGCCCAGGGCCAAGGCCGCCTGGGACATCGCCATGGCCCACGAGGACCAGACCGCCGAAATGGCGATCTCCCTGTCGCAGGCCAACGAACAGCACAAGCGCGAGATCGCCCAGGAGATCCTCAAGGTCAGTCCCTATCACCCCTTCGCGACGGGCCACTTTGATCAACAAGGATTGGGACGCGGTCAAAGACCAGGTCCCCGCGTGGGAGAAGGAATCCGGTGACTGCGCCGGCGGTACTGGCCGCCCTGGGCCTGCATTATTCCAACGCCAAGAATTACGACGAGGCCCAGCGTGTCCTCTCGCGGTACATCACGCTCTCCCCCGACGCCTGGGCTTACCAGACGCTGGCTGGAAACTTCAAGGCCCAGGGCCAGCTCGACCGCTGGCAGGAGACGCTCGACGAGTTCCTGAACAAGGTGGAAGACCTGGGCCTGGATCATGCCAGGGTCCGGGTCGAAATCGCCAACCACTACATGGGATTGAAGCAGTGGGACAAGGCCAGGCCGTATGCCGAAGCCGCCGCCCAGACGTGGGCCGAGTGGGCGATGGATTGTGCGGCCCGCTGCGCGGAGAGCGAGGAAGATTGGGAGCGGGCTGAAACCTGGTACAGCCGTATCACCGAGCGTTATCCCGATCAGTGCTGGGCCGTCTGGTATTTCTTCTGCAAGCGCACGGGCCGGGGCAACCTGGAGGCCGCTCGCGATTTCGTGGAGCAGTATGTGACCGCCCGGGCTGGCCGGCCGGATCGGCTGAACCCGGAGTATGCTGGCTGCTTCTACTGGCTTGACGGGCGTCTGGAGAAGGCGAAGGAGGCCTTCGCCAAAGCCTATGAAAGCAACTCGCCGGTCTCGGCTGCCCTCTGCCTGGCAATGCTTGCCGATGACGAGAAGAATCCGGGCCGGCGCGACGCGCTGCTGAAGGAGATCGCGGCCAAGCATGAGGACAAATCCCCCAAGACGGCGGCGCTCTGTCAAATGCTCGTCGAGTCCGTTTTTGACCCAAGCGGGAAGAAGCCGCTCGACCTCGCGGCGCTGGACCGGCTGGTCGAGAGCATCCCCGAGGATGGAAAAGGCAACGCCTGTTTCTTCGTCGGTTGGTTCCTCAAGAACCACGGCGATGCCAAGAGCGCGAAGAAGTATCTGCTGAGCTGTTCGCGATCGCCGCAGTCTTTTATCTGGCACCGTTACCTCGCCGACGAAGCGATCAAGCGCTCTTCTCGCGATTGAGTCCGGCCGGATTCGCGGCGGCATGAATGGGGCCCAGCTCCCCTGCCCTCGTCAAGGAATTTGGCATAATTGACAAGATTATGTTTATATATAAATATTTAATTGATCTTGACTTGTTCAACAGTAAACTGTCGTAGAGGACCGGTCCATGGGAAACCTACCATCTCGCGGAACCAGGCTTGCATTCCTCTCGTTTTGGCAATCACCCTGGGCCGCGCCGGTCTTCTTGATGCCTTTTCTGCTGATGCTGGCTGTACATCACCTGCTGGGATTGTCTGACGCCTTACTCGCAGCCGATAACCCCGGCGAGCGACCGGCCACACGGGTACAATCTCTTGTTGGGCATCAACATGAATCTCTGCCCGGTTGCCGCAATTCTTCATCTTCTCGTAAGATCTCAACGTGTGTTTCCTTGGATCATCGTCAAACTACTAATCCCGACGGTAATTCTCTTGCTTGGCTTTCTGACGCTGTGAAGATGTTACGGCGAAACACACGCCGTGGCAGCTCTGACTCGGACGGGGTCCTATCGCCTCCGGCGGGGATCACGGCGTGGTGCCAGACGCCGATCCGCAACGGCTCCTGCGCCGGGCCGGTGCTTTTGCTGATCGTCCGCCGCCTTGATCCCTTTCAGGACCGCCCCGACGAGCAGTCCACTCCGTTTGCGGTCGGTCTGGTCCACGGCCCAGTCGGAGTTGAAAGCGAGGAACTGGACGTGAGTGTTCTCCGGCGGGAATCCCTGCCCCTGGTCTTCCGGCCTGAGGGGATACGGCTGCTGGAACAGCGGATGGTACAGATGGTCCGAGAACGGCTTGAATCGCTCGGGCCATTTCACCAGGTCGCGGGCGAGAAACCCGTCGGCCTTCGGGACGTACTCGCCCTCCTTCAGCCCGTCTTTCTTGCTCTTCCACTGGTAAAACCCATCGTCGTCCACCACGTCATGGTTCCCCGGTACCAGGAGCCGGCCGGCCGGCGACCACGACACTCCGTGGACCACCCCGGTATGCCCCCCCAGGGTGCGGACGGGCTGGCCGGTGTCTGTGTCCCATACGCGGACCGTCGTGTCAGCGCATGGGGTGGCTAGGAGGCGTCCAGCCGGCGACCACGCGATCCGGCCGATCCAGTAGGTGGGTACGCGCAGGGTGCAGCGGAGTGTGAATCCCGTCGGCACGGCGGCGGATTCCTGCCCCTCCATCCTGCGTCGGCGCGGGCGTGGCGCGTACAGGTTTCGGCATCGATTTCTTCCTGGCCATCGGCGTGAACCGAGTCGTGGGAACGACTCTCCCATGGTGTCAGAGCGTGAGTGAGAAAGCGATTCAACGGGAAGACGGTTTCCTGCCAAGAATCAGAATAACGACTGGGAATTTGCCATTCCTTTGCATAAAAGCACCTTTGTGCTCGCGCAACCGATCGTTTCGGTAACCTCGTGACCATTGCATAAGATACCTGAGGTGGCCCACGAAACCAAGAAATCCGCCGCTCGACGAGATTCCGCGTCATCTCCTTCTGCCGCCGGTCGTTCATCGCCGTTCTCTGCGGCTCAACGATCGCACACTTCGGTCCGACGCGCCGAAGCAGGTTGCTCTGGGCGATCTGATCGAAGCGCGTAACGCACCTGCACCGGGCGGCAGCCTCTTCGTAGGGTCTGCGTACCGGACCCCTACCCGGCTGAAGGGTGAAGGGGCAGGTCCCTCCGGACCTGGCACCGACGAACGCGCTTTGTGAGTTCCTGGCGTATCTTCGGCTGAGTGGCCGCAGGAGTAATCAAGGTTCCCGTAGCCAGTTGGCAGCGGTTGGCGTTACCATCTTGGTGCGTCGCCTAGTTGTCTAGGGGCCGCGAGAGACAACCTTATGCCGACCCGCGAAGAATATGAAGCGATGATCCAACCCCTTGGCTGGCCAGAGTTGCTGGCGCTTTGGGAAAGGATTAAGAACCGGGATACACCCGGGTGGGATGGGGGCAAGGCGTTCGAGTATCTGGTGCTTCGGGCGTTCCAACTCAATGGTGCCGTGGTCCGATGGCCCTATGGGGTCTCCCTGTACGGTCAGACGGAGATCGTTGAGGAGATCGACGGTTCGGTGAGGGTTGGGGGGTTGTACAGTTTGGTCGAGAGCAAGGACGAGGACGGAAACATTGCTATCGCACCGATCGCTAAACTGCGGAACCAATTGCTGCGGCGTCCTGCTGGCACGTTCGGGATGGTGTTCAGTTCGCATGGGTTTACCGAGCCGGCTATCCAACTCGCCCACTTCGCTCTACCTCAGTCGATTCTCCTGTGGACCGGTGATCAGGTTGAGTACGCCTTGTACCACCAGAACATCGGCGAACTCTGCGAGATGAAGTACCGGATGTGCGTGGATTACGGCATGCTCGACTTCAACGTCACGACGGGAGCGATCGCATGAAAGCCTACCTCTTGGTGGAAGGGAATTCGGATCTGGCCTTCTTCCAACGCCTTCTTCCGCCCGAGATCCAGCCGGAGACGATCATCGTCGCCACCGGTGGACGGTCCAACATCACGTCGATGGCCCGCTCGCTCATGGTGACGAAGCGTAGGCCGCTGGCGTTGGTCACGGACTCGGATGCCGTCGAGAGAGACGCCGTCGAGCAGCGACTGCAGACTCTCGAGGAGCTGGTCGGTTCGGCAACCGCAGGGGTTCCCTACAAGGTCATCTTGGCGGTGCCCGAGATCGAGTCGTGGTTCTTCGTGGTCCCCGAGGTCTTGGAGCGGTTGAGCGGCCAGAAACTCTCGCCTGAGCAGCGAGAATTAGGGGAGCTGCGACCGAAGGAAGTTCTGAGACAGCTTTTCAAGGACCAAGGACCCTTGTTCGTCCACAAACTGGCTAGCGAGTTGACAGAGCCAGAGGTCAAGACACTCCAAGAGACCCAGCCAAGGAAGGAACTGATCGAGTTCCTGACGGAGCAGGTCCACAAGAAGACTGAACCGCAGCCGGCGTGATGCGGGGTCGTCCGCCCCACCACGTCGCCCTCCTCCGCAGCCGAGCGGACCCTCACGTCCCATGGTTGGCAACATTCAGATCAGTAATGGCCCCGCGAACAAACGCCGCCAGGCTTTGCCGCAGGGCCTTCTTCTTGCCCTGAAGACGGAATGAACGTCCCCGGGGCCGCATTCATTTACGGAATTCGTAAATGTGACGTACTTTGCCTCCGTGAACGCTCCCGTTGGAACCAATTCCTGCGCACGTCGGTCCGACGACACCTCGGGCGATGTGACCTCCGCCGGCTCGTTTGCTACAGTGAAGTCGTGGCAACGCGGACCACCCTGCTGCTTGACGTGGAGGGTTGACGATGGAGGATCGGGATCGCTGCCGAGACTGCGGCGAGAAGCGGGCCGCCGATCTGCCCGGAGGGTTGTGCCCGGACTGCCTGCTGCGGGCCGGCCTGGCCGCCGACGCCCCGGCGGAGGGGGACCGGACTGGCACGACGTGCCTGACTCGACTGCGGAGCGGGCGTCCCTCGTCATTGGCGATGACATCCTCGCCGGGTGCCCTGGCGAGGCTGGCCGAAACCCTCGCGGATGTCCCGCGGGTGCACTTGCGCGACACCGAGCCGTTCACCGGCCCCGGGCCGGTGGTCCGCCCCTCGTCTGCCGAGATGCCCGACCCATCGGACCGCCTTGCCCGGCTCCAACTGCTCGGCGAGGTCGCCCGCGGCGGCATGGGCGTGATCATCAAGGGGCGCGACAGCGACCTCGGCCGCGACCTGGCCGTCAAGCTCCTGCTCGAGCAGCATCGCGAGAAGCCCGACCTGATCCACCGCTTCGTCGAGGAGGCCCAGATCTCCGGCCAGTTACAGCACCCCGGCGTGGTCCCGGTCTACGAGTTGGGCACCCTCGCCGACCACCGGCCGTATTTCGCCATGAAGCTGGTCAAGGGCCGCACCCAGCTTACGGCCTTGCTCAAGTCGCAGAGGGACTCGACGATGCCGTCGCCGTAACCCCCGCGTCGATCGGGCACGCGACATGTGTGCTTGCCCGGTCCCAGAGCTAACCTCGTGGTGCGTTGGATCGCCCAAATCCTTGCACGCTTCGGTCCGACACACGAATGGTGCTAGATCGCCTCGATTAGAGTTCGGCGCGGACGGGCAGGCGCGGACGATGCCGGGACGTGTAAAGGCTGATCCAGAGATGACCCGGACAACCGGGCGCGGGACGATGCCGGGACCTGGACGGGTGGGCTATTGATGAGAGTTTCCATCGAACTGAATAGAGGCTCAACCATGCGGCCGTCATTGAGTTCTGTTCCGGTGGTGGCGCTGGCGTGTTGCATCGTCGCGCACGCAGGCCATGCTCAGGAGGCGAAAACGGACGAAGCGAGGGCCGTCGCGATCATCCGGGGAACTTCATGGTGCGGTCATCCGCGATGACTCGCGGCCCGGCAAACCGGTGATCGAAGTTAATTTGTTTGAGTCTGATATCGATGATGGTCACCTGCCCATCCTCGAAGCGATTCACCGGCCTCCGCATCTTGAGTCTGGGGGCTACCGGAGTGACTGACGCCGGCTTGTCGCACCTCCTGGGGCTGACCAACCTGGAAGAACTGGACGTTCGCACGTCCCACATCACAACCGAGGGGCTCTTGAAGCTCAAGGGATTGCCCTGGCTGCATCGCCTCGGCTTGTGTAATACCGGGCTCACCGACGAGGACCTCGTCAACCTCCGACAACTCCGCCAGGTCGAGAAACTCGACCTCACAGACAACCAGATAACCGATGCGGGTTTGGCGAACCTCAAGGGGATGACCAACCTTAAGGAATTGGACCTGTCCGAGAATTCGATCACCGACGCGGGGCTGGCGAACCTTGAGGGATTGCTTCACCTCCAGGGCTTGGCCCTCGTGGGTACTGGGGTCACGGACAGGGGATTGGCTCATCTCCGGGGTTTGAGCGGCCTGATTCGATTGAACATCAGCCATACCTCCGCCGGCATTCCCGAATTGGAGATCTTGAGCGGTTTGACCGCCCTCGAGGAAATCGACCTCTCCGGAACCCAGGTCCCCGATCCCGGGCTGGCGTATCTGAAAGGACTGTCACACCTCCGGAGCCTCGACCTCTCGCAAACCCCGATCACCGATGACGGGCTACCCCACCTCGAGGGTCTGACGCCGCCTCGACTCGGCTGGATCTCGGTTACACCTCGATCGGCAAAGGCGGGCTGAGACATCTGAGCGGCTTGACCGGCCTGCAAGAGCTCATCCTCGACGAGACGTCTGTCGCCGATGCAGGGCTGGCCCACCTCAAGGGGCTAACCAATCTCCGGATTCTCCGACTCGGCGATACATCCGTCACGGATGCGGGTCTGGCCCACTTGAAGGGGCTGACCAACCTCCGAGAACTGGACCTGGATGGCACTGTTGTTACTGACGCGGGGCTGCCGCATCTCGCGGGACTGACTGGCCTCCGACGGCTATCGCTCATGGGGACGAAGGTCACGGATGCCGGCGTCGAAAAACTGCGGAGGGCGTTCCCGAAAGCCGTGATCTTCGATGCGGAGGGGAGATCACGTGTGCCAGCCAACGGCGGCCTTGTGAGAGCCTCGGAGCCAAGAGAGTGTGACCCTGAACCATGTTCCACCGCTTCCATTCTCCGCGGCGGGTCGTGGCCGCTGGATCGCCCGGTTAAGCGCTGAACGCGATGGGTTGCGCATGCAATGACCGCAGGGATTTGATACGAGCCCGAATCGCCAGCGAGTGGATTCCGGCAGGGACGATCCATTCACGAGCGGACGCTTCGTGATTATCCGGCGAAACACACGCCGTAGCGGCCCTGACTCGGACGGGTTCCTATCGCCTCCGGCGGGGATCCAGTCGCTCGAGATCGCTGTACGGAAAGATCCAGATGAGGGGGACGCCCAGCTTGGCGACCGTGTACGCGGCCCGACCCTTGGCGACCAGCGCCCGGTCGGCGTCCGAAAACGCCCCCGGGCGATTTTGAAGCACATACCATTGCGGCAGGCCCGGATCGATGATATGGAACCTCCGGGGCAACTCGCCCGTGCGTCGCAGGTAGAGCCAGGACCGGGGGAACGACGCGAATTCGATCGTCCGATCCGAGTCCGTATGCTCGGTGAGCCAGTGACACGCCTCCGGAGCGAACGCGTCCCAGTAGTAGGTCGGCTCCATCCCCAAAGCCGTTGCGCCCGGGAGTCCACCGACGACCGGGCTGAAGTACGAGAGCGGCACGGGCATCATCACCGCGACGCTGACAATCCCTTCGAGCAAGGCGGCGGCGATGGCCAGCTTGGCCCGGCGCCCCCAACGGTCGAGCAATCCTGGCACCGAGCCCCCCGAGCAGTGCGAGCATCCCGAACGCGGGCAGAAAGAGCCGGACCCCGTCATGCCCCGGGGTCTGCGGCATCGCCCGGAGAATCATCAAGAAGGCCCAGTGTCCGGCGATCAGCAGCTCCGTGGGCTCACGTCGCCAATGCCTCAACGCCGACCAGAATCCCACAACCGCGAGCAACAGGAAGCCGACCGGGGTTACCATCACCGTCCAGAGCAGCGTGTTATACCACGGGAGCGACTGCCGGGGCGTCAGGTAGACCGTGCCCAGAAACTGGACCTTGATGGGAATTGTCTGGCCTCGCGAGAGGTTGGACAGGAGGAACCGGACGACGCCACCGATCGGATCGGTCCACCAGGGGGGGACGATCAGATACACCACGACGGCGGCGATCGAGACAGCCCAGGCCGAGCGTCAGCCATGCTCGCCGGTTCCGATACAGTCCCGCCCAGACCAGGAACGGTAACGGCAGGAACCATCCGGTCAACTTGGTCGCCGCGGCACAACCGAGAGCCAGGCCGAAGGTGAGCGTCCAAACCCAGCGGATCGCGCCGGGCTGCGAGCCCTCGCGGGCGCGACCGCCATCACGAAAGCGACGACGGCCAGCACCCAGAGCGACGCCAGGACGGCGTCGTAGCTCGCATAGTGTCCGTGGCCGAACAAGTTCGGCTGGAACACCCAGGCACCGGCGGCCAGGCCCGCCGCCCAGGCACCCCATCGCCGGCGGACGAACTCGAAGAGGATTCCCGCCGTGAGGCTGAACAGCAGGATCGGTCCCAACCGGGCGCGGGCAAGTCCTGCCAGGACGGGGCCAGGACGTCCCCGGCCAGGCCGAGCAGGGCATAGAAAGGGGGATGGCCGTGCGGCTCCTCACGCGCGAACGGCCAGAACCAGGCCAGCGCCTGGGGATCGGAAAGCAGCTCCGTCCGGCTATCGAACCGTTCGCGGCGCGGAGGCCGGACCTTGTTCTGCCACTGGATGAGCTCCTCGTCCTGGGCAGGCGGCTGCCATCGGGCTACGAACTGGGCTGGATCGTACAACGCCTGGAACCAGGACCGTACGCGCGCTTCCCGACCGAGGGTGTATCCCTCGTCCCACGCGATGGCCAGATAGGGCTCCGTGGCCAGCATGATGATTGCGGTCGTCATGCTGACTCCGAGGAACAACAGCAACGCTTCAACCCTCGACCTGGCCATGTTTCAATCCGCTCCGATCAGGTTGCACTCCGCCGCAGCCGACGTCGCAGCTCGGGCAGGGGACCGAAATCGAGTAGCTCTTCCCCGGTGCTGACGATGCAACGCAACGGGACATCGAGCCACTCCCGTGGCACGCCGCGCCGTGACGACGTCGAATCCCGCGGCGTTGGGTGAGAACGCCGGCAGGACGATCCGGCCCGGGCCGGCCATGAAGCACGGCGCGCCCACCCCCGCAACCTCGGACCGCCGGGTGCAGATGTCCCGAGATCGTCCGATCCCCAGCCATCGGCCGATGGCCGTGTCCGATCGTCCACCCAGCGACCGTGCAGGACACGGGAAGTTGGGAGGCCTCGGTCGAACCCCGTGTCAACCGGGACACGCCCCGGAGGCTCCGATCGTGGTTCCCTTCGAGCACCATGAGGCTCACGCCGAACGAGTCGAGCCAGCCGCGGAGCCGGTGCAGGTCGTCGGCGGTCCGGTGACACGGGACGCGGTGACTCGACCAGGTCGCCCGCCACGATCAGCCGCGCGATCGGTGCGCGGGCGAGCAGTCGATCGAGTCGTGCCAGGGTCTCGTCCAGCGAGTGAGTCGGGACGCAGTCACCGGCGGAGCCCCGGGCCCATTCGTAACCAAGGTGCACGTCGGCGATCACCGCGGTCCGCTCGCCGGGGTGGATCGCCGCTCCTTCAGGTGTCAATCGCCAGGGCTCGAAGGTGTACATGCCGTTCCCGTCGGCTGATCGGTTCAACGGATGGCCTCTTTACCGCATTCTGCGTTAGTTCTACAGCGGAAGGAATTCTCGTGTTCACCAGAGGTTCCTTGCGGCCTGAAGGGCCGCCGGAGCCCAGCCCGGGGTGAGGAACGCTGACGAAATAACTTCCCGATTTCCCCGTCACTCGCTCTACGTTTCAAGGCTTGAAAAGCGTTTGGCATGGGAGTTATTTCGTCAGCGTTCCAAACCCGGGAAAGGAAAGCCTGCGAACGGCCGTCCCCCCTCCTCCCGCGGCCTGAAGGGCCGCAGGAGCCGCCCGCTCCGGCACCCCTTCAGGGTGCATCGGAGAGGGGCGAGCGATCCCGATCCCCGGGGTTGCACCCCGGGCTGGGCTCCGGCGGCCCTTCAGGCCGCAGGGCGGACCGGATTCCCGGCACAGGGGCGCCGGCGAGCCCCGACGTGCCACTCCGGCTGTCCCCAGAAACATGAATCAATCCTTCCGCTGTAGAATTAGCCGGAGGCACCACCGGCATCGGGCTCGCGGGCGAGCACCTCGGCCAGAGTGCCGCCCGGCGGGGCGTCGATCACCTCCCGGCGATGGAGGCGGGCCAGCTCCGCCGCGAACTCGACGCGGGTTGGTTCCACCAGGGACGCCAGGCTCAGGAAGATCCTGGCCTCGAACCATCGGCCAAGCTGTTCCGACAGTCGGGACAGCTCCACCGCGTCGCGCAGTGGTTGGTTGCGCCGGATGCATTCTTGATAGCGTTCTTTGGCTCGATCGAGCTCGGTCTGCTTGCGACGGAGTTCGGCGGCGTAGTCCGGCCGGCCGGCCAGCTCGGCCAGCCGCTTCCAGGCGGCGAGGTCGGCGGGGGCGTCCGCGACCAGACGCTCCAGAGCGCGCCGTTCCAGTGCGACATCCCCGCGGTGTGCGGCCAACCAGGCTTCCAGCCGGTCAACCTGGGCCGGGGTCGATGCATTGGCCGGGATATGCCGGAGGGCCTCTTGAACCTCCGCGACGCGGTCCGTCGCCATGGCCCAGCGCAGGTAAGCTTTCCAGACTGGGACATCCTCGGATCGACGTCGCCGGCACAAGTCCAACCACCGCGCCGCCTCGTCGAATGCGCCCTGGCTGATCGCCAGGTTGGCCTTCGCGAGCCAGATCCGATCGTCGTCGGAAGCCATTTTCTCGGCATGCTGGAGGAAGGCGCGGCGGAACCCCGGCTCCGGCTCCTCCTCCAGGGCCAGACGCATGTGAGCCTGGACCAGCTTCATGGCCTGTTCCAGGAACCCCGCGGCCGATCGTTGCAGGTGGTCCCAGTCAGCTTCGAGCAGGCGCTCCGCTTCCTCGACACGTCCTTCTTGCCAGTAGAACGGAACCAGGAACCACCGCAAGCTCGACCCGTCGATCCGAGGATCCGCGAGGGCTTGCTCGATGAGCTGCTCGGCGTCGGCCTGCCGGCCTCTCTGGGTCAGGAACTCGGCTCGGTTCAGGGTCGCGGGTGCGAAGAACTCCGAGCCGGGCCGAACCCGGCCCCAGGCCGCAAAGGCCGCATCGAACCGGCCTCGCGCATGCTCGCAGAGGCCCAGCAAGAACGCGGCCTCATCCCAATCGGGTCTACGGTCCAGCAGCGTGGCGAGCTGCCGCACGGCGATCTCGTAGCGGCCGGCTCGAAACTCCTTGTGGACTTCCGCCAGGTCCGCCCGATCGCGACGCGCGTCCCACCATCTCCCGCCGCCCCAGACCAGCACACCGGTGGCGACCAGGACCAGCGTCCGCTTCAGGAGCCAGTTCCATCGTCCCGGATTCACGGCCAGCGCCGCCTCGTTCTCGACCACGACCTCGGGCATCTCCGTCTCCCACCCGTCCCCTTCGACACGCCAGCCCGCTCAACTCGCCGGGTTGCGAGTCGTTGCGGCGGAACCCTCTCGCCAGTATGCCCCTTCGGTTTACCTTCCAGCAACCCGATTCGATTCCCTCCTCCGGCCCCGTACCCACCGCCACGGACCACGGGCTGAACTGCTTGACACCTCTCCGTTTCCCTGCCACTATTCAACTCAGATGACACGCGATTGCCAAGTTTTGATGGGCGGATGCTGATGTTGCGTCGATCTGCTGTCCACGGGGAGGCCGGTGTACCCGGCCCCTCGTCTCGCAATTCGGACTCGGAGCCGAGCCGGTTGCGGCTCACGGATGTTCTGATCTTGCCGGCCTGGTGCGGCCTGGTCGCGGGACTGCTCGAGGTTGCGGCGATGGTCTTGCGAAAGACCACGTTCGATCCGAATCATCTTTACTGGATGAGCCGTCACTTCGTGTGGCTGGTCCCGTTGACGAATCTCGTCTTCTTCCTGGTGCTGGGCATCCTCCTGGGCTTGGTGATCCTCGTCGGGCCGCCACCGCGGGAGCTGGCTGGCCGCGCGGCTGCTCTGCGCCTCGACCTTGCTCCCGGCCGCGTTGGTGGCGTTGCCGCAGATCTACGACTGGGCCTTGATGCTGGTGGCGCTGGGGATCGCGACGCGGCTGGTTCCCGTCCTGGAGCGTCACGGCGCCGGCTTCGGCCGGATGGTCCGGGTCAGCTTCCCGATCGTCGCCGGCCTGGTGGGGATCCTGGCAGCGTCGATCTGGGGCGGCGACCGGCTCGAGGAGTGGCGCGAAGCGTCGCAGCCGATGCCGCCACCAGGCTCCCCGAACGTCCTCCTGATCGTGCTGGATACCGTCGCGGCGGACCACCTGGGACTCTACGGCTACAACCGCCCCACCAGCCCGGCAATCGACGTGATGGCCCGTCGCGGCATCCGCTTCGCGTCCGCACAGGCGACGGCTTCGTGGACGCTTCCCTCCCACGCGAGCCTCTTCACGGGACGATGGCCGCACGAGCTCTCGGCCGGCTGGTACACTCCGCTCGACGCCACCTATCCCACGCTGAGCGAAGTCCTGGGGTCGCAGGGCTACGCCACGGCGGGCTTCGTCGCCAACCGATGGTATTGTGGCTCGGATTCCGGGCTGGGCCGCGGCTTCACCGTCTATCGCGATTACGTCTTCCCGAACTTGACCGCCTTCGGCATGGCCGTACTGGTCAACAAATCGATCGAACGGCTGTCTGGGCTCATCAATTTCATAGATGAACAAGTCAGTATTCCATATATGGGGCCCTTTGCGAGATACGTCGCTGAGCTGTTCAAAGGAAACCGAATGGAAGCGGGAATGATAGACGACCTCGTGAGGGAGTGGCTGGCAACCCGCCCGGGTCCTGGGCAGCCGGCTCGGCCGTTCTTCGCCTTCTTGAATTACGCGGACGCCCACTACCCGTACCAGGTCCCGACGCTTGGACTCCAACGATTCGGGGCCCGTCCGCGCAACGCCCATGAGGTGGACCTGATCAAGAACTGGTGGTTGCTGGACAAGCGGCACATCGCGCCCCAAGACCTTGCGATGGCTCGCGACGCCTACGACAGTTGCATTGCGCATATCGACGAGTACCTGGGCCGGTTGTTTGACGAGCTGGAGCCGCCGTGGGACCTTCGAGCGGACCTGGGTGATCATCGCCTCGGACCACGGCGAGAGCTTCGGCGAGCATGCCGGTATCTATTGCCACGGGACCAGCCTCTACCAGACGGAGCTCCATGTCCCGCTGTTGATCGTCCCGCCGGCGGGGGGACCAACACCTCGGGTCGTCAACGAGCCGGTGAGTCTCCGTGACCTGGCGGCGACGGTCGTCGACATCGCGGGCATGAAGGCACCCTTTCCCTTCCCGGGGAGATCCCTGTCCCGGTTCTGGAAGGTTTCCTCCGAGTCCGCGCCGGCGCCGGCCGAGCCGGCGGCTTCCGATCAGGCGCTGGCCGAAGTCGTCCCCAACGATCCGAGGGACCCGGACCCCGCGCGGTTGCTCAAGCCGCGGTGGCCCTTGGCCGCCCTGACCGAGGGGGATTGGACCTACATCCGCCGTGAAGGAGACGTGCGCGAAGAGTTGTTCGACTGGCGCAAGGATGCGCAAGAACAGCACAATCTCGCCAGCGAGCCGACCCTGCGGTCCGTGCTCGATCGGATGCGAGGGGCGTTGAGCCGGCTCACGGCGGGGCCGCTGACGCCGCAGCGCTTCAGTCCTTGATCCGCTCACTGCGACGATTCCCCGGACGTCAACAACAATCGCTGGTGCAGGCGGCGCAGCGCCGCGGCGGGCGACTCGAAGCGGAGGGAATCGGCCGAGGCCGGCTCGATCCAGGCTGCGGCGAACGGCGAAAGGCCCGGCAGGACGCGGAACCGCACCGCCGGCCGCGGTTCGAGCCATCGCCGAGCGGCCGGGACGTCCAGGGCCTCCTCGAGCACCTCGCGGCGCGTCTGACGGAGCAACGGATGGTCGGGGCACGCCGCTCGCACCAGCGGATAGAGCCGCGTACTGGCCCAGTGCAACCCGCCGACCCGCACGCGGCGTCCCCGGCTCCGGGTTGCGGAGGATCATCAGCGCGATTGCGGCGACTTGCCGGAACCGCCGCGCCAGGCAGTTCGCCCCGATCCAGGCCCTCCAGCACGTCGTCGTCGAGGCGATTGACGTCCAGGAGCGCCGGCAGGTCTTCGGGGGCGATCGCGGCATCGTCGGGCAGACGGATCGACCAGCCCAGGTCGGCGACCCCCAGCACCAGGTCGCGACCGAAGCGGCGGCCCAGCCGGGCGCCGAGGCGCGCGCGCCATCGCCTCGCACGCCGCGCGGTGCAACGGCGCGTGGAACGTGTAGATCCGTCCCGCGCCTTCGGGCGCCGGCGACTCCTCGACCAGGAGTCCCTCGGCACCGGGGACCTCACTCCACTGTTGCTGGGCTTCGAACAACTCGATCACCACGGCGGCGGCCTGGGGCTTCAGCTCGAGCTCCTCGATCAGCCAGCTTCGGAGCGCCACGGCGCCCTCGTCGGCGAGCCGGCGTGCGGCCTCGGCACGGAAGCCGGCCAGCTCGCTGGCCAGCTCGGGCGAGAACGACTGGCGATCGCTGGTCCATCGCGGCAGGCTCGGCTCGCCGCCGGTCGGACGCGCATGGACGATCGCCGTCTCCAACCGGCGGACTTCCAGCGCGCGGCCGTCCAGGACAAATCGGTCGCCCGGCGCCAGCCGCTCGGCATACGACGCCTCCAGCGTGCCAACGGCGACCCCGTCCTGCCAGCACCCGCACCGACTCCTCCGAGCAGATGGTGCCGACATTGCTGCGGAACCATCGGGACACGCGCCGGTTGCGAACGCCGAACCAGCCGGCGCGCTTCCAGATCCGCGGCGACGTCCACCGCGGCGCCGCGCCCCGGCTCGGCCTCATCCGCACCGGCCGGGGCCGCGAGCTCGCCGGCCAGCGACGCCAGGCAGGCGTCGAAATCGGCCCGCGACAGCCCGGCCATTGGGCCGGCCTTGCGGATCACGTCGAACGCCGAGTTGACCGACTGCTCCCCCGCGCAGGCCATGCCGACGAGCTGCTGGCAGACCACGTCCAGAGGCGCGGAGACGCCCCGAATCGGCTCGACCCGGCCGGCTCGCGCGGCCCGCGCCGTGATCGCGGCGCCCACCAGCTCGCCGGGCGACGCCGCCAGCAAGAGCCCGCGCGAACCGGCGCCGCGGCGATGGCCCGATCGCCCCACGCGCTGCAAACACCGCGACACACCACCCGGCAGACCGACCTGGACCGTCACATCAGCCGTGCCGATGTCTACGCCCAGCTCCAAGCTGGTGCTGGTCACCACGGCGCGGACCGAGCCCGACTTCAGCTCCGCCTCGATCGACCGCCGCCGCTGCGCATCGAGCGCCGAGTGATGCGCGGCGATCGACTCTCCCCCCCTTGTGAGGGGAAGTGCCCGCAGATCGTGGGTGATCTTCTCAGCGAACGCTCGCGTATTGGCGAAGACGACCGTGGTCCGGTTTGCCTCAACAACCTGGCGGAGGCGACGCAGCAAACGCCGGTAGCTCAGCCCGCGGTGGGGCGCCTCGCCGGACCTGATCAGCGACTCGACCTGAATCTCGACGGGCGGCGTGCCGGAGGGCAGGGGGGCCTCGATCACGCGACAGGTCCGCGACGCCCCGACCAAGAACCGCGTGATCGTCTCGTCCGGCCGGCAGGTTGCTGACAGCCCGACGCGACAGGGGTCGCGTCGGGCCTGCGCCGCGACCCGCTCCAGCGAGACGGCCAGGTCGGCGCCCCGCTTCGTCGCCGCCATCGCGTGGACCTCATCGACGATCAGGTGCTCCACGGTGCGCCAGTGCGGCTGCCAGCATTCCTGGCTCAAGAGTAGCGAGAGGCTCTCAGGAGTCGTAATCAGTATGTGTGGGGGATCGTCCCTCAGCTTGCGGCGATCGTACGCCGAGGTGTCGCCCGTCCGCACGCCGACCCGGACCGGGTTGGCCGTTGGCTCTCCCTCCTGCTCGAGTCGGCGGCCGATGCCCGCGAGCGGCTCGGCGAGGTTGCGCTCGATGTCGTAGTTGAGACTCCGCAAGGGCGAGACATAAACGCAGCGCAGGCCGGGGACCAGCGTCCTCGCCTCCCGGCGGCGGAAGAGCCGGTCGAGGATCGCCAGGAACGCGGCCAGCGTCTTGCCGGTCCCGGTCGGCGAGACCAGCAACAGATGCTCGCCTGCCACGATCGACGGCCAGGCCAGCGCCTGGGCGGGCGTCGGGCCCGCCGGAAACGCCGTCTCGAACCAGCCTCGGACCGGCTCCGACAAGAGCGCGACAGCCGACCCTTCCGAGTCGGGGCTCGCAGTACACCCTACTCCTGCTCGTTGCATCCAACAGTCGCGAGGCATCCTGACCTCGCCATCCTCCCTGGTGTTCTCCGGTCTTATCGGCGCAATCCACCAAAAATGGGCCGATCGAATTCGATGATTGTAGTCAGTATGGGCATCGGCGATAATGCCTCAGTCCCGGAAGAATCGGCGGCCATCACCTATCCCCCATGAAATGCCCATCCCAACCCATCCGACGAGTTCCGCATCTCCCGTTCACTGGGCTCGACGGCTTCATGCTGTTTGGATTCGCCGTTCTTGCAGTCGCCTTGGCACTCCTCAACGACCGGGAGTTTTTTGTGTGGATGAGCGACTTCGCCAGCCGAAAGGCACTCTGGACGAACTTGCCGACATGGATCAGAGACCTGGAGTTGCCGGCCAAACGAATCGAGAAGGACTTCGTTGCGTTCCTGATCGTGATGAGTTTGGGAGTGGCTTTGGTAAGCTTCCGCCGCCGAGCCGCGTGGTGCTTCGTGGGATTGCCGAGACCCGGAGTCGCCGCATCGGCTGCCGCCGCGATCGTTCTCCTCGTGCATGGAGTCGGGGTGAAGGTTCGACATTGGTCTCGCCCGGTCGGATTCTCTCACTTATCTATCAAAGTGATTCCTCCGTACTGGTACTTTGGGCTCGAATCATTCTCGATCGCGACCGAAGTGGCGGCGTCCATCCTGGGAATCTGGACGTACTTGATTCTCGCGCGGCGTTGGAAGGCGCGCGACGACTGGCGCGACTGGCTGGGCCGGTGGGTTGGTTGGTGCTGGATAAGCCTGGTATGCTTCGATGTCCTGACCTTGGTAACCTGGGGTTGAGCCGATGGACAGTCGCGACAGACCGATTCAAGTAGGGACTCAGTTCTCAAGAGCCGGGAACCTCAATGGCCGCCGACCATTCACCATCCTCGATGGCCTGATCCTGCTCGTGCCCGTCGCACTCGGTTTTGCCCTGACACGACCGAACCTCGTGAATACCACTTGGTACCCTCCTGAAGAGTGGAGGTCGCGGTGGACATCGATCCTGGACCAAAATCTGAAGATCGCTTCGCGGTTCATCAGCGCGGGAATGGTCGGGTTGTTCGTCGTCCGGCTGAGGCGCCCTCGTCCAGCCTTGGTGCGGCTATCACGACAACCAGGTGCGGTTGCCTGCGCAGCCGCGGCGATGGCCATGGCGGCCGGTGGAGCAGTCGTCGGGGCGATGCGGATCGCCCAGGAATACTTCCTTAACCGACCCGAAATGGCGTGGTCAACATTTCGAAATGTGGATCCCACCGGCCGTGATGACGGCCTGGGCCGCCATGATCCTCGGCCACCGCTGGCGCGCCGAGGCGAGCTGGATCGATCGCGCGGGCCGGTTCTGCGGATTCTACTGGATCGTCTATTCGATCTGTGGTTGGGTGCTGGTTGTCGCGAAGAGTCGATAGCGATCCCGCGCCCATTGCAAACTTCTCTCAGAGTCAGGAGCATCGCATGATCCGACGCCCACGCTCCGTCGCTCTCCCGATGCTCTTCACTGTGTTAACCCTTGTGGGACTGACGTTTCGCGTTGCGCGGTTCGATGAGCACTTCACAATCACGATCACCAAACCGGCCGCAACCGACCCTCCTCGGACGCTTTACCCCGGTCAGGTCATTGATGTCGAGGGATTCATCGACGCGGGGGAGGGGGTCTACACGGCTGTTAACCTCCTCTATGTCCGGTTGATCCATAAGGATCCGACTGCCCCAGAAAGGAGGATTTGCTACGGAGCGGACGGATACTTCGGCACTCACGATCCCGCCTCCAATCGCTTCTCCGCCTATGTGAGGGTTGTCTATACAGGGCCGGAGCCGATCTTGTTCTTGGATATCAACGTGATTGATAAGGTCGGCCGGATACACGGCTCAGGCCATGATCGCGTACCGATGGTGAACGAGGTGCCGATTCATATCGCCCCGACCGTTCCCCGGCGATAAAAGCAAAGGGAACAGGCCAGATCACCCCGGCTCGGCCCAGAGGGGTACACCCTTCCCGGTTCACAATCCCTTGCCATTTGAGGGCGGGCCGGAGGGGCGGCATTCCCCGCCCCTTGGTTCCGGATTGCCTGAACGTCACAGCCCGGTCAGGAGCTGGACGTTCATCGACATCTTCAGCAGCCCCTTCGAGTCCGACTTGGAGACGAGCTCACGCATCTCGTCCAGTTGCTTCTCGGAGGCCCCGCCCTCCTTGGCCAGACTGATGAGCAGTTCGCCAACGACCTGCATCGTGGCGTTAGCGATATCGAATGGCGTGCTGATGATCGACGTGCTCTTGGCGTCGATGTCGGTGACGTAGCCGTTCTTGTCGAAGAAGATGGTGGCCGTGGTGACGTTGGCTCCGAGCGGGGTGTCCCAGTCGTAGACGACCTTGAGGGCGAAGGCACCCGGCACCCGGGCGCCATCGGGGCCCGTGACACCGTGGAGTGACGTGACGGTGGACTCGCCCATCGTCGAGCCAAAGTGGAGGATCCCGAAGATGTTCTTGGCGTGCTTCTCGACGTTGAGATACTTGATCGCCTTGCGGACCTGCGGGTCGCTGGTGCTCTGGGCTCGGGACGACGAGCCCGAGACGACCGACACCACGACTGCTGTCACCGCAACGATGACCCGGGACCTTGTGAGGCTGAAACTCGTGTGCATGGGAGGATTACCTCGTCATCAGATGTGCGTTCGACCCGAGAGAGTCCCGCAGGCTGTGCCCGCGTGTCATCCACCCCCGGCTATCTGAAATGAAAAGACGGGATGACGTCCCGAAACTTGCGAGGAAATCCAAAAATCTCAGGAACTCGTGCGGAAGGCGACCGATCTCGATTCCCAGATCCGACCGGGAGGCCCTCACAGACGATCCCGATCAAAGCGAAAGGGCCGAGCCGTCTGATGGCGGCTCGGCCCCGAGATTCGATTCGATCGGTGAGCAACTCCCACCCGACCGGCTCCGCTCCCCGGTCAGGGGAACGGGCGGCGTTCCCGCTCCTCGGATTCGGCCGGACGCGTCGTACGTCCGCGCTGGGCGGGTGCGGGACGAGCGGCCTTGGCGGCGGGGCGTCGAGCGGCCCCGGCGCGGGGTGCCTCGGCCGCGGGGCGGCTGGCGTGCGCCTCGGTCCCTCGGGCCGACTCCCTCTCCCCTTCGCCCCGACGGGCGACGGTCGGCACGAGCGCCACCGGCACCGCCCGGATGCTCGCGGGATGGCCCCCGGGATGGCCGGCGGCCGGATGGGGCGCCGCGTGGGCCGCGATCGGCGAGTGCGGCAAGCTCATCGTCCGAGGGCGGTTGGGGACGCCGGCCCGCGCCGCCTCTCGCTCCTGGTGGGCACGCTGCTCGCGGGCCTGGTGCAACTGTGCCACCTGATGCCGGATCTGCTGGCGTTCGGCCTCGCTCACCCGCACCATCCGGAGGTTCTTCCCGGCGATCGGGTCGGCCGCCAACCGGTTCAGCGACATGCCCATCGTCCGATGGTCGACCACCGTGATGTCCCGCGTGATCGTGACGTTCCGCTCGATCCGCACCTGCTCGGCATACGTCCCCGGCGGCCGCATCGCGATGTTGTCGCGACGCAGGATATACGCCTCGCGGGCCTGCATGATCCAGCGCGGGTTCTGCCGCACGTTGACCACCGCATAGTACGAGAACAGCGGGTCGTAGTACATCGGGCGGCCCACCGAGAAGCTGAAGGAGAACCACGGGACGATCCCGACGCTGACATTGGTCTGTCGCGTAGAAGTTGCCGAAGAGGTACTGGTTGGTGCTCGCCTGGACGAACAGGTTGGCGGTCACCGCCGAGCCGACGATGGTGATCGACGGCGTGAAGGCGAAGCCGGGCTGGGCGTAGACCGGCTGAGGGTAGTAGACCGGCGCGAACATGAGTCCGCGGTTGGCCACGGGCAGGTCCCAGTATCCGGGGACGAAGAGGTAGCCGCTGGGGGTCCAGACGTAATGGGGAGGCATCCAGATCCAGTTGGGCTGGACGTTCGCCCAGAACCCGGGCCGCCAGGCGTAACCGTTCCCTTGCCAGACCCAGTAGCCCGGCGTCCAGGCCACGTTGGGCGAGGGCTGCGGCGTGTTCGGGCCGGCTTCCAGGCTTGCCGGCGGAGGCGGCATGTAGGTCGCCTGGCCCTGGCCCGACGCCTGGGGTTGTCCCTGACCTTGGCCCTGCCCGCTACTCATCGGCATCCACGATCCGGGGACCCACTGGTTACCGTCATCGACCTGGTGCCAGTAGCCGGGGACCCACTGGCTATTCGGCGGCGGCTCGCGCCAGATGCCGCTGACCCACAAATAGTCGTTGCGCGGTCGTATCCCAGGCCCAGTAGCCCGGGATCCACTGGATGTTCTGTCCCGACGGCTTCTGGTCCGGCGGCGACTCCTGGATCGGATCCGGCGGTGCCTTGGCGATGACCGGCCCCGCCTTGGGGTCGTGGACCACCGGCGCGGCGAACGCCTCATGCACGGGCCCCTGCGTCAAGACCTGACCCCCCTGCGGGTCCGTCGCCGCAGCCCGGATCCTCCGCCGGACCTCCCTGGGGAGGCCGCCCCATCCGCGACAGGGGTCGGAATCGGGGGAGGTTCCTGACCCCACGACGCCGAAGACCCCATCAACCCGACAGACCACGCCACCAACACGGCGAAAACGAACCGGCTGCAACGCCCGGATTGACCGGGGACTCGAGGAATCGCCACGTCTGCTCTCCTTAGAATCGCGTGACCCAGGACCGCCGCATCCAACCGGCGGCGCGAGATCCTCCGGGCGTCGACTCATCGTCACCTCCCGAAGATCTCGCAGGGTCGGGATTCTACCCTTCCTCGGAGAATTCGTCTGCCGGAGTCTGTCAGAGGCTCGTTCCGAAGAAGCTCCGGAGGGCTTCTCCAGTTCACGCAGCGAGCCCATCATGATTGAACTCGCGGGCGGCGATGGCGATGGCCGAATCGTCGGCGATGGGGAGGTCCTGGGCGTAAGCGATGAGTAAAGCCAGGTCGGCAATGCGGTTAAGGCGGCGGGGCAGGCCGTTGCCGGCGTGGTAGAGGGCGGTCAAGGCAGCCGGTGAGAAGAGGGGGGACCGGGCTCCCGCGGCCTCCAGTCGGCCAAGGACGTAGTGCGATGCCTCGGACTCGGTCAAGGGGCCGACGAGGCATCGCGCCGCGAGCCGATCGGCCAGGCCGGGGGGGAGATCCAGCAGGACCTCCGTGCCGCCGACGAGCAACAACGACAGGTCGGGCGATCCATCCGACGCAAAGTTGAGTAACAGCCGGAGTGCCTCGAAGGTCGAGGGCTGGTCGATCGCGTGGGCCTCATCGACGATCAGCAGCGGGCGACGGCCCTGAGCGACCGTTGCGGCGAGCTGTTCGCGCAACCGCCGCAAGGACTCATGAAACGAGGGATGCAGCGGTGGGCAGGCCGCCGAACTCTTCGGCCAGGAAGGCCACGAGGTCGGCAGGCGGGCAGGGCCGGGAAGGTCACGTGCACCGTCGGCCCGTCCCAATGGCTCGCCAGCCGGCGGGCCAGCAGCGTCTTGCCCGAACCCGGCGAGACCGAACAGCACCGCCGGACCTCGACCCTGCTCCAGCGCGTACCGCAACCGCCGCAACACGCCCTCATGGCTCGGCAAGGCCACGTAGGCCGACGGACTCACCGTCTCGCCGAACGGGCGACGCTCCAGGCCGTAGTGGGTCTCGTACACCTGGCCCTCCGTCTTGCATGGGTGGCGGGTGGCGAGTGGCTGGGAACACGAAGTCCAGCCCTGCTGTGGCCTTGCTCCCGCCACCCACCGACCCAGCCACCTGCCACTCACACGAATGTCTCGGCCAATCCCAGCAGGGGGACGCCGCCGGCTTCGAGGACCTCGCGGGCGCGGAGGATCGCGCGTTCGCTGGTGAAACCGCGGTGGTGGACCAGCACGGCGGCATCGACGGAGCGATGGAGGATGGCCGCGCTCAAGCCGGTGAACAGCGGGCCGCCATCGAGGAGGATCAGGTCGAACTCGCGGCGGAGCCGGGCGAGGGAGCAGGTCCAGGCCGATCCGGCGAGGAAGTCGCGCGGTCTGGCCACGGCGGCACGCATCGGCAGGACGCAAAGGTGGTCGTCGGGTGCGTCGATCAGGGCATCGGAGAGCGCCCGTCCGTCCTCGACCACGTCATCCAGCCCGACCTCGGGCGCAAGCCCAGCAGGCGCGCCAGCATCGGCCCGGTGAGGTCCGCGTCGACGAGCACGGTGCGGCAGGGGTGACGCGACAGGGCTCGTGCCAGGGTCAGCACCAGGGTCGTCCGGCCTTCGGCCCGATGGCAACTGGTGAAGAGGATGACCCGGAGATTCTGCCGCTCCCGGCACTGGACCAGGAACTCGGCCATGCGCTCGAACCGGTCGCCCCACTCCCGCTCCAGGGTCAGGACGACGGACGGCCATTGCAGCTCGGCCAGGGGCCCGGGAGCGGGATCCGTCGCCGAATGCGGACCCGGGCGTCGTCAAGGAGCCGAAGGCTGGGGTCCTGCCGGCGCCGCGCGATGGGAAACGTGGGCGGGCCAATGGGGGGCCGGCGGCACGCCCTGGGGCGGATCGCCTTTCTCCCGCTGGGCATAAGCCCGTGCCAGGGCCTCGTCAACTTCCCTCATGCACCGGCTCCTCCAGACTGTCGTCGGGCAGCAAGTACCCGGGAATGATGACGGGGACCTCCACGTCGGCGACGGGTGCCCCGATCACCGGCTCGTTGGATTCGAGCAACACCGACTGGACGTCGATCGCGGCCGTCGCCACTCACCGAGGAGGTTCGGTCGGATCGTGCCGGTCTCGCCATCGCGGGTCCTGGCCGAGGGTCGACTCGAACGAACTCCAGGCCGGCAGTTCGACGGCCCGGCTCGCCAGGTTCGCCCAGCCCGAAGGCACCGCCACCGAGGATCGGCAGCAAGGCCAAGAGGGACCAGGCGGCAATCCGCACGCCCCGACGGAGACGCCGCCGCGGCCGGTGGCCGTGGCGGCGAAGTCGTCATTAGCGTCGCCATTCCTCACGGCTCGTGGTCCTCCCCGCTCGCCGGGCCCTTGGCGGTTGAACCTTCGGGACGGCAATCAGCACGGCCATCGGGAAGGCCGGCGATTGTCCGGATCGCGGGCCGGCCATCGTTGGGTAAGCATCGATTTGAGTCATGGCGGCACCCCGCGTTCCTGGCTGTCCTCGGTCATGTCGCCAATTCGGATTCGTCCGTGGCCGATCGCCGGCGTCACGACGCTTGGCATCTCTCCCGAGTCGGTTGTTTCATCGTCCGGTAGGCTCGTCAAACTTGAACAGCCTTGACGAAAATGCCGGAACCGGGATCTTGCCGGATCGATTGGGTTACAAAGCCGTTACATCCATGATAATCGACAGACTTCCCCTCCCTTCGCCGAGTCCGTCCCGGGCCCCAGTGAGAGTCTCCCGATCAGTCAAAGTTGGAGGCCCGACTCGGGAGAGCCCGACGATCGCCGGGCCGCCCGAGTCGGGCCTGATTGGGAGACGGAGAATTCGCAGATTGCGGATAACAGATTCCGGATTACAGATTACCGAATCGGAAGGAACACCGATCATCCGGCGAATCGGCAATCCGGCATGTGGAATCCGCAATCCGGAATGTGGAATCCGCAATCCGCAATCTGCAATCCGATCGCGGTTGGGCTGCATCAGGCGGTCGACTCATCGCCCGCGGAAGAGGCTGCGGAAGAATCCGCCCCTCCGGATCGGGGCTCCTCCGCTGGGCCCGTTGGCGAGCAACCGAGGGCGGCCGAACTCGTATCGAGCGACCGGCAGGAAGGTCGGCGGGGTGCCGGACAACCGGCTCGAAGGCGCCCGCATTATTGGCCAGGTCCATCGCCCGGACGTTCGCCTCGGTCACGTAAGGGTTGTGCCCGGCCCATCGCGATTCGACGACCTCCAGCACGTTCATCGGAGCGAACATCGCCTCCCCGCCCACCGAGATCCAGTCCGCCGCGTATGGGTTGCTCTCATCGACCCGGCCGTCCATCCCGTAGACCAGGCTATATTCATAGAAGACCACCCGGTCCGTGTCGTCCTGACCGTTGAGCATCGAGCCCGAGTTGCCGTGCAGCTCCAGGACGATCCGCACGGCCCTTGGGCCGCGCCCGGACATGGCATGATAGGTCGCGATGTACTTGTAGATCCCGTGGTTCCACACCTCGTTGGCCGTTCCCCGAGGCGGGAAGGCCCGGAGATTGGCCAGGAGGGTCTTGCGTTCCCCGCGGATGTGCGTCTCGAGCATCGCGTGCACCCGGGACACCTTGGAATCGGTCGGGTCCGGACCGGGCCGGGGCGGGCCGGTTGGGATATCGGTGGCATAGTCGCCTATCCGATGGTTGAGATGGTTCTCGCCCAGCTCGGCCCAGAGGGCCTTGAGCTCGTCGCGCGTCAGCCCCGACCCGGCGCCGGGACCGGCTCGTTCAAGAGGATCGAGGCCACCGCACCGCCCAGGCAATGGCCGGGCCATCGGGAGATGCCATCGGACTGGCTGAACGCCCCTTCCCACTGTCGCGCGCCAGCACTGAAGACCTGATCGTACTTGAGAAGCGGCGATTGGGTCTGGAAGAGCGTGGGCTGACCGCCGTGCTCGTTGTCCGGTCCCAACCAGGTCAGGTCGTCATAAAGGTTGGGGAACCAGGTCGCTGTCGTCGCCGGGCGCCGGCTGGGTCTCCAGCAAGCCATTCGGGCCGGCCAGCACAATGTCAACTCCGGGCGCGATGTAAGACCCCGGCGTCGCGACCAACTGGTCGTCGCCGTTGACGGTCATGGTGTCAACCCGTCCATTGCCACCGGCCCAGGGCTCATGGATCGAGTCGGCCTTCGTCGGCCAGTAATAGAAATTCCAGGGCCGCTTCCCGCTCTGGGCGACCTGAACGAAGGTCGTCTCCACCGTGTAAGGCTTCCTGGCTCCCACGACCTTGAACGTAACCCACCCCTGCTGATCCAGGCCGATGTCCTGGCCGTTGGTCAGCGCCTGGCCCTTGGGTCCCGTCAACCCCTCGACTTGACCCGAGCTGGCTTTGACTTTCAACTCGCCCCCGAACCGCGTCGGGATGTAGACGGCGAACTCGCTGATCGCCGGTCTGTACCTCCGAGATACTCCCCAACGGGACACTCTTCGCTCGCTCGGGGGTCTGGGCATCGACGGCCACACTGATTGTGGCGGCCAACGCCCACACCAAGAAACCACCGAGCCGGTTGCCCCTGCCCATGCTGCCCCTCCAGTACCGCTGTTGAATGTGCTCACTTGATCGCGACGGCGCATGAACCAGAAACTCCGCGTCGGGATTCTGTTCCGAGAGCCTGCGTCAACCCCCCGTTCCATGCGCCGTCTCCCAGATACCCCATGTTGCGTTCGGCTGAGAAACCGTCATGGGTGGATAAAAATTCGCCAATTCGCCCAAGCTACTTACTCGAAACTCGCCAAAGCCCTTAGAGTTCGTCAAGGTGGCAGTTTCTCGATTTTCTCAACTTCAGTAAATCAAGAAGGAGTTGATGCCGATAACCTGCTATGGCCACCCCTGGGGTGGAGAGCGAGAGTCGGCCAAGATGACCGGCTTGAGGCTTCCATCACCGTCAGAAGGCCTTCGAGATCCGATCCCCTTCGCGGGTTGGGGAACCCACTTGCTGGAAGGCGCCTCGGGCGCCGGGACAGTGATAGCAGCGTGAACGGTGGTGTTGGCGATCGGACGCTGTCAAGCATCGGCCGTGCCGAACCATCAGGGGCTCGTAAGCTCACCGACTCGATCGAGACATCGACCGACAACCTCTCTCTTCACAAGAGGACATCGCGATGACCAGTGCGGTACTTGCTCTTGCTTTGAGTTTGTCAACCCAAGCCCCGCAAGGGGCGATGCCGACAGCTCAGGGTCCAGGCAAAGTCCTTCCGGCGCCCCAGGCTCCGGCCAAGATCCATCCGGCGCCCCAGGCTCCGGCCAAGGTCGCTGCCGGAGCCTCAGGCCCCCACGAAGATCCATCCGGCGCCCCAGGCTCCGGCCAAGATCCTCCCGGCGCCTCAGGCCCCCACGAAGATCCATCCGGCGCCCCAGGCTCCGGCCAAGATCCTCCCGGCGCCTCAGGCCCCCACGAAGATCCACCCGGAGCCCCAGGCTCCGACCAAGATCATGCCGGCGCCTCAGGCCCCCACGAAGATCCACCCGGCGCCCCAGGCTCCGGCCAAGATCCTCCCGGCGCCTCAGGCCCCCTCGAAGATCCATCCGGCGCCCCAGGCTCCGGCCAAGGTTGTTCCAGCCCCTCAGGCCCCGACCAAGTATGTGCCGATGGGCGTTCCCCAGGCCCCGGCGAAGACGACGGGCCAGTATTGATTGTCTGTGCGACGCACCGATCCGCTGGTCGGCAGGCGCGTCGCACATCCTGATCAGACTTATCCGATCCGATTCGACTGCGGTGACTCTCCCCCCGGGGACGGGTTACCGCTGTCGTCGTTTTGAACCGGGACCAGCCGACCCCTCCGCCCGCACTCGCGGCTATCGTGCGCAAAGGCTGCCCTGGTCGTCGTTCGGGGCACCTCCCTCACCGGCTGGCGGCCTTGGGGGGCAGCCTTGAGCTCATCGGCTGTCATCGTCTTGATCGTCTTGCCGTCCAGCATCAGGACATTGCCCCCCAGATCGGGCACCGTCTTCTCGCGGATCGATGGTTCCTATACGCTTGTCACCTTCGACTGGTGAGCGGTTACGGTTCATAAACAGGTATACACGTCCAGAATCAACAGCAATCCCAAGTAAGATGCGATGAATGTCATGACGACAAGCTCAGGCTGCGTGTGCGGAATGTGAGGTGATGTCATCGACACTTCGCCCACACCCGTCTCGGAGCCCAGTCGAAATGAGCGACCCGCGATCATGCGGTCCGCGACAGTCGGCGGTGGGCCCACAACAGCAGCGCGGCCGTGACCGCTGCCAACCAGGGCAGGACGACCAACACCCGCTGCGCACCGGCACCGAGCCAGCCCGATCGAGAGTGGGAGGGTTCGAAGCGTGGGAAAAGCGAGTAGTCGGCCGTGGTCAGTGCGGCGCCACGACGGGCTCGCTCGACGAGGAACGACTGCCACCGCCGATGGAACTCACCGATGCGGGCGAGATAGTCGTCCCAACGTGTCGTAGCCGTTGCCGGCCAGCTCGACGATCGACTCGTTGACGAGGGCCGGTGGCACGAGGAAGGCCATCCGATCGCTCGCGCGGCGCTGGGCTCGCACCCGAGCTTCCTGGTCCGCGAGCATGGCGTCGGCCCGTGCGTCGGCCGCGAGCGTGACGGCCAGTGTGCGCTGGCTGCTGTTCTGTTCGACAGCACCACGCTCATGGCCCCTGGCACGATCCGCGGTCGGGTCCCCGGTGCCGCGGTGCTCCTCGCGATAGCGTGCCTCGGTGGCGTCGCGGTCACGCTCAGCGTCGATCGCGGCGCCGCGCCGCGCCGCCAGCACCATCTCGGCTCGCGGCGGCGACGGATACAGGACTCTGGGCCGTCGCGTTCATCGCGGCGGGGGCCACCAGCACGAGCAGCACCCAGGCCATGACCAGTGCCACCGCGTTGAACGCCGAGTCGCGCCTCAGGCTGTTGACCAGCAGCGCCAGCGCCACCCAGAACAGGCCGTAGAGGACGATCGTGAGCATGAGCAAGCCGAGCGTCACCAGTCCGCTGCCGGTATGAAACGTGAGCACCCATGCCGAGAAGGAACCCCCAGCAGCCCACGACCGCGGCTACGATCACACCGCCCGCGCGGACCATGAGCTTGCCGGCCAGCACCGTCGTCAACCGCGCCGACGACGCAATCGGTGAGGGCGAGCGTCCCCTGCTCCTGCTCGCCCGAGAGCACGTTGTAGCAGAGTGCCAGCAGCAAGAGCGGGTAGAGATAGACGATGACAAACGCCAGGTCGAAGCTGCCGCTCAGCAAGTGGGCGGGGTTCGCGATCTCGTCGACGAACAGGAAGCTGTCCTTACTGCCGGCCGAGACCTTGAAGGCGTGCGGGTAGAGGTCCGATAGCCCCACCGCCGCGATCGCCAGCGGCGCATCGGGTAAGATACGCCACCGTGGCGGCCTGGCCCCGCCCCACGTAGATCGCGTTGCGCGGGTCGCGGAACGCGGCATCGGGCGGCTTGACCTCGTGGCGTTCGATCCGGCCCAGCAGCCTGGTCAGGCTCGTCAAGCCGCTTCGCCTCGTCCCGATGTGCTTCGGCTGATGCTCCGTGCTCGCTCGTCGATCCGGCTGCGACCGTTGGCCAGTGCGTAGCCCACGCAAGCCAGCAACAGCGCGATCGCCGTCCACCAGCCCGGGTCGAAGCGGAGCAGCCGCCACTCACATCGCATCGCGGTCGACAGTACCGAGGTCCTGACGATCTTGCGCTCGATCGACACGGTGGGACCTGGTGCCTTTGACAAGAATATGCTCATGCGAACCCCTCATAAGGTCCGTGGACGCAGCGCCGCGATCCAGGCCAGAAGGCAGCAGGCCGCGCACCACAGCGTCAGCGAACCGAGGTTGAGCCACTGGCCTTGCCACGCCCAACCGGCGCCGGGTTGACGGTATTCGAACGACGGGATGCGCGACCAGGTCGACTCGGGCGCGACGTACGCGTTGTCGCCGTTTCTCGCATGGTCGATCAAGTCCTGGCTCGTCGCGGTCTGGATCAGACGGCGATGCTGCTCGGCCGCTTGCACGAAGTGGTGATGGTGGCGGTTGTCGGTGCCGGCCATCGCCATCGACACCGCCTGGAGCGCCAGCATTGGGAACAGGAGTCCCGGCGCGGCACGCCAGGCATCCTGCCGTTCGACCTGCGACTGGAGCCTGCCGAAATGTCGATCGACCATGCGGTAGCCGGCCTCGTCGTCCTCACGCAGCGAGAGTCCGCGGAAGCTCACGGGTAGCTCCTCGACGCGTTCCACCTTGTACTGCTCGAGCACGCGGTCGCGAAACGCGATGAAACCCGGGTGCTTCTCGTCATGGCCGAACAGCTTCTTCTTGTCCGCCGCGATCGCGCTCGCGGACCGCCAGCGCGGTCGGGAGCGGATCGGCGTTGCGGACGACGTCGGTCACCCAGCGCGGCACCAGAAAGCTATTGAGCAGCCAGAAGCCCAACAGGCCGACCAGGGCCGCTCGCGAACTGCGTGCCCGCGCCGAGACCGCCAGCGCCAGCGCGAGGAACCCGAGCAGGTAGAGCGTGTAGGCCAAGACCATGCCGGCGAGCCGCAGGCCGAGGCCGCTGGCCTCGCCCAGACGATGGGGTTCGAAGAGGGCCAGCCCGACCGCGAGCCCGGCACTGGCCAGTAAGAGCAGAAAAATCAATATACAAACGCTCGTCAGCGCTTTGCCGAGGAGCAAGTCGACGGGCCGCACCCCGAGGCTGAGAAGCTGTCGCAACGTGCCTTGCTCGCGCTCGCCCGAGAAGGCCGCGAAGCCGAGCAGGATGGCGATCGAGCGGCAAGACCGTCTGGAATACGAACGCCAGCGTGAGATGGCCCATCCGCGCGGCGAGCGCGGCGTCGCGCGCGGCCCGAAACTGCACGGCATTCTGATTGTGGGCCTCAAGGTACACCGCGCCGCCGGCATAGTCATCGACGCCCGACTCGGCGAGTGCCAGCGGGCCGATCGGCTTGAACGCGTACTGTCCGAAGTGCGCCGCGGCATGCGGGTTCTTGGCTCCCTGGGCCGTCCAGACCTGCCGGTCGCCGGCCAGGGCGGCCTGATGTTCCCGATCCATGCGCCGGGCATGCAGCAAGCCCAGCGCCAGCGCGGCCAGCGTCAGCAGCGCTGTCACCAGCGCCAATGAACGCCATCGCGCGTCACGCTGGATGTCGAGCCACTCCTTGCGGGCGATCAGCAGCACCGGGTTCACGGGCCGAGCGCGCGGACGTGTCGATAGCCGGCGAGAGCGTAACGCTCGTCATGCCTCCTCCCGCATTCGCGACGCATCGAGATAGGCACGCTCGAGGCCCAGATGGTCGGTGCCCGACGTGTCGAGCGTCGTGACCAGTTTGCCGCGCTGCATGATACCCACGCGAGTACCGCATTGCTGAGCCAGGAACAAGTCGTGGGTGACCATCAGTACGGCCATTCCCGGTTGACTCAGGTTGTCGATCAACCGCGCGAATTCGTTGGCGGCCGGTGGGTCCAGACCCGCGGTCGGCTCATCCAGCAGGAGTGCCTCGGCGTCCTTGGCCAGCGCGATGGCGATCCCGACCTTCTGCCGCATGCCTTTGGAGTAGGCCGCCACGGGCCGGCTCGCTGCCTCGACAGGCAGTCCCGCACGCCGCAAGAGTTCATGAAGTTCGGCGTCGTCCAGCCGCACGACGGTGGCCAGGGCGCTGAAGTACGCCAGGTTCTCCAGGCCGGTGAGCTTCCCGTAGAGCATCACGTTTTCCGGAATGTAGCCGAGCTTGCGGCGCGCGGCCAGCGGGTCGCGTGCACTGTCGATTCCACAGACCAGTGCCTGGCCCGAGTCGGGCGCAATGAAGTTGAGAAAGAGATGCACCGTGGTCGTCTTGCCGGCGCCATTGGGGCCGAGCAGGCAGAAGACTTCGCCAGCATGCACGGTGAGATCCAGCCGGTCGAGCGCCGGAGGACCCTCCTGATACGTCTTGGTCAGCGACACGGCTTGCAGCATATTGCCTCGGGGAGTCATGGGGTGTCTTCGTGTAGTGCGACGCCGTCCGCGACCGCGACCACCTGCGCATCGTGCACGACCTCGGGTGTGACGGCGATCGTCGTCGTTTCCGGGTGAATGGGGGGCGTCTCCTCCTCGCGACGGACCATGATCCGATCGGCGAGGACCGAGAACGCGATGGTCGCCATACACGCGACCGAGAGGCTCAGGGGGTCCGCCGCGGAGCCGGGCCATTGAGGGACCTCGGAGAGTCTCCGCCAGAGGAGGATCTGGCCTAACGTGCAAACCCAGAGGTAGCTCAAGGGGGAAACCTGGCCCAACCCGGCCCATGCGCGTGATGCGACCGTCGCGAGGAACGTGAGCGTCGCGGTCATGAAGGCGACCGAAAGGGCAGCCTGCCATCCCCGGTAGGTCCCCACGAGCGACAGGCCGATGACGAACGAGAGACCCTCTTCTGAGAACCGTCGGCCCCACGACCACGCCCAGGCCACGACCAACCCGAGCACTCCTCCGGCTGCGAGCCCGGCGAGGGCCCCCATCCCGGCCGCGAGCCGCGACTGACCGACGTACCAGACCGCTCGCTGCGCCACGACGGGGACCAACTGGACGTCCGGCGACACCCAAGGTAACACCAGCCCCAGTACCAGGCCCAGAGCCGGCAGACCCCTGGGTATCAAGAACCCGTCCTTCTGAATCAAGAGCATACCCAGTAACACGTAAAGCAGGACGAGGTGATAAGCGTAGATCGCCACCCTGTCCCACCTCGTGAACCAGATGATCCAGATCACCCCCGCATACGCGTTCGGCGGGCGCAATGGCAAGTTCGTCCCGCCGCTGATCAGCTCGACCAGAAAAAGCGCCAGGAAGAGTGATCCGACCCAAAACTCGACCATCGGGTAGCGGGCCGCGATCGGGTTCTCGCCGCATTGACAGCGGCCCCTGAGTCGAAGGTATCCCACAATCGGGACGTTATCCCGCCAGGGGATCGGAATGGAGCAGAGCGGACACCACGAGGGAGAGCGAGTGATCGGCAGGCGCCGTGGCCAGCGATAAACGACCACATTGAGGAAACTTCCGAGCGACGCCCCGACCGCGAAGAACACCAGGCCGGTTAGCCCGGTCATCACCCAGATGTTCCACTGCTCGGCCCAGGTCATTTCAGGGACGATCTCCGCGAACAACATCAGGACGGTTGCCATCCCGACGCTCGCGTGCTCAGCCCACGTCATGACCGCGATGATTTCCACGGTGTTGACTCCCATTCTCAATGTCGCGTTCGAAATAACGTCAGGGCCCTTTACGCGTGATTGACAGCCGAGGAACTCGCGGAGAGCGCGGTTCGCCAGGGCTTCCCCCTGATTGCAGGCTGCTCGGAGCTCCGCAAGGGTCCAGATCCGGACCACCTCACGGCAGCACTGCTGGACGTCGCCGTCGTCCCGCGAATGCGGCTCGCGGAACGATGGCGGGGCGTACTCCGCCCACTCGGCCAGCTCGATAAAGTGCATGAGCGGGCGCTGTCGTTCGAAGGCGGTCTCCTGCGCGACCGTCTTGTCACCACGGCGCAGCGTCTTGCCGCGCGGTCTCGCATGCCCGCCGAGCGCAACGCCGCTCGAGCAAGCTGAGCGTCGCGATCACCCTGGCACGGGAGGGGCCCAAGACCAGCAGTCGCCACCGGGCGGTTGACAGGCTGTCGAGGATCTCGCGACGGAACCAGAAGAGTCCTGCCAGGAGGATGAGCAGGCCGATGAGCTGCAGAGGATGAGCGGCAAGCCGATCAAACAACGCGCGAGCGGCGGCCCAGGCCCGCGCCGTCAGGGTGTTCTCGGGCCCGAGGACTCCGTAACCCGGCGTCGGTTCGAGGACGACCCACTCTTGTGCCGGCAGGAGCGACCTCCGCCCAGGTGTGCAGGTCCCGCCAATCGACGGGCGTCTGACCCAGCTCGGCTTCGTATCGCTTGGGGTCAGCGTAAAAGCCCTGAACGAATCGCGTTGGGAAGCCGAGCGTGCGAAGGAGGACGCAGGCCGAAGACGCGAACGCATAATCATCGCCTCGGCGCGCGTCGAACAGGAAATAGGCGACGGCGTCGTCGCAATCCGCGGCGCAGTGCTCCTCGGGTCATAGGTGTAATATCGGCGAGGTTCGTGACGACCGCCTCGACCTGGGCCAGCCCGGCTCGACCGACATCACCCAGTCCCGGGCCAGACGCCGCGACCCGAGGATCGAGCCCCTTCACCACTCGACCCCCGACCTCGGAGTCCGAGCCTTCGCCGCGTCGTCCGGGCAGAGCCAGGTAGCGAGGCATGGCATACAAGGCCGCGTTCTTGAACTTCACCGAACCGAGGAGGTCCGGGGCGACCGTCCGGGACTCGGATTCGATCACGGTCTGGCGAGGGACCTTCCCGCTCTTCAAGCAGAGAACGCCCTCCTGCGACCACCCGAAGAAATGGGGGAGGTCGATGTCCCAAGTCGGAACCCCACGCGGTGCGGGGGGAGCATCAGTTGCGTGGCGTCCAACGTCCCGACGGTGATCGTGTGGGAGACCGAGCCCGCGAAGATCGTCGCGGAGGATTCGGGCAAGTAGAGCCGATCCGCCCAGGCCCCGAACCAGCCCGCAATCGGTGACCCTGACCTGCGGTTCGAGCCAGGTCACGCCGTCGAACTGGTCAAAGGCCAGGAGCCGCAGGTGTAGCGGGGTCTTCCCGGTCACGTACAGGGCCGAATCGGCCAACCGCCGGGGGCGCGGCCCGCTCATCAGGCGGGCGGCGGACCACCGAGAACTCGCGGGTCGGCCGGGATTGCTCCGACTTCTCGTGCAGGTCGCCTTTGCTCTCATTCGCGACGGCCTTGGCCAGGAGCTGCTCCTTGTTCTTCTTGGGCTCGCCCCACTTGTCGTTCGAGGCATCGTAGAGCGACCGCTCGGTGGATTCGAGGAAGACGTCGGTCTCGACCGGCCCCGTGCTCTGCGGCGCATTCTTGGCCCGTGCGAGGTTGTCACCGTCTCCGACCCCGGAGCGCCGCGTCGCGGTCGCTGCGTGGCTTCCGCCGAGGCGCAAAGTAGTTCCGCGAGCGAGGTGGCCGTACGCTTGGGCCCAACCGCCAGGATGGTCACGGCACAGATCAGGAATCCCGAAGATGACGACCGGGAAGACCGGCAGCCGTTGACTCCGACCCTCGAGCAATTTGATCTGCAACAAGCTCCAGTAGAGGAGGATCAGCCAGGAACTACCCAGGACGGCATAAGCCGCCAGGATGACGTAAATGAGCTTGTGTTCGGCGAGACAGGCCGAGAATAACATGAGGGCCACGCTCACCCCGCCTGTAACTCTGAGACAGACCGGAATCCCAGACAAGGCCGCGAGGCTCAGACCCGCGTCGCGCAACAACAGCACGAGCCAGAATTCGTAGGGCATGCCGGCCCCAAGGACTGCGGCTCGCCCGATGTCGACGAGCCAGACGCCCCCAGGAGCACCGAGGCGATGGCGACCGTCGTCAGGGACGGGACGGCTTCCGTCTTGGCCCGGTGGACGAGGAAGGCGAACGCTCCCGCAGACCAGGCCGTCAGCACCGACGCCACGGCGACGACCCCTGCCAAGGACCGGCCGGTCCCGGCGACGCCAGTTCCGAAGCGACGGCCCCCAGACCGGCCAGAACGAACGTCAGACGGACAAGATGGCGGTTCAGTTTCGGCTCAGTTGGCACAGACGACTCTCCCGCCAGCGTTGGCGTAGCAGTCCAGGGATGTTGCCGGCGTCGTTGAGCTCGATCCAGGCATGCGGCTCAGGGGAGTCCGTGCCGCTCGGTGCCATGTCACCCCCGAACGCCGCGGTTCGGAGCACGATCAGGTGACACGCATGGTTCCGCAAGAGCGCCGAGGGCACGCCCCTCAAGCCGCGGTCCGTCGTAACCACGGCCTGCAAGCCGTGTCGGAACTTCCGACAGGCGGTGCTGGGCGAGCACGACGCCGAGGGGAACACCCTGGTCCGGAGTGATCCTCGCGAGGGCGTCGAGGAGGCGGGTGCGGTGCGAACCGCCCATCCCTGTGGGGATGACGCGCTCGTCGATCACCATCTCGACCAGCGACCCTTGACTGAGAAAGCAGTCCACCAGCGAGGCGGCGATCCGGATCGCCCACTCTCGGGAACCGCCCGACCACCGGCCCTCGTGGGCCCCGGGGTCGAGGGCGAGGACGATTTGCAGGTGGGTGCACGCACTGGCCTGACGCTCGCAGATGATCAGTTCGCCGTGGCGCAGTCTGCCCCAATGGATTCGACGGAGGGAATCCCCGCGAACGTAGGGACGAACGCCGTAGAAATCGCCGGAGAGGCCCGCCTTGTTCATCGACACCAAGCCTTCCCGCGAACGGTCGCTCGCCGCGGCCTCGGGGATCGGACCGAGCGGGTAAGTCTTGGGCCACACGATCAACTGGCTGGTCACCTCGATCCGACGTCGTGCCTCCCATAAGCCGAACGGGAAACCGCAGCCCAGGTAGGCGAGTCCGACGGGGTAGACGCCGCGTGACTCCGGCGTGAATTCGAACGCGAACTCGGTCCGGCGCCACCCGGAGGCGACCGCGAGGCTCACCACCGTGTCGTCCGACGGCCCTCCATTCACCGCCCCAGCCCGCCCCAGCGAGAGCCGCAACCCCCAAGCGCCCACCGGCAGCCAGTTCGTCACCACCAGCCGGGTACGGGCTGGGCTCCCTTCGACCGTCCTGTTGACCGCGAACGACAGGTCCCCGCGGACTCCGTGAAGACTCAGCTTGGGCCAGACCATGCCGAGCCCGATCACTACGCAGATCCCAATGAGCAGCACGTAAGCGTGGACATGGAGGTACCAGCCACACCGCGGCCGCCACCGCGGCCATGACCAGGCTTCCCAGCGGGTAACGCCAGGGGAGGTACCGATTCACAAACGAGGGATGATCGGCCTCGACCAAGACGTGACGGATCCGGAGGAAGTGGCGGTGAATTCCGGATACTCCTCCAACTGGGTCGGCGGAATGAATGGCCACGACTTGAAATCTCCTCCACGTCCGGACTTCCCGCCCGTGAGTGAACCGCCCCGGCAGGCGAGGACGGCGTGCATCTAGAGGGCTAGAGAAAAGGCCACGACCGCACTGGCGAGAAGGGTAACAGCCCCACGGCGCTGCAGGGACTTCGTCCGCCACCACAT
Source organism: uncultured Isosphaeraceae bacterium (assembly GCA_963842405.1). GTDB lineage: Bacteria > Planctomycetota > Planctomycetia > Isosphaerales > Isosphaeraceae > CAVZRC01. Next base: position 42,582 of record CAWJGW010000045.1, on the reverse strand, counting down.
CAGCAGGCATGAGCACCCCCAGACCATTGTGACCGCGGCCATGAGTCAACCACAACCGCCCGAAACCAACGGGCGCCGGGCGCGGGATGGTCGAACGCGAGGGGAAGCCCGGTGAGGAACCGCCGTGTCGAGAGGCGCCGACCGGGATCCTCCGCAGGTTGGGTCGAGATGTGTTCGGTCTGGATGTTGTAGGCCACGCGCAAGTGGAGTGCATTGGTCTCAACAGTGAATTCCAAGTCTGGGGGGTCGCGGAGCACGGCGGCGGTCTTGGACTCGATCCCGAGTTTGGCCAGCAAGGCGGGAACGCCGTCGGCGAGTTGGGCGTGGGGCGGGTCGGACAGCACGACGCGATCTCGGCTCGGCCAGCCCTTCGGGCGATGGCCGATTGAAGCGGTTGAACGGATAATCGCTTCGCCCGTTTCGGGGTCGAACCGGACGATGTATTCGCGTCCCTTCCCTGTCGTCGTGACCGTGATCGGCTGCGAGTAGACGGCACCCGCCTCCTCGACGATGCGGAACATCCCGCCGCCAGCCCGGGCGTTGAGCGCGTTGACAACGGCGGTCGCCAAGGTGTGAGCGTTCGGGAACCGTTCCAGGGAAGTGCCGACGGTGTCGGATCGGGAAACGTTTTTCGCCTCGGGGTCGAGGAAGGCGTCGGGGTGGTTGAATTGCAAGGCCGCGACGCCGAAGAGGAAGACCCATGGGGTCAGGAACAGGCCGGTGTACAGGTGCGTCCGGCGTACGAGCTTCATCACGACTTTATAACGGAGCCGGGCACGGGACTGGGGTCCCGGGCTCGCCGTCCGGGCGGTCGATATCGAGCATAATTCCGTCATGTGATGATCCTTTCGGCCCGGGATGTCGGACACGAGCGCTTTACTCGGGGGCGACGACCTCTCGCCGATTCTTCAAGACAGTGGCTCATGGACCAAGATCGTTACTTCCGAGGAGAGGGTTTGTTACCGGTAGCTTTAGTGTGCGTCGTTTCATCGAGGGCCGCGTAGACCATGAGCTGGAAGCGTTGCCAGACTTCGTGCAACGGCACGGCGCCGTGCTCGCCTTGCATCAGGGCGATCCCAATGAGGCCCTCTACTGGATCGCCCCAGGCGTAGCAGCGCCCCGACCCGATGTGACTGAATATCCTCTCCGGATAAACGGACACGCCCGTGTCCCGCCGGCCCGACCCGAGGCTCCAGCCAAGGCCCCATCGGTCCGGCAGACCGGCCGTCTGGTCGGCGAGCATCATCCGAACCGATGCGGGAGACAGCACCCGGTCGGCGCCATAGGTGCCCCCATTCAGGAACGTCTGGTAGAAGACGGCGAGGTCGTTCGCCGTCGTGAAGACCCCGGCATTGGGCATCGTGTTGACGATCTTGAAGTCGGGGTCGTGTGCATCCGTCCCGTCGTATTTCCCGTCTTTCATTCGAAAGAAAAAGCCCGGTGCGACTTGATCCGCTAACAGCCTCGGGACGTTGTAGAACGAATGACGCATCCCCAGCGGCTCGAAGATCCGCTGAGTCACGAATTGCTCGAACGGACGGCCAGAGACTACCTCGACGACTCGGCCGAGGGTCGCGAAGCCAACCGCGCTGTACCTCGACTTGGTCCCGGGCTCGTAAATCAGGTCCACCTTGGCCACGGCATCGACGGTCTCGGAGAGCGGGAGGCCGAGCCACTGCCGGACCGGCAGCTCGCGGAGCGGCGAGTTGGACGGCAGGCCGGAGGTGTGGGTCAACAGATGGCGGATCGTGAACGGCCGGTGGACAAGGTCCCCGGCCGGGGTCTTGAACTTCTGGTCCTTGAACGCGGGGAGGTAGCGCTCGACCGGGTCGGTCAGCCCGAGCCTCCCCTCGTCGACGAGGATCATCGCCGCGGTCGTGGCGATCGGCTTGGAAATCGAGGCGATCGGGTAGATCGTCTCCGTCGTGTAGGGGCGCTTGCTCTCGGGATCGAGCTGGCCGAAGGCTCGCTCGACGACCACGACGCCGCGTCGGGCTACCAGCACGATGGCCCCCGGGGCGATGGCCCCCGAGGCGCGGCCCGAGGCCACCGCGCCCTCGACAAAGCGTACCGCGAGGTCAAGCCGGCCGGCATCGAACCCGACGTCGGCGGGGTCGCCCTTCCGGAGCGTGTCCGACTCCTCGGCGCGCGCGACGTGTGCAACTGCCAGAACGATCAGGCAGGCGCAGTGCCCCCCACAGGAGACTCGCGCTCGCCCGAGGTGAAGTGCCCGGTAGCCTCTCCGACAGCCGCCCGCTTTCATGTTGGTATGTCCTTGGATTGTTCGTCTACGGCAACGCGATGACGCGGCCGAGTTCTCCGGTCGTCGTGAACACGGAAGCCGCGGGCCCTCCCCGCACTCCTTAGGAACGCAGAACATGCCGTAAAGCCTGCACGAATTGGTCGAGATCCTCGGTGGTCGTGAATAGGGCCGGGTTTGCCAGCATCGGCTCCCGCCAGCTCGCGGGTCGCCGAACCGACCGTTGATGTAAGGCGCCACTGAGCCCGATCTTCTTCTCGCGAAGGGGACGGGTGACTTCGGCGTAAGTCTTGCCCCGGACCTCGAAGGCCAGGAGCGAACATGAGAGCTCGGGCTCGAGCGAGGCATACAACTTCAGTCCCGGCTCGTCCTTGACCTGGTCGGCCCAGTAGCGCTTGAGGTAATGATGCCGCGCCTGAATCCGCTCGCCGCCGATGGCCTCTCGGAAGTCGAGCATCTGTCCCACGGCCGCCGTCAGGAACCCCGCATGGGTGCCGAACGACTCAAACTTCTTCATCGTCGGCTCGTCGGAGGCCGGCCCAAAGCCGTTGTCGAGACGCGCAAAACCGTAGAGAGGAGGCAGTACCTTGACATGCTCGGGCCGGGCGTAGAAGAAGCCGGTGGCGGTCGGCCCGCCCGCCCACTTGTGGAACGACGCGGAATAGTAGTCACATCCCAGCCGCCGAGATTCACCACGATATGACCGAAGGCGAGAGCCCCGTCAACCAGCACCTGCGCGGAATGGCGGTGCGCCGCCTCGCCGATGCGACGGACCGGCATGATCTGGCCGGTCAGTGCGACGTGGCAGACCAGGATCAGGCGGGTCCTGGGACCGATCGCCCGCTCGAACGCCACGGCGATCTCGTCGGGGCTCCTCGCAGGGCTGGGGATGTCGATCGCCTTGACGACGACGCCGTCGCGGGCTGCCCGCTGGTGCAGGAGGCCGAAGTACGGGTGGTGCTCCTGGCTGGTCGTCAGGATCTCGTCGCCGGCCCGTAGTGGCAAGCCGGATACAACGGTGGTGACGCCGTCGGTGGTGTTCCTCGTCAGGGCGATCTCTTCGGAGGCGCAGCCGACGTGCGCGGCGACGCGCCGCCGGACCTCCTCTTTTCGCCCGGGGTAGTTGTTCCCTCCCCCACGGGTCTGGTTGATCCGCAGGTAGTCGTCGATGACCGCATCCGTGACGACGCGGGGTGATCGGCCCCGCGCCACGGTCCCGAGGCTGATGGACGATCGGACGCCCTCGAAGGCATCCCGCACGACCGTCCAGAATGCCTCATCCGAGGCGGCCTCCTCGGGACGCTTCTGGCCGAGGGAACGGGCCGCCTCAGCGATCCCATCGACGGTCGCAAGGGGCCCGGGAGTCACTGTGGCTGCCCCGAGGCCGAGGCCACCCAGCGATTGGAGGAAGTCCCTACGGCTTGCGGGCATGGTGATTCTCCATATCAAACGGGACTAATTGGGGTTGGTCGTTGTGTCGGGGCCCCGAAAGGGACGGGGCCCCAGAAAGGGGACGAGACCACATCGGCGGGCTGGAGCACCCTCCGGCGACCCGCGACTCGATCGAGGTGGATGCGAGGCCGGGTCAAGCGTCTTGGTCTCGCATCGGGTTGTCCTTCAAGCCTCCTGACTGCGGAATCGACGATTCACTTCGTCCCAGTTCACCGTGTGCCACCAGGCGGCGATGTACTCGGGCCGCCGGTTCTGGTACTTGAGGTAGTAGGCGTGCTCCCAGACGTCCAGGCCGAGCAAGGGCGTCGCCGAGTTGTCCATCAGCGGATTGTCCTGGTTGGCCGTCGCGGTGACGAAAAGCTTTCCGTCCCGGCCTCGGACCAGCCAGGCCCACCCCGATCCGAAGCGGGTCGCGGCGGCCTTGGTGAAGGCGGCCTTGAACGCGGGGAATCCGCCCAAATCGTTGGCGATCGCCGCGCCCAAGGCATCCTTCGGCTCCCCACCCCCGTTCGGCTTCATGATCGCCCAGAACAGAGAGTGGTTGTAGTGCCCGCCCCCGTTGTTCCTCACGGCCGTCCGGATCGACTCGGGCAGCGAGGCCAGGCCCTTGAGTAGGTCTTCGATCGGCTTGCCGTGATGATCGGGGTGCCCTTTCAATGCCTGGTTCAGGTTGGAAACATAAGCCTGGTGATGCTTGTCGTGATGGATCTCCATCGTCCGCGCATCGATGTGGGGCTCGAGCACCAGTCGAAGGCGTAGGACAGCGGTGGCAAGGTGTAATCCCCGTTGTGTTGCGGCTCGGCTGCGAGATGGCGTTGAGCCGACAGGACTCCAGACGCGGCCATGAGGCCCAGGCCACCTTTGGTCAAGACGGCGCGTCGCGACAGGGTCGTACTCATCAGTGATTTCCCTCCAGGTCGTGGGTTGCTTCGGGATCAAGTGGAAGGCGTTTCCACATTCACCAAGGGTTGCCGACGCCGCGTGCTCTCACGGCGAGGGCCGGGGCTGAGTCGCCGGGCCGGCCCGTCGGATTGCATCGCGCCCGAGGATAACCCGGGCGGAAGGTGCGCTGCGGCCATCGCCTGACAGCCGGTGCAAAGCCGGCAAAGCCGCGGCGTTGACGACGTGAGCCAGGGCGATCGACAGACCGCCGGCAACGACCATCGGCGTCTCGGCCGACGCCGGGGCGAAGAACCTGCCGGCGCCGATCAACATCAGCGCGACCACGAACAGCCCGAGAGAGCCGAGCCGGCGGTGCGCGTGCCAGCCCCAACCCAGGACGACGGCCGCAAGGATCGTGGCCAGCGATAGCAGAGTCAGCTCCGTCCCCTCGCCGGCCAGCCAGCCCAGCGCGCCGAGCGACACCGACGCGACCAGCACGGGCGTTAACAGGCAATGGAGCGCGCAGGTCATCGACAGAACCGTCCCGATCCGATCGAGCGTGGCACGAGATCGCGTCTGATCCAACTTTTCCTCCAGGCGACTGGGTCGTGAGCAGGTCGTCTCGGACTCGGCACCATGCCCACCACTTTCCGACCGACGTCCCGGCTAGACACAGAGAAGACTGCGTGAGAACGCACCCGCAAGGATTCCTACATCCCCAGGTAAACCTGGCGATCCGCCGGTACGCCCGGTCGAACGGCCTGGATATATTCGCTGGTCTCCTCCTTGTCCCCCTCCTCGACGGCATGCTTGAGAAATTCGAGCCGGTCGCGGAAGACCTTGGTCTTCATCCGCCGATACGGGCGTATTCGACCCTTCGCGGAGGAAGGCACCCACTTGAAGCCTGCGCGTCCAGTCGTCCCAGATCGGGATGAAGTGCCCCGCGTGCTTCTTGTTGCCGCTGTTGGCCGCGGTCAACACCTCGCCCCGGATGATATACATTTCCTTGAAGATCTCCGAAGGCGAGGGGTAATAGGCGTAACACCCGACCCCGCTGAGGACCACGAGACCCGCCAGCGCGATCGCGCCCAGGGCCGGTGCCGGGATCGGGAAGTCGAAGCGGGGTGCGGCCAGCTCGCTCGGCTTCGGGGGGCTCTCCAGCCAGTCGTCGATCCGCCATCGACGGTCGAATGCCACCGTAGCGCAAGCCCCCCGACCGCGAGCATCGCCAGGACGGTCAACCCGACGCGTTCGAACGGCTGGAGGTCCTCCTTCAGTTTCGCGAAGACGAGTGCTCGGCAGGTCTCGCGTACCCGGTTCGATACGGTCGGCAGTACATGTCGAAGGCATGGGTATGGCCGGGCGGCTCGATCTCGCTGGGATGGAGCGGATTCTCGATCGTATAAGCCAACGCCAGGACGACGATCAGCAGGAATGCCAGCCAGCCCAGGCCGCGCTTGAGTCCGTAATTCCGCCAGACCCAGGCAACCACGCCGAGGTTGATCCCCGCGCCCAGCGTCAGCAGAACGAACGCGGCCCCGACCGAGTTGGCGTGCTGAAACATCGAGCCGAGCTGCGACATCGCCACCAGTGGCGTAGCATACGCGGGGATCGCCACCGCCGCCATGGCCAGCGGGGCGTACGGGTTGGTGTGTTCCATCGTCAACATGAGGCTGCCGTGGGGCAGCACCGCGCTGAGCAAGGCCACACCCAGCAGGCCCAGCACGATGTAAGCCAGCGACGGCCCGACGACCTCCCGCGCCGCGGCGACGAGAATCGCGACCATCCGCTTCACACCGTACGCGACCGGAGCCGGCGCCGGTTCCCCCACCTCGACGATTGGGAAGACCCGGTTCCAGATCGCTCCCACGGCCGTCACCACGACCATCGTGCAGAACGCGAACGAGAGGATGACCAGCGGCGCAGAGAGCGTCAGACCGTAGAGCATCGACAGCGGGTTGAACAGCGGGGCCGTCATGGCGAACGCCAGGATCGCGCCGCCGGAGACCCGGGATCGGCGCATCTCGCTGGCGACCGGGATTATGCCCAGCGAGCAGATCGGCAAGAGCATCCCGATCAGCCACGCCTGCGGCAGCTCCCGACGTGTTCCGGTGCCGAACAACCGACGCGTACCTCCCGGCCCGAGCAGCCGGCGGAAGATCGCCGCCACGAAGAGCCCCACGAGGATCGTCGGAGCGGCCTGGATGAACGCCTGGGAGACCCGGAGCACCGCGCCCAGAAGATCGCTACGAACATCACCTTATCCTCGTGCCGATTAGTGGTTCATGGATTCTTGACATCGGTTGCGGTTGATAACGATGCCGCTCCGGCCTTGTTCGGTCCGGCAAACCATCGCGGATCGGATGAGAGCAGCAGCGCTTCGAGTTTCCCGATCTCCACGCCTGCGTGCGCCACTTCGCTCCGCACGTTGCCGGCGTCGCCCGAAACGATCGCCCGATAATCCGCGACGATCGCGGCAGACCGGACGTTCACTTCGTCCCACGGGGGCTTGGGCATATCGCTGTCAGCGGCGATCTCGGGGAGCCAGTTGGCGATGTCCAGCGCGATGTGCAGGTTCTTCTCGTCGAGCGACGACCCAGCCTTGCCGGCGCCGCCGTCGCGGAGGAACTGATCGTTCAACTCGCGCAGGCGGTCGACGGCCTGCGGGAACGTCTTCGGCTTGTGCGCCGGGATGACGTGGCCGATGTGGTCCTCTTCGCTATCATTGGACTCGCCGGGGGAATGCTCCCCGCGGCAGCCCGCCAGCACGAGCAGGCAACCGGCCACGAGGGCCGCCCGACGAGCGAGGATGAAAAACAGTCGTCGTCTTCACAAGATGCCCTCCTGGTTCACGGGATGCGTCTCGAGGCAGCCGACTCACGCGGAGTTGGCCTGGCTGTAAACGGGGACCGGCACGGACGCCGTGATCTCGGACAGCACCCGAGCGGTCGCCTCGGGCTCGATGCCGAGCCGGACGCCGAGCACGGGTTCGGCGACATCCTGGATGTCGTCCGGCGTGACATAACCCTTGCCGGCGAGGAACGCGCGGGCCTGCGCCAGCCGCTGCCAGATCAAGAGTCCGCGGGGGCTCAGCCCGAGGATCACCTGCCGATGGGTGCGCGTCGCACGGGCCAGGGCGACGAGATACTCGCGGACCGCCACGCCGACCGCGACCTCCGCCACGCGATCCTGGAGCGCTCGAAGCTCGCCCGGCTCCATCACCGGCGGCACGGACCGGTCTGCCTCCGCACCTCGCCCGACCGCCGCTTCGAGCATGGCCAGCTCGTGATCGCGCCCCGGATAGCCGATCCGCACCTTCATGGCGAACCGATCGAGCTGCGCCTCGGGCAGGGGATAAGTCCCGTGTTGCTCGACGGGGTTCTGGGTGGCGATCACGAAGAACGTGTCCGACAGGACATGCCGGACGTTGTCCACCGTGACCTGACGCTCGGCCATCGCTTCGAGCAGGGCGCTCTGGGTGCGCGGGCGTGGTGCGGTTGATCTCGTCGGCCAGAAGCACGTCGGCGAAGACGGGGCCCGGCAGGAACTCGAACGCGCGGGTGTTCTGGTCGAACACGCGGAACCCGGTGATGTCGCCCGGCAGCAGGTCCGGAGTGCACTGGACCCTCGCAAACTGGCCGCCAATCGCTTGCGCCAGGGCCTTGGCCAGGGTCGTCTTGCCCAGGCCCGGCAGGTCCTCGACGAGCAAGTGCCCCCTCGCCAGCAGGCAGGCCAGCACGTGCTCGACAACCTCCGCTTTGCCCCGCACCGCGCCGTTCGAGCGCGGCGCGGACTCCCTCGATCGGGCCGGCAAACGTCTCATTGCGTCATGACCGTCTTGGTCGTCATCGTCCTCACGTCGTGGCCGCCTTTCGAAGCTGGGAAGGGATGGCCTGGCGGAAGTGGGCGAGGGTCCACGCCCGCACCGCAGACCGGCAGGTTTGCTGGATGTCGCGTTCACTTGCGGACGCGGGCAGCCCCGACCGATCGGGGTCGTGGATGGCCCAGTCCGCCAGTCGGACGAGTCTTTCGAGAGTGGCCCGGGGCTCATCCGCGGCCTCCCGCGCGACCGGGAAATACCATCGGGCGAGGGTGAGACCCGGAGGGCGCGGGTGGCCCGCCCACCGGGCCCGGCGTTCGATCAGCTTCAAAGTCCGCATCACGCATCGCCTCGGGTCGTTTTCCGAGATCAGGCCAAACGCGATCGTCGCAAGCCGATCGACCAGGGCGCGGAGCCGAACGGCCAGCACCACCGAGGCCCGCCAGAGCAACCACCAGGCCGGCGGCATGGTTTCGCACCCACCTCCCGGCGGCCGAGAGTGCCTGGGCGATCCGCTCGGACCAGGGGCGAATCGGGGGCAGCAGCTCGTAGCCAGGGGTGGGCTCGATGGCGATCCAGAGCCCGTTCGGCAAGCGGACCTCGGCCCAGAAGTGGACGTCATCGCCGGTCACCGGCGTGTGACGGGTCCTGGGGTCATACTGCCCCGGCGACGCGTACAGACCGCTGACCACACGGGTTGGGTAACCCAGCGACCGAAGGAGCACGGTCGCCGACGAGGCGAACAGGTAATCGGGGCCGCGGCCGGAGCGTAGCAAGAACTCGGCGACGACGTCGGTGCAGCCGGGTGGCGCCGTGGCCGATCGGTCGTGGGCGTAGCCCTGCCGGAGCGCTGCGATGACCGCCTCCACCTGGAACCAACCACGGGGCAGGTTGCCGACCCACTCCCTCGCCAGCGCGGCCACCGACGCGTCGATCGTGTAATCACCGTGGAACGACAACTGGTGGTCCCCTTCGTCGCCCGGCCGAGCCGGGAACCAGATCGACCGCAGCCGAGCCGGGTCCACCGTCCGCGCCTCGGAGTCGATGACCGTCCCCGCCGGCACGGTACGATCGGTCATCCGGATGATCCCGAACTGAGCCCAGTCGAAGAAGTCGAGCCGATTGACGCTCCCGACGCGGAACCGCGTCAAGTGCGGCGGCATCGGCATCGGGCTCGACTCGAGCGTCCCGATCTTGACCTGGTGGGTGGCGACCCCGGCATAAAAGGGTGCCTCCGACCACGGCAGCCTCAGCCACGAGCTCCGCGGCTCCAGCTCGGCGGGGAAATGCCAGTTGCAACAGGGCTCTTCGCGCCAGGCCGTGCCATCGAAGTGGCTGTAGGTCGTCAAGGGCAGATGCAGCGGAGTCTGGCCCTTGACGTAAACCAGGGCCTTGGCGGCCCGCTCGCCCGGCCGCCGGGGACGCGGCTCCGGCTTGCGTCGCACAGCGGCGAACTCGCGGCCGGCCTGGAGGTTCTCCGCCGGACGCTCCTTCTGCTCGCCGATGTCCTGCTGCCCGAGCGCGATCATCTTCTCGACCTTTTTCGGCTTGAACGGCTCGCCGTACGTCTCGTTGAACGAGTCGTAGAGGCTCGGCCGGTCGGTCTCCAGGTAGACTTCGCTCTCGGTGAAGCCGACGGATTCGGGATGCTCGCTGGCACTGACCTCGTTGTCGCCGTCGCCGACCCCCGAGCTGGCGTTGGGATCGCTCCAGTCCGTGCCGCCGGAGGTAGGCACCAGGCCCGCCAGCGCGACGGCCGCCCGCGAGGGCCCGAACGCCGCGACCGCCACGACCAAGGCCACGACCACCAGCACCCAGGCCACTCCCGAGAACGGCAGTCGCCGCGCGACCGACCCCTCGCCTGTCATCGGGCCGAGCCCCTTCCAGTAGACCAGCATCAACCAGAGCGTCCCGGCGACCGCGAAGCCCCCGACCGGCGCGAGGACGGCCAGACCCGGCCTCGCCGCCGACCGCGGAGGCCACCGTCACCAGGAACAGGCTGACCACCGCCGACAGCCTCGCATAGACCGGCCGGTAGGCCATCGCGGCCAGGCCGAGCCCCAGGTTCCGCAAGGCCGACATCAAGATCACTTCCGCCATCGCACACCGGCCGTTCACGAGGAGTAACACGGCCTCGCTCGCGAAAGGGAGAGCGAACAGCATCTCGAGGGCGACGATCGTGACCCAGTTCGCGGGCAATCGACCCGGGTTGGACGGTCCACCGTCCGAGGGACCTCGCCGCTCCGAAATACCAGGCGGTGACGATCGCTGGAACGACGAGCACGCCGGCGGTCGTCGCCAGGGCGAATGCACGGGATCGGCCCGGCTCCAGCACCGCCTGGTCCAGCGCCGTGGTGGCGATCGACGCCATTGCCAGGGTCGTCCAGCGGATCTGCACGTCTTCACACGGTTCAACGGCCAAACGCGATCTCCTTCCCGGCCCGCAGCAGGCACGTCGCAACGCGCCCAGGGCCGTCGATCCAGATCCAAGGCACAACGGGCAAGGGAGCGGTTGGGCCGTTGCCCTCATCCAACCCAAATGCCGCGGCCTTCAAGTACGACGAAGCGATCCCCGGTCCGCCGACGGCCCTCACCGGTCAACCCGCGAAGCCCGACGTCGGTCGTGATGATGACCCTCAGCCCGCGATCGGACCGTCGGCACTCCGCGAGGCTCAACAACTCCGCAACGTCCCGGTCGCCGCCGGGCGGGAGTCGCGCCAGCGCATCGAGCACGGCCACCGTGCGTGCCCGGGCCGATCCACGCGAGGGAACCGACTTCCCGTCGAGAACGAGTTCCACCTCCGCCCCCTGACCGATCCAGCCCTCGGCGAGGCTCGCCGCGACGCGGATCGCCCACTCGCGCGAGCTGCCCGGCCCCGAACCGGCGTGCGCGGCCGGGCGGGTGTCGAGCACGATCTGCACGCGGGGGACGGCGTTCGACTGGAGCTCGCGGACGATCAGCTCCCCGTGCCGCGCCGTCAGGCCCCAGTGCACGCGACGGATCGGGTCGCCGCGACGGTAGGGACGGACCCGCGCGGATCGCCCGAATGGCCCGCGCGGTCCCGCGTCGCCAGGCCGTCGGAGGCGTGGCTGCCCTCGGTCTCAGGCATCGCCGCGACGGGGAATGTCCGGGGCCAGACCAGCAGCGGCGCCGCGACGTCCAGCGGCCGCGACGCCTCCCACAGGCCGAACGGAAACCCGCATACCACCCTCGGCTGGCGGCTGGGGTACTCCCCACGGCAAGCGGGGACGAACTCAACCGTCTCGGCGATCGAACGCCAGCCGGGCACGAACGCCAGGCCGACCAGGGCCATGTCGTCGCCGGCCATTCCCGACCGGATCCTGGAATCCTCCCCGGACCGAGACACCCCAGGCGCCCCAGGGCATCCGGTTGCCGAGAGTCAGCCGGGCCGCGACCGATTCCCCTTCCCGGCAACGCGACCGATCGAAGCTCAGCGACCCGTACAGGCCCCGGACGATCAGCCAGGGCCAGATCAGACCCAGCGTCGTCACGACGAGCACGCCGAAACCGACGACGAATCCCTGCGGGTGCAGGAACATCCCGCAGAGGCTCGAGGCGGCCGCCGCCAGGCCGAGCGAGCCCAGCGGAGTCCTCAACCAGCGGACATAAGGGCCACGCCCGGGAGGAAATCCCGACTCAGGATTTCCCCCCGGTTTGTCAGCCAGGCGAGTTGTCTCATGACGTCAGATCACCGCGAACCATGCAACACGGAGTGGGTTGGACACGCGCCCACCCGTTTACTTCTCGGTCTCGTTGGTCTTGGCCGAACGTTCGCCGACCGCCTTGACCATCTCGCGACAAGCCGTCTCGCAGGCCTTGCATGCGGCGACACACTCCTTCATCTGCGTATCGCCGTGCTTGGAACACTCGGCCGCGCAGACCTTGCACGCGTCGGCGCAGGCCGAGCATGCGATCGCAATCATTGGACTTTCTCGAGCCATGAGTTCGGCCGTGTGGCCGCAGAATTCCTGGCAATCAATCGTCAGGATGGTGACGCCGTGATGGTCAGTGTGACCATCCTTGACTTTCTCGAAGCAGTGATGGAACGTTTCGTTGCAGATTGTGGAGCACGCCTCGCACGCCTTGAGGCAATCGCCATGTTGCTTGTCGTGGTGGTGGGGATGCTGCGCTCGGGATTCGGTCGCCCCCAGCGCGACGCCTGCCAGGCCGGCCCCGGCGACACCGAGAATCTCGCGACGATTCATCGTTGAATCTCCAAAAAAGGGGTTGTGAGGGAGAGAACCAGGCCCCCCCGCGCGCACGATGCCCGTGCCACGGGCATCGCATGGTTTGGGGGGCCGAGATGGGTCACCGGATCATTCCGATGACGGTCGGATTACAGAGTGCTATTGATGAGGCATGGGGTTCGGTCCGATCAGTTGCGGAAAAGACCGTGGTACTCTGCGGGTAGCTTGCGGATCAGCACGTCACGGAACGCCCGGCGCGACCGATTCAGCCGCGAACGGACCGTGCCGACCGGGATATTCAAGGCGTCGGCAATCGACTGGTAATCCATCTGCTCGACCACGCTCAGCACGAGCACGTCGCGGTGGTCGGAACCGATCTGGGCGAGCGCCTCGTTGAAGATCTGCCGAAGCTCCTGGCCTTCCAGGTGCCGCGCCGGGTCGTCGCGATCGCTCTCCTCGTTGCGTTCGAATCGGGCTCGGTCTTCGTGGCGGCGGCGGCGCGATCGGCATCGGGAGAGGTGCAGGCTCCGATAAACGACCGCCTGGGTTAGCCAGCCGCGAAGGTTCGTCGGCATTTCTCCCTCGAGCCAGAGGCTGAAGAGCGCCTCCTGGACCGCATCCCAGGCCAGGTCCTCGTTGCCGAGGATCCGTCGCGAGATGGAGACGAGGTGCCCGAGCAGGGGGCGCGTCGCTTCGTTGAAGTCCATCGTCCCGACCGATCGTTACGCCACTGATTCTCAGTCACAACGGCCTGAGTCCCCGATCCAAGGCGGAAAAACTCGGAGGACCGCGGGCCGGAGCTTCGATTTCCGGGATCGACCTCGCCGAGGCCGGGCCGACTGCGCGTGAGCCCGGTTCCACCCCGGTTCAGCCGGGAGGGACCTCGGCGAGACGATCAGGTTTCGCCGCACTCGATCGTGAATCGGCATGTCGGGCTGCCCCGAGGCGCTGATTCGCCGGAGCGAAGCTCACCAGGTCGTGCGCGGTCCCTATCCATGCAACCGGGCTCGATGCCCGAATTCCACGGGGGGGCGCAGCACCACGGCAGATCAGGAAGGCAACGGCGTCACGCCGATCACGACAGGATGGATGCGAACCCGGGAGGGGCACGCGGGCTGGATGGCAGTGGGTTCGAGAGTGGCTGCGTGAAGGGAAGTACGGGAATCGCCAGCTCGTCGATCTGCTGGATCGACGGCTCGCTGGAGAATGTGACCGGCAATTGCCCCTGCGCAAAGAAATGGCAGAGAAGGCAACCGTCGGTCGTATCGCGGCTGGACTGTGCGGGGCCGCTGGGAAGATGTCCCTTCGAGGCCGGGCCGATTGAATGGGACGAACCGGCGAGCTCGTGCAAACACGGGCCGCACAGCGTCACCGCCGCGTGGCACGCGATCAACGAGGCAAACAGGAGTTGTCTAACGAACCGCGACATGGTAATCCCGATCTGGGTGCATTCCACGCGGTCGACCAAGACACCGAGCCCGTCCCGACCAAGCGGCGTACGTCTTCGCGGACGCACGGCCAGGGACGGGATGATTGAGCCAATCATCAACGCCGGCCACAAATACACGAATCAGTATGAACAATCCGACCCGGATCATCAAGACCCAATTCCCGATTACCGCAAGGGCTTTGGGCCCCGGATTCGCGGCATGCGATATTGAGAGAACCTCTCTGATGAGGAAGGTGCCGCTGCCGGAGAAAAAGTTCCCTCACGATCCGGTTTTCCCCAGGTGACGGCCGGCCCCCGGCGCAGGCCCGCTTCCTTCATTTTAGGATTGCGATTCGTTACAAAGTGTTACCGTGCTTGTAAAAATCACCACGCCGGAGCGAGCCGACGCGGCCCGCATCTTCCAGAAACCAGAGTCCCAAGGTTCTGAGCGACAAAATCCCAAACCTTGACCGAACTAAACTTTCGCCATTTTCGCCACAACATTGACCGCCAAAAGCTCCTCGAACCCTGGCGACGGCATGGCGATTGCTAAGAAACTCACGTCCCTTCGCTTCCTTCGCTCCACGCTTTCCTCTGTCCCGCATGTCTTGTCTCGACCAGAAGCGGAAGCATACCGCAAACCGCCGTTCTGGGAGCGCCGGCATCCCATTCTCAATCAATTACGGCCGGGGTCGCCAATGACGGCGGTCTCGTTAGATTCGAACAGGAGGTTCTCGATGGCTGGTTGGCGGATCCTTGTCCTGGGCGTCGTCCTGTCGATCACCACCGCGAGCGCGGCCATCGCGGACCAGATCAGTTCGTCCACTCCCGTAGACGCCTTCCTCAACCTGGGATCCAGCCCCTACCCCGAGCAAAGCCCGATCACCACCGGCAACGCGCAGCCCTGGTATGATAGTTCGCAGTTGACGAATTTCTTCGGCGGCCAACCCACCGCCCAGCAACAGCAGAGCTTCGACAATGCCATCATGCAGGATGTCCAGCAGAGCTTCAGCCTCAGTGGAGTCCCCCTCACGCTGACGGACAATCCCAACGTCCCTGCCGACTCATACGCTCAGCGTCGTCTCGAATACCGCGAGCCTCGCCTTCCCCGGGGCGATCGGGACGAGCCAGATCGGCGGCAGCGGATTCACCTTCATCGATGCGATCGCGCCCTACGCCCAATCGCTCAACCAGCTCGAATGGATCGTCGCCCACAACATCTCTCACGAGCTGATGCTCACCTTCGGGGTCGGAGAGAATTACGACACGACCGGGAACTACATCGATGCGCGGATGGCGAACTGGGGGATGATCACCAGCCCGACGTCAACGTTCAGCCCGGCCGCCGCCGCGGCCCTCCGTGCGGCGATGGCTCCGCACGGACTCGAACTGGATGACCTCGGCCCCGCAGATGATCAACCCGACGAGCACCCCCGAGCCCACGACCTGGGCCCTCTGGGGCCTGGCGACGGCGGCCCTCCTCTGGAGGCAGCGGCGCAAGACCCGCGCCTCGGCCTGACCGGTCCGACCGAGCCCGATCGATTCCGTCTGCGGGAAGTCGGCCCCTGCGTGCATCACGCCAGTCCTTGACTCACACCGATTCCCCCGGCTCGAGCCGAGGAAATGAGGTTCGGCCTGTTTCCATGTTGCTTCCCGGCAACACTGCCGCCCAGGCTGAGCTACTTTTTCAATACAGGGAATCGTGAATCCGCGGAGACGCCCTGGTTTCTCCGACCGGATCAACACCTGGCCCCAACCCGTGGACGTGCTCGAAGGCCCACCCCGAACCCAAGCAACGCCTGCGATTCCTACCTGATTTGCAACGGAGTGTTGCCATGCTGAAGCCTCCCATCCGATCCGGCTCGTCCGGCTGCGCGCACGCGCCGGCTCCGGGTCGTCCGGCCCGCCCTGGAGTACCTGGAAGGACGTCTGCTGCTCTACTCCACGCTCGGCGCGCATGTGGACCTACGACAGCCGGATCACCTATAGCTTCATGCCCGATGGGACCAGCGTGGGCGGGACTCCCAGCGTCCTGTTCTCAGACCCTCAACGCGGTGGCTCCCACGGCGACCTGGGAGGCCCAATTCGAACAGGCCGCGTCCTTGTGGGAAACGGCCGCCAACGTCAACCTCGCCCTGGTTCCGGACGGTGGCGAGCCGGTCGGCACCAACGGCGATCAGCAAGACGACCCGCGGTTCGGCGACATCCGCATCGGCGCCATCCCCTTGTCCTCCGGCATCCTCGCCGAGACCTTCCTGCCCCCGCCGACCAATGGCGGCACCGATGCCGGCGACATCCTGTTCAACTCCAACGCCAACTGGGCCATCAACAACACTTACGACGTGATGACCGTGGCGGCCCACGAGTTCGGCCACGCCCTGGGTCTGGGCGAGTCGACCGTCACCTCGGCCGTGATGTACGGCACCTACAACGGGACCAAGCAGGTGCTGACCAGCGACGATATCTCCGGCATCGATTCCATTTATGGCGCACATCAGTACGACCAGTTCAACGAGACGGCCTCGCGGAACACCTCGTTCCTGACCGCGACCAACCTGACTTCCTATATCAACAGTCAAGCCCAGGTCGCGCTGGCGGGCCTGGATAATACCACCCCCACCGATGACGAGTGGTACAGCGTCACGGTCCCCTCCTCGACGACGGGACAGATGACGGTCTCCGTGCAGTCGTCCAACCTGAGCTCGTTGGCCCCCGGGCTGATGGTCTACAACTCGACGCTGAGCCTGGTCTCCCAGGTCGTCCTCGACGTCCACGGTCGGGGCGACGATCTCCACGACGCTCAACGTCCAGAGCGGCCAGAAGTACTACTTCAAAGTCCTGGCGGGGGGCGGCGGTGGCGCCGGTGGGTGCCTACGGCTTGCTGGTCAACTTCGGCTCGCAGTCTCAATCGCCGATCCCGCCGCCCAACACGGTGGTGCCCCAGCAGCCTGACGAGGAGGGCGGCATCCATCAACAATGTCGTCGAGAACCCGGGCGGGAGTCACGAACTCCAATGGCAACGGGTCCGATCGGAGACCATGCCGGGGACGCTCTGGTCCGCCGTGGGCAATCTTTCCGGCTGGGTCGCCTTGATGTACGCCTCCTCGACAGCGACCGGGAACCTGTTGAACCTCAACGCAACGGCCGTCGCACCCGCCACCCAGACGAGCCTGGCCCCGAGCAGTGATGCCGGTTCGATGGGCGCCTTGCCCAGCTTCGCGACGACGGCCGCGGCTCCGACCACGGTCGGTCTGACCGACGATTCCAGCACGGGACAGGATTCCAACACGGTCACGGCCACGCCCTTGCCGACCGTGGACGTCGTCTTCCAGGCGGTGGACCTCGTGCTCGGAGGATGGAAGGGCCGCCACCGGCGACCCGCGACCGCGATCCACCAAAAGCATCATTCTTGATTTGACCTGGCATCACCGTAGCCGTGGACACTCCGATGAAACGACCTACCTGGAAATCCCGTTATTCACGAACTCGGCCCAGGCGGCCCGTGAGTCGTTGTCCCGGCCTGGAACCGCTGGAGCGCCGGCATCTCCTCTCGGTCGCTCTGGCTGAGATCGACTCGACCCTCCCCGCCGACGGCACGGCCCTGCTCGCGTCGCCCCAGCAGTTCGCGATCAACTTCGACCCGGCGACGGTCAACGAGATCGACGATCTCTTCTCGGGCCTTTTCGGGACCACGCCCGCCCAGACCTTCCCGGCGATCATCGCGCTGGACAACGACACGAGCGGCGACAACGACGAGTTCGCGATCGACCAGGTCGGCCCCGGAGGCGTGACCACGCCCTTGCTGGGCGGCGACCACCTCAGCCGCGCCCTTGCAAGAAGCGATCACGACGGCGACCGACGCCGACGGGACGACGACCCAGTCCCAGTTGATCATCACGCCGGCGGCCGGGTATCCGCCGCTGCTGCCGGGGACCTACCAGCTCGACATCCAGCCGGGGACCTTGCTCGACGCCGCCTTCAGCTACATCGACCCGTCACCGGCCTGGACCTCGAGCCAACCGATCGCGATCGCGCAGTTTACCATCCTGGGCCAGGGGAAGACGCTCGCCGACGCGACCAACGCTGGGGAACATCGGCCCGACGACGCTGAGCGTCTCGGGTTTTGTCGATCCCCAGGGCTCGCAAACCCAGGTCGCCCTGTACCAGATCACCTTGCCGCCGGGGCACCGCTGGCAGTTGAACGCCCAGGTCCTGGCGCAGGCCATCGGCAGCCCCTTGCAAGCCGGGCTGGCCCTCTTCGACAGCAATGGGAACGTGATCGCGACCAGACAACTCCGGCCAGGGCCTGGCCCCCGACCGGGCCGATCCCTTCCTCATTCAGGGCCTGGCGCCGGGCACGTATTACCTCGGGGATCTCCGCCGCCGGCAACTTGCCGGGCATGGCCCAACGGCTACGACCTCGAGACGGGGACGCCGGGCACCGCGGGCTTCAACGATATCCGACGGCGCATTCCAGCTCAACCTGGCCGCCACGCCGGTCGTCGGCACCACCACCCTGACGAGCGACAACCTGGACTACAACGATCCCCTCGAATCCATCCCCGACCGGACTGGACCTGACCTTCTCCGGGCCGATCGACGCGACCCTCTCTGTTCGTGCCCGACCAGCAAGAGACCGCCCTGGAGGTCGTCGACGCCTCGGGTCAAGTCTGGCCCATCACGGCGGTGAACTATCAGACCTCCACGCACACGCTGAACTTCATCTTCGACGAGCCCCTGCCGGCAGGGAGCTATTCGCTGGTCGAGCCGGCTCAAGGCGGCCTGACCGATCTTTCCGGCCTGCCTGCTGGTCGTGCCGGCCGGGAATCCGCCGGGCGTGCTGGCGAGCTGGACCGTCGCACCCACCGCCGGGCCGAGCGATCCCGACAACCTGGGCGTCGTCTGGCCCGGCCCGGTGAATGTGACCTGGAACTCGGCGATCTCGCGGACCACCGAGCTCACCGCCGGCCAGGAGACCGACTACCGATTCGTCGTGATCTGCCCCGGCATTTACTCGGTGCAAACTCAGGTGGGCACAGGTCAGATCAACCTCGAGGTCACGGGAGCCGACGGGACGACCGTCCTCGACGCCCAGGGCTTGACGGGACTGAATCACTCGCTCATGACTCTCGGCGCGGGAGTGTACTCGCTGAGGATAACCGCCGACGGGTCTCAGCCGGCCGTGGTCCAATGGGCCCTCAAGCCGATCGCCCTCGATTATGAGAAGATCATCGAGAACGGCGTCGGCCAATCGCCCGTGCTGACCGTTCTCCGTGACCGTCCCGGCAGCGACGGCCAGGGAGCGACGGCAGCGACTCGGCGACACTTCGGTGCGACGTCAACCGCGGCGACGTACGGCAGCAGCAGCGCCGGGTCGAACCTGTCCACGTTCAGTGCATCCCCGATCCCGGCCAGTCTGCTGGTGTCGATGAACACCGGTTTGATGGGACTGCCGGGGACGAATGCGCAGAACGTCGCCGCGGTCGGCCCGATGGCCGAGGGGGCTCTGGCTTCGGTGGCGGATCGCGTCAACGGGTTGCTGCCGGGAATCCGGTACGCGTCGCGGTCCGACTCCGAAGTCGCGGTCGGCAACGGCGACCCGCCCGAGGTCCTCGATTTCGCGAGACGGCCCGACGGCCGACCCGCAAGAGACGGTCTCACTGGCCGCCAAGCCGGCCAACCCGGAAGCCGCCAGCGCCCGCAACGATGGGCGGGCGCTGGCCCAGGCCGACCGGCTCGTCCGGATCGCCACCTGGATCGAGGACTTCCTCGGGCTTCCGTCGCGCATCGAGCCCGATGCGCAACCGGGAGCCGATGGCCGGGCGATCGCCGCCGCGGTGGGAGACCGCGGCGAATCCGCGGGCGGGCCGCGCGGGCCGGTCACGGCCGGCCTGGATTCGTCGCGCAGGAGCACCCGGGAGAGCCTGATGCTGGGCGACCTCCGTGCCCCCCTGGGCCTGATCGTGGCCGCCGCCGTCGCCTACCGCCTGCGACGGCCGATCGAGAAGTGGTGGCGGCGCAAAGCCCCGACTTCCGCTGGCGTCCTGGGGCGCCCGCACCTGCACCGGCCTCATCGGCCGGGGTCCCCATTCCCGACCCATCCACGCGGGGACGACCTACCGACCGCGGATGCCGCGCACCCCCTGCTGAGAGCCTCCTCCGGGCCTCTCCCGACCCTGTCACGGCCCGAGCCGCCGCCCGGGCCTTCGTCAACCAACGCAAGTCGGCGGGTGCGTCAACGCGCCAGGACCCGGCCGACCGCGGCGCCCAGCACCACGGCCGCGAGCCCCGCGGCAACGCTCCCGACGAGGTAACCCAGGCAAGACCAGGTCTCTCCCCGCTCCCACAGCGTCATCGCCTCCAGGGAGAACGAGGAGAACGTGGTGTATCCGCCCAGGAATCCGACCACGACCAGCAGCCGCGCATGGGGATGCGGCAGCCATCGGCTCAGGAGCATCGTGAGCAAGCCGATCGCGAACGACCCCGAAACGTTGATCGGGAACGTCGCCCAGGGGAACCGCGTGCCGACCCACCGGGTCATGGCGACACCCAGCCAGTATCGTGCGTTGACTCCCAGGCTCCCCCGACCGACAGCACCGCGATCTGATACCATGTCTCCACGCTCAGTACCCCTTACAATTCTTAACCGCTTGCACTTGACTTTGTGGATTCGTGCCGCCAAGCTGTGGGAACGGATTTCCGATTCACCGAAGCTTCATCGTGCGAACGGATCGGTAGCACCGGTTTCCCTGAGTTCCGCGCCTATCTGCTGCGCCGACCTTCGAAAACGATGATATCGCAAACGGTTCCATCGGACCGTAACGCGGTTCGCCGCGGTCGGTCAATTTCATCCTGCATTCCTGATTCGCATTGGTCGTACGAAGCCGGTGTTCGTTCTGGCCGCGATCGGACAGAGCTCCTGCCCACCCAGCATCGCCATTGGCCGTTGGCCGATACGCTTTCGATCGGATCGTTGAATATCCTCATCGTCATTCATCCATTAGAGCCTGGCATCCAGGAGAGTCCCCATGTCCTCCCGATCGCGATGGCATCGCCGCCGGCCGCTCCGCAAGCCATCCGTTCCAACCGATCCTGGAAGACCTGGAGATTCGGGTGATTCTCTCCAGTCGGCGATCCGTGTTGCCGATCTCCTCGCACGGCCGGGATGAGCCGGGCGCGAATCCCTCGGGCCAGCCCGTGCCCCTGATCTCTCGGCTCGCCCCCGGTGGGCTACACCCCGGCCCAGTTGACACGGCCTACGACATCAACAAGATCACGTTCGGATCGATCACGGGGGACGGCGCGGGCCAGACCATCGCGATCGTCAACGCCTACGACGACCCCGCTTTCGTGAACAGCACGGACGCGCCAATTTCAGCAACAGCGACCTGGCCGTCGTTCGACTCAGACGTTCGGCCTGCCCGACCCGCCCAGCTTCACCAAGTACAACGAGTACGGCCAGACCACGGACCTGCCCGGCACGGACCCGGCCGGGGCCGGCAACGCCAGCGGGAACTGGGAGATGGAGGAAGCCCTCGACATCGAATCGGCGCATGCCATCGCCCCCGCGGCCAGCATCGACCTGGTCGAGGCGAACACCGACACCAACAACAACGACCTGTTCACCGCCGTGGCCACGGCCGCCGCGCTGCCCGGTGTGTCGGTCGTCTCGATGAGCTGGGGGATCGACGAATACCAGGGCGAGCAATCGATCGACAGCACGTTCACCACGCCCAGCGGCCACCAGGGAGTGACCTTCATCGCCGCCTCGGGCGACCAGGGGTCTCCGGGGTACTATCCGGCCTACTCCCCCAACGTGGTCGCCGCCGGCGGCACGACGCTGCTCCTGAAGACGAATAACTCCGATCCAGAGCGAGACCGCCTGGTCCGGCAGCGGCGGGGGGACCAGCGAGTACGAGACCGAGCCGGCCTACCAGGAGGGCGTGCAGTCCACCGGCATGCGGACCATCCCGGACGTGGCCTGGGACGCCGATCCCAACACCGGCGTCGCGGTCTATGACTCCTACGACGACACCGACGGCAGCGGGCCCTGGCTCGACGATCGGCGGCACCAGCGTCGCGTCACCCAGTTGGGCGGGCCTGATCGCCATCGCCAACCAGGGCCGGGTCCTCGAAGGCGCATCGACCCTCGACGGACCCACCCAGACCCTGCCCGCCCTCTACTGCGCGCCTTCCACCGACTTCAACGACATCACCAGGGGAGCAACGGCGGCTTCAACGCGGGCCCGGGCTACGATGAGGTCACCGGGCTGGGCACGCCGAAGGCCAACCTGCTGATCCCGACCCTGGTCGCCTACGGGGCGGCCAGCAAGATCGTCGTGACCGCTCAGCCGCCGCCCAACGTGATCGCCGGCGAGCCGTTCGGCGTCGTGGTCTCCGCCGAGAACGTCCAGGGCGACGTCGACCCCGCCTTCGACGGCACCATGACCATCGCGTTGAAGGACAACCCGACCGGCGCGACACCTCGGCGGCACGCTCACCGTGACGGCCATCAACGGCGTGGCGATCTTCGACGGGCTGACCCTCGACACGTTGGGCAACGGTTACTACTTCACGGTCACCAGCTCGACGTTCGGCTCGATCACGACCGACACCTTCGATGTCATCGCCAACCCGACGCCCGACTCGGCGACGTTCTACCCGGTGCCGACCGACGCCAGCCTGCGCCGCGATCGACGAGGCCGATAGCAATGGCGACGCCAGCAACACCATCATCCTGTCGACCGCGACCTACGTGCTCAACGACAAGATCGGCCGGCCAGATCGTGATCCAGAACACCTCGACCTTGCCGGATAAGACCTTGACCATCGTCGGCCAGGGGGAGACCAGCTCGATCATCGAGCCCGGGACTTATCCCTGGAACGACCGGATCTTCGAGGTCCTCGGGACGAGCCGGGCGAATGTGACCGTGGTGTTCCAGGGCCTGGCGATCGAGGGGGGTTACGCGACCGACGGCGGCAGCGCTCGGCGGCACCGCGGCGCTGGGCGGCGGCGTCCTGATCGACGGCGGCACGGTCCGGATGACCCAGGTGGCGATCTCGAACAACCAAGCCCAGGGGGCCAGGGCGCCGACGGGAAGGCCGGCGCGGTCGGCAAGTCCGACGCGGCGGGCCAGGCCGGCGGAAATGCCGGCGACGGGCCTGCGCCCGCGGCGGCGGCATCTACCTCGCCGCCGGCACCCTGACGCTCGATGACGACCTATCAGTAACAATCAGTCGGGCGGCCCGGCGGCAGCGGCGGGGCGGGCGGCAACAATCGCGGAAGCCGTTCGTCGCCCGTACCGGCGCGTGGGCGGCAACGGCGGCAACGGCGGCTCGGCGGCCGGCGGCGGCGTCTACGTCGCCGGGGGCACCCTCCTGGTCGCCGGCGTGCCTTCGCGACCAACGGGGCCATCGGCGGCGAGGGCGGCAAGGGCGGCCTGGGTGGCGACGGCGTCCTCGGCAAGCCGGCGGCGACCGGCGGCGATGGCGGTCAAGCCGGGCCGGCCGACGGCGGCGCGCATCTACCTGGCCAAGGGAACCTGACCATCGACCTCGGCACCCTCACGGCCAACACCGCGGAAGGCGGCGCCGGCGGGCAGGGCGGCAACGGCGGTGCCGGCAGTAGCCTGGTGGCCAGCACCAGCCTCGGCATCACGCTCTCGGGTGGGTCGTCTTCGGGTTCCCAAACCTCGGCCCTCACCCAACTCTTCCAGGGCGGTGCACGGAGGCCAGGGCGGCCGGCGGCGGTGACGGGTTCCACCGGCAACGGCGGCGGCGTCTATGTCGGTGGCGGGTGCCCTCACGCTCTTCGGGGTAACCCTGGGCAAGAACCAGGCCGTAGGCGGCGAGTGGCGGCCTGGGCGGCAAGGGCGGCACCGGCGGCCTGGGCTCCATCGGCGGCATCTTCGGGACGCGGGACGGCGGAACGGTTCCCCTCGGGGGAACCGGAGGGCCCGGCGGCAGTGGCGGCTCGGGATCCGGCGGCGGCTTCTATCTCGCCGGCGGGACGGTCACCCTGAACGCCGACACGTTCAGCGGCAACTCGCCAAGGGCGGCAACGGCGGGACCGGCGGAGTCGGCGGGAACGGCGGTTTCGCCGGCGGCCTGAGCTTCACCGGAAGCGGCTCGAACCCCACGCCGAGTAACGCCTTCCGCATGCCGACGCACCGCGACCCGCACCCCGCTGATCGCGCTCCGGCGGTGGTCACGGCGGCATCCCTCGGCTCAGCTTCCGAGCACCCAGACCGGCATCACCGGCCTCGCCAGCGGCGGCCCCGGCGGCGATGGCGGCGATGGCGGCATGGGTAAGGGCGGGGCCATCTATGTCGCCGGAGGCACGCTCACGCTTTACAACGATACCGTCGCCGATAACTCCGTCCAGGGGGGCAGCGGTGGAACGGGCGGCGAGGGCGGCAAGGGCGGTAGCCTGGCCTGGGAAATGGGCCCGAGGGCTCCGACGGCAACCCCGGCGACTCCAACGGCGGCGGCCTTCTACATCAACGGCGGCAGCGTCAGCTTCTTCAACAGCACGGTCGCCCTGAATAAGCAGGTCGAGGGCGACGCGTGGGGGCGTGGTCCAGGTCGAGGGGACCGTCACCGCAACGAGCACGCTCTTCGCCGGCAATGGCAAGTCGATTACTCCGGCAACATCGACGCGACCAGACTCGCCTCTTCCAGACAACTCCGATCAATGGCTCCGTCAGCAAGACGGCGAATCTCATCGGGGACAATCCGCTCCTCGCCACCGCGGGGCTGGCCAGCAACGGCGGCCCGACCCAGACCATCGCCTTGCAGTCGAACAGCCTGGCCATCGACGCGGGCGTCCAACCCCGATGATCTCTTCACCGACCAGCGCGGCTACGCGCCACGGACCGGGCCCGACGGCACCGACATCGGCGCCTACCAGCACGACGCGACCGCCGACACCACGCTCCCCGACGGCCTCGCTGAATGCAACCGGCGTGACCAGTTCGAATGCCTCTACCCTCAACCCTTACAGCTTCACCGTCACGTACGCCGACAATACGGCCGTCGCGGCATCCACCCTGGCGGGTGCCGTCGTGGAGGTGAGCCCACCCGGCGGGGTCGCGGCGATCGTTGCGACGGTTGTCTCGACCCAGCCGGTCGGCACGACCGACAAGGTCGGCGACGCCCAGGGATTCGCCGTCACCTACGAGATCACGCCCCCGGGCGGCGCCTGGACGACTTCCGATAACGGCACTTACACGGTGAGCCTGGTCGGCACGCCCGGTCACCGACCTCAGCGGCAACGCCACCGCGACCGGGACGCTCGGGACGTTCACGGTCAACGCCGGCAGCAACAGCCAGGCCGATACCAACACGTCAATTACTGCGAAACCCACCGCTTCCGTCTACGGCCAGTCGGTCACGTTTACGGCCACGGTCACCGTGGTCGCGCCGGGGACCGGCACGCCGACCGGAACCGTGGCCTTCAAGGAAGGCTCGACCACGCTCGACACCGAAACCCTGGGATCCACCGGAATCGTCAGCTTCACCACTTCGGCACTGGGCGTCGGGTCGGACACGATCACTGCGGTCTACAGCGGTGACCCCAACTTCGTGACCAGTTCCTCCTCCACCACCGAACCCGTCAGCCAGGCCAGCACCAACACAGGGATTGCTGCGAATCCCACCTCTTCCGCCTACGGCCAGTCCGTCACGTTTACGGCCAGTGTCAGTGTGGTCTCTCCGGGCGGCGGCACGCCCACGGGGACCGTGGCCTTCAAGGAGGGCTCGACCACGCTCGACACCGAAACTCTCGGATCCACCGGGATTGTTAGCTTCACCACCTCGGCACTGGGTGTCGGCTCCGACACGATCACCGCGGTTTATAGCGGCGATCCAAACTTCGTAACAAGTTCCTCCTCCACCACCGAATCCGTCGGCCAGGCCAGCACCAGCACTTCCATCACGGCGAACCCCTCTTCCTCCGTCTACGGCCAGTCGGTCACGTTTACTGCCAGTGTCACCGTGACCGCTCCGGGCGGCGGCACACCCACGGGAACCGTGGCCTTCAAGGAAGGCTCGACCACACTCGATTCCGAAACCTTGGGATCCACCGGGACCGTCAGCTTCACCACCTCGGCCCTCGCCATCGGGTCCGACACGATCACCGCGGTCTACAGCGGCGACCCCAACTTCGTGACAAGCTCCTCCTCCACGACGGAAACCGTCAGCCAGGCCAGCACCAACACAGCGATTACCGCGAATCCCACCTCGTCCGTTTACGGCCAGTCGGTCACGTTTACTGCGAGCGTCAGTGTGGTCGCGCCGGGCGGCGGCACACCCACGGGAACCGTGGCCTTCAAGGAAGGCTCGACCACGCTCGATACCGAGAACCTGGGACCCAGCGGGACCGTTAGCTTCACTACCTCGGCCTTGGGTGTCGGGTCAGACGCCATCACGGCGGTTTATAGCGGCGACCCGAACTTTATGACAAGCTCCTCCTCCACCACCGAATCCGTCAGCCAGGCCAGCACCAATACAGCGATTACCGCGAATCCCACCGCTTCCTCCTACGGCCAGTCGGTCACGTTCACGGCTACTGTTACCGTCGTCGCTCCGGGTACCGGCACGCCGACCGGAACCGTCGCCTTCAAGGAAGGCTCGACCACGCTCGACACCGAAACCCTGGGATCCACCGGGACCGTCAGCTTCACCACCTCGGCCCTCGCCGTCGGGTCCGACACGATCACCGCTGTCTACAGTGGCGACCCTAACTTCGTAACAAGCTCCTCCTCCACGACGGAAACCGTCAGCCAGGCCAGCACCAACACAACGATTACCGCGAATCCCACCGCTTCCGTCTACGGCCAGTCGGTCACGTTCACGGCCAGCGTCGCCGTGGTCTCGCCGGGCGCTGGCACACCCACAGGAACCGTGGCCTTCAAGGAAGGCTCGACCACGCTCGACACCGTGACCCTGGGTACCACGCGGGATCGTCAGCTTCACTACCGCGGCCCTCGCCGTCGGGTCCGACACGATCACCGCGGTTTACAGCGGCGACCCCAACTTCCTGACAGGCTCCTCATCCACCACCGAATCCGTCAGCCAGGCCGGCACAACGACGGCACTCTCAATCTCAAGTACTTCTTCGACCGTCGGCCAGACGGTCACTTTGACGGCAACTATCGCGGTGGTTGCCCCCGGCGCGGGGGGACCAACTGGGCAAGTGGAGTTCTTCGACGGTTCAACCTCGCTCGGGAAATCCAATCTGATCGGAAACGTCGCCCAGTTCAGTACCTCGACGTTGGCGGCCGGCACGCAGCTCGCTCACCGCCCAGTATCTCGGTGACACCAATTTCAGCGAGAGTACCTCGCCGGCTCAGTCCCTGGATGTCAGTTCGCCTCTCTCCGTGACATCGATCGCCGGCGCGTCCCCCAACCCGCGGAACACCCCGCTATCCTCCATCGACGTCACATTCAACGAACCGATCAACCTGAGCAACTTCACCGACTCGGCCCTCACACTGACAGACAACGGCGGTCCGAACTTGATCACCAGCGCCGTCACTATCAGTTCGGTCTCGGGCTCGACCTACCAGATCAACGGCCTCGCCGGGTTGACCAGCTCACAGGGCTTGTACACGCTGACGGTCAACGCCGCGGCGATCAACGACCAGAACGGCTACCCGGGCACCGGCTCGATGTCAACCTCGTGGCTGATGGACACTACTCCGCCGGCCAGCATCGTGAGCTCTCTGCCCAGTGTTGAGACCAGCCTCAGCTTCCCCGTCACGCTGACCGGAACCGTCCCGTCCGAGCCGGCGGGCAGCCCGACGGTGGACATCGCCTCTTTCGCCGTTTACGTCTCGACCAACGGCGGGTCATGGAATCTCTGGCAGACGCTCACGCCCTCCGCCGGTACGCCCAACACGGCCTCGGCGATCTTCACCGGGACGAGCAATACGGAGTATGCCTTCTACAGCGTCGCCACCGATAACGCCGGCAATGTCCAGGCCTACAAGCCGACGAACGAGGCCAGCACCGACCTGCCCAACCTGAACACCCCGGTCAACCCAGGTAACTTCGTCCAGCACGTACAACGGGAACGGCACCTTCACGCTGAACCTCACCGGGACCGACGCCGGCGGCAGCGGGCTGGCCTACTTCGAGGTCTACGTGGCGATCGATGCTCAGACACCCGTACTGATCGGCCCGGCCATTCCCGCCGGTGTGGCCGACGGCACGGGGACTTATCACGCAACGATCAGCTACGGCATTCCGTTCAGCGATTACGGCACTCGCACAGCTATCGGTTCTACAGTACGGGAATCGACGTGGCCGGGCTCCAGGAGCCGACGCATGCCGCACCGGCGACGTGATCATCTCCGCCTCGTATAGCGAGCCGGCGGCCGCTCAGCTCGCGGTGACGGGGCTGACGGTCGAAGAACGGCGCCTCCGAGCGGTCGTACATCCGCTACCTCGACCTGAACTTCGACGACTCGAATCCCGCGGTACTTCAGGCGATCGTCAACTCGGTGAACAGCCCAACCACCGCCAATCCGGCGGAGCTGATTCTGACCCAGTACAACCTCAACGGCGGCGGGACGGGGGTTCCGGTCTCACTCGCTGGCCTCCTGAATGTGATCGACAACGCGATCGAGATCGACTTCGGCGCCGGCGGGCTCGGTGACAGTCCGGGCACGACGTCCGCCGACGGCTATTACACGCTGTCGTTCACGCCGCCATCCGGCCAGGGACTCTCCGCGACACATTCGTTCTACCGCCTGCTGGGGGACGTGAACGGTGACGGCGTGGTCGATCAGAACGACTTGAACGAAATCGCGGCCGCGCGCGGCCAGTCGGTAAGCCAGATCGCCTCGGCGATCGGGCAGTCGGCGACGGGTCTGACGCCGCTGAGCATGGACGTCAACGGCGACGGGTCGGTCAATACGACAGACCTGGCACTGGCGACGCGGTCCAAAGGCCACAAGCTGTCCCTGGGATCGGGTCAAACGCTGGGCTGAGCCAGGTCCACGGCCCGGCTCGTCCCGTTTCTTGGACATAGGGAACCATCCGCTCGTGCGAAGCAATCTGCACGGATCGAGAGCGACTGGCCAGATGGACCCCGCCCGCCTCTCATCGCGCCGAAACCGGTCAGGGCGACGATGACGATCGGGGGTCGTAGCGAGGCCCCCGGGCAAGGTCGCTTCCTGCGGTTCTTCGCTCTGGAGGCCTGAAAGTCCTTCGATAAGACATCCCCGAAACCAAAGGGCACGAGCATCCAGAGGACTCCCAGACCCAGGGCCTGCCATCCGCCACCAAGGTGTCCCTCGTCCATCGCGGAGCAAACGAAGCAGAAGCCGCTGACCGGCAGGACCACGAGGCAACACGCCAGGAACAGCTTTCGTGTCACCGCCGGCTTCAGAAACGCCAGACCGATTGATCCCCACAGCGGGGCGGTGAACAAGACGAGTCCCAGGACCCAGATTGTTCGCACATCCCCAGTCAACACTCCTCTGGTCAGGGCGAAGATGAGGCCGAAACTCCCCACGCCGATCATCAGTTGTCGTATCGTGAACTGTGCACGGAATTGTTGCATGACTCAACCCAGGGACGAACTCAAGAGATTGGCTCACTTTGCGGTCTCGGCACGAGACTCCGCATGTGGGACAGATATCCTGGGCCGGGGCGGCGGCATGTTGTCGCCGAGGCTAGCCTACGGTTGATCGCAGGGAAGGGGGTGCATCGCTGGACTTCCTCCCAGGTTCGAGGGACGACCACGGCCCAGGCCGGGACTGCGGAGCAACCGACCGTGGCCGTCAACCGCAACCAGAGAGGGATTGCAGATTGCAAATTGCAGATTCCCGATATCGGAAGCACCCAATCTGGAATCGGGAATCGGGCATGATGACCACTCCGCTGGGAGAGTCAAGCTTCCCGCGATCGACGAGCGACAATGGCGCGCCCCATTCGGGATCGCCCTCGCTCAAGGGAGGCACGGGAGGGTTCGCGTAGTCGAGCCGCAAGTCGAACCGCGCCGATCATACAGGGCGTGAAGGACGCTGTTGAGGTCGAGCGACGGCTCGGGGTCCTTCGGCAGCAGCGGGATCGGGATCGCCGGAATCGCTTGGCGCACGCCGAAGGCGAGGAGCTTGGCCCTGGGTCGCGACTTACCACGGCTGATCAAAATACGGTAGTCGCTCTCAATCGGCTGGTGAGTCACGATCGGCATCGGTCTGCCGGCGCGGAGTAGATCGATCTCAACCAGACTCGTGTTCGAGGCGAAGATCCGGTCCCGATTCTTGCAATACTTCCTCCGCCCCGCGCTGTGGGACTTGTTCGTCGGCGAGAGCACCTCGATCACGGTGACGAGCTTGCCGGTCCCGACGTCGCGAATCTCAAGATACCATTCCTCGACTCGATCCTTGACCGGCACCATCGACATCCAGTTCCAGAACGCCGACCGCGGCCGATACACTCGACTCAAGAGGCCGCAGGAGCGGCTCCCGCGATCTCGTCCGATCGGTGACAAGGTCGGGGTGATCGGTGATCGCGTCTCCGCTAAACAAGGTGACGTACGTGTGCTGCTCGACGTCAACATAGTATCTTGGGGCGACCTTCGGAACGATCTCGTCAGCGATCGCCGTGATCAGGCTATTATGCACGCCCAACCATCGCGCCGGGTGCTCCAGCCAGGGGTCCATGCCGGGGAAGGGGGGTCGCATCGGCAGAGTTTCCTTCCATCATCGGGACGGAGATCGACGGATGATCCAACGGCGCGATTCGCCGCTCCATCCCTGATTCTCCCGGTTCGAGGCGGCGAGGTCAATTCATCACGGCTTTGCGAAGGGGTCGGCGGGGAACGCCAGCGCGTCGAGCGCCGCGGCGACCGCCTGGAACTCAGGGTCGGCGTGGAAGGGGACCAGCTCAGGCTCGCGCCACAGCCGCGCAATGTCCCGGAACCCGTCGGCGATCGCCTCGCGGAGCATCTGGAATCGCGCGGTGGGCGAACTTCCGTCGCCGCTCCTGCTGCCGCCGGGCGTCGAGCTTGATGGGATAAGCGCCGATCAGCCGCGCATTCTCCGCGTAGCTCAAGGCGATCTGGAAGAACACCTCGACGTTTCCCCGCACGCTGACGAGCGACCGGTCGCGGCAGGCCCGGGCCTCTTCGGTCCGGCCCCGGGCCGCCAGCTCGTCGGCCAGGTCGAGGCGGACGAAGACCAGCCCGGCGCGAGACATGATATTTCCTGGAACGCGGTGATAGAGATCGTCCCAGAGCCGCTCGGACTGTTCGTAGAGCTCCAGGTCGGGCTCGCGGCCGTCCTCCACCTGGTAGTCGGCCATCTGGTGGCTGGTGACGGCGAGGATCGTCCGGAGCGAGTCGGGGAGCGGTTGGACGATCGTCAGCTTGTCGCAGATCGCGAAGGACTCGGAGATGGTCGCGCGCATCGGCTGGTAATACCGCGCGACGTCCGAGCTGTAGGCCAGCGTCAGATTGAAGTCGATCCTGGCGAGCTGTGCCTGGATCGCCGCCATCCGAGAGACCAGGCCGCCGTGTTTCTCGGCCGCGACCTTCGAGGATCGCGCGGGACGCTTCGAGGGAGGCGATCACCTCGTCCCACCGCTTCAGGACCCGATACGCGGTGCCGAGTTCCTCGTGAGACAGGTGCAACTGGATGGCACACGAGTAGTTGCCAGGCGACCGGTCGAGGACCGCTCGGTAGACCACGACGGCTCGCTTCCCCGCGTCGACCGCCGCGTCGAGGCGACCGGAGTCCCGGACGGCTCGGGAGAGATAGAGGAGGAGCCTGGCCAGATCGAGCTGGAGCGTCTCGCTCCGATCGCCCCGACCGATCTGCTCCTCGCAGAACCGCACGCCCGCGTCGAAGGCGGCGACGGCCTCGTTGAGCCGGTGTTCCCAATAATAATCGTTACCGATGTTGTGGTAGTTGAGCGCGATGGAGTGGGAATTGGAGCTCGGCTTATCCGGTTGCAGGGCGGCCAGTGCTTCGAAGATCTCGTTCGACCGCCGGGCGTAGGACCGACGCAGTTCTGAGCCTTTCTCCAGGTTGGTGAGCCGATGGTAGACCGCTCCCAGAAGGTCCCGGGAAGCGATGGAAGGATCGCGGGCAACCAAGGCCTCGGCCAGTTCCAGACCGCCTTGCGGCCCGACTCCCCCGCCGTGGCGGCCTCACCAGCCTCGAGCTGGGCATTCGCCAGCGCGAGGTAACCGTAGACCCGCTGAGACTCGGCCTGAGAGTCCCCCTCCAGTTCACGGACGAGTGCCTGAGCCTCGCGCACCCCTTGGTCGGTGAGGGCTTTGCGGTACGGGCGCAGCTCCTCGGCCAGCATGTCGTCCCACTCGGTCATCAGAAGCGTGCGCACGGCGCTCGAAGCGCGGTCGCGGGTGCGCTCGGCGCGCTGCGCGCGGCATCGGCCTGTCGGTGTGCGGTCTGGGCGTCGCCCAGGGCCTCGACGGCCCGGCTGCGCGGACACGGCCGCGGCACGGTCGGCGACGGCGCCGCGCCACAGCACAAAGAAGCCAGGCGTGCCCAGAGCGAACATCGCGACCACGACCGCGGTAGCCGCGGCGAGCATCCGGTTGCGCCCCGCCCACCGCCAGAGCCGGCCAGCGACCCCCACCGGCCGGGCCACGATCGGCCGATTCTCCTGGAATCGCCGCAGGTCTTCGGCGAGCGAACGGGCGTCGACGTACCGCTTCGACGCTGCCTTCTCCAGGCATTTCAGGCAGATCGTCTCCAGGTCGCGCGGCACGTCCGGGCGCAGCCGCGCCGGCGGAACGACCTCGGTCGTGGTGACCAGCTTGAGCGTCTCCAGCGCCGAATCGCCCAGGAACGGCGGCCGGCCCGTCAGCGCCTGGTAGAGGATCGCCCCCAGCGCATAGACGTCGGCGGCCGGGCCCACCTCCCTCGAACGCCCCTCCGCCTGCTCCGGTGCCATGTAGCTGGGGGTCCCCATCACCTGGCCGGAGTAGGTCCGCGCCGAGTCGCCGTCGAGCAGCTTGGCCAGCCCGAAGTCGCTCACCTTCGGCACGCCCTCGGCCGTCAACAGCACGTTGCTCGGTTTCAGGTCGCGGTGAACGATCCCGGCGCAATGGGCGGCGTGCACGGCATGGGCCAACGACTCGACCAGCTCGGCGGCCTGGCGTGGCGACAGCGGACCATTGGCCAGCCACTGAGCCAGGTTCCCCCCCTCGGCGTACTCCAGGGAGAAGTACGGCCGCTGCTCGTGCTCGTCGATCGCGTGGATCGCGATGATGTTCGGATGCCGGAGCCTCGCGACGGCTTTTGCCTCGTCCAGGAACCGATCGAGCTGATCCCTGGTGGCGTGACTCGCCTCGGCGAGGGTCTTCAGAGCCACGATCCGACCCAGACGGACGTCGAGTGCCCGGTAGACCACCCCCATCCCACCCCGGCCGACTTCGCCCAGGACCTCGTGTCCCGGAAACGCGGGTAACGGCTCGGGCAACGGCGACGGTCCGTCGCTCCGGCCCACTACCGTCGCCTCCGGCATGGCCAGGACCGCATGCAGCCGCTTCCGCTTCGCGATCCGCTCCCGCAAGGCCGCCAGCCATCGGGTGTCGTCCCCGCAGAGTATCTCGGGCGTCAGCTCCTCGCCACGCGCATGAGCTTCCTCCCACTGCACCAGCAGCTCCAGGAGCCGTTCCTTCCGGGGCTCCGCACTTTGGGTCAGGTCGGGCTCGGTATCCTTCCCGACGGGGGGACGGCCGTTCAGATCGGGATCGTGCATCGCCTACTCCGCTGAATCGTCGGGTCGCTTGCAATCCTATCCAGGCGGTCCCAGGGCGATGCCCTGGGCTGATCTGTTCGGCCCCTTCGGGGCGGAATTCTCAGACCCGGTATCCTTGCTATAGACTCAGTTTCCATTTTCTTTTTTTGCAATCTGCAATCTGTAATCTGTAATCTGCAATCTGCAATCGCCGAAGATGCTCGCGTCTCGCGAAGATGCTCAGGAGGCAGACTCCGATTCCTTCCCGTTCCTGCCCGGCGGCCGGTTTGCATGCGGTTCTGTTCGATCAGGCCAGAAACTCAGGGAGGCCGTCCAGCCATTCGGCCAGTTGCTCGGTCGCGGCCACCCACAGGTAGCTCACCTTGCGGGGGTGTAGGCCAAGCAGTCGAGCGATTTCGGCCTGGGGCAAGTCGGTATAATAGTGAAGGTCGAAGACCGTTCGCTGGTCCTCGGGGAGGTTCTCGACGTGCCGGTGGAACTCGGTCAAGAGGGCGAGCCGGCCGGGATCGAGCGAGTTGTCGGCGGGCTCGATGCGACCGGGATCCTCGGGGGCGTTGAGGAGCCCGTCGCGCACCAAGTCGTCGCGACGCCGCTGCTGGTCGGCCATGTCGAGCAGGACCTGCCGCACCTTGTGCGCGACCAGCCGGAGGAAGTCCTCGACCGTCGGTGGCCGGGCCGTCTCCAGGGCCCGCATCAGCCGCGGCCAGCTCTCATCCACCACGCTTTCCAGGTCATGACGGTCCTTCAAGCGGGGGAAGTCGCGATGGTACATCGACGCGGCGATCCGCCGCAGCCGTTGGTAGGCCCGTGTCAGGAGCTCCGCCCGCGCCGAGTCGTCTCCCCGCCGGAGGCGATCGATCAGGCCCTGAAGGTCCGCGGTTGTGTCGCCGGTCATATCCATGGGGTCCCCTCCACCGGCGGCGGGTGTGCTGCGCCCACCTCCTGATAATCCTACGTCAGGGAACCCATTCGGGGACACGGTCGCACGACACCGGTTCCGGGAAGGCTTGAGGTCCACATCGACTCTTATGGTAATCAATTTGACCGCGGACGGGAAGAATGGCGGGCGACCGTTCTCCAGGCCGACAACCGCAACCGGGCCGAACCTGGTCCCGGATACGTTGCACGGAGCCGACCGGGAAACCTCACGCGCCCCAGGGATCACGCGGGCTCGACGATCATCGGGAGGCCGTCCCTGGGCCGGAGGGAGAGCATCGGCCTGGGCTCGACGCGGGCGCCGGGCGCGAGCCGGAAGCCGAACGACTGGACCAGCATGGCGATGACCAGGGTCATCTCCATCATCGCGAATTCCTGGCCGATGCACTGATGCGGACCGCCCAGAAAGGGGAACCAGGCGAGGCGAGGCCGGCCCGGGAGCGATCGGGGGTGAAGCGGTCGGGATCGAAGACCTCGGGGTCCGGCCAGATGCCGGGATGACGGTGGGTCACGTAGGGACTCAGGATGATCATCGACCGGGCCGGAATGCGGAAGCCGCCGATCTCGTCTTCCGCGACCGCGTCGCGGACCACCGCATAGACCGGGCGGATAGATCCGCAACGACTCCTCGATCACCCGCCGCGTGTACGATAACCGCGGCAGGTCCTCGGCAGTCGGCGTCCGGCCATCGAGGACGTCATCGACCTCGGCGCGGAGCCGGGCCTCGGCTTCGGGATGGCGGCCGAGCAGGTACATGGTCCATGCCAGCGCGACGGCCGTCGTCTCGTGGCCGGCCCCGATGAAGGTCAGGACCTGGTCGCGCAGCTCGACGTCAGTAAGCCCCTCCCCCGTCTCCTCGTCGCGGGCAGCCAGGAGCCTGGAGAGCAAGTCGCCTGCGTCGCGATCGGGCTCGCGACGTCGCTCGGCGAGGATATCGAAGATCAACGTATCGAGGGTTCGCAATGCCCGGCGGGCTCGCAAGTTCCTCGGAGTCGGCATGGCCGGCGGGACGACGAGCAGGTCGTTTACCCGTGCTCGAGATACTCCAGGGCCGTCGTGACGGCCTGGCCGATCCGGTCGGCCTCGCCGGCGAGGTCGATGCTCAAGAGAGCCTGTCCGACGATCCGGAGCGTCAGCCGCGCGAACTCAGCCGCGACGTCGAGCGGCTCTCCGCCTCGGGCATGCTCCCGCCAGCTCCCGAGCATGACGCCGATCGCCCCGGTCAACGACTCGGCCAGGGCCGCGATTCGCTGATGATGGAAGGCCGGCTGGGCCAGCCGACGCAGTCGACGCCAGGCCGCTCCCTCGGTCGTCACCAGGCCCTCGCCAACGACCACCTTGGTGCGGTCGTAATACCAGCTCCGCAGGTAGTTCTTCGCGTTGTCGATCAGCACGTGCTTGACGTGGTCCGGGTGCGCGACCTGGTGGAACACCAGCGGGCCCAACTGGTAGCGGAAGACATCGCCGTATTGCCTCAGCCCGTCGAGGAGAAACCCCAGCGGATCCTGCCGCGACCGAGCCATCGGACCATAGCAGGGCAGCGGCACGAGCTGACGCACCCCCGGAGCCGTCTTCCGCCCACCAAGTGCTGCGATCGCCATGAGCCGCCCCCAGCAACAGACGAATGCTCGCGCTCGTGTGCCCCGCATGGGCCGGCCTCGCCCGCTTGATCGGAGACTACATCACGCCTACGACGTTTGTCAATTGCGAGTAGTTCGGACGGGAACTGGGTCGTTGAGAATCGCCAGAGTGATCCGAGGCGGGCACACACCTTGAATTGTGGCTAGGCTTCTCATGGGACTCGGGCCGAGAGCGTGCTTGTGAGTGCTCGGTCCGGGGGCCCTTGAGACGCATCGGGCCGTTCGAATACTGGGGTCGACTCGAAGCGGTAGCAGGGCAACTGTCTCCTTCCTCCCGGAACGGCCAACACCCGGCGCACGTTTCAATCATCAATCACGAAAACAATACGAGTTGAGGACGGATCGTCGATCGACGGTGCATGACTTGATGCCCCGCGACCGCGATCTCTGCCACCTTGACCCGGTCAGCGCGCTGACCACTCGCCAGAGTCCGCCTTCGGCGAGATGACGGTCCTGTCCCCTCGTTCGGGTTCCATCCACCATGGAGAGCTTCATGCCCTCTCTCCGGCGATCGCTCCACGCGCGGAGGCCGCGGAGCCGGCGAATGCTGCGCCCGCACCTGGAAGCCCTGGAAGCGCACCTGGTCCCAGCCACGGCGAGCATCGCCGCGGCCGGCGTTCCGGCGGTCGTCATGCAGCCCATCCTCCAGGCCGAGTCCGCCGGCTCCAGGAGCCGGCCCAGATCCCGAGCGAAAACAAGCCCTGGGGCCTGAGCCCGCAGCAGATCCGCACCGCCTACTCGCTTCTCGACATCGCCTCCGGGGCCATCCCGGCGGACGGGACCGGCCAGACCATCGCCATCGTCAACGCCTACGACGACCCGGACCTCCTGGACAGCGCGGACGCCGATTTTTCCTCGAGCGACCTGGCCCAGTTCGATCAGCAGTACGGCCTGCCGAGCCCGCCGAGCTTCGTCAAGATCAACGAGCAAGGCAGCACGGCGGGCCTGCCCGGTACCGATCCCTCGGGACCCGGGACGCCCGGAAACTGGGAGGAAGAGGAGGCCCTGGACGTGGAATGGGCCCACGCCATGGCCCCGGGGGCCTCCATCATTCTGGTCGAGTGCAACTCGAGCAGTAGCGCGGACCTCTACCAGGGCGCGATGACGGCGGCATCCCTCCCGGGCGTGTCGGTCGTCTCGATGAGCTGGGGCTGCGCCGAATACAACGGCGAGACGATCGTACGACGGCGACTTCACCACGCCGAGCGGTCATCAGGGTGTGACCTTCGTGGCCGCCGCGGGCGACACAGGATCGCCCGGCACGTATCCGGCCTATTCGCCGAACGTGGTCGCCGTCGGCGGGACGAGCCTGACGATCCTCGGCGACGATGCCTACGGCAGCGAGACGGCCTGGTCCAACGGCGGCGGCGGCACCAGCATCATCGAGCCGGAGCCCGCCTTTCAGAGCGCCGTCGCAGGGCTCCGGCATGCGGACCATCCCCGACGTCTCCTTCGACGCCGACCCGAATTCCGGAGTCTCCGTCTACGACTCCTACAACAACACCTCCGGCCAGGGCCCCTGGGAGAAGATCGGCGGCACGAGCCTGGGGGCGCCCTGCTGGGCCGCCCTGATCGCGATCGCCGACCAGGAGCGCGTGGCCGCGGGCGGCACGACCCTCGACGGTCCGACCCAGACCTTGCCGGCCCTGTATTCCCTGGCCGCCACCGACTTCCACGACATCACGGCCGGGAGCAACGGCGTGCTTCTCCGCCGAGCCCGGCTACGACGAGGTCACCGGCCTGGGCAGCCCCGTGGCCGACGTCCTGGTCTCCGACCTGGCCTCCTACGACATCGCCCCCCGGTTGGCCGTGACCGCCGGCCCACCGGCCCTCGTCACCGCCGGAGAACCGTTCGGGCTGACGGTGCAGGTCGAGAATCCCGACGGGAGCCTCGACGCGGGCTACATCGGCAGCGTGACGATTCGACTCGGCGAGCAATCCCGGCGACGACACCCTGGGCGGCACGCTCACCGCGACGGCCCGCGACGGCGTCGCCGTCTTCTCCGACTTGACGCTCACCCGCGCCGCCGTCGGATACACGCTCTGGGCCACCACGGACGGGCCGGCCACCGCGGCGACCACCCCCTTCGCCGTGACGGCGGCCGCACCCGCTCAACTGGCCATCGCCGCTTCGCCGCCGGCCGGCAACACGACCGGATTGACGGTCTCGGTCGAGGACCTCTTCGGCAACGTGGTGTCGACGTTTACCGGCAGTGTGACGGTCGAAGGGCAGCGGCAATGCCGGCCATGGCCGGACCGCGGCACGCCACAATACTCACTCCAGGACAGCCAGTCAGGGCGTGGCCACGTTCACCCGCCTCGAGCTCGGCCCGAAAGGCCGAAGCTACGCCCTCCAGGTCGCCGCCGACGGCCTGGACGCCACCGCCGTCATCACGCTGGAGTCGAAATCCGCCGTGGCAAAGTCGCGCAAGGACCAGGTCCGGGTCGTCCGAATCGCGCCGAAGCCGGTCCACCATCACATCGCGCACCGAAATTAACGATATCATTATTGATCTCGATGAGAGGAGCCGCGTTCTACGATTGACTTTTTGCACCGGGGATGATAAACCAGGCAGTGTCGCTTTGTTCAGAAAAATCCCCGGATGGCTGTATGGTGCTGAAGGAATGATGATGAATTTCCCTTTTAAGATATTGAAGACGATTCAGGCCATCGGTGTTCTCCTCCGTTTTGACGGAGTGAAACGGATGAACTACATGCGGCTCCTGAAACTGCTCTACATCGCGGACCGCGAGAGCCTTGGGGAGACGGGAAGGCCCATCACGGGAGGACCGGTGATCGCCATGGAGCGTGGGCCGGTGCTCAAGGAGGTCTACGAGCTGATTCTGGGCCAACATCGAGAAATGCCCCTCTGGGCCCAGTTCTTTCGTAAGGAACGGTACGATTTGCTCGAACTCGCGGAGCCAGACGTCGGACAGCTATCCCGGTACGAGATCAGCAAACTTCAGGAAGTCGCCAAGACCTATCAAGAGGATGATGAATGGGCGATCTGGTCGAACATCACTCTTCACATAGGAGTTACGCAGTGGTGGTCGGGTGTCCATATTGCGCCGTTTGGCTCGGATGCCCATGATAGCCCGCATGTACGACCCCAAGCCCAAATGCCGCGACCGCGACTACATCGATTTCCTCATCGCTTCCCCTAAGGCGTTTTGCTGTACGGAGGCCGCCGCGGTGCAACCCGAATCGCCCGATCCCCCCGCCCACGACGCCTTCACCCGGCTCCTGCATCGCCTCGAGCCCGATCCCGCCACGCTCTGGGACCGAGGCCCAGCCCATCGTCCAGCGCATGGGCGGCCTTCTGGTCCTCGACGACTCGACCCTCGACAAGCTCTACGCCAAGAAGATCGACCTGGTCGGCCGCCACTGGTCGGGCAAGCACAAGCGGGTCGTCCGGGGCATCAACCTGATCACGCATGGTCTGGACCGACGGCGACCGGGTCATCCCGTGCGACTACCGGCTCTACGACAAAGCCAAGGACAGCCTGACCAAGAACGACCACTTCCTGGCGATGCTTGAGGAGGCCAAGGCCCGCGGCTTCGCACCGCGGTGCGTGGCCTTCGATAGCTGGTATTCCGGCCTGGAGAACCTCAAGGCCGTCCGGGCCTACGGCTGGAGCTTCCTGACGCAGTTGAAGGTCAACCGCAAGGTGGACCTCAACCGCCAGGGTTATCAAGCGGTCGCCGAGACGGCCATCGCCCCCGGTGGGACGATCGTCCATCTGGAGGGCTTCGGGTCGATCCGGGTCTTCAAGGTCGTCTCCCGAGACGGGGACATTGAATACTGGGCGACCAACGACCTGGCGATGGACGAATGACGCGGGTGGCTTACGCCGAGCACTGCTGGGGGATCGAGGACTACCACCGGGCATTGAAGCAGTGCTGCGGCGTGGAGCGGTGCCAGGTGCGGGCCGGCACGGGCGCAACGGAACCACATCGGGATGGCGATCCGGGCGTTCGTGCGGCTGGAGCACCATTTCTACACCACCGGGGTCAGTTGGTACGAGGCGAAGACTCGAATCATCCGCGACGCCGTCCGGGCCTACATCGCTCCAACCCTCTGTACAAAATGTCATGAACGCGTAACTCCTATACAGATTCCCCGAGTGGAAGCAGAATGACCCCGGAAGTCTTGAAAGCCGATTCCTTTGTCCAGTATCCTGGAAGCACTCGGGCAAGCTGATGCCATCGAAGAAGTTGTCCAGAGACGCTCAGAGCTTGGCCGCATTCGATAATCTCCTGGGGAAGTGATCCAGAATGGACGCCGGTACAACCTTTTTGTTAGCTCCGTCGATATCCATCTCTGCGTCATCATCTCGGATTCATAGACAGGTTCCCGAACGTTCTCATTGTGAATCTCACCTCTCTCGATCCACGCAAGGAGCAGGTGTGCGTGCTCAAGAAATCTGTTGGGGGGCCGAGTTCAGGCGGGTTTTCTGGCCTTGGCGACGTAGTCCGGGCATTGCACTATCTGGCACTCGGCGGTAACATTTCTGGCCTTGGGGACGCGGTCCGGGCATCGCACTTATCGGTACTCATCGGTAAGGCGAACAGCAGAAATTCCTTGACCCGCGATACCGTTGTTCTCGGCTTGATCGTTGTCTTGTGATCCGTCACGTCGCCGAGCAGGGGACGCCGGCGTCCGGCGGCCGTTCGGCCCGCACAATCGATTTGGTCCGTATAATCGTGGCTTCGTTTTCGCAGTTTCCGGCCGCGTCATCTTGGGTTTGTTCGCGATTTCGATGCCGAGGGCGGGTTGGCCGATGACTGATCGGCATTATCGTGGCTTCGTTTTCGCAGTTTCGGGCCGCGTCATCTTGGGTTCGTTCGCCATCTCGATGCGAGGGCAAGTGTGGCCCGCACAATCGATTGAGTCGGCATAATCGTGGCTTCGTTTTCGCGATTTCGGTTTCGGGTGATCTTGGGTTCGTTCGCGATTTCGATGTCGAATCCCGGTGGGGCGCCCCACGAACCCCCACGGCTCGCGAGCCGCCGATGCCAACCAGACTACTCCACCATGGAGTATGCCGCAGGTTTTGAATCCCTTGCGCCGATCAGGAATTTCCTGAGTCTGTTCGGCGAGGGTCTCCGAGGAGAGAGCCGGCGGGAAGTCATCGAACGCTGAGACCGTCGTGATCCGTTCCCGCGATCGGGAAAGCCCGAGTCTTTGGGTAATCTTGCACTCGCCGGTCGCCTTGGGAGAGGGGCGTGCGCGGTGAAAAGCGGGAATTGAACGATTCTCGCGTTTATCCTGGTTTTGTGGCGTGTGTCTTAGCTCACCCGGCCGCGACTCCCTTGCCCTCCCGGATTCCATTCCTCAGCTTCGTGGGTCGTACTGAGTCAACAGCGTTGGCTGCACGATCTTGTTCTCGGCGGGGTACAACGCCTCGATTTCGCCGATCGCGGCCAGACGGGACCCGTTGTCCATGACGGGCAACTCAACTCGGGCCGGAAGATCGTCGTAGGTCTTGCCATCCAGTTCCCGTCCCGCTTTGCTCTTGCGGACGCCGCCCCACTGCTTGAAGAAGAAGGGAACTCGGGCTCGTTCGCACTGGTCGCGAATCGACAGCACCCATTCCTTCGGCATCGGCCGGGCTCCAGGCCCGCTCTCGCCGCCGACGATCACCCAGTGAATCCCATCCAGATTGATCTGCCCCAAGTCTTCCAGCAGCGGCTCGATCGAGAGGAAACGGACGGCGGCCGGCGCCTGTCGCAGGTGCTCGATCCGGACGAGCCGTGAGCCCGGTCCTCCACGCTGACGCCCCACCAGATGTGCGGGAGGCTCGGCGGCGAACTGCAGCCGGTCTGGAGCATGTTCCGCAGGCGGGACGACCGCTTGGTCAGCACCTGGTAGGTGTGCCAGTTGGCCCGCTCCATCGTCCGGCAGACCGCCTCGACGTAGTCCTCGGGCACGTCCTTGTGGAACAGGTCGCTCATGGAGTTCACGAAGATCATCTTCGGCGTCTTCCACCGCAGCGGCTCGGCCAGCTTCTCCGGGACGAGGCGAAGGTCGAAGCCTTGCTCGTAGGGGTGGCCCGGCACGCCGCGGAACCGCTCGGCGAACGTCTCGGCATAGCAGTGGTCGCAGCCGGGAGTGATCTTCGTGCAGCCCCGGACGGGGTTCCAGGTCGCGTCGGTCCATTCGATCTCGGAGTGCTCGCTCATGCGTACGGCTCCATCTTTCGGGGACCTATC
>CAWJGW010000044.1:0-35479 GCA_963842405.1 uncultured Isosphaeraceae bacterium | reverse complement strand
AGGGTCGGTCAATCCACAAACATCAGTTCATTCGACATCAGCAGGACCTGGCCATAGCGTTCCCAGGGAGTCAGCGGCTGCTGCTCATGGGTCTGCTCCTTAAGGTCCGTTGAAGCCGGCTTGGCCTGGAGGAAACGAAGTCCCCGTTGGATTTCGTCCGCCGAGGGATCGCGTTGATAGACAAGTTGATAGAGGTAGCGAACCCGCTTCGTTTCGTCATCGAGCCGTTGGAAGGCGGGCCGGTTAACCATTTTGCAAGCTTGTTCCATGACGAAGGGGCTGTTCAGAAAGAAGAGCGCTTGTTGCGGCACGGTGGTGGCGTCACGCTGGGCCGTGGTGATATCCGGGTTGGCAAAATCGAAGATCCGGAACAAAGGCAAGCAAGTCGTTGCGATCAATCGACTCCATAGACCGTGCGGCGATTGGAGTAAGGTTGCTGGTTCGCTGTCCCGCGCTTGAGCAGATCGACCGGACGACCCCCGAAGGAATGGTCAAGATTGCCCGCGACAAACAGGAGCGTATCCCGCATCGATTCGAAGTCGAGTCGCCGGCGGTTCGTTTTCGCCAGCAGCCGGTTGTCCGGATCCAACTTCTCATGGCGAAGGTTGTCATCGCTCTTTTGTTGGTAGACGCTCGAAAGCATCAACAAGCGGTGCAGTTTCTTGAGCGACCAGCCGTCTTGCATGAACCGCCAAGCGAGGTAGTCCAGCAATTCGGGATGGCTCGGTGGATCGGAGCGCAACCCAAAATCGTCGGGAGTCGTCACCAGACCGGCGCCAAAATGATGGAGCCAGAGGCGGTTGACCATCACCCGGGCCGTGAGGGGATTCTCCCGGCTGGCGATGGCTCTGGCCAGCTCGAGTCGGCCGCTGCCATGGGTGAACGGCTCCCGTTTGTCCCCCGCCAGGATCGCAAGAAACTGGCGGGGAGCCTCCTCA
The DNA here is from genome assembly GCA_963842405.1 of uncultured Isosphaeraceae bacterium. Lineage (GTDB taxonomy): Bacteria > Planctomycetota > Planctomycetia > Isosphaerales > Isosphaeraceae > CAVZRC01. The sequence continues at coordinate 34,541 of CAWJGW010000044.1, read as the reverse complement.
CCCAATCGATTCGGGTTCCCACGGATGAAGACTCGGCTGTTCTTCGGCTGCGGACTGTCCACGAGCGCCATGGCTCGCTGGGGAGCGCCTGGATGACTGGCGTCAAGGCGCGTCGATTTCTGCGCGGAGCGGTCCCAATCTGCATGAGCGCCGGTACGTTATAGAGACTCCGGATCAACTCGGCCGGCAAGTTACCGGGGCTGTCCTTGCCGTAGAACACCTGGCGTAGCGCTTCCTGCTCGCCTTCGGGCAGTGCCTGGCTTTCGGCATCGCTTTGCAGCCTCTCTTGCCATCGTTTGTCCACGTCCTCGAACAGTTTGCCGTAGCGCTCCGCCACATCCTTCAAGGAGGTCGGTGGTTCGCCTGCAAAAGCCCGGGCCACCAGAGAGTTCAGGGGACGGGCGAGAGAATTGGCGGCGATTTTGGCCGACAATGCCTTGGCCCGGTCGGCGAATTCCGAAGTCGGCAGCGCCGCAAACGCGAACCAGGGAGCGAAAATCGGATCGGATTCCGGGTCCAGTTTTTCCAGCGCCTTCAGCCAACGCGTGGCGCCGGTCCGCAGTATTTTCCGGTCACTCAACCCGAACTCCTCCCTGGACGAGTTCGGCCAGTTTGGTCGGTTCCCGGCTCAGGAGCAGGTACTGGGCTGTCTGCTGGCGGTGCTGCTTGAGTACCTCAGCCTCTTGCTTGCGGATGAAGTTATCCCACTTCGCCTGGAGTGGCTTGCGTTTCGACAAATACTCCGCGTACGCTTTCGGATCGGGGGCAATGCCGAGGAGGGGCATTTCGTCCGGCGCGATGGAGCTGGCGAAGACGCCGTGGAGGGCGTAATAATCGCGCGTGGGAATCGGATCGTACTTGTGGTCGTGGCAGCGAGCACAGCTCACGGTCAGCGCCATCGTCCCGCGCGTGACCGCGTCGATGCGGTCGTCGATCGTGTCGTGGATGTTGTTCTCGAACTGCCGGCCAACGGTCAGGAACCCAAGACCGGCCAACGCTTGTTTGTTCTCGCCAAGGTCCAGCTGATCCGCGGCAAGTTGTTGGAGAAGGAATTCATCGTAAGGCAGATCGTCATTGAACGCACGAATCACGTAATCGCGATAGGTGAAGGCATAGGGACTGTCGGTACTGGCGTATCGGGCCACATCCAGCCAGTGACGGCCCCAGCGTTCGCCGTAATGCGGCGAGGCGAGCAAACGATCCACGACTGTTGCGAACGCGTCCGGGGACTCGTCCGCCACGAAGGCCGCGACTTCCTCCGGCGTCGGCGGCAAACCGATCAAGTCATAAGTCGCCCGCCGGATCAGGGTTCGTTTGTCCGCCGGCTGCGCCGGCTGCATTCCCGTGGGTTCAAGTTTGGCCAGGATAAACGCATCAACCGGTGATTGCACCCAGCGTTGGTTCTTGACCGTTGGAACGGCGGGTCGCTTCACCGGTTGAAAGGCCCAATGCGTGCGCGCACTCGCCTTGATCTTGTCTTCCTGGACGCTCCGCCTGCGGCAGAGGCGCTCCCATCTTCACCCAAGCTTCGAGATCGGCGACCTGAGCCCCGGTCAGCTTTTTGCCGTCCGGCGGCATGCGCAGGTCTTCATCCTTGTAGCGCACGGCCTTGATCAGCAGACTTTGATCGGGGTCGCCGGTCACGAAGAATTGGGCCGGAATCGCCTCCTTTGAGCAGCCCCTCCTGGCTGTCGAGCAGCAGTCCTCCCTTGGCCTTCTTGCTTTGCCGGCTGTGGCACTGATAACACTTGTTTGCCAGCAGCGGGCGAATCTTACGTTTCGAAGAACTCAACGCCCTTGGCATCGCTGCCGTCAGGAGGAGCGGCGCGGAGCATGGGAGACGTACCGGCAACCAACGCACAGCGCCAGCCACAGCCAACTCGCTTTGCTCAGGTACGATCTTCGCACAGGATTCCTCCTTACCTCGGAATGTCCAGCGGGTCGCTCGCCGTCGTCGTCGGGATGTCAGGCAATCAGTTCCTTCACCACTTCACCGTACACGTCGGTGAGGCGAAAATCCCGGCTGGCGTGGCGGTAGGTCAGCCTGGTGTGATCAAAACCGAGCAGGTGCAGAATCGTGGCGTGCAGGTCGTGGACGTGGACCTTCTGCTCGACCGCCCGAAAGCCGAATTCGTCGGTGGCGCCATGCACGTACCCGCCCTTGACGCCGCCGCCTGCCAGCCACATGGTGAAACCGTGATGGTTGTGGTCGCGGCCGTTGCCCCTCATGTTGTTGGGGAGGCCCATCGGCAATTCCACGGTCGGGGTGCGGCCGAACTCCCCTCCCCAAATGACCAGGGTGTCGTCGAGCATGCCCCGCTGTTTGAGGTCCTTCAGTAAGGCGCCGATCGCCTGATCGCACTGCCTGGCCAAGCTGCGGTGGCCTTCTTCCAGGTTCTGGTGGTGGTCCCAATCGCTGCCGACCCAGGCCTGCACGAAGCGGACTCCCCGCTCGACCAGTCGGCGCGCGATCAGGATCTGTCCGGGCCTCGGTGCCTTGCCCGTACATTCGGCGGATCGACTCGGGTTCCCGACTGATGTCGAACGCCTCCGCCGCTTCCAGTTGCATGCGCGAGCCCAGCTCAAAGGACTGGATGCGGGCCTCGATCTGCTCGTTCTTGTCGCGCTCCTGGCGGTGACGTTCATTGAGTTCCCGCAAGAGTTCGAGTTGCCGGCGCTGGTCCGCGTTGGAAACACGCGGGTTGGTGGTATTCTCAAGCAGTCTGTTCGATGTCCGTATACCGGGTGTCGATATAGGTTCCTTGGTAAGCGCCCGGCAGAAACCCCGCCCGCCAGTTTTGGGCGCCGCCGTTGCCCGGGTATCCGCCGGGACGCATGGCGACAAACCCGGGGAGGTTTTGGTTCTCACTGCCCAGACCATAGGTCACCCAGGACCCGAGACTGGGCCGGATCAACCGCGCGTCCCCGCAGTTCATCAACAGGATCGACGGGATATGGTTGGGCACGTCTGCCTGCATGGAACGGATCACCGCGATGTCGTCGATGCACTCCCCGACGTGGGAAAAAATCTCACTGACTTCGATCCCGCTCTGACCGTAGCGCTGGAACTTGAAGGGCGACCTCAGCACGGTACCGGTTCGGCGTTCGGTTACCAGGTGCATGCTCCTGGGGAGTTCCTGGCCGTGGTATTTGTCGAGGGCCGGTTTGTGGTCGAAGGTATCGACGTGGGACGGACCGCCGTTCAGGAACAGGTGAATCACGCGTTTGGCCTTGGCGGCAAAGTGTGGTTGCTTCGGCGCCAGCGGGGAGTCGAGGTTGCCGGCCGAGCGCGTTGCGTCCCCGAACGCATCGCCCATCATGCCTGTCAACGCCAGCGCACCCATGCCCATGCCGCCGCGGCAGAGTAAGTCCCGGCGGGTCAGAAAGCGGTCTTCCCATCGTGGTTGGTCACGGTGCATCGGTTTCTCCATCGAGTCAGGAAACTTCGTGCGAGACGGATAGAGGCAGGCCGGGGCCAGTGTCGAGCTCGCCCCGGCGGGGATCTGGTCACTCGTCCAGGTCCAACGGCTTGCCCAGCATTTCCTTCCACTGCTTTTTCTGGGCATCCGTGAGCAGGGCCTCCAGCTTGCCTTCGTGTTCCTTGCGGATCTTCATCACCTTCGGCCGAATTTCCTCGTGGATCGCCGCCCGACTGGGCCTCTTTGATCAGGGGTGCGATCTTCTTTTGCATGTCCTGGACCACCGCCATGAATTGCTTCCGTTGCTCGTCCGTGATCTTGCAGGTCTTTCCCGATCTCCGTCCCCGTGCAAGGGCGAACGCCCCTCCCGCTGCAGCTCCAGTTGACGCAGGCGCTTGCGCTGGTCTTCGTTGAGGGTTTCCTTCAGCATCGCTGCCAGTTTCTCCTGCGCCTTCGGGCGGTATGCTTTGAGTTCTTCTCTCGCGCTCCTCCCGCTTCAGGCCATGGATCTTCTGGAAGAACTGCATGGCGTCCGGAAGCAGTTCCCGGAGGTGTTCCTCCACCTTTTCCTTCTGCTCGGTCGGTCAGCTTCAGGTCCTCCTGCACCTTGTCGCGGAACACCACGAAGGACCCGTGCAGGTTGTCCGCGAGATCTCTTGCGCACCTTCTCGGGGATGTCCTGGGCGGCAGCCTGTGCGCACACGAGGCCGACGAACACCAACAGACCCACACCAACTTTCAGTCTCTTCATGGCTCACTTTCCTTTCGCGATCGGGTCGCTCTGGGCTGATGGACGTCGCCAGTTCGACGACGACATCCGATGAGGGCGTCGCGGACGGCATCCATCAACGGTATACAGAAGCGGTGTTGTTGCAGCCCATCGCAAGCCGTGAGGCAAGGATGATCGGGGTAGCGAAGCGGGTCATCGGTATTCTCATCGGCAGAAAACAAACCAACCGGTCTGTCTGCCTTTACCCGAAAAAAACCGGCCGGGTTTCACGGTTCCAGGCATTTCTTCAGGTGCTCTTTCAGGTAGGCGAATTGACGGGGGAGAAGCTCCGCGTCGCCGAGGGTACGACCCTGCATGATCGCCCCTTCGATGACCGTGACGATGTAACGGGCCAACTCGCTCATATTCGTCCGCCGCTTCACGCGTCGTTGCCGTGCCGTCGCCTCCAGGTCGGGGAGGAACTCTGCCGCCATCTTGTCGAAACACTCGGCCAGGCGTTTCCGAAATCCGTCGTGGCAATCGCTCAGGGCCGTACTCAGGTTGCCGATGATGCAACCCCCCTTGCAGCCCTCCCGGCGGCGGACCATTTCCTGGATGGCGTCCAGCCGCCGAAAGACCCTCTGAAGCGGATCAGCCTGCTTGGCGGGCGGCAATTCTTGCTCGATCGCATCGAGCAGTTGTCGGCGTCGATCCATGTGCCAGTCCAGCACCGCGAAGCCCAGGTCCTCCCGGTCACGGAATTGATGGAAGAACGCGCCCTTCGACACCTGGGCGGTGTCCAGGACCTCTTCCAGCTTCGAGTCGTGATATCCCTTGAGGGCGAAGAGGCGCGCCGCCGCCTGGAGGATTCTCTCCCGGGTTTCAAATGCTCGCGGTTGCCTGACGGCTTTCATCGGGTATCTCGCAAAACAGGATGGTTTGTTTGTTATTGTGGCGACTCCGGGTACGCCGGTCAAGAGACGTAACGGGTTCAGGTTGGCAGGTTGACGTGGTCACAGCCAGACGCAACATTGCTCCGCGAACAGCTACAAGCTTAGAATCAAAGGCAGTCGCAAACGGGGGCGACATGGCGATTGTGTCGCTTTCGTTCTAGTGCAGCTTGGCGTAATTATCCCGACGGTTATGCCTGGAGCGGTTTTCCATAGTTCCACTTGAACGGCTTGGCCATGGTCTGGTTGTAGTAGTCCACAAAGGCCAGCACCTTGGCCTTCAAGTCCTCCACCGAGACAAAGTTTCCCCGCTTCAGAACCTTTCGCGTGACGATACTGAACCAGATCTCGATCTGGTTCATCCACGAGGCATGCTTCGGTGTATAGTGGAACACGATCCGATGACTCTCATCACTCAAGAACGCCGCTCGCGTCACGCAACTCTTGAGGATGCCCGACTTCCCCTTGATCCCGAGGTCGTCACTGATCCCCGAGACTTCGGCCACGTACCGCACCAGCGATTCCGAGCAGTGGGTATTGAGGTTGTCCGCCACGAAGTGCCACTCTTTGGCTTGGGGATCGGTGGCGACGACCCCACGAATATGGTTGACAAAATCCTCCTCGGTCCGGGTCGGCCCGCAACTGGGAGCCACGACCTGCCCCGTGGCCACATCCCGGCTGACGATGAAGCAGAGCGTTCCGTGGCGGATGTACTCGGCTTCGCGCCGCTCGGCCTGGCCGGGGATCATCGTCAAGGTGGGATGTTTCCGCTCCAACGCTTGCACTCCCGTCATCTCATCGGTAATCAAGACGCGGACGAATTGCTCCGCCAAGCCCGGCGCGTCGTGGTACAACTGGCACACGTCGATGACCCGCGTCTCGAACCGAGAGTCGTGTTTCGCGTTCAACCACCCCCGAACCAAGTGCGGTTTGAGGTCCCGATTTTTTTAAAATCCTCGCCGCATGGCGAGGTGAGATGTAATCGAGGATGCCCCGTTTGATGATCTCGTCGGCGATCTCGCGATTAGTCCAGTGGGTAATAGGGCGTCCCGACTCGCTGGGCGCCTCACAGGCCATGGCGACGATGGCGCAAATCTGCTCGGGCGTAATGCGCGGTTTCTTGCCCGACCGCGGTGCGTCGCGGAGGCGTTCTTCCAAGCTCAATTCGGAGAAAGGGATCGGTTGGAAGAGCATCCAGCGCTCGCGCCAGAGCCGCACAGTCTCCAGACTGACCTGACGCGATCGGGCGATGGCCAAGTTACTCCGACCGTCGGCGGCATCGAGGATGATCTGGGCTCTCAAGACGACTTGCTGAGGAGTCAAGTGCCTTCGGATCAGAGTCTCCAGCGCGGAGCGTTGTTCGTCGGTCAGTTCGACGGTAACGGGCTTGGGACCACGCATGATTGTCTTCTCGCGAGAGAGTCGATGGTTTCGGCAAAATCGGCCCAACCCATATTATCAGGATAATTACGCCAAGCTGCACTAGAGACTTTGATCAACTCTGGAGGATGACCAATGGCCACGGCGACCGGTAGGATCTTCAAGCAAGCTGATCGTCAGGGCGGCGACGCCTGCGTTAATGGCACGCGCATTCCGGTTTGGGTTCTGGACAACTGTCGCCGTCTGGGTATGCCCGATGCCCAAATCCTGTTGACCTACCCTTCGCTGACGCCCCCCGACCTGGAAGCCGCCTGGGATTACGTCGCAGCCAACCGGGAAGAGATCGAGCAGGCCATCCGCGAAAACGAAGAGGGCGACGACGGCCCCGTGGAGTAACGGCGGATGCTGCTCTACGCGGACGAGGACTTCGCTTTTCCCGCGGTCCAGGAGCTTCGAGTACGGGGTCACGACGTGCTAACGGCTCAGGAAGACGGTCAAACGGCGATGCCAGATGCGGTCATTCTGGCCCGCGCCTTTGCGCTAGGACGTGTCGTTTTGACTCACAATCGACGCCACTACGTACGCCTGCATCATCGAGGGGCGGCGCACGTCGGTATTCTGACCGCATCGCAGGATTCCGATCATCTGGCCCTGGCCAGTCGGATCGACGGAAAGCTTGCGAGCCTGTCTCCTGGCCGATGGTGCTACCGCGTAAATCGGCGGCCGTGAGTTTGAAGTACCGAAGGTGGGACTTGAACCCACACCCCCATTACAGGGACCGGATTTTGAGTCCGGCGCGTCTGCCATCAACGTGGCGTTGGAAACAGGTTGGGCTGACAGTTAAGTTGCTTGATTGGCAAGCGGTTACGTCACCGCTTTTCTGCCAGGAGCATTGTGGTCACATTGGGCTGACATCGCCAGTGTTGTTGCCAAATTGTTGCCAACTTGTCTAGGTCTTCGCCTCTTGAGCGGTTCACGCTCGGGTTGACCACACGGAAGGCGTCCGCGGCGAGATGGGGACTCTCTGGCCATGACCTCATGGAGAAGCATGATTCTCCAATGACTACGCACTGCCGCTTGACACGCACAATTAGAGAACGCGGACAGCGAGCACCCGGAGAGCGCGACGCCGTTTGCGGCGGAGTGCCGAAAGCGCCGCGGGTGTTCTCAGGGAAAGTCGGGACTGGGCTGCTCCTCTTCGTTTGTCAGAGTGGGCGGAAATGCTAGATAAAATAAATTATCATTATTTTGATGCTAGCTTATCCAATCGCCTGAGGCGATCTTTGACGAGGCTGTGCGCCTCGTCATTGTCGGGCTCGAGCGTCGCCGCATGCGTGGCCGCCTCGAGCGCTTTTCGCTCCCACCGCTTTATCACGGGTGCCTGGTCCTCGCGATAGGCGATCTTCGCTTTCTGGACATATCCTTCGCTCAGAAGCATGTAGGCGGCAGCTTGATCGGGGTAGGATCGCGTGAGTCGTTCGGCCAGCGCGACGAGTTGATCGGCGATCCGATGCGCGTTGCCGAGTTTGCCGGCCTGTCTTTGCCGCGTCATTGTGCTGGCGCAGTGGTCCCTCATACTCCAGCTGATCGCCGGAATCCGAGTGTGATCGAGGCCGAACTTCGAGGCGTCGGACTTGACTGAGGAAATCACGCGATCCGTCCAGGCTTCGGTTGGAATATCCGCCGGTATCAGCCAAGGCGACTTGACAATCGATGGCAGCCAGCCGATCCGCCTCGCCGTCAGTTCGGCGAGGCCCAGTTCCAAATCCTGGATCGCGACGTTGGCAGACCCCGGCTGGATCGGGGATCGAAGGGGTGTGAATTCGCCCGACCATTGTCCCAACGCCGCGAAAGCCAACGCTTCGCTCAAGACGAATTCGGGAAACCAGGTTTCCGCAACCGGCACGCACTGGACGAGTGCGAGGTCTTGTTCGAGTTCCTTCCGTGCACGATCGGTTTCGCCAGCAAACAGTAGAAAGGTCGCGTGGCGACGTTTCCAGCGGCTGATCTCAAACATGCCCCAACGATAGACTTTACGGGATGATTTCAATCGTTCCAGCGCCACGATCGCCCGAGCATTCCATTGTTCATAAAGCTGGTCGTTCTTGGAGTTGCCAAGACAGTTCATCATCATCCAATTGGCTGCTCCGAACATTTTGCCTTGGATCTCCACGTCGCCGGGACTGTGAGCGAGGTATGCCTCGCAATAGCCGATGGATTTCTCCATGAGCGACCGTGCCTGGTCCTGCTTCCCATGGCCCAAATAGATTTGCGCGAGATAGCTATCGATCGTAGCGAGTCGTTTCAGGTCGGCCACACCGGGAAGGTATCGTTTCGAAAGCTCCATTTCTTGTGAGCGAAGCGACTTCCAGAGTTTGCTCGAGGTCGTGGCTTGAAAACGTACAATGTGATAGCGACATATGTGAATCAAATAATATCCTTGCTATCTCATCCAGAGATCGCGATGCCACTTGATAATTCGCCTCGGAACGCTCGCAGACTCGGACGCCGCAGCAGTCCAACAACCCAGGAAACCCCCGATCACGTCAGTAACAAAGTGACGGCCAGAGCCGCGATCACAGGTTGACGCCGGCACCAGCGCCAGGCGTGCTCGATCGGGGAGACGGGCCTCGCCTGATCGGCCGGCCTTCCAGCAAGCGGTTCAGTTCGTCGGCCAGCGCCTCGGCCGAGGCGTAGCGCCGGGCGGGGTTCTTCTCCAGGCACTTGAGAGCGATGGTTTCCAGGTCGCGGGGGATCTTCGGATTCAGTCGCCGTGGGGGCACGGGTTTCTGGCCGCGGACCTGATCGAGCGTTTCCAGCGTCGAAGTTCCCTGGAACGGCGGGCGGCCGGTCAGCAACTCGTACAGGATGGCGCCCAGAGCGTGGATGTCGGCCGCCGCCCCGACGCCGGCGCGGGACGCGGTCGCCTGCTCCGGTGCCATGTAGGAGGGCGTCCCCCGGAGGCCTGCCAGGCTCGTCTCCGAAGCGCCGGCGTCGTCGTCGGAGAGAGCGAGGCCGAAATCGGAGATCCTGGGAGTCACCCGGTCCCAGGGGCCGTTTCCCTCGCAGTCCAGGAGGATGTTGGAGGGCTTGAGGTCGAGATGGAGCAGGCCGTGGCCGTGGATGTACCCGACCGCGCGGGCGATCGTCTCCACCAGCCCGGCCGCCACGCGCGGCGGAAGGGGTTCCACCAGTCGTTGCTTGAGGGTGCCGCCGGGGATGTATTCGAGCACCAGGAAGAACCACCCGTCGGCCTCGCCGTAATCATAGAGCGGCACGACGTTGGGGTGCCGGACGCTCGATACCGCGCGCGCCTCGCGCAGCCAGCGGCGGCGAGGGCCAGTGCTCGCGTCCGGCCCCGAGGCTCCCGGAAGGATCTTCAGGGCGACCAGACGATCCAGGCCCGTCTCGATCGCCAGGTAGACCACGCCCATGGCACCCCGGCCCAGCTCGGACTGGATCTCGAAACCCGGGATGCGCGGCCATCGCTCCGGGCCAGGCAAGACGACTGTGGGATCGGGGCGCCGATGGGCGAGCCGCTCCAGGACCGCCTTACATTCCGGGCAGCCCTCGACATGCTGCTCGATGGCGGCGTAAGTCCCATCACCGAGCGCGTCGGTGCCGAGCAAACGCAGAGTCCCCTCGCCAGGGCAGGACGACATGGTTACCAGCCCTCCTCGATCGGACGGCCATCAAGAGCCGGCCGCCCAGCGGTCCGAGACGCGCTTGCCTTCGTCGCAGAGCATCCGGGCCACCCGCTCCCTGGCGGCGTACACCGCGGTATGGGTCATCCCCAGAGCCTTGGCGGTCCTCTCGACGGTCCAGTCGCAGACGGCGACCAGCCAGAACGCATCCCACGTCCAGGGCTTGACTTTCGCTCTCACCGCCGCCTGGACCTTCTCGGCCTCGCTCGAGCAGGAAGAGCCGGAGCAGGTCGGCGGCCCCTTCGCCGTGATCCCTCTCGGCCGGGTCGATCGACGTCCCGCGTGCCGCCAGCCTCTGGTTCGCCATCGCGATCGTCGAGGCTGAGGAGACAGACGGCCTGCCGCTGCCGCAAGAAATCGAGCACCCGCGATTCGCACACCCGCCTGAGCCAGCCGCGGAACGTGCGGTTCGGGTCATAATGGAACGTCCTCATCCGGTCCGCCAGCTCGATCCAGATGCGCTGGCAGACTTCGTCAATCGAATCCTCGTCGAGGCCATAGCCGCGGCACCAGCGCCGCAGCAGGGGATCGTACCGGCCACGGAAACTGACCCAGGCCGGATGGTCTTGCCAGTCCGCGACCTCGCTCAGCAGCGTCGGACTCGTTGAGCCGTCATCGACCAGCCTCATCGCTGTGTGCTCCCTGCACGGAAAGGGCCACGATCGAACGACTTGGGGACACCCGAGTCATTTTTTTCGAGATCCGTGTCGAAACGATTCGTAAACCATATAGAGGGAGAATCCAGTTGGCTCGAGAGGCCAGCTTGGCTGCGGTCACCGGGTCAGGGTCTCGACTACCGGCCATGCGCTGTCGCAGATGCTGGCCCGATGGGGCGACGTCCGTGAATCGCCGTCCGACCGAGCCTCCAGCCTAGAGCCCAGGATCGATCTGACGGCGTGAGCCAATCGGGCTCGGATACCTTGAGAACCTCCATCCTAGGGCCGGCTGGCTCGGAAAACAAGATTCCTGCACACATTCGAGCATTTTTTTCGGTATGGGCATCCAGGCCAGTGCCTCCCCATGGGTTGAACCACACCAGCCCCAACCGCGGTAAGAACCGCACAGGACCACAGCGATGGGAAACTCGGCAATGCGTCCGGCCTTGGTCGTGGCGATGGTGATGATCGGACTGACCGCGGGGCTGCGGCCCGCCGCGGGTGGGAGCATAATACAGACCCCGGCGGGCCTCCTGCCCGGAGATACCTTCCGGATCGTCTTCGTCACTGACGGCACGACGACCGCAGGATCCAGCGACATCTCCACCTACAATCAATTCGTAACCACGCAGGCGGGCGGGGCCACGTATGACGGCGTCACCGTCTCGTGGACGGCCATCGCGTCAACAGCCTCCACCAATGCAATCGACAACATCGTCGGTTCGCAGTCATGCCGGTCTTCCTCGCTGACGGGACGATGGTCGCGACGTTGACCACGCAAGCAGGCTACGGCTTATGGACAGACGGCCTCCTTTCGCCGATCGACCAGAACCTTACGGGAGCGAAACACCACGCCTACACCTGGACAGGAACCACCGGCTACGGGTACGGATACAACCCCCTCGGCGCCAGTCCGTACGTAGGTAGCGGAGACACCGATTCCGTACAACCGGGCTGGATAAACAACGGAACCATCCCCGCGACGGATAGCCTGTCCATGTTCGGAATCTCGCAGGTGCTCACCGTACAAGCGTCAAGCGTACCGGAGCCCACCTCACTGATGCTGCTGGGAACCGCGAGCCTTGTCGGCCTCGCCGGCAGCGAGGTGCTTCGTCGGCGCCAGCGGCGGCAGAGGGCAGTGCGGCCGGCCCACGACCTCGAGTGACCAGCCCAGTTGTTGTTCCAGAGCCCGTTCGGCCAGTCCCTCGCCGCGCTCACCGAGGCCGTTGCGTGACCAGCGCCGCCATCACGGAATGTACGTCCGGATTTGGTACAAATCCACACCGCGCTCATAAAGCCGGGACACACGTCCCGTGCACCGCTCCACCGCGCGTGGGCGACCTCCAGCCCCACGGGAGTGAACAGATACCCGCGAAAGGCGACTTTTCCGGGAAGGTATTTACGTCCCGATCCTAGTTCTACAGCGGAAGGAATTCACGAGGAGGAAACCTCGGTGTCAGTTCATTTTCCTTCGGCCCGAAATGATGAACTGACACCGATTATTCCTCGAAATGATGAACTGACACCGATTATTCCTCGATCCTAGTTCTACAGCGGAAGGAATTCACGAGGAGGAAACCTCGGTGTCAGTTCATTTTCCTTCGGCCCGAAATGATGAACTGACACCGATTATTCCTCGGCCCGAAATGATGAACTGACACCGATTATTCCTCGAAAGGCGACTTTTCCGGGAAGGTATTTACGTCCCGATCCTAGTTCTACAGCGGAAGGAATTCACGAGGAGGAAACCTCGGTGTCAGTTCATTTTCCTTCGGCCCGAAATGATGAACTGACACCGATTATTCCTCGAAATGATGAACTGACACCGATTATTCCTCGATCCTAGTTCTACAGCGGAAGGAATTCACGAGGAGGAAACCTCGGTGTCAGTTCATTTTCCTTCGGCCCGAAATGATGAACTGACACCGATTATTCCTCGGCCCGAAATGATGAACTGACACCGATTATTCCTCGAAATGATGAACTGACACCGATTATTCCTCGGCCCGAAATGATGAACTGACACCGATTATTCCTCGAAATGATGAACTGACACCGATTATTCCTGAATAGCTGATTAAGAGCACTCTGATGTCAGATCTATTTTTCGGGGGAGCATCCTGCAGAAGCCCCCTGGTCTGAGTTTCACTGACGCTGCGCATTATCCTAGCAGATGAAAATGGGGTCGAGTCGATGTAGCCTCGGTTCCGCGCCGAGCTGGGACCGACCTCGTTGATCAGTATTGCTTCGAGCCCGCGTGTCAGTGTGACCCGGCCAAGGCTACGGACTCCCAGTTTATCGGCCGCGGCCCGCCGACGAGCACGCAGAGTCCAATGTTACTACTCCGAGGGCTTCCGGTGGACCGCGCCATCAAAGCGTTACGTCGGGCGAGGGTGATGCGCCCGCCCGTCGATCTGCCGGCTCTCAACGGAACTCGGGAATCGTGGACGGCAGGCCCACGCGCATGAAGAACCGCGCGAAGGCTTGCGAAAAGTGTTCCAGGAAGGGCGGTTTCAGCCGCCATCGCGGCCCCAGTCGTTTCGCGTGATCCGCCAGGTAATCGTGGGGCAGGCTGAAGATCTCCCGAAAATCGACCACAAGAGCCTGACGATTCTCCTCTGGGGCGGTCGGCGAGGCGAGCAAGTGTAGGCCCTCGATCCGACCCTTCAATACCTCATTCCAGCGCCCTTGCGGGCGAAGGCGGGATTGACGGCCTCGAATTCCGCGAGGGGAAAGATAGGGCAGCCGGCCACCAGTCTGACCTTCCGCTGCTCCAGGTCGCAACTTTGCGTGACGATTATCAAGTCGCCCTGATCAGTCCGGATTTCGTTCGGCTCACCCACGACCGCGAAAGCCGGGCCGACGACCGGGATCGAGCAGCCCGGCAGGTAGTCTCCCTGACGAAGCTCTCCCTCTTCAACCTGGAGCCAGAACGATTCCACCGTTACGAATCCTCCTCATCCAGGGAATAGGGCAGCGGCTTGAGACGAGCGCCCAGCCGAAACCGGACCAGCAGCATCTGGGTGTTCCGCAGTGGTACCGGAGTGTAATTGAGAAGTTCCTCCTGCTCCTCCTCCCTGGGGCCTGCGGGCAGCTCTAAAGCACCATAGGAACGGGCGCTCGACAGTGCTAGCCTGTCCGACGAGCCCGGTAAAATCGGCGTCGCGTTGGGTCATGATCCACCTCCGCCCCAATTCTACCGACCGGAGCCGCTCTGGTCTGCGCACATCGCTCGAGGCATCCGCTATGAGAAGCCCAAGCCGACAGGCGGGTTAACGTGAGGGTCGCCGAAGTGGCCGCTCTAAACGTCTGCAAGCCTTTGTACCGCCGGCTTGCGCTCGTTTCAGTACCGAAGGTGGGACTTGAACCCACACCCCCATTACAGGGACCGGATTTTGAGTCCGGCGCGTCTGCCATTCCGCCACTTCGGCTCGGGTCAACAAATTGAGCATCGCCGAGAGTTCGGCGGCTGTCAACCCCGTCTGCCCACCGGGTGAAGAATTGAGAAAAGCGGTGGAATCTCCCAGTCGCGGGACGACCCTCAATGCCGGAGCATCACGATGGCAATCGCCATGATCAAGACGAGGATTGGCAGGACGACTTTCGGATTCCAGGGGACCCGCTGGAAGAAGGAAGTGCTGCGGAATAAGAGGTCCGCCCGGGTGGATTCGATCCGCTCGCTGGATCGAATCCAGGATCGGTGTTCGAACCACGACGGGCGTGCCCAGGATCTCGCCCCACTGGGCATAGCAGAGCAGCACGGCCTCCATGAGCAGGGGCGACGAGCGGGATGAGGACGACCATCGAGACGATGGGCATCAGCCGCGACCGGCGTTGGTCGGGCCTGAGGTCGGGAGCCAGCGGGATCAGGTTCTTGGCCATGAGGTGAGCCCATGCGGGGAGGATTGGGGAAGGAGGTCGTCAGCCGGTTATCGCCGCATCGGGCGCGATCCCTCGGGTCACTTCTCCGACATCATGGCGACCATCTGGATGCCGGCGGGACCGACGAGCACGACGAAAACACCCGGGAAAATGAACAGGATCAAGGGGATCATGATCTTGACAGCGGTCTTCGCGGCCCGCTCCTCGGCCAGTTGCCGCCGCCGCAGCCGCATCGCGTCGGATTGGACGCGCAGGGCTGACCCGATGCTCGACCCGAACTTCTCAGCCTGGATGATCACCGCGGCCAGCGCACGGACATCCTCGACGCCGGAACGGATTCCCAGGTCGCGAAGGACCTCCTCTGCGGGTTCGGCCCATCTGGAGCTGGAAGTTGGCGATGGCGAACTCCTCGCAGAGCACCGGCGCCGACTGGGCCAGCTCGCTGGTGACCCGTCGCATCGCGGCATCGAGGCCCAGACCGGCTTCGACGCAGACGACCATGAGGTCCAGCGAGTCGGGCAGGCTGAGGAAGATCGACTCGGCCCGCTTCTTCTTCCGGAGGTTCACGAGGAAATCGGGGAGGTAGAAGCCCAGGCCGGCGACGCCAATGGCGGCCAACCCGGCCGTCTGCGTCATGCCGTATTTCATCACCAGAAAGGGGACGGACATGGCCAGAACGCCGAGCATGACGATGACCTTGACTCCGTAGTACACAGCCACCGCCGACTCCTGGCGGAATCCGGCATTCAGGAGTTTCAGCCGGATCTTTCCCAGCTGTTGCTCGTCGGAGGGGCGGAGGGACTTTCCCAGCTTGTTCGCGGCCGCCGTGACCTTCGCCTGGAACATCTCCTGCCGCTTCGCCAGGTTCAACTCCTGGTCGCCCCTGCCGGCATTCGGGTCCATGAGCCGGCGGAGCCGATCGTCGGCGTTCCGCGGCCGGCCCACAACCAACCCGAGGGCGACCCAGGTCCCCAGCGTGATGGACACGAACACCGCCGCCGGGATCAGTATGTCGTAGGACGGCATCACGTCGGTTCACACCTTGATCGAGATGATCTTCTTGATTGACCAGGCACCGACCACCTGGAGCGCGGCCGTGATGGTCAGCATCTTGACGCCGATCGGGGTCGTGAAGAGTACGCTGCAATAATCGTAGTTCACGAGTCGCGATGAAGGCCAGCAAGGCCGGCGGCATGGCCAGGAGTACGACCCCTGAGAGCCGGCCCTCGGCGGTCAGGGCCCTCACGTGGCCGAACAACTCGAACCGCTGGCGGATCAACCGGCCGATCTTGTCGAGGACCTCGGCGAGGTCGCCGCCGGTCGCCCGCTGAATGATCACCGCGATCACGAAGAATCGGACGTCCATCGACGGAATCCGGTCCGCCATGTTGCGCAGCGCGATCTCGATCGGGATGCCGAGATTCTGCTCCTCGAAGACGCGGTTGAACTCGTCGGCGATCGGCCCCTTCATTTCCTCGGCGACCAGGTGCAGACCCGAGGCCAGGCCGTGACCGGCCCGCAGCGCCCGGCTGATCAGCTCGACCGCCTCGGGCATGGCCTCGACGAATTGCTTGATCCGCGCGACTCCGGCGCCGCAAGAGCCAGAAGAACGGTAGAGCACCCAGGAATGCCGATCCGATCGGGGATTGCGTAGATCGGCAGCTGGAACACGACGCCGACGCCGATTCCCGCCAGGGCGAGGCCCCCGACCAGGTACAGGAACGAGTTGAAGGTCAGGCTGACGTCAGCCTGTTCGTAGAGCAAGTTCAGGTTCTCGGCGTTGGGGATCAGCCGGGTCCAGAACGAGGGTTGTCCCAGGTCGATCGCGGCGGGACGGGCGAGAATGCCGCCGGCCAGGTCCGCCTTCTTGGGCTTCGCTTTCTTCTGGCCCATGAGCCCGGAGAGCCGTTCCTCAGCGCGCGAGTCGGAGGACCGCGACATCACCAGGCCGAGACCGCCGAACACGATGACGACGCCGATGCCGATGATCATCGAGAGGACTGTGGGGTCGTTCATCATCCACCTCCCGGATGGACCGGTTTCAGGACCGGCCGGAGATTAATCTTTCAAGAGAACGCGCTGACGGAAGAGGTCGGGCGAGAGGCGATAGCCGGAACTCTCGAGCCGGTCCATGAAGGTCGGCCGGATCCCGGTCGCGAAGAACTCGCCGTGGGCGCGGCCATCTTCGCCGACGCCGATCTGCCGGAACGCGAAGATCTCCTGCATGATGATCGTGTCGCCCTCCATGCCGATGACCTCCGAGATGCTGGTCACCTTGCGAGGGCCGCCCTGAAGCCGGCTGGCCTGGATGATCAGATCGATGGCCGAGGAGAACTGGTGCGGCAGGCGCGGATCGGCAGCTCGAGCCCGGCCATGCTGATCATGGTCTCCAGCCGGCTGAGGGCATCGCGGGGCGTATTGGCATGGACGGTCGGTCATCGAGCCCTCGTGTCCGGTGTTCATGGCCTGGATCATGTCGAGCGTCTCGGCGCCGCGGCACTCGCCGATGATGATCCGGTCGGGCCGCATCCGCAGCGCGTTCTTCACCAGGTCGGTGGCCGTGACGGCCCCGCGGCCCTCGATGTTGCACGGGCCGGGTCTCCAGCCGAACGACGTGGTCCTGCTGGAGCTGGAGCTCGGCGGCATCCTCGATCGTGATCACGCGATGATCCGGCTGGATGAAGCTGGAGAGCGTGTTCAGGAGCGTCGTCTTTCCCGAGCCGGTCCCCCCCGAGATGATGACGTTCAGCCGCGCCTTCATGGCCCCTTCCATCAGCGCGAGCATCTCCGGCGTGAACGCCTTGAAACGGAGGAGGTCGTCCTTGGAGAGCGGCTTGGAGCCGAACATCCGGATCGTGACGACGGGGCCGTCGAGGGCCAGCGGGGGGATGATCGCGTTGAAGCGCGAGCCGTCGGGGAGCCGGGCATCGACCATCGGCGAGGTCTCATCCACCCGCCGGCCGACCCGGGAGACGATCCGATCGATGATCTGGAGCAAGTGATCGTTGTCGCGGAACACCACCTCCGACCGCAGGATCCGGCCCTCTTTCTCCACGTAGATCTTCTTGGCGCCGTTGATCATGATGTCGCCGATCTTATCGTCCTTCAGAAGCAATTCGAGCGGCCCGAAGCCGAAGGTCTCGTCGAGGATCTCGTTGACGAGCCGCTGGCGCTCGTTGCGATTGAGCAGGGGGTTCTCCGTGTCGCAGAGGTGCTCGACGACGCCCGCGGATCTCGTTGCGCAGCAGCTTCGGGTCGATCTCGCTGATTCGGTTCATGTCGAGCCGATCGACGAGCCGCGTGTGGATATGACGCTTGAGCGTCTCGAACTTCTCTTGCCCGGGGTCGGGCTCCCTGGCGGGCTCGGGCCCCCGATGAACGGGGTCCGGCGGAGGGGCCGGCGCCGGGGCGGGGACGGGCGCCGGCGCGGAAGCCCCCGCCTCCCGCGACGGAGGCTCCGGGGGCACTCCCGTCGGGCCGGCAGCCGAAGTCCCTCCCGGTCGGCCGAACGATGGCTTCGTCCCGAACGGGACGCGTCCCAGTCCTTTCAGCATCGAGTCTACTCCTCGCTGGTTCGTTGTCCGTTGTTGTGTCGCTCACAGACGCTTCCGCAATGCTCGGCG
This sequence comes from uncultured Isosphaeraceae bacterium, assembly GCA_963842405.1. Taxonomy (GTDB): domain Bacteria; phylum Planctomycetota; class Planctomycetia; order Isosphaerales; family Isosphaeraceae; genus CAVZRC01. The sequence goes on along the minus strand of CAWJGW010000044.1, from coordinate 16,218 downwards.
TATTACCGGCCTCGGGACCTGTCCGGCTCTGTCCTGGGTGCAGGGCCAGGACGGATAACGGACCACTGCCGAGAGCAGGACAACCGTTAGAAAAAGGCCGCGAACAGGCCCTTTCGCGGCTTGACGGACGAATCCTCGGGTACGGGCCGCAGAGTGCGGGCCATTTCGAGGAACACCTGGTGCGGCGGGCTGCCCTTGGCGACGTCCGCGATGGGGCACGCCCTGGATCCGCGAGGCCTGGAACACCTTGGTCGCGTTGGGGATCTGCCAGGAGATCGGCATTTTCAGCGTCTCTTCGGCTTTCTTGAGGCTGATCTCCGAGTCGTTCGAACCCGATCGGTTGACGACCAGCTTGACCCGTTCGGCCAGGCCGTCGAACTGCTGGAAGAAGCCGATCAGCCGGGCGCTGTTCCGCAGGCAGGTCAGATCGAGCTGGACGACCACGAGGATGACGTCGGACATCTCGAATGCGACGAAGTCGGACGACTGGAGTCCCTTGCTGGTGTCGATGACCACGGTGCTGAAGGCGGCCTTGAGCAGGCCGAGCAGCCGGTTCAGGGCATCGGGATCGATCTTGGCGGCCTCTTCGATCGCCGTCGGGTGGGGCAGGACATAGAGGCCGGAGGCGTGCCGGGTCATCGACCTCTTGAGGAGCGTCTGATCGAGTCGTTCGAAGCTCTGCAGCACGGTGTAGAGGGTATTGTCCGGGACGATGTCGAGAGCGGCGTCGACCCCTCCGAAGACGAGGTCGAAGTCGACCAGGATGGTCTCGTGGTCCTTGGCGGCGGCCAGGGTGGCCGCGAGGTTGACGGCGACGGAGGTCGCCCCGACGCCTCCAGCGGCGCCGGTGACGGAGATGATCTGTGGACCGCGCGCCGTGGCCTTGGGGGTATCGGCACGGCCGCGAAGCAGCCGGGCGATGATCTCGAGGACCTCGGCCGACTCGGTGGGAAGCGTGAGGAACTCGCGTGCCCCGGCGCGGATCGCGCGGAGGATCAACGCGCTGTCGCTGCTCCGGCTTGCCGGCAGGACGGTCGCGGGACGGATCGGCGTGCGTCAGGGAACCGATCAGCTCGACGGCCCGGCTGGGGTCGTGGTCCAGGACGATGATCGTCACGTCGGGGGCGATCCCGGCGATGCGCGCCGGCGGCTTCCTCGTAGGTATTGAAAACCTCGGCGATCCAGATCGTGCCGATCGTCCTCAGGAGTCGCCGCAGCGCGTCCCTCGACTCCTCGGTCGGATCAACCAAGACGATTCGGATCACGTCCTTCATGATGTGCGACTCGCATAATCCTGCGAATGGTTGGGGTGGCGACGGACCGATGCTCCGCGGCTCAAGGGTCCTCCAGGTCGCCGGCCAGGTTCGCTTGAGACGCCGGCGGGGCGGCGAACGTACCCGGTCGATCGCGGGTCTCGGCCTTCGCGACGGCCTCCGGCTGCGGGGCCAGCTCCGCCACCCCCGCCTCGTCGATGCGGATGCGGTGGACCTGGCCGATCCCCCGATAGACGGTCGTGAAGCGAGCCGCCGGCGGGCGAGCGGCCGGCGGAGCCGGGGGCGGCTCGGCGGCCTTCTTCGCGAGCGCGGCCTTCAACTCCGCTAACTCCCGCTCGAGCGTCTTTCTCCGCTCCTCCTCCAGCTTCCATCGCTTCTCCAGCGGATCCTCGGCCGGGGCCTTCGGCTTGGGACGGGCCACGACCGCCTGATCGTTGAGCCCGCGCAGCGAGAGCGAGAGCGACCCCTTGGCACGAGCCGCCACCAGGGTGTTCACCTGGTCGGGCGTCACGGCCACGGTGACGGTGCGCGTCGTGAGGCTCTTCTCCTCGGCGCGGGTGAAGACCTGACCGGCGGCCAGGACCAGGATGTTCTGGAGGATCGTCTCACCGCGCTGGACACCCTGATCCGAGTCGTAGCGGACCACGTCGACGTGGTGGCCCGGCAGGATGAAGCCGGAGACACCCGACTGCTCGGTGACGTCCAGGGCGAAGGCCCTCATCCCCTTGGGAATATTGGCGACCAGGCCAGGGGGTGTCCCCTTCGGCCCCAGCTTCTTCTCGACCAGCACATCCCCTTCGAGCAGGGTCGTCTTCACCCACCGCTCTTCGACGTCCTTGGGTGAGGAGAATGCGCCCGGGGGGATCGCCGACTTCGCCATCCGGGAGACCTTGACCATGTCCGGCTTCAGCGACTCCTCCTCCTTGATATCCCGGGCGGCTACCAGGACCTCCTGGGTGTCCTCGGACTGGTTTCCCGGACTCCTTGGATAACATCTGCCGGCTGAGCATCATCGCGCCCAACCCGAAGACGATCGCCAAGACCAACATGATCAACGATTTGCCATTCATAGATAATCCTCGTAATAAGATTAAACGATCTAAATGTTCTGCTGAGAGCTGTCATGGCGGCTTAAAGGCCGCGTGAGCTCAGCTCGGGTGAAACCCCGGGAACCGACGGCCACCCCCATCCTGCCGCGGCCGAAGGGCCGCAGGTGGCACCGGCTCCTGCACCCCTTCAGGGTGCACCGGAGAGAGGCCGGCCATCCCGGTCCTCTGGGAGTGTCACGCCGGGCTGGGCTCCTGCGGCCCTTCAGGCCGCACCGGGCTTCCCGTGAACACGAATTCTCCTTCCGCTGTAGAACTACCCACGCTCTTAGACCCAGGAAGCCCGCCCAGACGAAATAGGTGATCGTCCCGACGGCAATGGGAATCCCGTAGGGAAGCAGGAGCATCGTCGGCTTGCGCCGGGCGGCCAGCTCGGAGAGCACCGCGGGATCACGCACCACGAGCACCTCCCTGCCGATGGTGTGCATCATCGCGACATGGCGGAACAGCTCGCCGGAGTAGGCCATCATCGCGAGCCCCATCAGCCCTCCGACCATCACGGAGGACAGGAAGGCCCACAGGGTGAAGGTTGGCCCGATCCAGGCGCCGACCCCGGCCATCAGCTTCACGTCCCCGGCCCCCATACCGCCGATGGCATACAGCGGCAACAGGGTCAATAGGCCGACGACGGCACCCGCCATCGACCACAGCAGCAGGGTACTGCCCCCACTCCAGCACGCGTAGATCCAACCGCCCAGCAGGAAGTGGAAGGTCAACCAGTTGGGCACGCGTAACGAGCGGCCGTCGATGAACGCCGCCTCGATGAGGACAAACGAGACCAGGTACGCGACTTCTCGAGGGATCTCGACCATGATCGGCATCCTCGTAGCACTCCGGTTCCCGACTCATCCGGCGACAGATGACGCCGGGGTGGCCCGGCACGTCCCGGGCATCCACCAGAAACTTGCGTCGCATTCGAGATCCTGTCAAACCAGGATCGGACCCATTTTGGGCTGGCCCGAATCCTTGCGAGGCCGACGGTCACTCGCGGCACAGACGCGGGCACGGCAAGGGATTGAGTACACCGACCCCTTGCCGTGTCCGAAGTGGAGACGGAGATTGAACTTGTTTACCCGAGAGGCGATCGACAATACCGGGCCTGGTTGCTCGAGACTGTAGCAACGGAGAACGAGTTCAAGTCAGACAGCCGTGCCGAACAGCCATTGTGAGCGACCGCAAAGCAGGCGAGGATATCAGGGCCAGCATCACGGTATACTCGACGGCGTTGGCCCGTCCTCGAGCGAGACGTCGGAGCCAGATCTACGAAGTATCCTTCACATCGGCTGAGATGGCAGTCGCAGCCCCGAGCGTTCGCCCGGGGCTTGCTGGCGGCACCCCGGTGGAGATCGCATGTCCGGAGGCGGAGTGGTCGGTTTCTCGGCCCGAGGGGGATGGGGCAACGGCCCCTCGCCAACGTCCGGTGGACCCTAACGGGGCCTTGATCGGGAAGGCTGTCTCCTCGGAAGGAACACTCGGGGCCTCACGCCGATCGGACGGCGGCGCCGGCCCATTGCACCGTCGGGGGCGGTCATCACGAGGCCGCGCTGAGCGAGCTGCTGACGGGTTGAATGTGCGATTGGACGCTGGTGCCGAGGTTCTGGATCGACCACGACGCAGGCCACGACGATCAGGGCCAGCATCACCGCATACTCGACGGCCGTTGGCCCGTCTTCACTGATCAGGAAGCGTCGAGACTTCGCCAAGTTGTTGAACATCGAAGTATCCTTCATTGTATCCATCGTGGGGTCCGAAACGATGTTCCATGTTCGACTTCGCCCGGCCGGGGACCTTCGCTGACCGGTCGTTTCGGCCGGTCCGCATCGGTCCTGGCGAGGCGGAGGGATCGGTCTCACCTTCTCGAGGGGAGACGACAGTTTCTCGCCCAGCCCCCAATGGTCTCGACTCCGGATCAGGTCCGAAATCACTTCCCGATTTGGGAGCAAGCTCTGGGTGCCACGGGTCGTACTCGACCCGTGCATTGCGACGTGTCGGTACGGGCCAGCCGCAACACACGGCCAGCCGACGGACATGGGCCATGGACGATGGCCGAAAATACGGGTCGAGCTCAAACCGTGGCACCCAGCGGTGGAGAGGGAGACCGGGAAGTTATTCCGGGCCTGTTCTGGAGCAGTGATCGGGAAAGCCGTGCGCACTGAGGGAAGAACGCTTGAGGCTTGCGCCGATCGAATGGCGGCGCAGGCCAGGTGACTGTGGGGGGCGGTCATCACGAGGCCGCGCTGAGCGTGCTGCTGACCGAGCTGAATGTGCTGCTGACGCTCGTGCCCAGGTTCTGGACCATTGTCGACGCAGGCCACGACGATCAGGGCCAACATCACGGCATACTCGACGGCCGTCGGACCGTCCTCGCTGACCAGGAAACGTCGAACTCTCGCGATCATGTGTTCATCTTGGACTCCTTCGTGTAAGCAGGTGAGAGTGGGTGGGAAACAACGCGATGGACTCGGTCCACTGGCTGGCTGTTGCGGTTTGACGACCGAGCGTCCGGCCTTCATCTCATCCGCCATGATGCCATCTCTGCTCCGCTTGCCAAGCTCATCGTAAACCTAGGTCACGGTTCGGATTCGTTGTCAAAGAGCGTGGACGAGACATGGTGCCGCCGCACCAAGGCGTGGGATTCGTCCGCCCCGACTCCGGAGCTTGCCCGGATTGCGATGACTCCCGGGAAATGGCAGGTACCAGGGCTCGATCGGGTATCATGCCTCCTGGCCGACGGCTCCGTCGGTCGCCGGCGAAATCCTGATCCTATGAGTGGAGAGAGAAGGTGATCGATCAGCCGCTCGGCTACTGGCTCGGTCCTCGTAGCGGGGCCTGCCTTCGGGCTCGATCGACGGGTTTCACCTGGAAGAGAAGAGGAGTGCGACCCCTTGAGTGGCCAGTGGGAGGGACGAGCACGACGCGGGCTACTCGATCGGCGCGGCCGATCGGGGGCATGGGGCTATCGCGGGAGCGGAGCCCCCGGCGTCGAACCGACGGCCCTGGCGATTCTGGGGCTGATCGCGTCGGAGGACATCACGTCCTCGGCGGACGACGTCTCGGCGAATCGGGAGGCCGCGGCGTGGCTTACGGCCATCCAGCGGAGGACGGGTCGCTCCCGGCCTCCACGGGTCCCTCGATGCCCGGATGGGCAACGCCTTATGCGGTGCTCTCCTGGGGCGGATTGGCGTGGCTTCGAGGTCCAGCGCCGGCGCGCCTGCCACTGGCTGCTCGGCATGGAAGGACGGCCGCTCCCGCCCTCCGCCGAGGGCGGCGTCGGTGGTCGGCCACGACCCGACCCTTGATCGGCTGGCCGTGGGTCGCCGAGACCCACTCCTGGCTGGAACCGACGGCCCTGGCGATCCTGGCCTTGTGCCGGGAGGGATTCGGCGATCATCCCCGCGTCCGTCAGGGGGTAAGCCTCATCCTCGATCGGGCGATCCCGAGCGGCGGCTGGAATTACGGGAACCGGGCGGTCTTCGGGAAGACGCTCCGCCCTCAACCCGGACCCACGGGCCTTGCGCTGCTGGCCCTGGCCGCTTGCGGGAATCAGTCGCCGGCCGTCCCGGCCGCGATCGACTACTTGCAGAGGACGCTACCGAATCTCCGAGCCGCGGCCTCGCTCGGCTGGGGCGTGCTGGCTTTGCGTGCGTACCACGCATGTCCGGCCGCGGCCGAGTCCTGGCTGGCGGAAGCCTTCGATCGGTGTACTGAGCCGGCCCGATGCAACCATGGGCCTGGCCGTCCTCCTGCTGGCGGCTGGGGAGGGCGGAGTGCGAGCTGCTCTACCCGAAGCCAAGAAACAAGGGCCAAGCTCGATGAAACGGCGGACGTTCTTGACGGGGATGGGAGGTCTGGCTGCCGCCGGAATGGCGGGGCGTCTGGCCGCCGACTGGCAGGAGCACGGATGGCGGTCGCCGGTCGTGATCGCCGGTGCCGCGTCTTACCAGGTCGATCTCGAGGCGACGATCCGGGGCGGGCTGATCGAGCTGGGCTTCGGGCCGGCCCGGATCCGGGGGAAGTCGATCCTCCTGAAGCCGAACCTCGTGGAGCCTTATGCCGATGCGCCGCAGATCAATACCCACCCGGCTGTCGTCCGCGCGGCCGCCGAGGTCTTCCGCGGGTGGGGGGCTGGCGAGGTCTTCGTCGCCGAGGGGCCGGGTCACTGCCGCGACGCCCAACTGGTCCTGGAGCAATCCGGGATGGAGACGCGTCTTGACGGAATCGCGGCTCGAGTTCGTCGACTTGAATCACGACGACATCGTCCTGATGCCCAACCGGTTCCGATCGGACGTCGCTCCCGCACCTGGCCTTGCCGACGACCCTGAAGCGTGCCGACCTGATCGTTTCCATCCCCAAGATGAAGACGCATCACTGGGCGGGCGTGACGCTCTCGATGAAGAACCTGTTCGGCGTCTTGCCGGGGATCTATTACGGATGGCCCAAGAACGTGCTGCACCACGCCGGGATCGGCCGATCGATCCTGGATATCACAGCGGCGGTGAAGCCGCACCTGGCGATCGTCGACGGGATCATCGGCATGGAAGGGGACGGGCCGATCATGGGGACGCCGAAGCATGCGGGCGTCCTGGTCATGGGGACCAATCTGCCGGCCGTGGATGCGACCGCCTCGCGGCTGATGGGGATCAACCCCTGGCGGATCGAATATCTCGCGGGAGCGTCGGGCCGGCTCGGTCCGATCGCCGAGCGGCACATCGAACAGCGCGGCGAGTCGATCGCCGGCCTCGCACAGCCGTTCCAGTTGCTCGATCACCCCTCCTTCGCAATTCTTCGCCTGAGCCTGATCCGCTCCGATCAGGGCTTGACGCTTTCCAGGTCAACACGGCCCCAGGCCGGGTCGCCGCTGACCGGGTTGGGCCGCGCCACGACGCCGCCGGGGAGCCGGACGGAATACTCCGTGAGCCGTCGGTCGGGCTCGGGGTAATCCGTGCTGACGAACTGCGCGCCGCTGGCCAGCGCCTTGTCGCGCAGGGTGGTGTCGTTGGACCGGGCGTGGGCGGTATCCACATCGGCCCGAGTCCGGACGAGGAAGCCGTCGCGGACGAGCTTCTGGATGCGATCGAAGTCCTTGATCGGGTCGTTGACCTTGAACCAGGCCGCCGCGGGATGCGAGGGCGCGACCGAGGTGAACATCACGCGGTCCTGGAGTGCCGGGTGCCCCTTGAGGTATCGGTCGCGCACGGCGTTTTCGTTGTCCAGTGCGAACATGACGAGTCCGCGGACCTCCTCGAGCTCCGGCCAGCCCTGGGCCTTGATCGCCTCGGGCAGGGTCGAGAACCGGCCTCGCACCCGGTCCGGCGTGAGGATCTCCGAGCGGTCGAACACCGAGAGGATCTCGGCGTCAACTCCGTCGAGCTCCTCGGGGCCGAAACTTGACGGGCTTGGTCGGCAGCGCGAAGATCGACTCATCCTTGAGCTCGACCAGGATCAGGATCGGGACATGGCGCCGGTTCGCCTTCGACCAGGAGCGGACTTGCTTGAGTGCCTCGATGAAAGTCGGGGCATGGGTGCGGAAGTCCACGTCCTGGACGTGGAGCACCTTGAGCCCGGGCTTGCGGAGCTTTCCGTCGACGTTGGGGTCGGGACCGGGGTCCTTGCCGCGGTTCTTGACCATCTTTCGCAGGTTCGGCTCGGCGAACAGTCCTCCCTTGGGGTCCGCGAACACGTCGAGCTCGATCTGACGGATACCCAGTTGCGAGAACTGCTCGCCCAGGGGGCGGTGGGTGTAATCGAGCCCCTCGGCCCGGCTCTTGCCGGCGGACGCGATCAACTGCTGGATCGCCTGGTGTCGGCGCGATGTGGTAGGAGTTGTGGGTGCCGATGACTTGAATCTGGTTGAGCCGGGGCTCGCCGCCGGTTGCCGCAGCCACACCCACCCCGACCGCCAGGGCGATCGCCATCCCCAGGCGGCCGGCACGGCGGAAGATCTCGAACCATTGCATGACAGTGACCCTCAAGAGTTCCCGGACCGTTCTCATCGGATCGTTTTAGCCGAATCCCCGTTCCCTGAACAGGGCCGAGCGAAGCCCGCAGCCTTGACACCCGCGTCGTGGCCCGACCATATTGCGCTGGGATGATCCGGGACGGCAGCCCAGGAGTGGAGCGTCGATCGAGTCATGCAGCCCGTTGAGACCGACCGACCGAGTTCAGCCGGTACCCGGCCGTCGGAGCCCGGCCCCAAGCCGGCCGACGACCCGCGCATCTACCTGGCGGCCGAGCGAACCTTCCTCGCGTGGATCCGCACCTCGGTCGCCTTGATGGGATTCGGGTTCTTGATCGCACGGTTCGCCTTCTGGTTCCGGGAATATGCCACGATCGAGGTCGGCACCGACGAAATCCATCGCGCATCCGGCCATCTCTCCCTGGCTCGGGTTCGGCATGGTTGTTGTAGGCGTTTACGTCTGTGTGACGGCCGCAAGCCGCCACCGCGATTACGTCCGCGCTCTGAAAAATGGCGTGACGAACCCGACTTTGAGCCTCAAGAGTTCGTTGTCCGTCGCGGTCATTCTGGCGCTGGTCGGCCTGGCGATGGCTGTCCAGATCCTCCTCTTATTCTGACAGGCTGTGACGAAATCGATTCCAGATAACGAATTACGAATTGCGGATGGATATAAAGCCTGATTTCAAAGGCATTTCTGAATTCGCAATTCGCAATCTGGAATCTTCCATCGGATTCTTTCACAAGCTCTGAGCGTGCACGAGTCGGAGGTTCTGGGTTTTCGGGAACGGTGGGCACCGCCCATCAAACACCTGGCCGGAGAAAGGGGGGGATTTCCCATGCAACTGGGGATGGTCGGACTGGGGCGGATGGGCTCGAACATGGTACGACGGCTGCTGGCCCATCAGCAGGAATGCGTCGTCTACGACGTCCACGCGGAGGCGGCGGCTCCCCTGGTCAAGGAGGGAGCCATCGCCGCTAGCAACCTCGACGAGTTCATCAGCAAGCTCACGCCGCCGAGAGCCATCTGGCTGATGGTTCCCGCGGCAGTCGTCGACACCACGATCGAACAGCTCTCCGGCCGGCTCGAGAAGGGCGACATCCTGATCGACGGGGGCAACTCCTACTACCACGACGACATCCGGCGCGCCGGGGCCCTCAAGCCTCGGGGGATCCACTACGTGGATGCGGGTACCAGCGGCGGCGTCTGGGGCCGGGAGCGCGGCTACTGTCTGATGATCGGCGGGGAGCCCGAGGTCGTGAAGCACCTCGACCCGATCTTCGCCGCGCTGGCACCCGGGATGGGCATCGCCGACCGGACGCCAGGGCGCGAGAAGGCCGGCGGCACCGCCGAGCAGGGATACCTCCACTGCGGTCCGAACGGCGCGGGGCATTTCGTCAAGATGGTCCACAACGGGATCGAGTACGGCATCATGGCCGCTTATGCCGAGGGTTTCAATATCCTCAAGCATGCGGACGCCGGCAAGCATTCGCAGGAGGTCAACGCCGAGACCACCCCGTTGCGACGTCCCGAGCTCTACCAGTACGACCTCAATCTCGCCGACATCGCCGAGGTCTGGCGTCGCGGGAGTGTGATCGCCTCCTGGCTGCTGGACCTGACGGCCCAGGCCCTACTGAGCAACCCCGAGCTCGCCGACTTCTCGGGCCGAGTCTCCGACTCGGGCGAGGGGCGATGGACGATCCAGGCCGCCATCGACGAGGGCGTACCGGCGGGCGTGCTCAGCACTGCTCTGTTCGAGCGGTTCAGCTCGCGCCGCACGGATGACTACGCCGACCGGGTGCTCTCGGCCATGCGGTTCGCGTTCGGCGGCCATCTCGAGAAGAAAGCGTGACATGATGTCCCTGGTCGATCCACCGATCGGTGTGGTCAAATGGAGGTGATGACGATGGATCTCGAGAGGAACCCATCATGCCGATGCACGACTGGACCTTGGTGGCGGCCGGCATCTTCCACGCGTTCCATCACGGCTGGATTTCGACCATCAGCAACGCCCTCAATTCGGGCCTGTTGCCACCCGAATACTACGCTCTGCCAGAGCAACAGGCTGCCGGTTTCGGGCCGGACGTCCTGACACTTCAGGATCCGTCTCGCGGCCGGATTGAGGAACTCGCCGATACGGCCAGCTCGGTGACATTGCTTGCCAGACCGCGCACTCGGTTCATGGCCGAAACGGACGTCGAGTTTTACCGCCGGAAGAAGAGTTCGGTGGTCGTCCGGCATGTGAGTGGAGACCGCATCGTCGCCATGATCGAGATTGTCTCTCCCGGAAACAAGGCTAGCCGTCATGGGTTCCGGGCCTTTGTGGAGAAGGCGTGCGAACTGCTCGAGGCACGCATCCACCTCCTCATCCTGGACCCATTTCCTCCAGGATCGCGCGATGAGAACGGGGTCCATGCGGCAATCTGGGAGGAAGTTCAGGGCCAACCCTTCGAGCTTCCCGCCGACAAACGACTCACCCTGGTCGCTTATGAGTGCGGATTGACGACTCGGGCGTACATCGAGCCTGTGGCCGTGGGCGATGTTCTCCCGGGCATGCCCCTGTTTCTGGAGCCCGATGGGTGTGTGTGGGTTCCGCTGGAGGCCACTTACCAGACGGCATTCCAGCTCTTGCCCGTGAGGTGGCGGAACGTGCTCGAACCGCCGACCACCTCCAATCCCGGTCAAGCTGAGTCCGAGGAGGCGACATCATGACCCAGACCGATTCCGACGCCCTGGTCTTCTTCGGAGCGACCGGCGACCTGGCCTACAAGAAAATCTTCCCGGCCCTCCAGTACATGATCCAACACGGGCATCTCGGCGTACCGATCGTCGGGGTGGCCAAGTCCGGCTGGACGGTCGAGCAACTCCGGCGCGGGCGCGCGACAGCCTGGAGAAGCACGGCGGAGTCGACGAATCCGCCTTCGCCAAGCTGGTCGAGCAGCTCCGCTACATCGACGGCGACTACAGCGAAGCCGCGACGTTCGATCAACTGCGTGAAGTGCCTTGGCCAGGCGAAACGGCCGTTGCACTACCTGGCGATCCCGCCGAGCCTGTTCGGCGTCGTGGTGCACCACCTCGAGGAGTCGGGCTGCGCCCAGGATGCCCGGGTCGTCGTCGAGAAGCCGTTCGGTCGCGACTTGCCCTCAGCCCAGGAGCTGAACCGGATCCTCCACCATACGTTCGAGGAGTCGCAAATCTTCCGGATCGATCACTACGTCGGCAAGGAGCCGGTGCTGAATATCCTGAGTTTCCGGTTCGCCAACCGGTTCCTCGAGCCGATCTGGAACCGCGATTGCGTCGAGGACATCCAGATCACGATGGCCGAGCAATTCGACGTACAGGGCCGCGGCGCCTTCTACGAGGAGGCCGGCGCGATCCGCGACGTGATCCAGAACCACATGCTCCAGGTCGTGTCGATGTTGGCGATGGAACCGCCCGGCAGCAACGCGCCCGACGGCATCCGCGACGAGAAGGTCAAGGTGTTGCGGGCGATCGAGCCGCTGGGGCCGGATGACGTCGTGCGCGGCCAGTACCAAGGGTATCGCAAGGAGAAAGGGGTCGCCCCCGACTCCCAGGTCGAGACGTTCGCCGCGGTGCGGCTCAAGATCGACTCGTGGCGGTGGGCCGGCGTGCCGATCCTGATCCGAGCCGGCAAGAGCCTGCCCAAGACCGCGACCGAGGTCCTGGTGCGGTTCCACACGCCTCCCCAGCGTACGTTCGCCAGGCACTCGCTCGATTGCTCGAACAATTACGTCCGGATTCGGTTCAATCCCGAGGAGATCATCGCGATCGGCGCGGTGGTCCGGAAGGAAGGTGAGGACGACGACTTGAAGCCGGTCGAGCTGATGGCCCTCCGCCAGCCGGTCGACGAGGTGCCTCCCTACGCCCGGCTCCTGCAAGCCGCCATGGCCGGCGACCCGAGCCTGTTCTCCCGGGAAGACACCGATCGAGGCCCAGTGGCGGATCGTCGAGCCGGTGCTGGGGAACGCGACGCCCCTCTTCTTCTACGAGCCGGGGACCTGGGGACCGGCCGAGGCCGACCGTCTGCTCCCCGAGTGCCACGGTTGGCATAATCCGTGAGAATGGAAGAGGATGCCTGTGGGGATCTAGAGACAACTCACCCTGGCGACGGTCCCGTTCATCCTGGTCTCGGATATACTGCCGCACCCGAGCCTCATCAAGGCCCACCGTGCTCACGCAGTAACCCGTTGCCCAGAAATGAAGGCCCGTCATCCGACGCTCGTGCAGCAACTCCCGATGGATTCGAACCGCACTCTTGCCCTTCAGGAATCCGATCGTATGCGCCGCACTCTACTCGGGCGGAATGCTCAGGCACAGGTCGATGTGGTCAGGCATCGCATGCCCTTCCAACAGCTCGACTCCGCGTTGACGGCACAAGTCCCGAAGGATTGGGCCGATCTGATGCCGCAGCCTTCCGTAGAAGACTTTCCGGCGGTACTTCGGTATGATCACCACGTGGTACTTGCACTCCCACCTCACATGGGACAAGCTCTGCCATTCGTGCATCGGCTCCTCCTTCCTGCCCCACGGGGCCTTCCTGGAAGGAGGAGCCTATACTTTTCACGGAGGAATGCACGCCGGATCGCTCGAAGCTCTTCGGGTCGCACGGCCAGAGGCCGTGGTGATTAACCACGGAATCCACTGATTTTCACGGAAAATGAGAAGCCGGATCAACTCCCCTTTTTTCCGTGCCGGTCTGTGTTTTCCGTGGTTAACCGTTTGTGATGATTCTTCTTGCCGGAGTCCTATCTTACTCGGTTATCGACTTTTCGGGAAATCCCCGGGCGGTACGCCAGTGATCGGTCCGGCCTTGGCGAAGTTGAAATCCGCCGGGAGGGCCGGGGCGACTTCAGGGACTCGTTTGGGCGTCTCGCCGGGCTCGAGCAGGATCGTCAGGTCGGTGATGTCGCGATCGACCATACCCCGAAGGCGATCGGGGAAATTGGGATCGAGGCACTTGTTCTTGCGTGAGAGCCGGTAGCCGGGGAGAGTTGTCGATTGTACTCCCATGTCGTCCATTTGCATGATGAATACCGATACGCTGCCGTCGGGAAGGCCCGTCACCTCAAATCGTCCGTCCTCATTCAGGCTCGAAGACAACATCCCCAGGTACTCCGGGCTGACAGAAAGCCTGGCGCCTGGGGCGGAAGCTTGCCGTCGGAGAAGATCAAGCGCCCAGACGAGCGTCCGCCGGGCCGCACCTCAATGTCACCGAGATCGATGATCTCCCCATCACTTGAGGCAGGGAATGCCCTCGGAATCACCGTCTGATGATCCGCCAGGCTCTCCGGCTTGGCAAAGACCGCGTACTTCCAGCCCGGTCCGGCTCCACATGACCGATCCGGAAATACCCCTGGTCATCCGTTTTGGCCTCGATGTCCTCTTGAGGCTGGGAATTCGAGAGCTTGGCTTTCACCTGGGCGTAGTCTTGGTACCGTAAGATCATTGTGGCGCCGGGATGGGCTTCCCTCCACGAACCACCCGGCCGGTGACGACGACTCCGGGCCTCATTCGCAACGGCCGATCGATGCGGCCCGCGAACTCGATGACCCACTCCGTCGCGCCCTCGGGATTCTGGGCTTCGCCCTCCGCACGGTAACTGGCCCAGAACGTCCGGGTGGCCAGTCCTGGTGCTTCAATCTTGATAGGGATGTCGGAGGAGATGAGCCCAACTGTGATCGAAAACGCTCCCGTCAGGTCGGTTTTCACCGGCTTCCCACGCATGGGGAAAAGCGAAGACACCTTGCGCCCGCAACCGGTTTCCCCTCGAGTCCGACCACCTCGCCCATGACAATCAGGGGAGCCGCCCGATACCGGTGGCTGGGACGGAGTCGGGAGTCGGTCGAACTTGGGCCGCGGGGTCTTCGGCAAGCCGAGCTGGTCTTCCAGAGCATTCAGGAGTTCACTCGTTGCCAGGGCGTTCTCAGCCTTGGCTGGATCGGCGTCGTTGATATCTTTGAGATCGGTTTCCCAGACCAGCTTTCCGTCCTTGCCGATCGCGAACGTCTCGCGTCTCTCAGCGCCATCCAGGTGCGCGAAGGCCAATCGACCCTCCTTATCGATCACGAAGGTATTGGTCCCCACGACCTCGTAGCGATCTGATGTCCGGCCCGACCCGGTTTCACCCGCTTGCAGGCTGAAAGGGCCAGTCCCTCTGCCGGCCGGCGCTCGGTCGAGCAGTAGCCGGAACGGGGATTCGGGCGGCTTGAAGTACCGGTCGAGGAGCGGCGCGGCCGCCGTCTTGAACGCGGTCGACCGATGTCACCGACGCGTCGTGGATCGCCAGGATCGCCAGCGGGTGATTCCTTCAACCGCTTGTGCAACTCGGCCAGTCCGTCCATCCTCGCCAACCACTCGAAGTTCTGCGTACCCCAGAACGCGAGGAGAACCACCTTGCCTCGATAGTCAGCCAGCTTGACCGGCTTGGCTTCGAGATCGGTGGCCTCGATCTCGGCAGCCGGCTTGCCCAGCATCTTCACCCAGGCAAGACTCTCCAGGCGGATGTCGGGGAGGTCAACCGGGCCCTCTCCGGCGGGCACGTTGAGATCCACCATTCGAGCCATGGTGCTCGTATCGAACACAGCTTTGTACCGGCCCGCCGGCAGTCGGACTTCAAGGCGGCGCTGGCCGCTCGGCGAGGAGGGGTCTTCGCAGGATCACGAGGACCGGTCGCCCAGGGTGCTCCCATCCCGCGCGATCGGATCGATGTGATAGGCATTTCCATCATTGGAATCAACCGAGAACACCCGCCATTCCAGAGGCATTTCGGGGTGATCCTGAGGTGTCTCAACCACGCGGGTGCGGATCAGTCTCGTCGGTCTCAGCGTGATCTCGAGGGGTCGATCCGGCCCATCGACCCGGACCACCTGGACCGCCTCCCGCAGAAAGCCAGGCGAGGCGAAGTGAATTTGCATTCTCGCGAAACCTGGGGAGCCGAGAAATTGACCTCGACCGCAAACTGGCCCTGGGAATCCGTTCGTGCGGCCGATGCGATCTCGAAATTCGATGGGCTCATCCGCTGGCGTCCCTTTTGCAGCCGGACTTCGAGAAGGCCATTGGGTAGGACCTTCTCCAAGGCGGCTTGCTGCCGGGAGGACAGGGCGACTTCGGGATTTCGTGAACGATCGTAGCGGCGGATGTCATCGGGATGGACCGGGTTCCACTTCCCGGAGTCGTCGCGATACTCGAAATACTTGCCCAGAGATCCTGGAGGGATCACATCCGCTCGGGTCGCGGTAGGGTCGCGAGGCCACACGGATGCGGTCGGGCGACGTGATGAGACTCCAGACATCCGGTACGGGTTCGACTTCGCTGCCGACCCAGGCATTGGCTACCGGCCGGCCTTGCTCGTCGCGGACGATCCCACGCACGGTGCGCTTGACCGTTCGCTCCGGCTCGAGCTGAGGCGGAAGCGCGGCTTGCGGCTTCTCGATCGGGGGCGCGGCGGAGATCGCGACAGGAAGCCGGTCCAGGCTTTCTTCTCTTCCTGCCTGGCCCACGTGACCACTCCGGTGACCAGGACAGTGGCGAACAGGATCATCCCGACCACGACCTTGATCTTGCCGATCAGCATGGCTCGTAAGACCTCCTCGGCCAGGGCGACCGCCAAACCAGAGGCGGTTCTTGTCGTAGTCCCGTGAGCGAATTGCATGGCCAGGCGGATCGTCGCCTCGACCCAGGCGGCCGGGGCAGGGGAGGGTAGTGCGGCGGCGAACGCGGCTCCGGGAATCGCCGCCGAGGCGTCCACGCCCCGCTGTTCCAGCCGGGCCTTCAACTGCGCGTCCAGCATACGAGATGAAGTTCGAGGAACAGGACAACCATCGCTTTGCCCGCGGCCTGGTGCCGCTGGTCGAGGAAGTCGAG
>CAWJGW010000043.1:0-48688 GCA_963842405.1 uncultured Isosphaeraceae bacterium | reverse complement strand
TGCGAGAAAAACCGGAACATCGCCGGAACAGGACTTCACGTCAGGCGATCCGCGCCCGACAATGCCTTGCAAGTCATGCTCTCAGGAGAGTTTGATGGAATCGAGTTAAGGCCAGTGCCGAGGACCGATTCCTTGATCGGTCATGCGATCTCGACGAGAATTGTTCTCAGTCGGATCAGCCCAATCCAAGGAGCCCTCGACAGGCCGCGACGAGGCTTCACGATGAGACCGGCAGAAGATTGTGCCCAAGATCACTCGCGGATCGGAGCAACCATAATGGAACTGGAGCGCTTTACGATTGAGTTGCACACCAATTCCACTCGAGCCCACCGACATGGGACCGGTCACCGTGGCCCTCCTCGACGATACCTGCGGCAACCTGATCCAGATCGCGAGAGGGAAATGATTCGACTCGGCACAGGAGATCATGTCCGGCGTTGTGGCCTTCGGCTCGCCCGGCGGGTAGCATCGTGCCCTCGGTCTCGAGCCGACCTAAATCGATCCTCACCATTGAGCAGTCCAACAGTTCCTGGAACTTTTTTCCAGCCCTCGGCATGGCTCGTCACTCCGCACGGGTAGATGATGGATCCCGCCGCGCGATTCAGGTTCCCGCGCTCAGGAAATGCGAGGGAGCGGCAGGTCTCCTCGTAGCTGGATTCCAGATCCAGGTTGATGCACAAATCCACATCCAGCCAGATCGGGAGAGTCGGCAAGGGCTGTCCGAGATGCATCGGGTAAAACCAGGTCTCCAGCAAGGACCGTCGGCGAGGGCGCTTACGGCCGCGAATCGTGACCGCATACAGACTTGGCGGTTTGCTCCCGAGCGCGGGATCGCCGGCCCCGATGAATTCCAGGAGCTCGGCGTAGAGATTGAAATGGCGAATCGTGACGACATCGACCAGCGACACGCACACGTTGCGTTGCAACAGGGCCGCGACCTTGCCGACGAAGACGCGCCGGCTCTCGGGACGATCCTTGTTGGACGGGCTGATCAGCTCGATTGCCGCGACTAACCGCCGGCCGTGACGATCGTCGTAGATTCGCACCTCGTATTCGTCCTGGTCGGGCAATTCGGTTTCGAGCGTGAGCGTGGGTTGTGGAGGCGCGTGCGTGGCCACGGCCACGGCCACGCCACCTCCGTCGCTGCCGCCCGGCATCGGGGCCTCAACCGGTTCGTCATGCTCATAGGCCGAAACATCGATCTCAAACGCGGTCCCCAGATGCACGCCGGGCGCCGCGACGAATCCCTCCGGGAGTTGCGGCAAGAGCTCCAGGACGATCATCGCAGGCCACATGCCGTGAAGTTCGTCCCAGGAATGGCGTTTTTCGACCGGCGGGCGAAAGTGATCGCGTAGCGGCATGACGGGCTCCTTTTGCCATGATTGTACCGCGCGGGCTGGTGCAAACCAAGCTCGTGGACCACACGTAAGAAAGGAGGCCATGCGGAGAAGAGAATGGTCCGATTGACGAGGATACCCATGCGGGCTCGTGGTTGTTACGATCAAGAGTGCCTTCCGATCAGCCAGGGGAGGAACGCCTCGCTCAACATGGCATCAATCGCCGCGTCGGTGACTCGGCCGGCGCGGGCTTCGGTCGTCGTCTGGGCCATGCTGATGACCCCATGGTTCAGCGTCGCGGCGTAAGTGCCGCCGGGCTGGCCGTTGTTCCCGGCCAAACGCGGCCTTGCGCGTCGGTGAGATCGGCCGCGGTGGTCAGGAGCTGGTCCGTCAAGGCCAGGTTTGGCTTGGACGCCGACACCAGCTCGACCGAGGTCGTCGATGGGCTCGCGGCGGGCACGGCCGACAACAACGGGACCGGCTTCAAGCTCGTGATCACCTTCTTCTTGACCTTCCTGGTCTTGATCGTCCAGAGCTGATAAGCCGAAAGGTTCCCCGCGCCTGCGAGGGGACCACTGAAGTCGATCTCGAGGACGGTCTCCGGCTTCGTCTTCGCCTTCTTGGCCGTGCCACCCGGGAGTGGGAGGGTTTGCCATTGCACCGAGGTGACGGTGACGAGCGGAGTCCGCGTGGGTGTAGGGGTCGGCGTCGGTGTGGGAGTCGGCATCGGTGCGGGAGTTGGCGTGGCCGGTTTGATCGTCAAGGTCCCCGCGATGCCGGGCTCTACCACCAAATTCTGCCCTTGGTACTCCTTCCTGCCGTGTGCTATTCTCGAAGTGGTTTTCGAGAGGTTGGCCGCTTCCAAAGGGGAATCGTCATGCCCGTCGCGGTCAGGATCAAGCCCGGTCAGTACGGCAGCGCCATTGGCCTCCTCCTGGAGCGAGGCGGCGCGTTTCAAACGCGGCACGAGCGAACGCTGATCGTCGATGCCGCTCAGAAGAAAGCCCTGGAGGAAGCCGGTCTGATCGAAACCCATGGATTGACGCCCAGGTCCCGCGACGACGATGGCCAGAAAAAAGACGCCGACTAATCACTTCCGCGAGCGGCTCGATGGTTTGAGCCAGCCATTCCAGACGACCTCCGCTTACCGAGCCTCGAAGAAATCGTCTGGAAGGCTACGCCTATCTCTTTCGCCTCGTTCTGCCTTTGCTCGATGCGAAAGGAAGAATCGTCTTCACCGATCCCATCCTCGACGAACTGTTTCACATCCTCGATCACCGTTTCGGAGGCTGCATGGTGGCATCGTCATCCTCGGCACCGCCGCTGTGGGGACTCTGGCACCCGCCTCAGGAAAGGCAAGCGGAGAAAGACTACCTGACCACGGTGGAAGTTCTCGCCAACCCCATTGAGGCGGCCAACCGCTTCTTTGCCGGCTTGAAGCCGATCCTGAAAACCGCGGGCCACATCGAGCAGCAGGAAATCTTGATTTCGCGGATCGAATGCCGGCTGATTTGATGCGGTTTCAACGCTCAAGCAGTCCAAAGGTTCCTGGAACCTTTTTCCAGTCGAGTTGCTTAGGGGCTTGAACGACGTTCACTCGCGTTGCGGCCTGCCAGCTCGCCGAGCCGTCCGAGGCGGCCCGTTGTCTCGAAAGCTTCGACGATTTCGTTGCCTCCACCGCCGCTCCGATAGCTACCGGAGGGAGCAACCGGGCCGCCGGAGTGCCGGATTCCTCAACGGAGCGGGACCTGGGCCGCGCCGGTTCTGGGGTTGCCGCCGCCTCCGCCCCGGCCTTCGCCTCGGGGGGCACCGGAAGGACGGCCGCCACCTTCATGTCGGGGGGCACCGGAAGGACCGAACAGCTTGTCACGTATCCGGTCGATGACGGGGCCGGCATCGCGGGAGCCCGCCTGGATCACCCCGAAAAGCGCCACGCCGGCGCCGATTTGAGCGGCCAGGTCGGCGGCATCCGCATCCCCGAAGAGGTCACCTGAGGAATTGGCCCCGTACTGCGACATGGCCGTGACCGGCGAGGTCCCCTGGTACTCGATGGGCCCGCCGCCGAGGTTCTCGCCGTCGGGGCTGAAGTGGATCCGGTGCAGATTCGGGTTGTTCTCGGCGTTCGAGAATGCGGTGAGAACGCCGCCCCGGAAGGGGATCATGCCCCTGACCGGGGAGCAGCCCTCGTACTTGATCGGCCCGCTACCGACGCCCCGCCCGTCGGGGCTGTAGTGAATTCGGAACAGCCTGGGGTTGTTCTCGACATTGGCGAAGGCGGTCAGCACGCCGTCCCGGTGCGGCGCCATGGCCGGAACGGCGAGCAGCCCTCGTAGCGGACCTCGCCGCGGCCGACGTTTCTCCCGTCGGGGCTAAAGTGCACCCTGCTGAATAGAAAGCCCCTTCCCTCGACGTTGCTGAACGCGGCGAGCACGCCGCCATGATGGGTGATCATCGCCGTGACCGGCGAGCAACCCTCGTAGCGAATCTCGCCGCTCCCGAGGCTGAAGCCGTCGGGACTGAAGTGGATCCGGTTCAGCCCGCGTTTATTCTCGACGTTGGCGAAGGCGGTCAACACGCCGCCTCGGTGCGGCGCCATGGCCGTGACCGGCGAGCAGCCCTCGTAGCGGATCTCGCCGGCGCCGAGGTTCCGACCGTCGGGGCTGAAGTGCACGCGAAACAAATTGGGGTTGCCGCCGACGTTGGCGAAAGCGGTGAGGACGCCGCCTCGGTAGGGCATGATGCTCAGCACGGGCGAGATGCCTTCGTAAACGATCTCGCCCTTGCCGAGGCGATGGCCATCAGAACTCCAGTGCACCCGGTAGAGCTTGGGGTTGCCGCCGACGTTGGCGAAGGCGGAGAGGACACCCTCCTGGGTTGAGCTGAAGCCAAACGCGGGCACGGCGAGAGCGGCGACGGATGACTTCAGGAAGGTGCGGCGGTCAGTGGTAGTCATAGCAAGTCGTCCTCCTTCAAGAGCATTTCTAGTTTTGGTACTGGGCCAGGGTTGTCCAGGAAGGAACCGTCTCTCCGGCTCCTCCCTCCGAGCTAACGCGACCCGTAACACGAGCGAAGCGAGCTAATCATCTTTCTTTCCGCACGTCCCGGGCGGATTATCTCCGAATTTCCGAGGCCCAACTCGGTCAGTTGTCGTAGACCATTCGCATGCCGAGCAACCTCAAAATTCGGCGTTGCAACCGACTCAGCTTCGTCGTCATGTCCACCGGCGGTCTCTTGCCGATGATCAGGCGGTGGCGTTGGATATTCTCGAACACCTCGATCAGCCGCGGCGTCGTCGGGCACCGGCACGCTCGGCCCTCCGGGTACATCGGCAAGCTCTCCACTTCCCTCCGGGCCATCGCCTGCCGCAGCTCCCGCTCCAACAACGCCTCCACCAACAGCACCAGGAAATACAGGCATAACAATGCCTGGATCCGCGTCATCTCCTTGAGGTACACCGGCGCCACAGCAAACTCCGTCTTCAACTGCGCGAATCGCCTCTCGATCATCGGCTGGCCCTTGTACGCCAGCAACAATGCCTGCTCCGATAGCGCCCGGTCGTTCGTGATCAACGGGAAGACCCCGTCATTGACCACCTCCGCCGCCAACGCGGCCTGGTTCATCTCGCACGTCAGTTCATACCGCGTGCTCACTTCCCGGCGATATTTCGTCTGCTTGTTCGGCCGGCCCGGCCGCTCCTGGTGAAAGACCTCCTGCTCGTGCTCGTCGATCGCCACGACCACCCATGGCGTCGTCCCTCGAGCCTGGAGGATCGCCTCCACGGCCTCTGTCACCTTCGCCCGCACGCGGTAGCGGGTCCGCGGCGACGTCAGCTTCTGCTGGAGCTCCGCCAGTTCCCGCCAGGCCCGCTCCACTTGCCGCGCCCGGGCCAAGGCGTCGTTCTCGGCCTTGCGCGCGCTGTGATACCACACCAGGCGATAGCCTTCGGCACTCGTGGCCGCCGGCTCGCTGACGCGGAAGCGATCGATGAGCTCGCCCTTCTCGTTGTACTTATCGTGAATGCGTCGCCAACGGACCTGGCCCCGGGCCAACGACTCGCGGAAGAGGCGGTCCTCAGACCGGGTGCGAGGCAGCACGGTCAGGAACCGGCCGCCATGCCCGTGCACGTAGCCCATGTTCTCCGTGCTGGCGAACTTGCAGTCGGCGACGTAGAGGAAATCCGACCGGCCGACCAGCTTGCAGAGGAGAGTCCCAGGTGTCGCGGTGGGTCATATCGTCGGCCATGTTGCCGCTCTTGGCCTGGAAATAGACCGGGACTCCTCCGTCCTTGGTGACGGTGAGGATGAAGAGCAGTTGTTTGAGATCGGGCCGGTGGTCCTTGTTATGGCCCCAGGTGATGGCCAGCCGGGGTTGAGCCCGGCGACGGTATTCTTGGGCGGCGTTGGCGTAGTCGCCGAGGAAGGTCATGGTGGTGGAGTCGTTGTGCAGCTCTTCGAGCGCGACAGGGAATTCGCGGACGGCATGTGTAGCGACGGTCAAGGCGAGGGAACCACAGTCGCCGCGGAAGAGCTGGTCCAGGGCAGCGCCAAGCGATCATCATTGAGGGAGGCGATCTGTTGGGGGTCGAGACCCAAGGCGGCGGGCTGGTAGCGAGCGGCCCAGTGGGCCACGCCATAGAGGGGTTCGCGGGAGAGGAGGAGATTCTTGAGCAGGACGATCAGGGCCTGGGCCGGGGCGATGCGGCAGCGGCGATCCTCCGGGGGCAGATAGTCGCGGAGGAAGTGTTCCAATCGCAAGCGAACGAGCAGACGATTGAAGACCGGCAGCAGACCGAGTTGGTAGGAGTGGAGCGTCCGACCGGGGGCGAGGGCGGTGTCGCCCAGTGGCGTGGACTTGGGGCGAGGTCGTGGCACGGGGGTGGCTCCTGTCGCGGTTTCGGTGTCCAGGGCGCGGGTCGTTCGCAGTCGTCGGCCGGGCCGGAGTGCGGCCGCCGGCTGGTGGCGATTTCTGCCGGCATGATTGTCGCGAACCGAGAATCGTCAAGAGGTGAAAAATTTTCAGTGAGGTATAACACCAAGACGTCTCGACGTAAGTCGAGCGGCCCGCGACTGAGCGAAGACGGAGAAATAGGTTCGTGGGATTCCACCGCGAAGAGGGTCGCCGAAAACCGCGAGAAAACGAGGGCCTTGAGCGCGAGAGGCGACGAAACTGAGAGCGATCGCAAACGTCAGGAATGAGCTCGCGCGACTTACGTCGAGGGCGGACTCGACGAGTCGAGGCCGAAAAAGTCAATCGCGGTCGCGGGACATTGACAGGAGATAGGACAGGAGCGAAGAATGCGGCATCGAGGAGATGAGATCGAAGCGAGTGTCAGGCCAGGAGGGAGCCGGCCGCTGCGCCGGGCCGATGAGCCAGGCGGCCGCCCGCAGGAAGGCAGACCGCTGGTCGAAGGCTCCCGTCAACCGAGGTGAAAAGAAACTCGGAGATAATCAGCCCGGGATGTGCGGAAAGTAGGAATCATGCCGCCCTCCAACCGAGTTGAATCCGTAATAGGTGCGGAGTCTGTGATCGGCCACGAGCGTACGCATCCAAACTCTTCTGAGGCCAAGACTTACTGCGGCTTGGCAGTCAGTGGCCGTAGATGTTGTGTTACGCGTTGCGTTAGCTCGTCGAGGCTGATAGCTTATAAGCTTGGATGCCGGTGAACGTAGACCCGAGCAGCCTCCCAGTACGCTTGGCGACGTGCATCTAGCCCTGATTCCCAGGAGCACTCGATGAGCCACTCTGAGCAGCCTGCCTCCCGCAGCTCATTGGCACCGGAAACCCGACACAGTTGCGATCGTCGAGGTCCAGAGGGATGGCGAGTATGCCACCCGACTGATCGAGCTTTGTGGGCTTTACGGCCCCTACATCGAGCGCTGTCTGACGCGGCGGAGGGCTCTCTCAGGCCGACGCGGAGGAGCTTGCCCAGCAGATCCAGGAGGGATTCGGGGCGAAGCTCAAGCACTATCAGCGGCAGAAAGGAAAGCCATTCCATGTCTGGCTCTCTGTCGTGATCGGCAACGCCGTGATCGATTGGCAGCGTCGGCGACCGAATCTCATCCACCTTAACCAGCACGCCGGCTGGGAGGCCGATTTGGCGGAGCCCGATGCGTCCCAGACCTCAGAACTTACCCGAGAGTTGACGGAGCGATCCTTGGTTTTCGCGGAGAAGGTAAAAGAGTCGTTCGCTCATATTCGCGACGGCGCGACGTCGAACGGCTCAAACATCGGGAGGCCTTCGTGGCCTACCGCCTCCGGGAAGAACGCTCCGATGTGATCGCCGAACGACTGGGCTTCAAGACCCCCGATGCCGTCAGGATGGCGTCAAGACGCGTCTTGAAGATGATCAAAGCGGAGATCACCAAGCGACTGGGGCTCCAGGAGCCGTCAGCACAGGTCTTGAGGATGATCAAGGAAGAGATCGCAAGACTTCGCGGGGATGAAGCTTGAGACGAGCAAAACGATTTGGAGCAACTCCCGATGGACGACTCGCATCCTTCCAGAGACACTCTGAGGCACTACTTGGCGGCGAAGCGCCAGGCGGAATACGCTGGCCTCGATTTCCCGTCGGACGAGAGCCAGGCTGCGATCCAGGAACATCTCGAAAAGTAGGGGCCTCAAGGACGCGCATATCGCCCCAGCAAGAACGATCCGCACGTGGGTCAGGCATTCCGGCCTGACAGGACCGGATGTCAGGCCGGAATGCCTGACCGACTTTCACTCGGCGAGGCCGATTCTCTCGATGCGGTGGTCGATCCGCAATCAGATCCTGATCCCCTTGATCGCCATCCAGGCCGTCGCGTGGCGGCCACGCCATCACGACGGCGACGCTCGCCGCCCGGCGCAGCCAGCAACAGATCGTCGACCGGCTCAACGGCGTGATTGATGTCCTGGGCCACGCGAATTTCCCCTATACGGAGTTCGTGCTCGCGCAGATGCGGGGGCTTTCCGGCGCCCATTTCGTCGCTTATGCGGAGGATGGCCGCGTGACCGGGAGTAGCCTGCCGAACATCGAGGGACTGCCGCCGGCCCTGCGCTCCCTGCCGGCCGCGGGCCATCTGGATTCCCTGGGTGAATTCCCGACGGCCATCCTGGAGGGGACGCGCTACGTCGGGGTGTCCCTGCGGTCATCCGGAGGCCCACGCGGCACCTCGCTCCTGGTGCTCTACCCCGAGACCGGTTGGCGACAGGCCCGATGGGAAGCCACGATGCCGCCCCTGATCCTCGGGGCCGGCTCGCTCGGCGTGATGGTCCTGGTCACGAGCTGGATTGCTCATCGCATCGGAGTCCGGCTCCGTCGCGTGCAGCGACAGGTGGCTCGAATCGTCGAGGGCGAGTTCCAGGAGCTTCCGCTCGGCGGCCAGCGCGATGAGGTCGACGACCTCTCCCGGTCGATCAACCACATGTGCGTTCAACTGAAGGACATGCAGCGAACGATCGGGGAGACGGAGCGTTCCCGCCTGCTGGCCCAGTTCGCCGCGGGCCTGGCCCACCAGCTCCGGAACTCGCTGACCGGTGCCCGGCTGAGCGTCCAACTGCACGCGAAGCGATATCCGGCCCCCGCGGACGACCAGACCTTGAGCGTCGCCCTGCGGCAGTTGGCGATGACCGAGGAGCAGGTGAAGGGCCTGCTCTCCCTGGGCCGGGTCGAGAGCCGTCCGCCCACCGTGTGCGACCTCCGGCAGCTCCTCGCGGAAGTCGCCTTCCTGGTCCACCCCGCGTGCCAGCATGCCGGGGTGACGCTTCAGCAGCCGGAGGCGGACCGGCCGCTCGAAGTCCTCGCCGATCCCTCGGGCGTTCGGGCAGCCTTGTTGAACCTGACGTTGAATGCCATCGAGGCCGCGGGGGCCGGCGGCTCCGTCCGCCTCGAGGCGATATCGCGATGGCGACGAGGCGGTCCTCGAGGTGGCTGACACCGGCGCGGGCCCGCCGCCGCGAGCTGGCCGATTCGTTGTGCGAGGCGTTCGTCACGAGCAAGCCCGAAGGCGTCGGGCTCGGCCTGGCACTGGCCCATCGGGTGGCGAGCGACCACGGCGGGCGGCTAAGCTGGGTACGTGCGGAGGGGGAGACCCGCTTCCGTCTGACCTTGCCGATGAGAGACGCGACACCGAAGGGAGCCGCATGAGCCGCATCTTGATCGTCGACGATGAGGTGAGCATCTGCTGGGCATTCCGCGAGTCCCTCACCGATGAGGGGCATCACGTGGAAGTTGCCGCCTCGGTGGAGGAGGGCCTGCGGATCGCCGGCTCGAGCCCGCTCGACGCGGTCGTGCTCGACGTCCGGCTGCCCGGCGTGGACGGCTTGACGGCGATGCCCACGTTCCGGGATCGCATCGGGGCCGCACCGATCATCGTCATCACGGCCTTCGGCAACCTGGAGACCGCGGTGCGGGCGATGGAGGGAGGGGCGTTCGATTACCTGGTCAAGCCCTTCGACCTCGACCAGGCGACGGCCGTCGTCGACCCGGGCCCTGGAAACGCACAAGACCCGCGCCCCGGCCGAGGGAGCGGGATCCGCCGTGGCCGAGCCCGAGGCGCTCGATCGGCGCGTCGTCCGCCATGCAGGAGTCTGTTCAAGAAGATCGCCCTGGTGGCGCCGACGGACGTCCCGGTCCTGATCACCGGCGAGAGCGGCACCGGCAAGGAGCTGGTCGCCCGCGGCCATCCATCGACACAGCGGGCGACGAAGCGGCCCCTACATCCCGGTCTGCCTGGCTGCGCTCAGCCCGAGCCTCGTCGAGCGGGAGCTGTTCGGCCATCTTCGGGGCTCGTTCACCGGTGCGGTCCAGGACCAGAAAGGGCTCCTCGAGCTCGCCAGCGGCGGGACGGTGCTCCTGGATGAGGTCGGCGACATCCCGGCGGACCTCCAGGTGAAGCTCCTGCGCGTCATCGAGCACCGCGCGGTGACGCCGGTCGGCGATGCCCGGCCCCGGCCCACCGATATCCGGATCATCGCCGCGACGAACCGGCCGCTCGACGAGCTCATGGCGACCGGCCAGTTCCGCGAGGACCTGTTCTTCCGGCTCAGCGTCTTCCCCATCCACATCCCGCCGCTTCGCGACCGTCGCGAAGACATCCCGGCCCTGGCCGAGCATTTCCTGCGGCAGTCTCGCCTGGCCGACATCGCCGACGCCCGCCTCAGCGACGAGCTCCTCGACGAGCTCCGCTCACGTCCCTGGGTGGGCAACATCCGCGAGCTGCGAAACGCCATCGAGCACGCGGCCATCGTCGCCCGCGGCCGGGCGATCCGGCGCGAGCACCTCCCGGCGGCGACGGTCCGAGCCGATGAGACGCCGGCTCCGGCCGGATCCCAGCTCCAGGGCTGGCTCGCCGAGTGGACCCGGCGAGAGGTCCAGACACCCGCACATCCCACCCGCCGACGCCTCGCTCTACGAGCGGCTCCTCGAGCTGGTCGAGCCGCCGGTCCTCAAGGCCGTCCTGGAACAGTGCCAGCACAACCGCGCCGCGGCGGCCGAGATGCTGGGCATTCACCGGGCCACCCTCCGGCAGAAGCTGCGGAAATACGGCATCGAGTAGAGCGTCTCGGCTTGAATCCGAGTGAGTACGAGCGAACGTCTCCTGCCATCGGTCGCGAGAATCGCATTCTCAAAAAAACCATTTCCAGCACTGCTAACTTGCGGGCGCCCGCCGGAAGGATTATGCTTCGTTCGAAATCGCGGTATTACGATTTTCAAAAACATAATACAAGCGAGGCCCGAGATCAGACATTCACCTGGAGGAGGGTTCCATGCGACATCGCCGAGGGTTTACACTGATCGAACTGCTGGTCGTGATCGCCATCATCGCGGTGTTGATCGCCTTGCTCTTGCCGGCGGTCCAGTCGGCCCGCGAGGCGGCGCGGCGGATGCAATGCGTCAACAACCTCAAGCAGATCGGGATTGCCCTGCACAACTACAACGGCGCCCTGGGAACGTTTCCATCGGCCGGTATCATCGCCCCGATGACCAACTACTGGGTCTGTTGTGCCACGGGGCCGAATATGCCGACCTGGCCGGGCCATTACCGCTACTCGACGCTCGTCATGATCATGCCGTTCTCGGAGTTGACCAACGGGTTCAACGCCATGAACTTCAACATCCCGCTGTACGACGTCAACGGCAATGACATGCCGCAGAACACGACCGTCTATATCATGCAGATCAAGAACTATCTCTGCCCGAGCGACGTCCGCGACCACGTGCTGCCCGACCAGGCCCCGAATAACTACGCCTCGTGCACCGGGGACGGTCTGCCGGGCGGCTTCGGACTGCCCGCCTCGTATGGCAACCCCGACGGCATTCTCTACCTGAACTCGGCGACGACCTTCGCCAGCATTCAGGATGGGGCGAGCAACACCGCGCTCATGAGCGAGAGCATCATCGGCAATAACTCAAATATCCCCCCGCCCGCGAACGCACCGAACCCGCAGGAGGTCGAGGTGCAAATCGCGTCGGGGATCACACGCTTCGCCGCACTTTTACCTATATCCCGATGACCACGACGGAATGCGCGAACTCGAGCTGCTACCGGTGGGATCGGCAGACGAACTGGATCGAAGGGCGACTACCGCCATACACTCTACGATCATTACCTGACGCCCAACAGCCTGACCTACGACTGCCTTCGCGGGCCACTCCACGGCTGGCGGACGGCACGGAGCCGGCACCCCGGCGGCGTCAACGCCCTGTTCGCCGACGGCAGCGTCCACTTCGTCAAGAACTCGATTAATGTCGTCACCTGGCGGGCACTGGGCACCTGCGCCAGGGGCGAGGTCATCAGCTCCGACTCCTACTGAGAGGGACCACCCGATGCGGAAGACATGGATTCTCATGGTGGCGGCGGCCGTCGCGGCTGGTCAACCCCGCGGCGAACGCCCACGAGCTCTGGTTTCACCCGGGCGCCGGGGGCGATTCCGCCCTGGTACGGCTGTCCTTCGGCGACACGCCCGACCTCGGCGAAGCGGAGCGCGTGGCGGAGATTGCCCATACGAAGGTTTGGGCTGACGGCAAGCCCATTGGAAGTCAAGCGGCTCCCGGACGGCCTGGAGGCCCGGCTGCCGGATACGTCGCCCGGCCGTGGTCAGTGCGTTTGCCGACCGGGGCATCGTCAACTACATGGGCGACTCGTTCATCATCTTTCTGGCGGCCTACGCCCAGACGCGAGCCATCGAGCCGGACCAAGCCGCGAACCTGGGCCTCGGTGACGACCAGGTCAGGCTCCTCCTCGTTTCCAGAGGAGACGGACCACCTGTGGTACGTGCCCTCTGGAAGGGAAAGCCGGCGGCGGGCGGCTCGTGAAGATCTTTCACGGGCACGACGATCCCACGGAGCTGCACACGGACAGTCGCGGAGAAATCCCTTGTCCGGACTTGAGGGAAGGCCCATGGTCTCTGCTCGTTCAGGTGATGGACAAGACGCCGGGGAAGCGCGATGGGCGGGACTACACCCATATTCGATACAAGGCCACGCTGGCGATCGGTTCGGAAGCCGCGTTCGGGCCCTCGGTGGCCGCGTGCCTCGCCCGAGTGAAGGAGGTCCACGGCGCCGCCGGCCCCTGGGCCGTCGTCGGCTACCGGATCGGCGAGCGTGCCCTCAAGGAGCTGGGCCTCGCCCGGCACAGCCACGCACTGAGGTGATCCACCGTTGCCCGGCCGAGGTCCAGTATTCGTGCATCGCCGACGGCGTGCAGGCGGCGACCGGCGCCAGCCCCGGCAAGCTGAATCTACACATCGAGGAAGCCACGAGAGACGCCTTGAAGACAGTGATCCGCGACAAGAAGTCCGGTCGAACCCTGACTTTCACGCTCAAGCCCGAGTTCGCCCGATCGATCACGAACCTTCCGGAGAACCGCCTCATAACCGAAGGCCGGCGAGTCGCCGAGCTTCCCGATGACGCGATCTTCAACCTGACCGACAGGAAATAGTCGGTTGACGATCGGTGGCAGCGGGATGCTGCGAGGTAAAAGAATGGATGGCGAGCGGAAGGGGCTCGAGGGGATTCGTATTCCCCTCGAGAAGCCACTTACGCGGATCGTCCGCCGCCAGGTGAACCCGATTCCAATCCGACTGACGATCCAGCCGCGATTCTCCGTCCCGCCACCACTGCGCCACGCGAGCTTGTTGGCGGATTCAACGGGAGGGACCAATGTCTTCAACCAGATCCTCGACCGTCACCCGTCGTTGCCGGTCCATCCTCAGGCACAAGTCTGGTTTTGTCCTGGTTGTTCTTGCTCGGATTGGCGAGTTGTGGTGGCCCCGGCCCTTATACGGGTACGCTCTATCCCGTCAAGGGTCAAGTGCTACTCGCTGATGGCAAGCCTCTGACGGGCGGCTCGGTGCAATTCATCCCGAAGCAGGGCGGGCTGCCCGCGTCGGGCAAGATCGAGTCGGACGGGACCTTCTCGTTGACATCGCTCAAATCCCGTGAAGGAGCCGCTCCGGGCGAATACAAGGTCCGCATCGAGCCCAGCTCCGAGCTACTCCGTCAAGAAGGGCAGGAAGGCCCAGAAGCTCCCGTTCGCCACGAAGTATCGCGAGTATGACGGACAGACTGGATTGACGGCGACCATCAAGGCCGAGCCGACACAACTCGAACCGTTCCGCCTGGAATCCCCATAAACCCGATACGGTCAATCACGTTTTCTCCTGCGGCCCGCATGGCAAACCGCAGGGGAACAGACTCATGCTTGCGAGAACGGCCTCACTCGTTTACAGCAAGTTGAGCCTTCTTTGTCGAACGATCGATGCCATGATCCCCAGCCCGAGCAGTCCGAGGAGCCCACTGAGCCGGCTCGGGCACGGAGGCCATATTGATCACCCCGACTCCGTTGAGGTCGAAGCCCGATGAAGCGAACGGGGTTGGAAAAGGATCGTTGATCATGATTCCCGAGGGAGTCGCGGGTTCCGTAATGTGGTCGATCGAGCCCACCACGTCCGTGATGCGGACTTCGGTCACATCGTTGATGTTCAAGTACGGCGAGACGCCCGCCAGCTCGGAGAGGTCGAAGCCCGTGCCGTATCCGGCGATGTACTTGCCGGCCAGGTCATGCAGGTTCGTGGCGTCGAGCAGTCCGAACCCACCGATCTGGGTTGTAGTCTGCGTCTCCGAGACCGAAGGGAAACGGAAGAAGTGCACCCCATCGGAGGAGACATCCACGAAGGCGAGCTCCAGGTACGCGAGCCCCGGTGCCTCCCGACAGGAATCCGTTCTCGAAGACCGCGAAGTCGGCCCCCGGCCCATTCGCGATCGGCGTGTTGAAGCCGAGCGTGATCGAGCCACCGTCGCCAAGCGATACCACGTGGGTACTCACACCGTTCGCCATCCCCAGGGCGTTGCTCGGATCGCCGA
Source organism: uncultured Isosphaeraceae bacterium (assembly GCA_963842405.1). Classification (GTDB taxonomy): domain Bacteria; phylum Planctomycetota; class Planctomycetia; order Isosphaerales; family Isosphaeraceae; genus CAVZRC01. The sequence continues at coordinate 34,006 of CAWJGW010000043.1, read as the reverse complement.
ACGAGGCGAGGGGACTGTTGGGCTGGGCAATATCCTCCGGCCCTCGCGTGATCGAGACGACCGACGAGGCCCATTCCTTGAACAGCGGGCTCGTATTGGGGATTCCCAGAGAACCGGGCTGGCCGACCTGCGGGTCGTAGGTGCCAGCCCGCGCATCGATGGCGAAACCGCCCATGAGCAGGCAGGCCGCCAATCCTGTCGTAAATCGTCTTTTCCGGCCGAGGCCAGCCAGCCCAATGAGACCCAACGCCATCAGGACCAGGCTGCCGGGCTCGGGGACGGACGCCGCGGTCGGGACGACTGGCGGCGGACCAGGCCAGGAGTATTCGGGCGGATTCACGCCCGCGGCGTTGATCCCCGCCCAGCCGCCGGCGATCAGCGGTGTGTCCACACCGCCGTTGAGCTTGAACGCGGGACCATCCCCTGTGCCGGGGAATCCCAGATCGACATCCAGCCCTGTGTGTTACCAATGTGCTGTTCGGTGCCGTCGAAGTAGTTGAGCGCGATGACGAATCCTTCTGGTGCATTGTATTGGAATTGCGATGGCTCGGACGCCGCAAGCTGGCGAAGCGCGTCGTCCATCGTGGTCGAGGAGTCGGACCAGTAGTAGAGCCAGGCGTACGAAGGGGTCGCACCCGATTTCCAGTCGAGAACCAGCATAGTCTCGTTCGTACCGCTGCCGAAACTCTCCTGGATGTTCGACCTGTAGGCCGTCATAGGTAACGATTCCTGCACGGGCGATCGAGCCGCCAATGCTGCCCCAGGTCAGGAGTACGGACAGAAGGATCGCTCGGCCCATGCCTCGGGGCGTGCAAAACAAACGCTTGGACGTCGTATGCAAGGGATTCTCCTTTCAGGACACGGGTCATACTCGATTCGACGCGAGGTATTTCTCACGGGGAGAAGCTCGAGGCGTGGAGCGACCCGGCTCGACGAAGACCAGCGCGCAAAGCGGGCTGGTGCGGTCGAGTGGTCGTCGGCTCTCAGGTCACGTCCTGGATCGCCAGGACGCCAACAACAGAGTTTCGGGCGAGTCTTCCGACCCTGAGTACGAGGAGGGTCACCCCCCGTTGCATGGACCAGGCCGCCCGAGAGCGGTCAGGCTCGCGGCACCGCTGCTCTCCGTTTCTTCCAGGCGAGGCCAACCGGGCCGGTCAGGCCAATCGCCAACATGATCAAGGCTGCCCGGCTCGGGGACGCTAGCTGTCCCGAGTGTCAAGTTATCGATCGCGAAGTAGGCTGGCGTGTTCATGCCGTAGACTGGGTCGTTATCACTGGAGCTCAGGCCGAATTGGAGGCTCGCGGTGCCGGCCAGGGAGCTGAGGTTGAGCGTCTGCCAGGTATCGATGATGTAACTGTTCGACCCGAGGAAGTTGGCGAAGTAGAAATCGACCTGGCCGACCTCCTTTCCCGTCCCGTTGGCTCCGGTCCAACCCTGGACGTCCAGGAGGAAAAAGTCGCCGGCCGCGAACTTATGGGAGAATGAGTCGCCGTTGAGCATCGAGAGATACGCGTAGGTCGTATTGGTGACCTGGACCGACACCGGGGTCGTTCCCGGCGCGAGGTTGATGTATGACCCGGCCGGGTTGAATGAGTTGGCAGTCTGGCTGAATGTGTACGCCACCGCGTAGGTCTGCGAGTTGTCGGCTCCGGAGCCGGTGATCGCGCTGTACTGGTTCGTGTACCCGGGAGTCGTAGTGTCGGTCATGGTGGAGATTGCCCAGCCCGACCAGGCGCCATAGGTCGGGTCGTAGCTGTTGTTGAATTGGGTGCCGTCTATGACGAACTGGCCGCCCGAACCCGCGTTGTTGTCGTAAGAATTGGCCGGGAGGCCGAAGTTCTCGAACGTGATCACGGTGTTCGCATGGGCAGCCGAGGTCATGACGGATGCCATGGCCAAGGTGAAGAGGATGCACCTTCTCATGGGCAGGTTTCTCCGAATTCGTGGTCAGGTCGGGATTGCAAGCCGGATTTCAGTACGAGTCGCTGCTAATAACCTCGCCGAGCGCTCTCGTGCAGAGGGCGGATAGGGTTATCGAATTGGTCTGGTCCTTGAGGAAGTGGACCGAGCCGTCGCCAAACAGGGTGTTGACTCCGCCCGGATGTTGGCTTGTCAGTTCTTCCCCATATTCCGTGGGCGGACGTGCGTTGATCGGGGCGGACTGGTCGAATATGTTGTGCCCGCTGATCCACATGGCGTTGATGGCCTCGGGATCTTCGCCGACCTGAATGGTTTGCGAGGTTCCGTCGGTGATCTGTGCCAGGGAGATGTTCTGATTGAAGATCATGGGTCCGCACGGTGGATTGTCGGTGAAGGTGGGGCTGCTCAGCCCCCTTGGCCCGTACATGCCGCCGTAGTCCGCATCGGCAGAGGCGAATGCATCGCCGGGGGACTGGTTCCAGTAGGTTTTCCTCGGTTCGGAAGGACACAGGTAGACCAGAAGGACCGTGTAGGCGGCGGTGGAGTTGGTCGCGACGTTGTAAGGAAAGCTGAGATTCAGGCCGTCGCAGAGGGGGCGCTGCTCGAGCCAGGGCAGGACGGTGGCCGACCAGCCCATGTTCATATTGAGGGTCTTTGGCTGAGTCGGAACGGCGATCCAGCCTCCCGCCGGGAAGGTGTTGTGGGCGTCGTGATAGCCATGAAGGGCGATACCGATCTGCTTGAGGTTGTTGACGCACTGAAGGCGCCGGGCCGCCTCGCGGGCCGCCTGGACCGCCGGCAAGAGCAGCGCGATCAACACGGCGATGATCGCGATCACCACGAGGAGTTCGATGAGCGTGAAGGCTCGTCGGATCTGGGACGGCCGGGGCACGGGAAGCGACCTTTCCGAGGGCTTGGCAGCATCGGCATCCCGGAAAGGAATCGGTGAGCAACACGCGGAGTCCGCGTGGCTACCGACCTGCCCGGATGCTTGAGGCCGAAGCATCATCTGGGGTACCCGAGAGGCCGTATTCTGGCTTGCGAGTCGATCGGTCCCGGACGCCTTCCCACGAGCCTTCGCTCGCAGTGGCATTCTTGTCCGGGGACCTTCTCGCTTACAGCGGCGGTCCCGCGCCGGAATCTCACCGGCTTCCTGTCCAGCAATCGGCTGGACGCCTATCGGGTATTGCGTGGCAGTCTACGGACGAGGCACCAAGAATGTCAAGAACCCGCTCCGGAACGCGATCTCCTGCGCTCGACCTTACCGGAGTCATCGAATCGTCGGTGCGGTCGTAGGGCCTGTCGGCTGTGCATCGGATCATACACGCGCCGACTGAGGGGACCTTTTCGATGGGAGGAAGTCCGAGACCTGGTGGCCGGAGTGTCGCCCGAGGGACTGTCGATCGACACGATTGACCGTGCATCCGATCGTCTGTTTCGCGTATCATGAGAGGCGCGTGTGACATCCGAGGATTCAGCGGTCGGAACCCGTTAGAGGGATCGTGGCCCCTATGCGCGGGCGCCCGGCCATGGGCCTTCGAGCCCGGGGATTCTCGGGATTACCACTCTCCAGGCCCGGCGACTTATCCGGTCGAGTTGCCGGGCTCCCTCGTCCGACCGGCATAACGCGACTCGAACGGACTCAAGGGCAAAGATGATTTCAACGGACGTGGCCATCATAGGTGGGGGAATCGTCGGCCTGGCGACCGCCTACCAGCTCACCAGGGAACTTCCCGGGCAAAAGGTCGTGGTGCTGGAGAAGGAGGCCGAGCTGGCCCTCCACCAGACCGGGCACAACTCGGGGGTGCTGCACTCGGGGATCTACTACAAGCCGGGCTCGCTCAAGGCGATCAACTGTCGTCAGGGCAAGAAGCTTGATGGAAGAGTTCTGCGCGGCTGAGGGGATCTCCTTCGAGATCTGCGGCAAGGTCATCGTGGCGCTCGATGACTCCGAGCTGCCGGCGCTGGAACGCATCTTCGAGCGCGGCCAGGCGAATGGCGTTGTTTGCGAGGTGATCGGCCGCGAGCGGCTCGCGGAACTGGAGCCGCATTCGGCCGGGATCAAGGCGATCCACGTCCCCGAGACGGGCATCGTCAACTACAAGCAAGTCTGCCAGCGTCTGGCCGAACGCGTCCGCGAGCACGACGGCCAGGTGCTCACCTCGGCGCGCGTGACTCAAATCGACCGGAATCACGACCGGGTCCTCGTGACGACCGCCGCGGGCGAAGTCGAGGCCAAGCAGGTAGTCAACTGTGCCGGGCTTGCATTGCGACCGCGTGACGGCGATGAGCGGTCAGAAGCCCGACGCCAAGATCGTCCCGTTCCGGGGTGAGTATTACGAGCTGGTGCCCGAGGCCCACCACCTTTGCAAGAACCTGATCTACCCGGTGCCCGACCCGAGCTTCCCGTTCCTGGGCGTGCATTTCACCCGGATGATCGAGGGAGGCGTGGAGTGTGGGCCCAACGCCGTGCTCGCCTTCGCCCGCGAGGGGTATCGCAAGACCGACTTCAACCTGGCCGACATGGTCGAGACGCTCAGCTATCCCGGCTTCCTGAAGATGGCCGCCAAGTACTGGAAGACCGGCCTGGGTGAGATGTGGCGGTCGGCGAGCAAGGCGGCGTTTGTGAAGGCCCTGCAGCGGCTCGTCCCCGAGATCCGTGCCGAGCACCTGCACGCCGCGCCGGCCGGAATCCGAGCCCAGGCCGTGGTGCCCGACGGCACGACGGTTGACGATTTCCTCATCCAGGAGGCCGACCGGGTCATCAACGTCAACAACGCCCCGTCACCGGCCGCGACCGCCTCGCTGAACATCGGGAAGACGATCGTCGAGCGATTGGTCCCGCGGCTGACCTGAGAGGATGTGAAGAAATCGATTCCGGATGACGGATTACGAATTGCGAATTGCCAATTGCGAATAAATATAACTATCGATTTCAAAATTATTTATGAATTCGCAATTCGTAATTTGCAATCCTCCCTCCGATTTCACAAACTCTGACTTCATCCAAGGGAGATTCTTGTGACCGACCTGGAGGAGACCAAGACCTACCCCATCGAGCGGCTTCGCGAATTCTCTGCACGCGTATTCCGGTATTTCGAAGTTCCCGAGTCCGACGCCCGGCAGGCTGCCGAGGTCCTGGCCACGAGCGATTTGCGAGGCATCGACTCGCACGGCGTGGCACGGCTGCACAGCTACTTCGACATGCTGACTCTGGGCCGGATCAATCCCCGGCCCGAGGTCCGCGTGGTCCGCGAGCTGCCTGGCACCGCGACCGTCGACGGCGACAATGGATTGGGGCTCGTCGTCGGCCCGAAAGCAAACCAGATCGCGATGGACAAGGCCGAGGCCGTCGGCTCGGGGTGGGTCAGCGTCTGCAACACGAACCACTTCGGGATCGCGGGCTACTATCCCCTCCAGGCCCTGAAACGCGACATGATCGGCTGGGCCATGACAAACTCCACGAAGCTGGTCGCCCCGCTCTGGTCGGCCGAGCGGATGCTCGGGACCAATCCGATCGCCATCGCGTTCCCCGGTAACGAGGAGCCGCCGATCGTCATCGACATGGCGACCAGCGCCACGGCGTACGGAAAGATCGAGATCGCGCTCCGGAAACGACAGAGGATTCCGGACGGCTGGGCGATTGACGCCTCCGGCGCGACCACGAATGATCCCCGCAGCATGATCGAGGGCGGGGCCTTGCAACCGCTCGGCGGGGATCGCGAGCATGGGGGTCACAAGGGATACTGCCTGTCGGCGATGGTTGACATCCTCTCCAGCGTCCTGAGCGGCGCGAACTGGGGCCCGTTCGCGCCCCCGTTCGCGCTTCGGCAGGAAATCCCTTCCCGAGGCGTCGGCCGCGGGATCGGCCACTGCTTCGGGGCGATGCGGATCGACGGCTTCATCGATCCCGACGAGTTCAAGAGCCAGATCGACGAGTGGATCCGCGTCTTCCGCAGCCGCAAGGGCGGCGCCAGGCACTCCCGGGCCGCGGATCCCCGGCGACCCCGAGCGCGAGGCCGAGGCCATCCGCCGCGAGGCGGGCGTCCCGCTCATCCGGGCCGTCGTCGACGACCTCCGCGACATCTCGAAACAGACCGGTATCCCCTTCGATTGATCGCGGCTATTTTGAGGCTTCCCGGCAAATGGAAGTGAACCATGGGTGAAGGATCGAACCCTGCCGGACCATCGCGGCCCGTGCTCATTCCGTGGGGCCCTTTGGAGACGCTTCCCTTGGTGCCTCCGGCGGAATGGCCGGCGCCCGACGTGGTCTGGCCCGACCTGGGAGATGAGCTCGCGGACTATCCGTCCGCGCTCTCCCATGCCCTGGATGCTCCGGTTGGGATCGGGCCGTTGGATCGGCTCGCGGGGCACGGGACAACGGTCGCGATCGTCGTCGATGATCCTTCCCGGTGGACCCCGGTGGCGCGAGGCGCTCCGCGTCGTCTTGCGATCCCTCCATGCCGCGGGCGTGCGGCGGGAGGACGTCACGATCAGCGTCGGGGTTGGCCGTCACCATGCCGTTGACGATGCCGCGATGCGCAATCGCGTCGGGGCCGAGGTCGCCGACTCCTATCCCTGCTATAGCCCACCGGTCGATGAGGCGTCGCACTATGATGATCTGGGCGAAACGCCGCAGGGCGTGCCTGTGAAGGTCTTCCGTCCGGTAGCGGAGGCGAACCTCCGCATACTCATCGGCTCGGTCCTGCCGCACCTCCAGGCCGGTTTTGGAGGGGGTTACAAGCTGATCTTTCCGGGGTGCAGCCATCGCTCGACCCTGGCGGCCCTGCACGGTCAAGGTCTCGGTCCAGGGGGCGATGCGGGCCGATTGCTCGGCGGCAATCTCGCGACCAACCCGATGCGGGTTGCGATCCGCGCGTCGGCCGCACTCCTGCCAGGGCCGTGCTTCTCGATCAGCCACCTGCTGGGCGATCGGGGCCAGGTGCTCCGCGTTGTCGCCGGAAGTCCCGACGAAGTGCAGGAGACTCCTCTCGGACGAGGCCCGGCGCCGGTTCCGGGCCCCTGACGCCGAGCCGGCCGACCTGGTCGTCGCCGGCAACGCACCCTGGCCGGGAGACCCGATGATGAGCTTCAAGGTACTGCTCCAGCACCGCGACGCCGGGAAGCCCGGGGGGATCCTGGCCGGTTTCTTCTGGACCAATCCGGCGGAGATCGACCGTTCGTTTCCAATGGCCGCCATGACGACCATCGCGGCGACCGGGGCCGTCGGCGGCTGGGTGGCTCGCCGTGGTCTCAAGCTGGCCGATCGGATCGCCGCGGCCGTCGGCAGCCCGTCTTCATTCATGATTCGGTGGGCCCGAGAACTGGTCGTTGACCGCACGGTCCTGATCTATGCCCCGCCCCTCCGCGAGCGCCTGGGCCCGCGTCTGGGCCCGGTCCGCCTCTTCGCCGATCAAGCCGACCTCTGGAGAGCGGTGGTCGCCGCGCTCCCCTCACATCGCAACGAGCCGATGCGCATTCGCATCTTTCCGCGCGGTGGATTGACCTATGCGCCACAACCCGTATCCGACAGCAGAGCATCGCTCAATGGCTCCAGCTCGAGGGCCGGTGGGTGAACAACTGGGCTGACAAGGGCAGAATGGAATCCTCGAATACCCGCGGCACGGTACAGGACTCGCAGGGAAGCACTCGTCAATAGCTATCGGACGAGATGACCTCGCCGCTGCCGATTGTCCCGAGCGCACGCCACGTCTGAAAGTTGATCGAGCTCTTGATGGAGTGCACGCTGCCGTCGGCGAACAGGGCATTGACCATGCCAGGATGGTAACTGCGTGAAGTGATGGCGGAGTAGGTTGGGCCTCCGTCGTTTTCATCGTCGGAGCTCATATCGCTGTCAAGGGGCGGCGACCCAGCCGGCGACAGGGTGTTGGGAGGCAAGGCCGTGGTGACGCCGTCGTAGAACGAGTTGCCGTTGGACCACTCGGAATGGCCGCCGCCGGGCATGCCCGCGGGCCCTGTGACGAGGGCGCATCCTGCTGTCGGGGCCGCCGCCACGCTCGCCAGCACGGTGGCGACGTCGGGGTACACGTATGGGCCGGTTGGTCCGGGTGGTGGGGGCGTGCCACAATTGTGGTATGCGTGTTGATATGTCTTGACCTCCGAGCCCAGCAGCGTATTGCTTAGCCCGTCCGTGAAGGAAGCGAACGTGCGGCTGATGTTCGTGCAGAAAGCGCTCTGGTTCGGCACGCCGCCGATAGCCGCCGAAGGTGTACCAGTTGCCCTCACACCAGCCGTAGTTGGAGACGCCGTAGGTCGTGGTGACGCCGGCCGAGTTCGTGTTGATGAACGCCTGTTGATTGGGTTCGCTGGGGCAGAGGAAGACCTTCAACTGCGTGGAGACGGCCGTTGCATTCGAAGGGTCGGTCGTTTTGTTGTTATAGTTGATGGCGTTGTAGAGCGTCCCCAGCTCCATATAAGGCGTGATCCGTGAAGATGGGCCCCAGCTCGATTTCCAGAACACCGCACCCGCACTGGTAAACGTCAGGACCGTCTGTGGCGGCAGGACGCCGTTGGAACTCTCGTAGTTGTGCATCCCAAGGCCGAGCTGCTTGAGATTATTCACGCATTGAATCCGTCTCGCGGCCTCGCGCGGGCCTGAACCGCGGGCAACAAGAGCGCGATCAAGACGGCGATGATCGCGATGACCACAAGGAGCTCGATCAGGGTAAAACCTCGGCTAACTCTTGACATGGTCGGTGTTCCGCGCGACGCCTCTGGCGACGGTCTCGGGTAATCGTCCGGTTCACACGCGACCCCGCTACTAAGCACGCTTCATGCCACAGAAGCAACCTTCCATAACGTATTGCCATTCAAAGAATAACGACTATGGCCGATCGCGAGCGGGGCAGCATACCGGCGAACTTCTCACCGATGTCGATCAAGAATCCGCCGCAAGACGGGTCACCAAGCTCTTGGACTGAACAGTCGTTCTACTAGGGAACAGATTCTCAAAAGCCTCGCGGTCCCACGGCCATCCTTTCCACGACAACATCCCGTGAAGAATTTCGGTAACGGCTTGACAATAGAGACAGAGTCTCAGTAAACTTCAAACCAATTGAGACTGAATCTCAATATCAATCTCTCTGTGACTCAAGTCCGGCGCTGGTCCCGTCGGTCTGGATCGTTCCGTCCCTCTTATGAGGACCGTACTATGAGCAGCATCACAGCCGCCGGAAGCCAGGTAGATGCGGGTTCTATGAGAACGCCTGATGTCGGAAGTATCGGTGAGGATACGTCTTCGAACGGATTGGCGAGTGGTGGATCGCTCGCCAAGGTTTCATCGATTGCCGTCGAGACGAGAATCACCGCCACCCGTCAGAACTCGACAGGCATCCCCAGCACGTGCTGTGGGAAATGCGTTTCGAGGCACCATGCCCATGGGTGCAAGCATCAACATCGAGCCTTTACACTGATCGAGCTGTTGGTCGTGATTGCGATCATTTCGGTCTTGATCGCGCTCTTGTTGCCAGCCGTGCAGTCCGCGCGTGAAGCGGCCCGCCGGATTCAGTGTGTCAATAATCTCAAGCAGCTTGGGCTGGCGATTCACAACTACGAGAGCTCGAATGGCGTCTTGCCGCCCCAGATGGTCTTACTCTTCAACAATGCCGGTGCGGTGGCGTGGAAATCGAGTTGGGGCGCCTCCTCGCGCATCACGCCCTTCCTGGAGTTGGGGACGCTCTACAACGCCATCAACTACACGAACAAGACGAGCGACCCCTCGAATGCGACCGCCGTTTCCACGCAGTTGAAGGTCTTCCTCTGCCCGAGCGAGCCCAATCAAGAGGCGTTCACCAGCACGAACAGCGCGGGTGTGACTTCGACCTATGGTGTCTCGAATTACGGCTGGTGTGAGGGGACCTGGTACACTTTCGGCGGATTCGCCAGTACCGTGCCGACCCCGGATGCCATCGGCTCCAACCTGCGCCGGCCGTTCGCGTCGTTTACCGATGGTTTGAGCAATACGCTTCTGGGTGCCGAGGTCAAGACGTATACGCCCTCCTACCATGACTGCGGCGCCGTGCCGCCGCCCGGACCGACAGGCCCGTACGCCTACCCCGACATCGCCACCGTGCTGGCGAGCGTTGCGGCGGCCCCGACATCGGGATGCAAGGTCGCCACGGCTCCCGCGGGGATGCTGGGGGGCGGTCACACTCACTGGTGCAACGGCAATTCGTTCTACGACGGTTTCACGACGGCCTTGCCCCCCAACACGATGTCTCCCGCCGGGACACCAGCCCTCGATAGCGACATGAGCTCCGAGGACGAGGACGATGGCGGCCCGACCTACGCCGCCGTGACCTCCCGGAGCCACCATCCCGGGATCGTCAATGCGGTCTTTGCCGACGGCAGCGTGCACTCGGTCAAGGACTCGATCAACTTTCAGATCTGGCGTGCCCTGGGTACGGTCGGCGGCGGTGAGGTCATCTCCTCCGACTCTTACTAATCGCAGGGCTACGCCCACGGTTGATTCGCCCTTTTTCTCCTTCGCCGCAGCGGTCCCCTGCGCGAGGGAGCTCACGCTCGACAGAACCCGACCCGCTGTTGCGGCGGGGCCATCCGGTCAGCGTGGTTTGGTTGACTTGCGACGGATGGTGCTCAGATTGATCTTCTGCTGGATCGTGATGTCCCCGTCCACGTCCCGGATCTGGAGGCTGATCCGTGGGTCGGGGCGGTCCCAATCGATCGCGATCACCCCGAAGTTATCGCCCCAGTTCATCGTGGCGACCCGATGAGAATTCGTCTCGAAGGTCCGCCATGAGTGTGATGCCTGGTTCAGTCCACTCGACGTGAGGTCGTAGATGGGGTAGCCGACCCCGGCGTCCATCATCGACAGTTCGGCGAGGTGCCGGTCACCGCTCAGGAGGATCACGCCCTCGGCCTCGGTATCGCGGATCAGTTTGAAGAGTCGTTCCCGCTCGTGAGGGAAGTTCATCCACTTTTCCCAGCCGTGATCTTCGGCCACGACCTGGATACTCGACACGACGATCCGGAGTTCGGCCGGGACGCGAAGCTGTTCGGCAAACCAGCGCCACTGGTCTGCACCAAGGATGGTGGTCTTCGGGTCCGGATTGCCCGCGTAGGGTCCTTGTCGGTCGCGTGGTCCTGGTTTCCGGGTCAGAGGGCTGCTACGGAAATAACGGGTGTCGAGCATGATCACCTGGACTCGCTTTCCCTCCGGGCCGAAGACGTAGGCATCGTAGACGCCCGGCCGGTGTCTCCGGGGCGAGTCCGTGCGCTCACCGAAGAAGTCGAGGAAGATCCGCTGCGATTCGTCCTTCTTGGGGTAGTCGCTGCCGGCGTCGTCGGCTCCGAGGTCGTGGTCGTCCCAGGTGGCGAGGATCGGGCAGGTTTTGCGGAGCGTCTGGAAGCCGGGCATGGCCGCCAGCTTCGCGTACTTGGCCCGCATCACATCCATGTTCTTGGTATCCGCATAGATATTGTCGCCAAGCAACAACAACAATTGCGGCTGAGAGGCCAGGACGGCTTTCCAGATCGGTTGAGGTCTCTCCTGCGTGGCGCAAGACCCAAACGCGATCCGGCGGATGGGCTCCGCGGGGTCGGCGTCGCGGGTCAACGGTTGCGGCTCCGCGGCCGCCGCCAGGCCTGTCCCGATCGAGCAAACGGCCAGAATGAAAATCAATCGGCGAACCGTCATCGTCGGCTATTCTCCACGCGGCCCGGACGCTCATCAGGGACGAGCGCTTCGCCCCTGTTGCGGAAGCAGTTTACTCGGCAAGCGGTGCGGACCGACAGCCGATACCGCCTCCACTCCGCAAATTGATGGAAGACTCTCTGGACGCGAAGCACGCTCCAGTTCTTCCCGATTCCACTCCGAATCAACTCGTTGACATCACCGGAATCATTCGGGATACTGGCTATCCGACAGATGTCCCAACCGACACTCTCCAGCCTGAGAGGCTGTGAAGAAATCGATTCCAGATGACGAATTACGAATTGCGGATGGATATAAAACCTGATTTCAAAAGCATTTACGAATTCGCGATTCGTAATTTGGAATCCGCTATCCGATTCTTTCACAAACTCTGAGATTTGATGCCGGCAACGGCACTGTCCCGGACCAGATGGGAGAGTCGTGCAATCGCCGCCAGCGTACACAAGCTTTATGGAGGGTTGCTCTCGTGCCGAGACGTCGCGGTTTTACGCTCATTGAGCTCCTGGTGGTGATCGCCATCATTGCTCTTCTAATTGCGCTGCTGTTGCCGGCGGTTCAGGCGGCTCGTGAGGCCGCTCGTCGAATTCAGTGCACCAACAACCTGAAGCAAATCGGCCTGGCGATGCACAACTACGAGACGGCGATCGGGGGCTTCCCACCATCGATGTGCGCCACAGGTTCCGGCAGCAATGTGACCTGGATCAACGGCTGGAGCGCCCTGTCGCGCATCCTCCCGTATTCGGAACAGGGCAACCTGTTCAACGCGGCGAACTTCACGCTCTGGAAAGAGAATCCCGAGAACTCCACATCGATCAGCCAAAATGTGGGCCTTTTGGTCTGCCCGAGCGAGATCCAGCCGCAGGTCTCCTCGCACGACTACGGCCTTGCCGGCGTGACCAGCTACGGAGTCAATCAAGGCGATTGGTTTGTCTGGGGCGGTTTCAACGGCCCGCAGAACCGCAATGCATTCGGCATGAACCGCAGCCGGAGAGCTCGCCGAGTTCGTCGACGGCATGAGCCAGACGCTGCTTGCGGCCGAGGTGAAGACCTACCAAGCAGCGTCGAACTGCCGGTTCACGCCGCTGCCGTCGGTCAACAATCCGAACAACATCCCCAGCCCCTACGCCAATCCGTTCGTGGTCGCGCCCGAATATGACGACGGCGCCTGCATGACCGAGAACCAGTTCGAGTTTCACACCGAGTGGTCCGACGGCAACGTGCACGCGGCCGGGTTCACCACGGCCTGGCCGCCCAACGAGGCGATCATCGGCCGCCCGGGGTCGTTGTACCCGGGGATGGACCTCGACTTGAACGGACTCAACGAAGAGCTCGGCGGGCCCACCTTCGCGGCGATCAACGCTCGCAGCTACCATCCCGGCGGCGTGAATGTCCTGCTCGGCGATGGCTCGGTCCGGTTCGTCAAGAGCACGGTCGATGGTATGACCTGGCGTGCCTTGGGCACCGTCGCGGGCGGCGAGGTGGTGTCCTCCGACGCCTATTGACGGCGCTGTTCGGGATGATCCGCTCTTGTATCGAGACGGGGACGGCGTCTCGGATCGTGTACGAGACTCCGGGAGAGCCGTCATCACGGGGAAGGATGCCGATCAGCGGGAGCGAGCGGATCCGCGCGAACCGAAACGACCCTTGCCCCTGTGGCAGTGGCCGGAAGTATAAAACATGCTGTGGCAAACGCTCAGACCCCATTGACGGGGACTCAATCGATGGGGAGGTCTCTGGGCCGAACCGGGGCCTGTCCAGGCCCTCGAACGCGTAAGATCCGAACTTCGTCACCGACAACGGTGAAGATTGCTCGATAGGGACGGCCGGATCGCGTGCGGAAAAGCGTGTGACGGACCTCGATGTCGAAGGACTTGGACTCGGGAGCAAGAGGGGCCAGGAATGGATTGGTCTGGAGAGCCGTGGTTGCCTCTTCGAAGCGGTCGAGCCATCGCTGGGCACCCTCAGGGGAACGCTCGGCGATCCAGTCGTAGATCTCCTGGACGTCCTCACGGGCTCGTGCCAGGATGCGTAAGTCATAGGTCATGACGAGGGTAGTTTCTTGGAGCGAAAGGCCGTCAGGAATTCCTGGAGCGATTGCCCATGGTCTCCGGCCTGCATGTCATCGAGGGCTTCCTGAATCGCTCGAGTGCCGGCCTGAAGCTCTTCATTGAGAGGATGCTGGGCGCGCCAGAGTTCAAGGCACTCTTCAGGGGTCAGAGTCGAACCGCCATTTGTGAGTTGAGCGACGAGGAAGTGGTGGAAAGAATCGAGTTCGTTCATGACATCAGCAACCTCGATCAAGATCTGTTCTCCGTACCAGTCATCATCTTAGCAACGGGCTGAGGAGAGGTCAATCAGTGCGCTATGGGCTCCCAGACCCGGACGATGCCATCGGCCGAGGCGGCGGCAAGCCCGATTTCGTCGGGGCTGAACGCGACTCCAAGAACCCGGTCTCCTGCCCGCGCAGGGTCAATCCCAGGTTACTCGATGCAGAGTAGCAACATGACGACTGACGACTTCACTGACAGAGCACTTTGGACTTGTTCACCACTCGGCCCGACTGGTCTCTCAGGGTCACGCCCATCGGCTGCTTGACTCGGCTTCCAAGCTTCAAGGCAAACATCGTTTTCGAGTCGAGGAGTTCCCCTTCCCGGGGAATTGTGACCTTGAAGCCCATGCTTTCCAACCGATCGACCAGTTCGCAAATGCATCCGTCGAATTCAGCGATCGGCACGCCCAGACTATACTGGAGCATGAAGAGGTACTTGATCAGCTCGACCAGTTCTTCCCGGTCACGGCTCTCGGCGTTTTTCGCGATGTCTCCGAGGAGTTTGGCGACATCGGAGGCATCGTGGGGCTCGCGGAACTTGATAGCCACCTCCGCCAAACCGCGTGGGCCGGTGTCGGCCAGCAAGTCGCGGTCGATCAGGTCATTCAGCTTGCGCCTCAGGAGGTCGAGCAGTCGGGAGGGTTGGCTCGTCACGGCCGTTGCGGTGCGCACGGCCCCGCGCGCGATTGAGTCGGCGGAGGAGGATGAAGCCGAACAATCCGCTAATCGATGAGAGGAGAAGTCCCAGGTAGATCATCACACGTCCTGTACTGCCGATCGCGGGCGTTCATGACGTACACGGTGGGCCGGGCTCGTTTTCGGGCCGCTTGTGCTCGGGGTCGGCCTTGTTCTCGGGGTCGGCCTTCTTCTCATGTGCACCGGCCTTTCGCGGATCCGGTACGGGACGTTTCATGAGCTCTTTTTGTTGCTGCTCGATCTGCTCGAGTTGCTTCGCGATTTGCTGAAGTGGAGCAAGGGCATGGTTGAGAGCCTTGAGGTCGCCGCCTAGCCCTTGTATGGCCGACGGGATCAAGGCGAGTGCCTTGTGCGTTTCGGTGACCCGCTCGGCGATCGAGGCGAACTCGGACTTCAATTTGTTGACGTTGCCGGAGATCTTATCGATCTCACTCTTCTTTTCATCGAGTTGTTTGGACACAGAGTCGAGTTGTTTAGATCCGGCGTCGAGCTCAGACTGGGCCTTTCCTTGAGTCTCGCGTAATCCTTTGATCAACCGCTGAAGTTCCGCGAGCGATTTGTCTCTCTCGCTTAGGCCCTGGCGTGCTTCGCTCTCTAACTGTCTCAGCTCCGTTTTGAGGCTGTCCAGTTCGGCGGCGGTTTGCGATCGGTCGAACAGGGCGCCAGGCCTAGCAGTACCCCACCCGCGCTGCACAACGAGGCGGCCCAGAGGAGGTGTTTATTCTTGAGGGTTGGCATCGATTGCCCCCGACACGATCCATTGTTTCTTGTTCTTGCAAATGATTCTCTCGATGAAACCGTCCGGCTCGCGGTCGATCCGGCCGGTGTCATTGAAATTGTTGACGATGATATCGGTGCCGCCCGGTACCCACTCGGTGAACTGGACCTGATCGTGCTCTCTCATGCGAATGGTATGGTCGTCGAGGATGTCGATAGTCACCTTCTGCATGCGGTCAGGGCTTGTGTTGGACGAAGGTGGCCAGGACTTCCGCCGGGCTGTTCATTCGGAAGGCGTGGCCGATGCGGACGACCTCGAGTGGTAGATCTCCAGGGTCCTGGGGTGCGGGCTGGAGTGGGAATCGCCGGGTTTGACCAGGACCTTCTTCGGATTCAGCTCCAGTCCACGCTCGCCATTTCTGACTCTTCCGATGAAGCGTTTGAATTCCGGCTTTTCGGGCAGGGACGATGAATCGGATGTCGTCTCCGAAGCGGAATCGCTGCGCACCACGGACGACTGCCAGCTTGTCGAGGTTCTCATAGTCCGGGATTTGCAGCGACCTGGGCAGGAGCTCCTTGAGAGTGCGGATCCGGTGCGGCGGCATCTTGAGGTGGCGTGCCGCGAGGTCCCGGATCAACGGCGAGTCGGGTTGACCTCCCGCTGAGGATGGTCAAGTGCGGGAGTTGGTCGCGGTCCGCCAGGCTGGACCTAAGGTCTCCGAGATAGAGGAAGATGTCCATGAACCCGGGCTCGCCCTCGGTCTCCGGTGACTGCCGGTCCATCTCGACCCACTCGCGGAAGACTTGCGGCGTGATCGTGAGCGTGTCTTTGTTCTCGGAGTCATCGTCGCGCTGGTCCGCTCCATTTGTGTCAGCGACCCGGCCGCCGTCTCCGCCGTCCTTGTTCGCGGGGTCAACCTTCCTGGCGAATTTGAAGTAGTCGATCAACTGGTCCTCGTCGTCCTTACTGAGCGTCCACGGTTCATTGCGAGAGATCGCCACCTTGGCCTCCTCGGCAAGCCGAGCCAATTCGGATACAGCCTGGCGACGGTACTCGAACTTGAAGCCCGGGTCCGCGTCGATGTCCTCGAAGTCGAATTCTTCAAGGTCGTGCTTTGTCCTTCAGGAAGTACCAGATCGCCGTGGCCAGGATGTGCGAAAGCCGGTCGCCAGCACGGTTGAATCGCATCGACTCCAGTAGCTTGAAGGTGACGTCCACCGAATCGTCGCTGTCGACGGAGCTGCCAGCCGATCTGGATCAGGGCGATGTCGGTCGAGCCGCCGCCGATGTCGACGACCAGCAGCCGCAGCTCAGGCGAGCCCGTCGTGTTGCCCAGCGAGCTGGCGGCCAACGCGAGATTGGCGTGTCTGAACTGAAAGATCGTTTCCCAGAGTACGTAGGCCGCAACCGCGACCGGCTCACTACAGATCATCTCCACCTGGAACGTTTTCCGGAGCGGCTCGGGCAGATCGATGACCTTGAGCACCTCGTCTCTCACCAGTCCGGAGAACAGGTCCTTGTCGTCCTCCCGCCATGTCAACGGGTAGGTGAGCATGACCCGCTGGAACTGCGGGGAGCATTTCGGTTGTGTCGGCGGCGTACTTCGGGTTCGTCAGGCTGGAGAGCACGAACTGGAGCAAGTGGCTGACCGCTTCCTTGACGAATTCGAGCCTCGGATGAAAATCAGGTCGATGGCCGATCACGCCCCGGTAGAGCGACGTGAGGGCCCTGATTCTCGACGTGTTCCGGCCAGTCAGCGGATATACTTCTTCGGCGCGTAAAGATAAGTGGCCCAACGGATGTTGCTGGATCAGCTCCTCCGACCGCGCTCCCATCACGAGCCAGGGAGCGACTCGCGGGTTCTCCTCGACCTTCAGCACGATCAAGCTCGACTTGAAGATCGCGAGCTCGTCGGGCTTCCGCTTGCGATACTCGGGGTCGAACGGGTTGTGCAAGGGGATCACGCGCGAGCTCGATCGCACCGGAGCCGGTCTCGGAGAAGATGAACGAGCAGCCCGAGTTGCCGAAGTCCATGATCAGGCTGCCTTCGACGTGATCTGGGCCTTCGTGGAGTCACGTAGAAACTGGCGAGGTGGAGCTGTCGGGCGAACGGCCAGACCCGCCCCATCCTGACCAGGCAGTCGATCTGATTGGTGCATCTGGCGGCCCGCGCCGGAGTGGGTGTCGATCACCAGGTCGGCCGAGAGGACCGTGCCTGTGCTTCGGGCCGGGTGAGCCGGAAGAACGCCGTCTCGGTCGGATCGCAGGCGATCCAACCGGTCGATCTCCAGCGACTGGTTGCACGCGATATGGTCGGCGATCAGCCGGACGGTTTCCCGCTGCGCGGAGGCCTTGGCCTCGCGGCAGGCGGCCTCCCAGAGCTCCTCGGCCTCCACGCCCAGCTTCTCCGGGTCCGGGATGCGGAACCCGCGGCAGATCTGGATCCCGGTGTTCGGGAGGATGTTGAAGTGGAGAACGCGCATTGCCCTGAGGGCTTCGCAGCGACATCAACTCCTCACCTTCTTCGGGAACACCACTTATCGGCCAACCGCGCCGCCTCGTTGAGCAAGGTGATGGCCTGGATCACCTGCTTCTGGTCGTCCTTGTCCTGTTCGAATGCCGCTCCGCGCGCGTCGGCCAGGGCCTCCTCGAGGAGCTGGTAGACGACCTCGCGGGCGTGAAACTTCAGGCAGTGCTTGATAAGTTCGCCCGCTGGCGGGGGAGTGCCGCGAAGGCGGCTCCAGGCTCGCACTCGCGTAGCCCCAGCGGTCCGCCCAGGTATCGACGAGCTCCCCGAAGTAATCGCCGAACGCCTTCGCGACGCTCGGATTGACCTTGGGCGCGGTCAGAGGATGCCGTCGCAGACCCGCTCGGTCATCCGGCGGAACGATGCCTCAACCCAGTTTCCCGCCGAGACGTCGCCATTCCGGCCGTTGAAGAGCGAGTCGATGTCTGGGTCGACCGTCGGCCGTGACGAACTCCTCGATGCGCCTGCGGGTCGTCGGGGTCGAGGAACCCGAGACAGGTGCCGAGCGTCTCTGGCGACCGCCTTGCGGCTCAAAGTTCCGTCGGCGCCGTAGTATCGGGCCAGAAAGGTACGGAGGTCCCGGAGCACGGCTCTCAGGCCGGTGCGCACCAGGTGTTTCTTCAAGAGCAGTCGCGGGCCCCTTTGTCTCGGCGAGATCGAGGACTCTTCCGGACCAGAAACCCCTGGCCGCGGTCCTCGGGGTCGCACAGGGCGTCGATATTCTCCCGGAAGTCGTCCGTCAGACCCAGTTCGATCGAGCGTCTCCCGGCCGACTCCTCCAGGCTCAACCCAGCGCAGCATGGCCTCGCGGAACACCTTGGTACTGGTCCTCATAGCTCGATGAATGGAAGCCGCCTTCGACGATCCGCTTCGAATCGGCGAAGCAAATCTCGGCCGGCCGGAACCGTCCCCTCGGGCTCATTTTCTGGAGGATGTTGTCGACGAGCGTGGTCGCGAAATGGTCCCCCTCGGCGCAGGCGATCCGGGGTCTTGAACTTCTTGTTCAGGTCGGCGTTCTCGAAGTAGAGGTTCACGCCGTTGACCAGGAGGATCACCCTCTCCTCGAGGTCGCGGACCGCGTCCGGTCCCGCATTCCCCTTCGATTGCCTTCCACAGGGTCGCGAAGTTCGACTGTTCGACCGCAGAGGACCAGGTGCACGATGATATCGAGCTCGTCCTCCTTCCAGAGCTCGATGGCGATCCGGTTGCTCTTCTGCTCGAGACAGTGCCGGAGCACCTCGTCCTTGAGGCCCGATGTCCGTGGCGAGCCCCGGAGTGTCGACGAACACCAGGCTCTTGAACTCATCCGGCGCTCGCCCGGAGAGAGCGAGCCGAGCCGTGCATAGGAATCGTGGAGCGTCACGTCCTTCACGATCGCGCGGAGCTGAAGCGCGTTGAACGCCTGGCCGTCGAGCGTCAAGACCGGTCCCGTGCTCAGCTTACCGGGCAGCTCCTTGATGGTCAGGGCCCGGATGAACTCCGTGTCTTCCAGCTTCTCGGCCGGGACCGTGTAGGGGTGCGGACAGAGGCCGAAGCTCCTGTTTGAGCGTCGAACTGAAACGGCTCGAGGTCGGTCTTCGGGAGGTTCATCGCTGGTCCCATCGACCACGACGAATCCCTCCTCGTCGTTGGGTAATGGACCTCGATGTTGTCGTGCTCGTTCTGCTCGCTGGGCCGCCGGGCTCTCGACGAGTAGCTTGATCTGGTCGAGGCTCCAGGAATTGACGACGACCCGCTCCAGCTCAGTGGGCTTTCCGCATACTCGATCCGCAACGACTGCGCCGTGGTGTCGGTCATCTCGGTGACCAGCCATCCGCGGCGGCCGAGGTCGGGGAAAAGCTCGCTGAGGAACGTCGTCTTACCATGTCCGCTGGAGCCGATGAATGCGCAGACGATCCGGCCGTCGCAAGGCTGGCGAACCAGGGATGCGCCGCGATGCCGCGGGCCTTCCTCAGAGCATCGCGCAACTGGGCCGACTCCGGCAGCGACCGGATGCTCCCGGACTTTTCGAGCAGTTCCACGGCCTTGATGAAATTGGTCCGAACCTGGTTGATGTCGGCGATCAGTTCCGTCGGGGATCATTCACCCTCCTGTGCCCGTGGGCCGGACCTGCGGCCAAGATTGGGGCCGGCGTGCTCCACGTCTAACTCGTTGAGGCTGCTCTGTACGTTGTCGTGACGTCCGGGCCTGGCAGTTCTCCGCGGTTCTGGATGGAAAAGCGCCTCCGTTCATCCAGACCGTTCTCCGGAGCCTTTTCTGGGTGGCGCAGGCGGGGAATTCGATCGTGCACCCCCTCCCCCAGGTTGTTCTCCGGAACCTTTGATTGGTGGTTCAGGCGGTGGATTAGTTCCCCCAAGCCCTCCCCCAGTCTGTCCTCCAGAATCTTTTCCGTTCGATCCAGGCGTGAGATTAATTTGTCCACTCCCGATCGTCGGTGTCATTGGGCCGAGCCGGCCGCCGTGCTCGTTGCAGAATTCCGCCAGGGCTTCCTCCTTGGAGCCTTCCTTCTTCGTCTGGTCCGCACCCGGGAGTAGCCTCGGCGTTGTCGCGTAGACCTTAACCTTAAGCTTCTTCAAACGGTCTTTCAGCGCGGAATCCTTGTTGAGAGTGTCGATGGTTGAGTCGACCGCGTCGGTCACGATCAGGGCCGTTACAGGGGTCGCCTCTTTGTGCGCGATCGCCTTATTGTGCGCGTCAACCTCCTCGACGACTTTCTGCATCGCCTGATGGAGCTTGGTCTGGCTCTCATCAGGGTTCGGCGACCCCGCGGGGGTCTCCTTGGTCTGGCTCTCAACAGGGTTCGGCGGCTCCGGGGGTTTCTCCTTGGTCACGTCCTTCTCCAGAAACGCATTCAATTGTTCCTTCACCCCGTCGTCAAGCACTCGAAGTGCGTGAAGTACGCTATCGGGCTTGTCGCTATACCGAATAATGTCGATGAAAGATCGTTTCTCGGGGCTATCCCTTCGGTCGTTCAAGTCGCGCTGAGCTTCGTGGCGGATCTTCCGGAAGCTGCTATCCATGCTGGGACTCTCATCGAGCACAAGGATCAGGCCGTCGGTCTCGACGGGCGGCATGTCGAACGGTGTGGGGGACTCGGGATTGATGGGCGAGGCTGTGGGGGGATTTAAGAGGTCGCGATACGGAAGCCAGAGTAGCGGGAGCAGCAAGAGGAGCAACCACCAGTACTTTCGCCGCTTGCGGAGCCTTAGCTGCTCTGCCCACTCTTGCAGGCCGTCCATGCCGGTTCGGGATTCGAAGGGCCCCTCTGGCCGGATGATCGTGAATCCCGCCTTGCCGATGGCCCGTCTGATCTGGTCGGTGGTTCTCTTCGGGCGGCGTCCGAGGCGTCGCGGAACTTGCCGTTGATAGGTATGAACAGGCCGAACTTGGCCCGCCTGCCTTCTGGTCTGCCGAGCTGTCGATTCAGTAAGACATCCTTCGAGAGTACGGCTTCGGCCAGGTCCGGTACCTTCCGGATGAGGGCCAAGGATCGGACAAGTCGGACAACATCATTCTGGCAGTCCGTCACCGCGCTGGTGCCAGGCTCTGCATGCTCGCTGGACTGGAACCGGACGCCCCCGATCGTCGATCGGACTCCCCTGCGGTCTCCTCGCTTGACGAAGTACCTCCGTTTCCGTTCCCGCCACGAGGCGCGGTCGATCGGGAAGAACAATTCGCTGGCGACATCCGGCCGCGCCAGGACCTTTTCAAGTGGAATGGGGATCGTCGTCACCCGAGCTTCGGGTTTTCGTCATCGCTATCCGAAGTTCCCTCTCGATCGAGGGAGTAGGAGACGACCGTTTGTCGGCGACTTGTCGCTTCGACAGGCGAATCCACGCCGCGCCGGTCACTCGTCGCTATCCCATGCTTATTGACCGACCTAGCCCATGGATTAGGTACCCCGATACCCGTCCGGCGAACGTCCCAATCAAGGTAGCATCTGGCTGGAGGAAGGTCAATCAGGCTGCCAGCCTCCCAGACCCGGACGATGCCATCGGCCGAGGCGGCGGCGAGCCCGGTCGCCGTCGGGGCTGAACGCGACCCCGTGAACGCGGTCGCGCGGGCCACGCAAGGTCAAGACCTCCGCGGCCCCGAACCGGGTCCCAGATCCGGACGGTCTGGTCGGCGCCGGCGGAGGCCAGCCGGGTGCCGTCGGAGCTGAAAGCCAGGCCCATCACCCAGTTTGTATGGTTGTCGAGAGTCAGGATCAAGCGACCGGTGGCCACGTCCCAGATGCGGATCGATCGATCGGCGCCGGCGGAGGCCAGCCGCGCGCCGTCCGGACTGAAAGCGACGGCGAAGACCGCATCGGTATGCCCTACCAGGACTCGAGAGGACATCCCCCGAGGCCGGATTCCAGATCCGGACGGTCCGGTCGGCGCCGGCGGAGGCCAGCCGGGTACCGTCGGGGCTGAAAGCCAGCGAATAGACCGAGCCGATGTGACCGCGACACGTGCGGACCTCGCGGCCCCTGGCCGGGTCCCAGAGTCGGATGGTCCGTCCATCGCCCTCTGCGCGCGGGAACTTGCCCATCGGCCCCTGGACCACCTCGGGCGGATCGCCGCCGCCCGTCGCGAGCTAGTCGTCCGTCGGGTCGGAAGGCCAGGCTGGAGAAGCCCTCGCTCATCTCGGCGAGCGTGATCGGATCGCCGCCGGCCTTGAGGTCCCAGACGCGGACGGTCCGATCGCTACTGGCCGCGGCCAGCCGGGTGCCGGTCGGATCGTAACCAAGGCGATCATGGTCCCCCGATCCGCCCCGGAGCGTGCGCTTCAGCCGGCCGGTGGCCGCATCCCACAGAGCGACCGTCTGATCGGTACCGGCCGCGGCCAGCTCGCTTCCCGATGGTGCGAACGCCACGCCTCCGACCCACCGCGGGCTCGACTCCGGCGACGAGTTGCGTGTGAGCGGCATCCTTGTGCTCTTCCGGAGGCACCGGCTCGACCCGGAACTGGCGTACTCCCGGCTCCGAGTTGGGGTCCCAGAGCTTGATCGTCGCATCCTGGCTGGCCGAGGCCAGGACTTTCCCATCGGGGCTGAACCCGACGTACAGCACCGATTGCGCGTGCCCGGGATAATCCGCGACGAGCTGGTGAGTCCCGACGTCCCAGATCGCAACGGAGTGGTCGAGGCCCCCGATGGCGAGTTTCGATCCATCCGGGCTGAAGGCCATCGCGTTGATGCGGCTCGATGCGCCGTCGAACGCCGCACGCTGCCGGCCGGTCGTGAGGTCCCAGATCCGGACTTTCCGGTCGGCCCCGCCGGAGGCGACTCGATCGCCGTCCGGATGGAACGCGACGCAGATGACCTCGCGATCGTGTCCTTTCAGGACCAGGATGGGGTTCGACCCGGCTCGGGCCGGCTCCCAGATCCGGACGGTGGCATCCGCGCCGGCCGAGGCGAGCTTCGAGCCGTCGGGGCTGAAGGCGACGCCGAAGACCGCCCCGTCGTGCCCGGTCAGGGTCTTCAAGGGGCGGCCCTGATCGCTGCTGGCATCCGGCCCGACGTCCCAGAGCCGGATCATTCCATCCTTCCCCGACCGAGGCGAGCCGGGCGCCATCAGGGCTGAAGGCACACGCCGGTCGCCCAGCCGTCATGGCCGCGAAACAGGTGGGTCATCTTGCCCGTGAGGACGTTCCAGACCTTGACGACGCCGTCCGATCCGGCCGTCGCGACGCGGAGTTCCCTGCCGATCGAAGGCCAGCCCGTAGGCCGAGCCATCGGGCCCGTGGAGGCGGTAAGCGGCGGGATCTTGAGCGCTGATTCGCTCGCCAGGCCCAGGAGGAATGGTTGAGCGGGATTCGGTGATGGTCCCCCAGATCGAGCCGGGAAGGACGTCGTCCACGCAGCAGAGCACCGAGCCGGAGCTCGGCGCGAAGTCGGAGCCGCAGAGGAATCCCGAGTGCCCCTGGAGCACGACGCAGCTCGGAATGCAGACGGCGCATCAGGTGGCGCCACTCCCAGTTTCGAAGACGGGGTGGACATTCCTCGAGCAGCCGGCCGGCCTGATCGGGATTGTGGCTCGCCAGGGCCTGTTCGGCGGCGAGGATCCCATGGAAATAGTGCTCCTCTTCCATCCAGAGCTTGTGTTCGCGCGTCTGGATCAACTCCGTTCGGAGCCGCGCCGAGGAGATCAGGCCGCGGACCGCCAGTGCGGAGGTCGCGACCGCCACGACGCCCGACGACCATCAGCGCGGCCACCCATGGCCGTCGACCGCGCCCACTTGACCAGATGCTCGGGGATCGTGGAACGACGGGCGCGGATCGGCAAGTGGGCGAGCCAGCGCTCCAGGTCCTCGGCGAGGGCTTCGGCCGATCGATAGCGCCGCGATGGGGCCTTCTCCAGGCATTTCAGGGCGATCGTCTGCGAGGTCGCGGGGGACTCTCGGATTGATCGATCGCGGGCGTACCGGCTCCTGCTCGCGGACCATCCGGAGCGTCTCGAGCATCGTCTCGGCGCGGAACGGAGGGCGGCCGGTCAGCAGCTCGAAGAGGATCACCCCCAGCGCGTGGACATCGACGGCCGTCGTGATCGCCTCGCGAGTCCCCTCGGCCTGCTCGGGGGCCATGTAGCCGGGCGTCCCCACCAGGGAGCCGGACTGGGTCAATCCGGCGGCGAGCGGGCCGCCGACCCGCTTGGCCAGGCCGAAGTCCGTCACCAGCGGAACCCAATGCTCCAGCGGCAGCTCGGGACGTCCGCTCAGCAGGATGTTCGCGGGCTTCAGATCGCGGTGCAGGATGCCCCGCTGATGCGCATAGTGGACCGCTCGGGCCACGGTCGCCATCAGCTTCGCGGTCGCGCGCAGGGTCCTCCGCATATCGTCCGGCGTGCGACGCGAGGTTGCCCCCGTCGATCAGCTTCATGCTGAAGTAATGATGTCCTTCGTACTCGCCGATTTCGTGGATCGGCACGATGTGAGGATGATCCAGGTGCGCCGCGGCCTCCGCCTCCAGGCGGAACCGCTGGAGATCATCGGGCGTCGCGAATCGGCCGGCCCGGCACCATCTTCAACGCCAGCACCCGGTCCAGACTGACCTGCCGTCGCCTTGTAAACGACGCCCATGCCGCCTTCGGCGATGATCTCCATCAGCTCGTAGTCGCCGAAGTAACGGACGCTCTGCGTCCGCGATCTCCCGGGTCGTCCGCCTTGGCCAGCCACGGGGAACGGGACGACCGATGGCGTCGGATCGTCCAGGTCCGATGAATCGATGCCATTGTCCCCTCGGGTCGAATCGCCGGGTGCCACCGGGTCTCGCAACGGGGCGGTGAGCCGGTCCAGGTGATCTTGATTGGCGAAGAAGGATGCCAGGTCGGCCGCCAGGTCGGGATGTCGCGCCAGCAGTCCCGAGCGATCCGGCGATCGGCCCGCCTCGCGATCTTCCAGGTAGGCCGCGATGACCTCGTTGAGCCGTTGCTCTCGATCGTCGTCGGGCCCTGGTCGGAGTCCGGCGGAGCTCGCGGGAATGCTGGCCATGGATTCGCCTCACTCGATCGTGGGTGGGTGAAACCCACCAGGAAACGGTTGAATACCGGTGGGTTTCACCCACCCTACAAAGACGAAGACGATTCGAGTCGGGTGCGCAGGGTCTTCAGACCGCGGTGGAGGAGCCCGGCGACCGCCGCCTTGGTCGATCCCAGCTCGTCGGCAATCTCGGCGAGCGGCATCCCGCGGAGGTGATGCAGCTCGATGGCGCGCCGCTGGGCCTCGGGTAGCTCGGCCAGGATCTCGGCCATCCTCAGCAACTCCTCCTGGCGAATGGCACGCTGGCTCGGCGACGACTGCTCCACGGCCAGCCAATGCTCCAGCCGCGATGCCGATTGGTCGAGGGCCGCGTCCAGCGACCATTCCCGGCGGACGTCCCGCTTGCCGGCCACCAGCTTGCGGAGCGCATCGGCCAGGTTATGGCTGAGGATCGAACGCAACCATGTGGCGGTCGCCTGGCCGGTCCGCTCCCGAGCCGGCTGTTCCTTCAACGCCTGGTGGGCCTCGAGCAGTGTCTGCTGCACGACCCCGGACAGGTCAACCCTGATCTCGTAACCGCGGCGAGACCTCCATCCGGGCCAGCAGGCCCAGGTAGGCGCGGAACCGCTCCAGGTCGTCGCCCTGGAGCGGTTGCCGCGTCGGTTGTGCACGTCACCGGCTGAAGCCATCAAGGGCACTCCGGATCTCATGGTCGCCGGACGGAGCCGGCTCCCACAACCTAAGTGTAGGGTTGGCTGCTCCATTTTATGTATGACCGGCACCCGGCCTTCACTCAAAGTTTCGGGATGTCGTCACCGGCACGGCGGCGGCTTTGAGCTGCGGGTTTGGCCTTCAGGGAGGACCATTGTGCCTCGGCCCGGTCGCGCTGGCCTCGGGCGTCGAGCAGGAGGCCCAGGCGCACGCGATTGAGCCGCACTTCCGAGTGGTTGGACGCGTCGGCCGTGGAGCGATCGAGCTTCTGTTGCAGCGCCGCGATGGTCGCGTCGGCCTGGCCGGTCCGCACCATGCACTGGGCATAGGCACGGCCGACCCACCACTCGCGGAGCCAGGCGAACTGGTCCGGGTGGGCGTTGGGGACGAGTGAGTTGACATGCCCTTCGAGCCGTTGGGCGTAGGTTTCCGCGGCGCGTCGGTCGTCGCCCATCGCCTCGTGAACCGCGCGCTCGGATTTCGAGCGTGACGGAGTCATTCGCCTGGGAGTCCTCCCGGCGATGTCGAGCGGTTCCGGATCTCTCGCCAGACGGCGCCGCCCTCGGCGCGGGCCTCCTCCGACCGGCCCGATCTCGCGGAGGAGACGCGCCAACTGGGTGCGGAGCAGGAGCGTGTCCGGAGGGCTCACCAGCGGGTCGGTATTGAGCCGCTTGCCGTCGGATGCGTTATGGACCGCCGAGCGGAGATCGGTCACCAGCTCGGTCAGGAGCAGTTGGTGACAGACGGTCCGCACGCCGTCATCGCCGGTCGTCTTCGCGATGCGACGCACGATCGGCTCGACATACCGGCCCTGATCGCGGAGGTACCGGAACGCCTCGCGTCGACGGTCCGGGTCCGGGCCGGCCAGGTCGCGGACCGCGGACTCGGCCAATTGCTCGCGTTCGGGGCTCAGCAGCTCCAGCCGGCCGACCATCACCCGGACGACCTCCCTGGGCTTCGGCACGATCGAGATCGGGATGAACGCATCGGTCCACGACTGCGGCAGGACGAACAGGACCCGGATCCCGTCGTTCTGGAAGTAACTGCTCTTCCAGGTATTGACCATCGCCCGCGCCTCCTTGGGATAGAGCCCCGACTCGGTCAGCTTCGCGGCCAGGGCGTCGGCGACGGCCTCGGTGAATTCGGCCAGGGGCTTCGCGTCCTCCATCGACGGGATGACTCCGGTCGCCTGTTCGCCGGGCCGCAGCGCGGAGCGGTATTGATACGCCCCGCGGCCGTTCTCGACCTTGAGAACGAAGATGTGCCGGACCCCGTCGCCGAGCGACGGCTCGCGCTCGAGTGCCAGCGTCCCGCCGCTCCGGGCGTCCGCTCGCACCGGCATCCGGGACTGGCCCAGCCCTCGATAGAAGAGGAACCGCTCGTACTCGGCGCGCTCGGCCGGTCCGGTCCGGTCCATGGTCTTGACGAACGCCGCGTTGACCTCCCGCGCGAAGTTCCACAGGGCATCGCTGCTGGGTCTCCGGCACGTCGATCGTTGGAGGGCGGGGTATCGCCCCTCGCCGTTTGCTGATCTCCATCGGGACGAGCGCGGCGGGGATCACGTCGGCGAACCAGCAGATCCGGCCTCTGGTCAGGCGGTCGGGTGCCTGCGGCCTGCTCCAGCAGCGAGGGCTTGACCACCGCAGGCCTGCGGATACCATTGCGTCCAGATGCCTTGGGGGAATCCCACGCCAACCCGGACGCTCACCGGCCTCGGCGTGTAGAAGTAGATCACCGGGGTCTCCCCCTTGAGGCATCATCATCGGCAGTCGAAGCTGATCGCGGGAACGACTGTGCACGAACGATGGCAGCGCGTGCTCCTCGTGGTACATGCCATCGAGCACCGTACCGTCGGAGGCGTTCATCCCCAGAAACGTCCCCCATTCGTGGACGACCAGGTCCTTGGCCTGACCGCTTGTCAGCGGCCAGGGCGGCCGTCGATAGGACCGGCGGAGTGGACGTCGCCACTCCCGACCCGGGCTCGCCCGGCCTCGGCGGCGACGAGGCGGCGATCGTTCCCGCCACGACGATCGAACCGATCACCAGCCCCATCCACACAATTCCTCGACGACCGACCTGTCGAATTCGTCTCATCGCCGGCTCCTCCCAGTAAGTCCAATCCGCCGCGACCGGCCGAAACCCTCGTCTTCCGCGCCGGCGTCCAACCCGATCGGGTTGTCGCGGGACGACCGATGGTGCGGCCGTCTAAAGGACTCAGGCGTAAGAAACCGGTCGAGACAGCGCGGACGTGCTTCGAGAAGCCAACCTTCGCAAACCCATCCAGCCCGTGTTAAGGATTGTTAATTCGTCGTCCCTCGTGGCGACCAGGAATGCGTATTTCGATTCCCATCTGTAGAGGGGACGGATTTCTCTCTGTTCGGTAAGTGGTCCGGACCATTCCTCTGAGAGCCCGCCGTTCCTGTTCTCTCTCAGAAAACCATGGTGGGATTGCGTTTGCTACGAATCCTGTCATTCAGGGATCGTCAAGGAGGATGGTTTCATGCTTGGTATCACAGAACGGGAGTCGTGGGGAAACGGCAGAATCGTCATCACCGGGCGTCGAAGGCGATGATCGGTTGCGAGGCTCTTGAAGGAAGGCAACTGCTCTCACGCGGGATGGGCCTCGAGGCGCTCGGCGGCGGTGGTGGACGCCACTCCATGATGGCCGAGCTGGGCTCGTTCGGCGGCGGCGGCTCGGGTGCGATGTTCGGGGGTGGAAGCCTGGGCTTGAAGGGAGGGATGAGGAATCCGGTCTTCCTCCTGACGGCGTCCTTGTTGAATGATGGCAGTGGGTCGACGACCTCGCTATCGCGGAGCACCCTGTCTTCGTCGGCCGTGCAATCGGCTTTCCAGACGCTGGAATCGGATTACAACAACGACGTCTCGGTCGGGGCACAGCCCACGCATGCGTCGGTCGGCCAGCTCCAGGATGACCTGCAGTCGATCCGGAAAGGGACGCTGAGCGGGACCGCGGCCACCACGGCCATCCAGAACGACGAGGCGGCCATCCTGACGAGCCTGGGCCTGACCTCGAGCCAGGTCAGCCAGCTCCAATCCGACCTCCAGGGGGTCCAGACCGCCATCCAGTCGGCCGGCGAGCACCAGTACACAACGGCGACGGATACGACCGACTCCAGCACGACGACGGCGAGTGGCACGACGACCGCGAGTGGCACGACGACCGCGACGCGGATCGACGACCGCGAGTGGATCGACCACGAGTCCCAACTCCGCGGCGGTATCGGCCATTCAGACGGCCTTCCAGACTCTCCAGACGGACCTGAATAATGACACGCCGAGCGGGGCTCAGGCGACGTATGCGTCGATCGGCCAGGTTGAGGATGACCTGAATGCCATCAGCAAGGGGACGCTGACCGGCTCGCAGGCCGTGACGCAGGTCCAGACGGATACGGCGGCCGTCCTCACCAGCATGGGGTTGACCTCGACGCAGGTCAGCCAGATCCAGTCCGATCAGGCGGCGCTCGAGACCGCAATCCAGGCGAATTCCAGCCAGACGACTGCGACGACCTCTTCCTCGAGTAGCTCCAGCGCCTCGCCGACGAGCATCGCCGGGTGTCGCAGGCCACGATGCAGTCGGTCCAGCAGTACCTCGTGGGCATTCCTGAGCTCGGTGGCCCGGTGATGATTAACGCTGGCGGAGGTGCGATGCAGGGCAGTGGCTCAGGCCAGGGCCCCGTCTTCCTCCAGAGGGGCGGCTCGGGCATGGCCATCGGCTCGGGTATGAACGCGACTTACGTTCAGGGCGGCGGCTCGGATCAGGGCCCCGTCTTCATCCAGAGGGGCAGCCTGGACATCGGCGGTGGCTCAGGCCAGGGCCCCGTCTTCGCCCAGAGGGTCTCGGGTACGGGCAGCGGCTCGGGTATGGACATGAGATACGGCCCGGGCGGCGGCTCAGATCAAGGCCCCGTCTTCGTCCAGAGCGGCAGCTTGGACATGGGCGGGGGCTCCGGTCAGGGCCCCGTCTTCGCCCAGAGGGTCTCGGGTACGGGTAGCAGCTCGGCCGGGGCAACCAATTCGGTTCTCAGCAGCGGTGGGATCGGTACGATTGGAGGCGGTCTGTTGTAACAACCATCGGTTCGAGGACGGTGGACGATGCAAGCAGGCGGTCTGGGGGAAGGACCTGGGGCATCCCCGGGTGTCGGGGCCGGGCCGGAGGATCCGGCTCGGCCCCACCCCCACTTTGCGTTCGGGAGGGAGAATATCACGTTGACAAGAAAAGTCGGTCAGGCTTTCCAGACGGACTTTTTAGGACTCATCAGGCCGGAAAGCCTGACCTACGTGCTCTTCTTTGTCGCCGAGATATGGTAGGTCCGATGTTTCTTTCTCGGAATGAGATTGTTAGCCTGATGAACACCGAATCGAGAACAGTCCAGGCCGAGCGAGACATCTCGGTCCTGTTGATCGACGACGATGTGGAGTTGTGCGACCTGATGCGCGAATTCTTCGCCGCGCGGGGCATCGCGGTCGAGGCGATCCACGACGGTCGCCTGGGCCTGGCACGGGCGTTGGGCGGCGAGCATGACCTGCTCCTGCTGGACGTGATGCTGCCGGGTCTCGACGGGTTCGAGATCCTGCGGCAGGTCCGCCGTCGCAGTCTGATCCCGATCATCATGCTGACGGCCCGGACGGCGCGAGCCGACCGTGTTGCCGGGCTGGACCTGGGTGCCGACGATTACCTGCCCAAGCCGTTCGAGCCCGAGGAGTTGATCGCCCGCATCCGCGCGGTGCTTCGCCGCAGTGGCCGGGCGGCCCTGGCCCTCAACGGCTCGGAAGTCCTCGAAGTCAACGGGGTCCGGCTGGTTCCGGGCACGCGTGAGGTCTGGTGCGGCGGTATCCCCGTGGAGGTCACGACGACCGAATTCGACATCCTCGAGCTGATCGTCCGCTCGGCGGGCCGGATCATCTCCCGCAACGAGTTATCCTCGGCGATCTACCGGCGTCCCGCCTCGGCCCAGGATCGCTCGCTGGACGTGCACGTCAGCCACCTACGAAGGAAGCTGGGCGGGCTCGGCGGACTGATCCGAACGATCCGGGGTGTCGGTTATCTCTTCTGTGCCGAGGTGGGCGAGCACCAAGAGTCGTGCCCATGAAGATCCGGGTCCGGTCGATCTTCACCAAGATCTTCGTCTGGTTCACCGTGACGGTCGTCCTCTCGCTGGTGGGCTTCGTGGCCACCTCGGTCCTGCTCTCCGAGCGCCTCTCGGGCCGCGATCCGGCGATCCCCCGGCTGCATGCGATGCTCCTGGACGAGGCCCGCCGCGCCTACGAAGAGGGCGGGCCGACAGGGCTGGCCGCTTACCTGCGGCGGCTGAAGTCTTACACCGAGACCGATTATTTCTTGACCGACTCGCGAGGAATCGACCTGGTGAACGGCGAGGATCGATCGGCCCTCCTGGCGATGCGGGCGACGCGTCCCCGCGTCCGCCGATCGCGATCCTGGCTCTCCCCGATCCTGGCATTCGCGACGAGGGAGTCGCCCGCCGTCCTGGTCCTCGGCTCGGGTAACCGACGTTATCGCATGATCGCCGTACTGCCGCCCCGGACCGGAATCAGCCCGACCGACACCCTGGCGTACTTCTTATGGCTGCCCGTGTTGATCGGGATCCTCTGCTATATGCTGGCGGTCCACCTGGCTTCACCGTTGAGGGGCCTGCGCCGGGTCCTGGAGAAGTTCGGTCGCGGCGACCTCGGCATCCGCTATCACCTGACGCGTCAGGGACGAGATCGGCGACCTGGCCCAGGCGTTCAACCGCATGGCCGACCAGATCACCACCCTCCTGACGGCCGAGCGACGCCTGCTCCAGGACGTCTCGCACGAGTTGCGCTCGCCGCTGGCGCGGCTGGGCTTCGCCGTGGAGCTCGCCAGGACCAGCCCGGATCGCGAGGTCGCGCTGGGACGCATCCACAAGGAAGCGGACCGGCTCAATCACCTGGTCGACGAGGTGCTCCAGCTCACCCGGGCGGAAGGGGACCCCGGCGCGCGCAACCTCGAGGACGTCGACCTCGAGAAACTGCTCCAGGAACTGGCTGCGGATTGTTCTCTGGAGGCCGATGCCCAGGGGTGCCGGCTCGCGCTGAAAGGCGATCGGGCGGTGGTCGTCACCGGCGACCGCGAGCTGCTCCGCCGCGCCTGCGAGAACGTCCTGCGGAACGCGATCCGCCACTCCCCGGCAGGGACCACCGTTGACATCGAGCTGACCCGTCATCACGGTCTCGCCGAGATCTCGATCCGCGACCACGGGACGGGCGTGCCGCGGGAGGCGCTCGGCGATATCTTCGAGCCCTTCTTCCGCGTCGAGCGGGACCGGAATCGGTCGAGTGGCGGCGTCGGGCTGGGACTGGCCATCGCCCGACGCGCCGTCGAGCTGCACCAGGGAACGGTCACGGCCTTCAACGCCAATCCCGGGCTGGTCGTCGCCTTCCAGCTCCCCTGCCCTGCCGATCGTTCGCTTGCCGATGACTCGTAAGAAGCACGGACAAAATGGACCTGAAGGCCATGCCGCCCCTCACCCGGCCTCCGGCCATACTCTCCCCACACGGCGGGGCGGGGCAAAGCCGAGCCGCCTCCGCGACGCCTCGGAGTCTGTTCAAGAAAGGCATTCGAGCCCCCGAATGGGGGCGGGATCGTATAGCTCGGGCGTGAGCCCCGAGTACCGACGGCGCGGAGGGGGAATAACGGGCGGTGTACTCCCTTCGCGGGGCTCACGCCCCGAGCTATACGATCCCGCCCCTTGGAACGCTGACGAAATAACTCCCATGCCAAACGCTTTTCAAGCCTTGAAACGTAGAGCGAGTGACGGGGAAATCGGGAAGTTATTTCGTCAGCGTTCCTTCGGGGCGAAAGAACGCCGCATCCGACCCCACATCTCAACTTCACTTTCCCTGTTGCGTCTCGGTATTTAGCTCATGTAAGACTTCGGGGTCTTTTGTAGCGATCCTGATTAGGGATTTCGCGGCCCCAGTGGGTTGACGCCTCCCTTGCTCCCATGCCAGCAAGGTTCGTACGGAAACCCCGAGCAATTCCGCAAATTGGGATTGCGAGAGTCCAGCTTTAATTTGCGCCGAGGCAACCAAAGAGGGTGCAACTCGATGCACATGGCCGGCCTCACCTCTCTTCATTTGGTTCGACGGCCTCGAGTAGTTCTTTGCCAATGTCCCGTCGAGAATCGCGTCGGTCAGTTCGTCCTCGGATAGCGGCATTGTCATTCTCCTCGATCCTCTCTCGCACCGCATTGAACGTCTTTGAATTGATCCGAACGCGAGCATTCTTGGTGTACATCAATAGTAGCCAGATGCGTCCATCCGCAAGCTGATTGTAGTAAATCAGCCGCACTCCGCCTCGTTGCCCTGCTCCTGATCACCCCCGAACGGACTTTACGGCAACCTCCTGATCCAGGGATTACATCGCCCGCCTCGGGATTGGCTGCCAACCACGCGACACATTCGCCACGCTCATCCTCGGACCAATAGTTGGGCCAATCCCTCGAGAAGATCAGAGTCTCGATGATCGTGAACATGACCTGAGTTCGAGTTTCGCACTTTTCTAGGGCTCAAAGTGCCTGGAGACGTGGCAGAACCTACCCCGCTAGAGTTATTGGAGTGTGTGCCAACCGAGTGGACTCATCATAATTCATAGTGAACAACTACCTGTGCGCCGAACTTTCGGCGCTGCGCGATGGGCATTGCCGCCATTTCCAGGGCAAACGTCGCAAATTCGATTGTGGATACCACGCTTCTCAAAAGTGCGAAACTTGAACTAAGCATACGGCCCTCAGCGAGAGTTGACAAAGGGAGAAACCATCAGTCCAGAAGTCGGACATCCCTACGATCCTCCGATTGCCACTCTATTCCGACCTTGCGGCGGGGTAGAGGTCGGATACAATGGTCGAAGACCAATCGTTCGGGCATTTGTGGCAAGGGGTAAGGTC
>CAWJGW010000042.1:0-82873 GCA_963842405.1 uncultured Isosphaeraceae bacterium | reverse complement strand
TTGCCGTCGCGGCCAATCCGGGGGGGTTCGGGCAGGATGCCCTCGTCGGCGGGCGTCACCCCATCGAAGCGACCGGTGCTGAGGGGGCCGAGGCTGTTGAGCTGGATGCCCACGCGAGGCTTGCCGTCATCGTCGATGACGCGGCCCGCGATCGTGCCCCAGGGCTGGAGCCGGACCGTCAAGGGCCCGGTTTCGTCTCCCTTGAGGTAGATCGAGCCGACGAGCTTCCTCCCGGCATGAGTGATTGTCACGCGGCCCGGTTTCGACGGTTCCAGGGCGTGGAGCTCGACGCCGGATGATTCCTGATCGGGTTCGAGATCCGAGGACAGCTCGTCGATCCCTGACACCTTCGTTCCGCCGATTGGCTTGCCCTCGGGATCGATGACGTTGATCGTGAGCGATCGACCCGGATCGACCTGGAGATCCACCGTCGCTCTCTCGCTCCTGGGCTCGAGATCGACCGCGGCCAATGCATGGCACTCGCTGCTGGAGATCTGACGGGGCAGCGTGTCAAAGTATGTGTCGTTCCCTTTGATTCCCGCGCCGCCGACACCGGTCCGGTATCGGCGCCGATCGGACTGGCAAGCGATCAGGCCGCGGCCCGGCAGGGCGACGAGCTCGTACCGGCCGTCGTCCTTGACATAGGCGTGCTGCGGGTAGCTCTCCTCGTAGCCGGGGAACTCGCGGACGTGGGGGTTGTCGCGGAAGGTGTAGGCATTCACGATGCCCGGCACAGCTTGGCCGGTCGCCTTGTCGGTCACCCGGCCCCGGACCAGGATTCCCCGTTTCAGAGCGATGTCGAACTTTACGGGTTCCATGGCGGGCGATCCGGCCGGTGCTCGGAGGCTCGCCTTGGGATAGGGCAAGCCCTGCGCCCGGCTCGACGAACAATCGATACGCCGGTCCCTTGGTCAGGCCGGTGAGTCGATAGCGCCCTTGGGCATCGGTCCTGGCCTCGACGCCCGTCTGCCAGACGCGGCTGCGCTCCGTGAAGACCATGCCGCGGAGTAGCACGCCGGCGATGGGCCGGCCGGTGTCCTTGTCGCGAATGATGCCTTCGATCGGCTGGCTCGGCGCCACGGCGTGCTCGAACCTGGGGGCGTGGAAGACGAGCGTCTGGTGTTGGCGGGAGTCTCGATCGATGCCGCGGACCTCCGGCCCATCGTGGCACATCGCATAGAGCAGGGTCGTGGCGATCGTCGGCCCCGAGACGGATAGCTCCGCGATCCGCTCGCGGCCGATCCCGGTCAGGCGAAACCGGCCGTCGCGATCGGTGGTGGCGGTGGCGATCGCCGTCATCAACTGCGACAGGCCATCCCACGGGCCCTGACGGATCCCGCGGTCCTTGACGCGCTCGAGCCAGGCGGGCAAGTCGCCGGTCTCGAGGTACCAGGAACGTTCGTCCTTGGCGAACCAGATGCGGCCGGCCTTGACCTGGGCGCCGGCGACCGGACGGCCCTCCAGGTTGACGATTCGCCCCTCGATCGGTGGGCCGTCGGCAACCAGCCGGATCGTCAGCTCGCCCGGAGCGTCGGCCCGGAGGACACGCGCGACCCAGCCGGGACCGAACCCCGGGGCCAAAGCGGCAATCCAGGGCATTTCATCGGCGCCGTTGACCATGCGGAGGCTCCGGCTCGGTCGCGCAATCCGCATGAGGAACCGGCCGTCCGATGCGCTGGTTACGTCGGGGACGGGGACGTCCTCCAGGTCGCCCCAGGCTTTCCGCACGGTCGCGCCCTGAACGGGCTTCCCGTCAGGACCGACGACACGACCGCGCACCTCGACCATCTCGCCGGGCGTGGGCTCAGGCTGACGGGCCTCCCTGGCAACCGGCGGCGTCCTGGCAGCAGCCGGGGCATTCATCGCGGGCTTCGGATCGTCGGCACGCCCCGGTCCGATCGCGAAAACCCCTGCCGACGCGATTCCCGCCACCAGCAATGCGGACACCGCGCCGATCTTCAGCTTCGCCACAAACATGTTTCTGAGAAGGACCCGGGTCAAGGCGGCCGCCGCCATCGAGCCGGCCCCGCCTGTCGCCGCTGCGACGGCCGCATCGGCCCACACCGCCGGGACCGCCGCGGTGGCCTCGGACGATGCGATGACGACACCCAGCGCCGCCCCGGTCACGCCGCGGCGAGCCAGGCGATCCCGCAGTCGCTGCCTCGCCTTCACCAGCCGGTGACGTAGCGTGGGCTCGGTCCAATCGAGTCGGCTGGCGGCCTGCTCGTAGGTCAAGCCCTCCAGGTCGCAGAGCACCACCGGCAGCCGCAGGCCCTCCGGCAGCCGGTCGACCTCCTCGTGTACGATCGAGGAGATCTCGGGATCGAGCCCGGAACGAGCTGCGTTCGCGCTCGCCATCGCCGATGCCTCCGCTTCTCGCCTCCGACGCGTCTTGGCCTGGACACTCGCCTCGACGGCGGCCCGATACGCGATCCGGTGCAACCAGCCGCCCAGGACGTCGCCGCCACGGACCGAACCGGCCTTGCGAGCCAGCATCAGGAACGTGGCCTGGAAGGCATCTTCAACGTCGTGCTCGTGCCGCAAGACGGCCCGGCAGGTGGCCACGACCATCGGACCGTGCCGCGCCACCAGGGCGGCGAACGCCTGGCCGTCGTTCGAGGCGGCATAGCGGGCCAGGAGCTGGCCGTCGGTCAGGCCGACGGTCGTCCCGCTGCTGAAGAGGTCGCGCAGGTGTCGCAAGGTTGTCCCCGAGGTCATGACGCTGGCCATGATTCGACCGCCTCCCCGAATGCCTCCAGTTTCAGACACGTCGGTCGAGTTTTCCAGTCTGACCGACTCGCTTGCTGGAATAATGAGGGACCAGACGACCGCTTCCTCCCAACTTTCTCAGAAAATCTCGGGAGGCCAACGCAATGGGAAAGGTAAAGGAGATCGACAAACGATTGCCTCGCAAGCCGTCGGGCGGTCGCGGATTCCGGAATGGCGCACGGGGGATGAGCGGGTACAATGGATCTGGTAACGATGCGAGAAGGATCGTGGCCAGGAGAAAACCGACGATGGATACCGTTGCAGACAACAAGGCCCTCACAGGAACCTGGAAGGACGGTCAGGTTCTGCTCGACGAGCCGGCCGACTGGCCCGAGGGCTGTCGGGTCGTCGTCACACCTGGAGAGTCTCCAGAAGAGGTTCGCTGGCATGACCGAAGAGGAGCAGTCCAACGACCCTGAGGCGATCGCAAGATGGCTGGCCGCGTTCGACGCGATCCCGCCCTGGCAGATGACCGCCGCTGAAGAGGCGGAATGGCAGGCCGCGCCAGTCCGTCAAGGAGTACACGATCGCCAAGATGAATGAGCGATTCTCGGAGAAAGGGCTGTGAGACGCTATCTGCTCGATACCGGCATGCCGCCGATGCGATATTCCGGCGGCTGGGTACTCATGATCGCATCAAGAAGGCCGGGGCTGCGGTGTCACGCCCCGGGAAGCTCAGAAAGGAGAGTGGCTGGGAATCACGGAAGAGGAATGGCCCAGGACTCCGGAAGCCCTCGCGGACTGGCTGAAATGGCTCGACTCGATCGAGCCGGTCGAGACAACGCCCGAAGAAGAGGCGGACTGGCTCGCCTGGAGACAGAAGGTCAAGGAATACGAGCTCGCCAATTTCGGCAAACGAGTCGAGAGGCTGTTTGAATGAGACGTTATCTCCTCGATTCCGGGATCGCGAGCGACTTCATCCACCGACGAAACGGTGTCGAGTCCAGGGTCGGCGACGCCGCCTTGAGGGGTCATATCGTCGGAATCTGCGTCCCGGTCCTGGGCGAGTTATGGGCGGGCGTCGAAGTTCAGCGCCACCC
This sequence comes from uncultured Isosphaeraceae bacterium, assembly GCA_963842405.1. GTDB lineage: Bacteria > Planctomycetota > Planctomycetia > Isosphaerales > Isosphaeraceae > CAVZRC01. The sequence continues at coordinate 79,064 of CAWJGW010000042.1, read as the reverse complement.
GGGACCGGAACTTCGATCGAATGAAACCTGCACTTACCCGACTGCGGGTTTGGCCGTTCGAGCTGAAGGCGCCGAGATCTATGGCCGGCTTTACGCCGAACTGCGTCGCAAGGGTACGCACCATGCAGCAGGTTGATCTCCAGATCGCCGCCATCGCACTATGCCTGGGTAACTGCACCGTCGTCAGCAAGGACAGCGACCTGGCCGCCGTGCCGGGACTGAGCGTCGAGAATTGGGCGACGTCCTGACTCGAGGCTTCACGTACCAGCCTCTCACCTGGGCGGGACGACTTTCAGGTCGCCCAGGTCCTTGACCTCGCCGGGCGCGACGGTCACGTCGCGGAACACGTATCCGAGGAACATCTGCCTCACTCCGAGGCGCTCGCCCCGTACTTGAGGCCCGGGACCAGGCCCTCGATGCGGAACCAGCCGTCGCGGCCGAGTCCGGATGCCCGGGCCGGAGGTGCTCCTCGGCGCAGGAGCCTTGATCAGCCGGCGGCTGCGGATAGTTGCCGCGGAGGTTGCTCAGATGCCAGGCCCGCGCGGGGCTTGCCATCTTCGTCGATGACGCGGCCGGCGATCGTCCCCCAGGGTTGGAGCCGGAGGTCATCGGGCCGGTCTCGTCCCCCTTGAGGTAGACCGAGCCGACGAGCTTGCGCCCGGCGTGGGTGATCGTCACGCGGCGGGGCTTCGACGGGTCGAGGGCGTGGATCGCGATCGTGGGCGATTCCTGCTCATATTCGATCGGCGAGAACAGGTCGGTCGAAACCCGATACCTTCGTGCCGCCGACCGGCTTGCCCTCGGGATCGACGACGTCGATCGTCAGCGATCGGCCGGGATCGACCTGGAGGTCCACCGTCGCCGACTCGGCCTTGGGATCGATGTTGACCTCGGCCAGGACATGGTAGATCGCTGGAAAGACGCAGGATGCGGAATCGTGCTGGCTGAAGTATCCGTCCTTGGGGTCATAGCCCTTGATCGCCTCGGCACCGACGCCGCCTCGGTATCGGCCCAGGTCGGAACGGCAGGCGATGAGGCCGCGGCCCGGCAGGGTGACGACCTCATAGCGGCCGTCGTCCTCGATGCGGGCGAATAGTGCGGTAGGCCTCGGCGTAGCCGGGGTACTCGTTGAGCACGCAGGGTTATCGGCGAATGTGAAGCGCTCCACACTTCCCGGACACCGGCTGGCCGGTCGCCTTGTCCGTCACCCGGCCACGAACCAGGATACCCCGTTTCAGCGCGATATCGAAATTCACGGGTTCCAGCGCGGGCGATCCGGCCGGTACCCGGAACGGTCGCCTTGGGGTAAGGCAAACCCTGGCCCGGCTCGAGGAACAGCCGATATAGCCGGTCCCTTGGACAGGCCGGTGAGCCGATAGTGCCCCTGAGCGTCGGTCGTCGCCTCGATGCCGGGCTGCCGGATGGGTTGCGCTGCTTGATAGACCATGCCGTGGAGCTGGAACCCGGCGATGGGCCGGCCGGTGTCCTTGTCGCGGATGACGCCCTCGATCGGCTGGGTCGGCGCGGCGGCATATTCGAACTCGTCGGGCGTGGTAGATCGTCCGGCTTCGTTCGAGCATCCTCGCGTGGCGTGTCGATCGCGGCGACCTCCGGCCCCGTCGCGGTTCAGGACGTAAAGCTGGGCCGTGGCGATCGTCGGCGCGGAGACGAACAGCTCGGCGATCCGGTCGCGGCCGATCCCGGCCAGGCGGAATCGCCCGTCTACGCCGGTGGTGGCGGCGATCGTCGTCGGCAACGCGCCGAGTCCCTGCCAGGGGACCCTCGAAGCCGCCGTCCGCTGCCCGCGCCAACCAGTCCGATAACTTGCCATCCCGGGCGAACCAGATGCGCTCGGCCTTGACCCGGGCGCCGGCGACGGGCCGACCCTCCAGGTCAACGATCCGACCCTCGATCGGCGGTCCGTCCTCGACCAGCCGGATCGTCAACTCGCCCGGTGCACCGGGCTCGCGGACGGCCGAGGCCCAGCCGGGACCGAACCCCGAGGCCGAGGCGACGACCCAGGGAAACCCGACGTCGCGCCGGTCCGAGCACGGAGTTACGGGGCCAGGGCGGCACGCGCAGGAAGAACCGGCCGTCCGGCCCGCTGGTTGCCTCGGGCGCGGGCTCGATCACTCGATCGAGGTAGCCGGTCCGCACCGTCGCCCCCGCGACGGGCCGGCCGTCGGGATCGACGACGCGGCCACGCACTTCGATCATCGCGCCGGGCGCGGCGGCCTCTCCTGACGGCGGCCGACGGCTTCTGAGCAGCGGCCGGTGCCTTCATCGCGGGCTTGGGCTCATCGGGCCGCCCCGATCCGATCGCGAAGACCCCGGCCGACGCGATCCCGATCGCGACCAATCCCGCCGCCGCGGCAATCTTCAGCTTGGTCATGAGCATGCTCCTGAGGATGACCCGGGTCAAAGCGACCGCCGCCATCGAGCTGGCCCCGCCCGTCGCCGCCGCGACCGCCGACTCCGCCCACGCCGCCGGGACCGCCGCGGTTGCTTCGGAAGACGCGATGACGACACCGAGTGCCGCACCGGTCACGCCGCGGCGAGCTCAGACGGTGCCGCAGTCGTCTCCCGCGCCTTCACCAGCCGATGACGCAGCGTCGGCTCGGTCCAATCGAGGCGGCTGGCGGCCTGCTCGTAGGTCAGCCCTTCCAGGTCGCAGAGCACCACCGGCAGCCGCAGGCCCTCCGGCAGCCGGTTGACCTCCTCGTGCACGATGAATTGCAGGTCGGGATCGGGGCCGGGGCGGACCGTGTCCGGGATCGTCATGGCCATCGCCGGCATCTCCGTTTCGTAACGGCGCCTCTGCCTCGCCACGATGTTCGCCTGGACCGCGACGCGATAGGCGACCCGGTGCAGCCAGCCGCCCAGGGCGTCGCCGGCGCGGACGGCGGGTGCCTTCCGAGCCAACACGAGGAAGGTGGCCTGGAATGCGTCCTCGACGTCATGCTCGTGCCGCAGGACAGCCCGGCATGTTGACAGGACCATCGGGCCATGCCGCGCCACCAGGGCAGCGAAGGCCGGTCCGTCGTTCGAAGCCGGCGTAGCGGGCCAGGAGCTGGCCGTCGGTCAAGCCGACGGAGCTCCCACTGCGAAACAGGTCGCGGAGTTCCCGCACGGCCACCCCCATTGCGCCGCTCGCCATGATTCGACTTCTCCCCGGACTGCGCCTGGTCGATCCTCAACGCTGGAAGGGATACGTAGCCCCTCTACCAGATTAAGAGAGGCCCGATGAGTCGCAGTATCCCGACTTTTTGGAAAATGTCAGCGGTGCGGGGATCGAGATCGAGGCTCACAGGAAGTGTGGCGGGGAAGGCCCCCCTCGCCGGAATCAGACGAATCATTCCTGGCCGTTCGGCTTGGGCAGGATCACCTTGAGGTCGCCCAGGTCCTCTTGACCTCGCCGGGAGCGACGGTCACGTCCTGGAATATCGCACCTCGGCCCTTGAACCCCTCCACGACGTTCGCCCCATACTCGAGTCCCGGTTCCAGGCCCTCGATGCGGAATCGGCCGTCGTGGCCGACCGGGATGCTGCGCCCCCCAGGCCGCGCAACGCGAGGGGACCGCGGGGGAGGCCGTCGTCGTCAACCACGCGGCCGGCGATCGTCCCCCAAGGCTGAAGCTGGACGGTCAAAGGTCCGGTCTCGTTTCCCTTGAGAGCGATCGAGCCGACGAGCTTGCGCCCGAGCATGTTTGATCGTCACTCGGCGCGGATACGCCGGATCGAGCGCGTGGATCTCCATTGTGGGCGATTCCTGCTGGAGTTCGAACAGCGGCAAGCCGATCAAACCCGAGGCGGTCGTCCCGCCGATCGGCTTGCCCTCGGGATCGAGGACGGTCACCGTCAACGTGCGCCCGGGTTCGACCTGGAGGTCCAACGTCGCCGATTCGGCCCTGGGATCGAGGTTCACCTCGGCCAGGACGTGGTAGTTATCCGGACTACAGATTCCGGTACTCGTGTTGAAGAACCCAGTCTTGGGGTCGTATCCCTTGATCGCCTCGGCGCCGACGCCGTGTCGGTAGCGGCTCGAGTCGGACCAGCAGGCGATGATGCCTCGGCCCGGCAGGGCGACGACCTCGTAACGGCCGTCGCCGTCGAGGCGGGCGAACGCCTCATTGCTGTCGGGGTACTCGTTGACATGAGGGTTATCGGCGAAGGTGTAGGCGGTGACGCTGCCCCACACCGGGTGGCCGGTCGCCTTGTCGGTCACCCGGCCGCGGACCAGGATGCCGCGCTTCAGCGCAATGTCGAAATGCACAGGCTCCAGGCCGCGGCGCGTCCTGCCGGCACCCGGAAAGTCGCCTTGATGTATGGCAGACCCGCGCCCGGCTCGAGGAACAGTTTGTAAGCAGGCCCCTTGGACAGACCGGTGAGGCGATAGTGACCCTGGGCGTCGGTCGTCGCCTCGACGCCATCCTGCCAGATGGAACTGCGACGCTCGAAGACCATCCCGTGGAGGAGAATACCAGCGATCGGCCGGCCGGTATCCTGGTCGCGGATGACGCCCTCGATCGGCCTGGTCGGTGCGGCGGCGTGCTCGAACCGTCTGGCATGGTAAGTCGTCCGGGATGTTTCGGGCGTGAACGCCTGGGGGTCGATCGTGGTGACCGCCGCCCCGTCGCGGTTCATCACATAGAGCTGGGCCGTGGCGATTGCTCGGCCCGGAGATGATCAGGTCGGCGAGCCGGTCGCGGCCGAGCCCGGTCAGGCGGAATCGACCGTCGGGACCGGTGATGGCGGTCATCGTCGCCGGTAACCGGTAGAAATCCCGCCAGAGGTTTTCGACGCCGAGCGCCTGGGCCCGGTCGAGCCAGGTTGCCAGGTCGGTATCCCGGGGAACCCCGATGTGCTCGACCCTGGCGCGGGCGCCGGCGACCGGTCGTCCCTCCAGGTCGACGACGCGGCCCTCGATTGGCAGACCCTCCGCCACCAGCCGGATTGTCAAGTCGCCAGAGGCGCCGGGCTCCCGGAACACCGAGGCCCAGCCGGGCCCGAACCCTGGGGCAAAGGCAACGACCCAGGGGAACATGGGGTAGTCGCGGCTGGCGCACTGCGGCGAGACGCCGCCAGGGCGGCACCCGCAGGAAGAACCGGCCGTCCGGCCCGCTGGTTGCCTCGGGCGCGGGCCGGTCGTACGGAACGGGCTGGAAGGACCGCACGACGGCCCCCGGCACCAGTTTTCCATCGGGATCGACAACCCGGCCGTGAACCTCGATCAACGCGCCCGTCGCGGTGACCTCCTTCCTGGCGGCGGCTGTCGGCTTCTGGGCCGCAGTCGGCGCGTTCAACGCAGGCTTGGGTTCATCGAGCCAGCCTACTCCGAGAACGTTGACCCCGGCCGACGCGATTCCGATGGCCACGAGCGCGGCGGCCACGGCGATCTTCAGCTTGGTCATGAGCATGCCCCGGATAATCGCCTGAGAGAGCGCGGCCGCCGCCATCGAGCTGGCCCCGCCCGTCGCCGCCGTGACGGCCGTCGCCACCCACGCCGCCGGGACCGCCGCGGTGGCTTCAGAAGAGGCGATGACAGCACCGAGTGCCGCGCCGGTCACACCGCGGTGGGTCAGCCGCTCCCGCAGCCGACGCCGGGCCTTGGACAGTTGACAGCGGAGCGCCGGCACGGTCCAGGCCAGACGCGCGGCGGCCTGATCGTAGGTCAGACCTTCCAGGTCGCAGAGCACCACCGGCAGTCGATGACGATCCGGCAGCCGGTCGATCTCCTCGTGCACGATCGCGCAGACGTCGGGCTCGAGCCCGGAGTCAATCCGGGACGGGATCGTCATCGCCATCGCCCATGCTCCCGATTCGCGCCGGTGTCTCTGCTTCGCCGCGGCGCTCGCCGCCATCGCGACCCGATACGCCACCCGGTGCAGCCAACCGCCCAGAGCATCGCCGGCGCGGACCGAGGATGCCTTTCTTGCCAGGACGAGGAAGGTGGCCTGGAACGCGTCCTCGACGTCGTGCTCGTGCCGCAGGATGGCCCGGCAGGTGGAAAGGACCATCGGACCGTGCCGCGCCACCAGGGCGGCGAAGGCGGATCCGTCGTTCGAGGTCGCGTAGCGAGCCAGGAGCTGGGCATCGCTCAGGCCGACGGTCGTACCGTCGTGGAAGAGGTCGGCGAGGTCGCGCAAGGCCGCCCCCAATGTCCCGATCGCCATGATTCGACCGCTCCCCGGAGGTAGCTGATCTTGCCCCCTACAGATTAAGAGGGACCAGCTCGTCGCGGTATCTCCACCTTTCTGAAGAACCGGATCGTTCCGGGGTCGGGGCATCGGGCGTCGCGGATCTCCGGCCGGGGCTCACGACTAGCCGCCCGGCTTGCGCGGGGCCAACTTCAGGTCGCCCAGGTCCTTCACTTCGCCGGGCGCGACGATCACGTCCCGGAACACGTCGCCCAGGAATCGATTCCCCGTCAGGGCCGACGCCCCGTACTTGAGGCCCGGGACCAGTCCCTCGACGCGGAACCGGCCGTCGCGACCGATCGGGATGCCCTGCCCGGTGCTACCCGCCGGCAGCAGGCCCTGATCGGCGGGAGGCTGCGGGTAGAGGCCGAGGAGACTGTTCAGCGACAGGGGACCGCGGGGCTGGCCGTCCTCGTCGACCACACGGCCAGTGACGATGCCGCAGGGCTGGAGCCGGACGGTCAGAGGTCCCGTCTCGTCCCCCTTGAGATAGACCGAGCCGGCGAGCTTCCGCCCGGCCTGGGTGATCCTCACGCCCCGAGGCTTCGACGGGTCCAGGGCGTGGACCTCGATCGTCGGCGATTCCTGCTCGTACTCGATCGTCGAGAACAGGTCGGTCAAACCCGATACCTTCGTCCCGCCGACCGGCTTACCCTCGGGGTCGACCAGGTTCAGCGTGATCGTGCGGCCGGGGTCGACCTGGAGGTCCATCGTCGCCGACTCGGCCTTGGGATCGAGGTTGACCTCGGCCAGGACGTGGTAGTTCTCCACCATGCAACGCTTGAACAATCATGCTTTTGGGATCATACCCCTTGATCGCCGCGGCGCCGACATAGCCTCGGTAGCGGCCCAGATCGGATCGACAGGCGAGGACACTGTGGCCCGGCAGGGCGACGACCTCGTACCGGCCGTCGTCATCGATGCGGGCATAAGCCTTATAACTCTCGGGATATCCGGGGAACTCGCGGACGTGGGGGTTATCGTTGAAGGTGTAGGCGTTGACATATCCGGAGACCGGCCGACCGGTCGCTTTGTCCGTCACCCGGCCCCGGACCAGGATGCCGCGCTTCAGCGCGATGTCGAAGGTGACGGGCTCCAGAACTGGGGACTCGGCCGGCACCCGGAAGGTCGTCCTCGGTGTAAGGCAGGCCGTCGTCCGGCTCGAGAAACAGCCGATAGGCGGGCCCCTTGGGCAGGCCGGTGAGTCGATACTGGCCCTGGGCATCGGTCGTCGTCTCGACGCCCTCCTGCCAGACGTGGCTGTTCTCCTTGAAGACCATGCCGCGGAGTTTCACGCCGGCGATCGGGCGGCCGGTGTCCTTGTCGCGGATGACGCCCTTGATGGGCTTGGTCGGCATCGCGGAGTAATCGAACCGGCGGGCGTGGTAGGTCGTCCGCGTTTGTTCGGGCATCATCGCTTGAGGGGCGGTCGTGCGGATCGCCGGCCCGTCGCGGTTCAGGACGTAGAGCTGGGCCGTCGTGATCTTCGGCCCCGAGACGAACAGCTCGACGATCCGGTCGCGGCCGATGCCGGTCAGTCGGAAGCGGCCGTCGGCGTCCGTGGTAGCGGTGATCGTCGACGGCAACTGATCGAGGCCCTGCCACGGCCCTTGGACGATGCGATCCTGCGGCCTGTGGCAGCCACGTCCGCCAGGTCGCCATCCCGGGCGAACCAGATGCGCTGGACCTTGATCCGGGCACCGGCGACCGGCCGGCCTTCCAGGTCGACGATGTGGCCCTCGATCGGCGGACCGTCCTCCACCAGCCGGATCGTCAGCTCGTCCGGTGCGCCGGGCTCGCGGACGGCCGAGGCCCAGCCCGGCCCGAACCCCGGCGGCCGAGGCCACGACCCAGGGGAACATGGCGTCCGCGATGTCGCAGCGCGGAGTTACGCCGCCAGGTCGATAGTCGCAGGAAGAACCGGCCGTCCGGCCCGCTGGTCGTCTCGGGAGGGTGTTTGAACTCGCGATCGACGTAGGCCGTCTGCACGGCCGCCCCCGCGACCGGCCGGCCGTCGAGATCGACGACCCGGCCATGGACCTCGATGATCGTCGCCCGACACGACGGCCTTGGGCTTGTCCTCGACGGCGGCCGCCGGCTTCGGGACAGGGGCCGGAGCGTTCCTCTCGGGCTTCGGGTCATCGGGCCGGCCCGCTCCCATGACGAAGGCCCCGGCCGACGAAAGTCCGACGACCAGAACGGCCGTCGCGACGATCTTCAGCTTGGTCATGAGCATACTCCTGAGAATGATCCGGGTCAAGGCAACCGCTGCCACCGAGCTCGTCCCGCCGGTCGCCGCCGCGACCGCCGCCTCCGCCCACACCGCCGGGACCGCCGCGGTTGCCTCGGAAGACGCGATGACGACGCCGAGCGCCGCACCGGTCACGCCGCGACGACTCAGGCGGTCCCGTAGCCGCTGCCGCGCCTTCGACAGCCGGCACCGCAGCGCCGGCACGGTCCAATCGAGTCGCGAGGCCGCCTGATCGTAGGACAGCCCCTCCAGGTCGCAGAGCACCACCGGCAGGCGATGACGATCCGGCAGCCGGTCGATCTCCTCGTGCACGATCGAAGAAAGATCGCCATCGAGCCCGGGACGAGCTGTAGACGGGATCTCCATCACCGATACCTCCGACTCACGCCGACGCCTCCGCCGCACCTCGATATTGGCCTGGACGGCGACCCGGTACGCCACCCGGTGCAGCCAGCCGCCCAGGGCGTCGCCGGCACGGACCGAACCCGCCTTGCGGGCCAGCACGAGGAACGTGGCCTGGAAGGCGTCCTCGATGTCGTGCTCGTGATGCAGTACGGCGCGGCAGGTAGCCGATCGACCATGGGCCCGTGCCGCGCCACCGAGGGCGGCAAAGGCCGGCCCGTCGCGGTCGGCGGCATATCGGGCCAGGAGCTGGCCGTCGGTCAGGCCGACGGCCGTCCCGCCGTTGAAGAGGTCGCGTAGGTGTCGCAAGGTCGCCCCCGATGCCAGGCCGCTTGCCATGATTCGACTGCCTCCCCGAATGCTTCCTGTGCCTGCCGGATGCAGGTCTCTCGACGCCACCCATCAGGTTAAGAGAGGCCGGACCTTCGTTGCATCTCGATTTTTTCCAGAAAACCCGCCAGCCCCTCGGTGAGGGCGATCGGCCTCCGAGCTTCCACAGCGGCGGTGCGGATGGCTGGCGGGAGTGAATCGGCAAGGTTATCCTGGCAATTGCCATGGCGAAACGTAAACAGAGGCGAGGAACGGCTGGCCGGCGAAGGGCCCGAAGCGGGCCCGGAACCGATTATGATAGTCCTTGGAAGGAGGCGCTGGATCGATACTTCGAGCGCTGCATGGCCTTCTTCTTTCCGCAGGCTCACGCCGAGATCGACTGGGGCCGCGGATATGAGATGCTGGACAAGGAGCTGCAACCGATCGTGCGCCAGTCGAAACAGGGCCGGCGCTATGTGGACAAGCTGGTCAAGGTGTGGCTCAAGAGCGGGGAGGAAAAGTGGCTTTTGATCCACGTGGAGGTTCAGACCTGGAAGGAGGACGAGTTCCCCAAGCGGATGCACGTCTACAATCACCGCATCTTCGACCGCTACGATCGCGAGGTGATCAGCCTGGCGATCCTGGCCGACGACGACCCCGATTGGCGGCCAAGCCAGTATGGGTACTCCCGTTGGGGCTTCCACACCGGCACGGAGTTTCCGATTGTCAAGCTGCTGGACTACGCGACGCAGCGATCAGGCGCTGGAGACCAACCCGAATCCGTTCGCCATGGTGGTGCTGGCCCATCTGAAGACCCTGGAGACGCGTCGGTCGCCCGCCGACCGGCATGCCTGGAAAGTACGGCTGGTCAAGGGGCTGTACGAGCGAGGGATGGATCCGGAAGACATGCGGCAGTTGTTCCAGTTCATCGACTGGATCATGGAATTGCCCGTGGGACAGGAGCAGCAATTCTGGCAAGAAATCACCGCGTACCAGCAGGAGAAGCGTATGCCATTTGTCACGATTGCGGAACGGGTCGGCATGGAGAAGGGCTTGCTCGAAGGCATCTGAAGGCATTGAGGCATGCTTGAAACTGAAGTTCGGCGCCGAGGGCCTGGAGCTGATGCCGGAACTCCGTGAGATCCAAGACCATGTGTTGCTTGTGCGGTTCTTCGTGCGATTCGGACGGCAGCCAGCCCGGAGGAGTCTGCGCCGGGTATGGAAGCGCGGACATCGGTCGAAGAAAGGGAGGCGGACGTAAGATGCTCGGATAAGCGGTTGGCAAGAAGTCACCGCGTACCAGCAGGAGAAACTGATGCCGTTTATTACGATTGCGGAACGGGTCGGCATGGAGAAGGGCTTGCTCAAGGCATTGAGGCATGCCTGAAACTGAAGTTCGGCGCCGAGGGCCTGGAGCTGATGCCGGAACTCCGTGAGATTCAAGACCATGTGTTGCTCAGTAAGATTCTTGATGCGATCGAGACGGCCGCCAGCTCCGGACGATCTGCGTCGGGTGTGGACTCGGAAACGTCGGTCGAAGAAAGCGAAGCCGGAGTGATCGACGCGAGGACACCACATCGGCCAAGGACTATTCCCGCGCCTCGCCGATCAGGTCGGCGACGGTGCTCAGGAACGTCTGGTCGTGGAAGCTGCTCTTGGTCAGGTAGGAGTTGGCGCCGGCGTCGAGTCCCTTGATCCGGTCCTCCTCGCGGTCCTTGTAGGAGACGACGACGACCGGGATCGCCTGGAGCCGGGTGTCGTCCTTGATGTGACGGACGAGCTGGATGCCGTCCATTCGCGGCATGTCGATGTCGCTGACCACCAGGTCGTAGTGCGTGGAGCGGACGGCGTTCCAGCCGTCGAGGCCGTCAACCGCGATGTTGACGACATAACCCCGGCTCTCGAGCAACTGTCGCTCCAGCTCGCGGACGGTGATCGAGTCATCCACGACGAGGATCCGCTTGGGCGCGCGGGCGTGGTGCACCACCGACGCCTCGGCAGCGAGCTTGCCGAGTCGGCGGCCCGAGAGCAGGTTGTCGACCGAGCGGATCAGGTCCTCGACGTCGACGATCAGGACCGGCCAGTCGTCTTCGAGCACCGAGGAGCTGCTGATGTTCGGCACCTTGCCGAGCCGGACATCCAGCGGCGAGACGCGGAGGTCGCGCTCGCCCAGGAACCGGTCGACCACCACGCCGAACCGATGGCTGCGGTCGCTGGCGACCACCACGGGCAACGCCTCGCCCTCGCGGTGTCCGTCCTCATCGGCGAGCTCGAGCACGCGCGTCGCGTCGACCAGGCCCACGAGCTGATCGTCCAGCAGGACGTGGGGCTTGCCCTCGAGGTCGCGGATGTCGCTTGCGGTCGACCATCAGGATGCGGTCGATCCGGCTGAGGGGGAAGGCGTAGGGCTCGCCGGCGATCTCGACCAGGAGCGCACGGATGACCGAGACGGTGATCGGCAACTGGAGGATGAACCGCGTCCCCTTGCCGGGCCGGCTGGCGACGCGGACCGAGCCGCGCACCGAGTGCACCATGCTCTGCACGACGTCGAGGCCGACCCCGCGGCCAGAGACGGCGGTGACCTGCTCCTTGGTCGAGAAGCCGGGCAGGAACAGAAAATCCAGCAGCTCGGCCTCGCCGAGCCTCCGGGCCATCGCCACAGTGGTCAGCCCGCGGTCGACGACCTTCGCGCGGAGCCGCTCGAGGTCGACGCCGCGGCCGTCGTCGCTGACGACGATCTGGAGCATCCCCGCGCAGTGCCGCGCCTCCAGGCGGATGATCGCCACCGAGTTCTTGCCGGCGGCGCGTCGCTCTTCGGGCGATTCGATGCCGTGGTCCAGGGCGTTGCGGATCAGGTGGTTGAGCGGCGCCTCGAGCCGGTCGAGGATGTCGCGATCGACTCCGGTGGCCTCGCCATCGACCTCGAATCGCGCCTGCTTGCCCAGCTCCCGGGCCAGGTCGCGGACCAGGCGAGGGAAGCCGCGGATGCCGTCGGCCATCGGCCGCATCCGGCTGGCCAGCACCTCGTGGTGCAGCCGGCTGGAGAGGTCCTCGCTGGCGCGGGCGAACGCCTCGATGGCCTCGACCGTCTCGGCCAGGCCCTGCAAGTCCTCGGCGGCCCGCGACCGGGCCTTGGCCAGCCGCTCGTGCCCGGCAGCCGACAGATGCAGCCGCGCGTCGGTGCCATTCGTTCCGGGGCCGGCGCCGGCGAGTCGGTCCTCCAGGATTTGCAGGTCCTCCAGCAGGCCGATCTGCCGCCCCCTGAGCCGCCAGAGCGCGTCGACCAGCGGCCGGAGCCGATGAGTCTGCACCAGGGCCTCGCCCGCCAGGCCCATCAGCCGGCTCAGACTCTCGGCCGTGACCCGCACGACTCCTTGAGTGGGGAGTGTCTCGGAGTGGGCAGTGGGGAGTGGGGAGTGGGCAGGGGGGAATGTCTCGGAGTGGGCAGAAGGATCGAGCTGCTCGGGAGCGCGTGGCGATTCGGAGGGGCCGAGTTCTGTCGGTGCGGTTTCGAGTTCTTGCTCCGGAAGAACTTCGATCGGTTCGTGGGCGGCTTCTGGAGACGCGCCCTCGACCTCACGCGCAGTGGCTTTCCCACTCCCCACTCCCCACTCCCCACTCCCCACTCCCGAATTGACGGCCGTCAGCTCGGCCACGAGGGCGTCGATCTCGGGGGCGTGGTCCGCCTGCCAGGATTCCAGCTCCGCCTCGGCGAGCTGCGCGACCTGGACCAGGAGGTCGACACCGCGGAGGAGAATGTCGATATGTCCCGACTGCAGGACCAACTTCCCTTTCTGAGCGGCGACGAAGCAGTCCTCCATCGCGTGGGCGACCCGGACGGCGACGTCGAGCCCGACGATCCGCGCTGCCCCTTTGAGCGAGTGGGCCGCGCGCATCAGGGGCTCGATCACCTCGGGCGAGGCCGATGCGCCCTCCAGGGCCACCAGGCCGGCTGACAGCGTGGCGGTTTGGCCCTCCGCCTCCATGCGGAACAGCTCCAGCAGGGAGAATCCGCTCAGGTCGTCGCTCATGGCTGGAGGCTCCGAAGTGCGGCGAAGACCCGCTGCTCGTCGAGCAGGCCGATGCTCCGGCCGTTCCACGACAGGACCGCCTGGCTGAATCCGACGGTCGGATTGACCAGAGTGGAGGGGACGGCCTGCCAATGGCTGCGCGGGACGCGATGAACGCCCAGGACCTCATCAGCCCCGAAGGCCCAGGTTTCGGCCCGGTCGCGGTCGCGAAGCACGACCAGCCGCGGCGCGGACGACGGCGGCGCGTCCACGCCCAGCAGGCCATGCATCGAGACGCAGAGCTCAGCCCGGCCTTGCAGGTTCACCAGCCCGACGAAGACCCGGTTCGAGCGATGGGGGACCCGGTGAACGGGCCGGGGCGTGGTGACCTCGCCGACGGTCCGGGTGCGGAAGGCCAGCCATTCCGCGCCCAGCCGGAAGATCAGAAAGCTGACCCCCTCGCGCTGGGCGACGATGCCGCCATCCTCCAGATCGCCGTCACCCTCCTTGTCACCGTGTGGTCTCAGGCCGCCGGAGTCGGCCAGCCATCGGGCCCACTCCGCGAGGTATCCTTCGGGCGCGGGCCGGTCGAAGAAGGTCCGCGCGGCCGCGGCGAAGACCGGACAGTTCCGGCAATGGACGAATGTCGTCAGCTCCGGGCAACTCCGATCGCCGTTGACGCCGATGCGATTCCAGCAGTCGCCCTCAACGGACGGTCGCACCGCCAGACCATCCCCTGGCCCTGAGCGGTGCTCGGTTGTCGTAGTCGCGGCCGTGGTCATCGTCATCAAATCGTCGCGGCGGAAACCCCCGGCTTCAGCCGTGGGGAGGAGCCGCGCCCCTCAATGTTGATAAAAATGGACGTAGCTTGCTGAACTGGATGAACCCTGGTACAGTCTGCGGGTCGGAACCGGCTTTCGGCAAGGTGGATGCCGTGTTGGAGGGGAAGGGCCCTCTGTAAAAGGCCGGCCTCACTCGGAGTCGCGAACACTTGTAAGGCACTCCTTCACCGGAGATCCGGTTTACAGCAGGTGGACTTGTGACAGGGCCAAAAGGCATGATGCCGTGTCAGGTAGCCTATCGTAGGAGCCGTTGATCCGAGGGAGCGAAACCTTCGGGGAGGCCGCTTACAAGCCCCTAGCTTCAGCTATGGGGTGCCTGACTCACTCGCTTTCCCTTCCGGCCGGGTCGTGGTTGATGTCCGCCGGGCGCGGCGACGGAAGCCGGCGGCCGCGCCGCGATCGCCGCGACGCTCGGCCAGCAGCGAGAGGGCCAGCAGCGCCTCATCGTGCTTGGGATCGAGATAGACCGTCTTGTGAAAGCATTCCTCGGCCCGACGGCGGTCGCCGGCCGCCTGGCAGATCATCCCCATCAAGTAGTACGCCGAGGCGCCGGGGCCCTTGAGGCGAATGTGCTGCTCGCACGCGGCGATCGCGTCGGCGTGCCGGCCCCGGTTGGCCAGTTCCGCGGCCTGCTCCAGGAGTGGGGAGTGGGGAGTGGGGAGTGGGGAGTGGGGAAGGGCTAGCTCGGCTCGCCGCTCTCCATTTTCTGCCGTTGGCTTTTGGGGAGAGCGGATGGAGGGGTGGGGAGCACTGGACGGACCGATCCGGTCGTCTGTTCTCTCCCCACTGCCCACTGCCTGCTGCCCACTGCCCACTCCTGATTTCTCTCCCCACTGCCCACTGCCCACTCCCCACTCATCTTGCGATACGCAAAGCATCCCGACTCACCGACCGCCGTGAATCGCGACGGCTCGCCGGCCCGTTCGAGCCGGTCGGCGTGACCGATGAAGAGCACCCCGTCGGCCGCGAGCAACCGGTCGAGCGCGGCGAGGACGCAGTTGCGGGCCGGGGCGTCGAGATAGATCAACAGGTTGCGGCAGAACACCACGTCGTAAGGGGGCGAGCCCTCGAGCAGCTTCGGGTCGAGCACGCTGGCCTGGATGGAAATGGACCGTCGAGCGGATCGCGGGGGTTACCTCGTAGCCCTGAGCATGCTCGCGGAAGTACTGCGCCCGGCCGCCCAGCTCGCAGCCCCGGAAGGCGTTGGCCGAATAGATTCCATGCTGGGCGAAGGCCAGCCGCCGCGCACTGACGTTGACCGCATCGATCCGGAATCGACGGGCCGGCAGGCCGAGCGTCCCGTAGCGTGATCGCGATCGAGTACGGCTCCTCGCCCCCGGCGCACGCCAGGCTCAGGGCCCGCAGCGGCGCACGGGACGGGTCGCCCACCCACCGCTCTCGCACATGGTCCGCCAGCCAGCCGAACGGCCGCTCGTCCCGAAAGAACCAGCTCTCCGGGACGACCACCTCCTCGATGCAGCGCTTGCTGCTCCGGCTCCGATTGACCCAATCGCGACGCATAAACGCCCAGGTCGTCCAGGCCCAGCTCCGCCATCCGCCGCCGCGCCGCGAGCAAGACGATGTGAGGTCCGACCGTGACCGGGTCCAGACCGATCCGACGCGCCAGCAGCGCCTCAATTTCTCTTTGGTCCCTGGTCATGAGTCCTTGGTCCTTGGTATCAGGCGCCGAGCGCTCACGGCATGTTCCCCATCGTACGATCCGTCCCGTCCTTCCCGATCTCGGCCCGAACCTCATGCGGAGCCGCGAGGGACCAAGGACGCAGGACCAAGGACCAAAGACAATTTTGAGACCTCGATCAACGGCACGAACCCTTGATCGGTCCGGGCGATCGTGTCGAGGTAGGGTGCCTCGGGCAGGTGGACGGGAGCCGGGACCACCTGCTCCGGCTGGACCCGGGTCAAGTCGCTGACCTGCTCGGCGATCAGGCCAAGGAGTTTCCCGACCCGATCGCCCTCTGATTGATTGTGATCGTCGGCCGCGTGGTTGACCAGGATGATCCGGGTACTGAGCCGATCCGGACAGGGCCCCGCGCCCAGGAGCAAGCCGAGATCGATCACCGGCACGACCTGACCGCGATATCCCAGGAGCCCGGCCAGGAAGCCCGGGGCGTGCGGGATCGTGCGGAGCTCGACCCGGGGCACGAGCTCGACGACCCGCGCCACGTCGACCGCGTAGCGATTCCCACCGGCCTTGAATGTCAGGATCAGCATCTCGGTAGCCGGTGGTCAGGGGTCAGTTCCGACGCGGCGATCGCACCGACGGCCGGCGGGGTCGTTTTGCCGTTGCTCATTCGACGCAGCGACCAAACTTTGATGCAATCAAACGTGGGTGAAGAAGCGGGAAGAATTCCCCAATAGGTATAGTATAGTCCCTGTCGGACGTCGCTGAGGGATCGAGTCCCCGAAAGATGGGATTTCGTCCACGGTCACGCTCCGGGTCTGGTCGGGCGGGAGACGGTCCGGTCCGCGGTCTGGTGTAGACGCCGTATGGCAGATATCTTGATAGGGACTCTGAAGTGCTCTGGACAGCGGCGGTCGTGGAAAGGAAAGAGACGGCTGCTACGCGATGACCGCGTCGCAAGGATCAGAGTTTGTGAAACAATCGGATAGCGGATTCCAAATTACGAATCGCGAATTCGTAAATGCTTTTGAAATCAGGCTTTATATCCATCCGCAATTCGTAATTCGTCATCTGGAATCGATTTCTTCACAGCCTCTCAGTCCACATTAGACTCGCGGGTACGCCAAAGAAAGGACAGTCCCGTGAAGAGCGTGGTGGTGGTTTCCGTGTGCCTGGTCGGGGCATTCTGCCGCCCCGCTGCCTGACCTGGCTTAACGTTGTTGCAACACCGATCAGCGATCGAGGGTTGAAGGAACTGGCCGGCCTCAAGGAACTTGATTCCTTGTTCCTCGGCTCTACCTATATCGGCGATCCTGGAATGAAGGAAGTGGCCGGCCTGAAGCAACTCTTGATGCTCGACCTCGGTAAGACGAGGATCAGCGGCCAGGGGCTGAAACAACTGGCGGTCCTGAAGCACCTTGTTTACTTGGGTCTCCTCGAGACCCGTGTCGCCGATGCGGACGTGCAGCAACACAAGAAGGCGTTACCGAACTGCGATTTTGCTTGGCTGGCTCCGGAGTGATTCCGGGTGATCCTGGATTCCGGGGCTCGTCGGCACGGAGAGATTGGGGACGACGCCAAGCCTGGGTCCCCGTTTCTGACCCCTATGGAATCAGCCACTGTTGTACGGCTGAGAGGCTGTGAAGGAATCGATTCCAGATGACGAATGACGAATGACGAATTGCGGATGGATATAAACCTTGATTTTGAAACAATTTATGAATTCGCAATTCGTAATTTGGTATCCGTTATCCGATTCTTTCACAAACTCTGAGGCAACCCCTTCAAGAAAAACCGAGCGAATAGCCATGGCCGAGGAAGCGCGAACCGACCGGACTACACTCGAACTTCGGCTGAATCAGGCGATCCAGGTTTATCGCGAGGCCAGGAGTGCAGGCTCTCCCCTGGACCGCGATGAGTTCCTCGCGTGCTACCCCGACCTGGCGACCGAGCTGCGCTCGTTCCTGGACAATGAAGGCGAGGTCGGCTGCGTCATGTCCCAGTTGACGGATTTGCATGCGCCGGAGCCTGTTGAGCCGCAGGTCGAGTCGTTCGGCCATTACGACGTGTACCAGGTCATCAACAAAGGCGGTATGGGCATCATACTACGCTGTCGGGATCGCATCCTCGAGCGCGAGTTGGCCATCAAGGTGATGCACGCGAAGTTCGCCGGACGCTCGGACCTGGTCGAGCGGTTCCATCAGGAAGCGCAGATCGCCAGCCAGCTCCAGCACCCCGGCATCGCTCCGGTGCATGAGCTGGGCACCCTGCCCGATGGCCGGCCGTATTTCAGCATGAAGCTGATCGGCGGCCGCGACCTGGCCGCCCTGCTTCGCGAGCGCGCGGCGCCGACGCAAGACCTCTCGCGGTTCCTGGCCATTTTCCAGCAGGTTTGCCAGACGGTGGCCTACTCGCACAGCAAGAACGTGCTGCACCGTGACCTGAAGCCCCTGAACATCATGGTGGGCGAATTCGGTGAGGTCCAGGTCCTGGACTGGGGGCTGGGCAAGGTGATTACGAGCGAGCGGCAAGTCCGGATCGATCCCGCTCCTGATGAACGTCCGTCCGCGGAACCGCTGCCTTCGAAGATCCTGATGGTACGGGCGACCCGGAGCAACGACTCGCAGGCGGCGACGCCGGTCGGCAACGTGCAAGGGACCTTCGGGTACATGCCGCCGGAGCAAGCCAAGGGCGAGACCGGACGCATCGACCGGCGATGCGACGTGTTCAGCCTGGGGGCCATCCTGTGCACGATCCTGACCGGGAAACCCCCTTACGTCGGGCCGACGAGGGAATCCCTGTGGGAACAAGCGAGGCAGGCACGCCTCGAGCCGGCGTTCGCCAGGCTGGATCGAAGCGGGGCGGATGCCGAATTGATCGCGCTGGCGAAGACGTGCTTGGCGGCGGATCCGGAACTGCGGCCGGCCGATGCCGGCGTGCTGGCCGAAGCACTCGCCAGGTACCTGAACCGGGTGCAGGAGCGACTCCGAGCGGCCGAGGTCGAGCGGGCGGCGGCCGAGGCGAAAGCCGCGGTGGAGCGGAAAAAACGCCTCTGGCAGTTGGGTATGGCGGCGGCGGTACTGTTACTCGTGACCAGCGCCGTGGCCGGCGGGCTGTGGTATAAGTTCGACCGGGAGCGGAGGGAGACCGAGCGATCGTATGCCGAACACGCTCGCAGGAGCGAGATCGAGCATGCGATCGAGCTCATCGATCAGTCCATCAAGAACGAACAGTGGGAAGTAGCCCTCGGGGTCGTTCAGCGTGCCGAGGGGAGGGCTCACGACGGTTGACCGGTTGACTTGGTGAATGTCCTGGCACAACAGCGGCTCGATATCGAAACCGTCCGCAAGCTCGAAGACTTCCGTTCCCGGTCGGGATACATCAACAGTAGCGGCCTCATTTACCAGGAGACCACTCGAGAATACCAGAGGGTCTTTCAAAGTTATGGCATCGACCTCGAATCCCAAGCGCGTGAGGCCACTGCCGAGCGAATCCGCAAGAGCCGCATCCGCGATCAACTCGTCGTCGCCATCGACGAGTGGGGCGCGTTGAGGATTCTCGCACACGCCGGGAAGGAGTGGAAACGGAACCGCGCCACCTGGCGCATCACGGCCGCGGACCGTGCTTTCGCCGTGCAATTCGTCGAACTGGTCCAGGCGACCGATCCCAACGCGTGGCGCGTGAAGCTGCGTGCCGCAGCCAGTTCTAATGACTACGAGACTTGTAAAGTGATGCTGCTCTCCGAGGAAGCTCTGAAACAGCCGCCGGCCGTTATTTCGGGCGCGGCGGCTTTCCTCGGACAGCTCGCGCTCCGCGAGCCAGACCGGGGTTACGAAACGCTCTCGACGCAATTGCTCCAGCGCGCCGTGGTTCGACACCCCGGAGATTTCCTCCTGAATCTGAACATGAGTGTGGCAATCGTCAATTACTCTCCGCCAGGCCTGACGATCGAAGATGCCCTGGCGTACCTGCGCGCTGCCGAGGCCGTCCGCCCGAACGACACGTTCATGACGGCAAGGGTTGCGGAGGTCCTTCTCCAACTGAAGCGATACGATCAGGCCCTTCGGGAGCTGGATCACGCGATTGGCCTCAGCCCCGATCTGGCGTACTTCTACGCCCTCAAGGCCCGGGCCCTGGCGGGGCTGGGCAAGTACAAGGAATCCCTGGAGATGTGCTCGAAGGCCCTCGCGCTGGACCCCGGGGACGCCAGGACCCATTTCGCTGCCGGGATGGCCCATGTCAAGATGGAGCGCATCGACGAGGCCATCAAGGACTTTCAGGACGCATCCCGGTTGGACCCCGACGACGTCTATTGCTACTATCATCTGGGGTATTGTCAATTTCAGAAGAAAAACTATTCCGATGCCATCAACGCACTCCGTCGGTATACGCATCAGTTCCCGAAGGAGGCCGACGCCTCGGCCATGCTCGCCTTGAGTCTATTCGCCGACGGGCGATTAACGGAGGCCAAGACCGCCCTGGTAGAGGCCCTCCGACTGCTGGGCATTCTTGACCCCAGGTGGTCCCAACTCAACCGCGCCAAGGGCCTGGTTGACCTGCTGCTCAAACTCCAGGACGACCCCTTCGCCGACCTCGGTCAGGGACTGAAACAGGTCGTGACTTTCATACGAGAATTGAAGGTGCTCGCCAAGGAAGATGCCTCGGACGCAGAAGCCTTGCTCGAGCTGGCCCACCAATTCCGGAAGGATCAAAAATTCTTCGCCAGTGCCGCGCGAATGTATACCGAGGCGTTCAAGTCAGAACCCGATCTCGCAGAGGACCTGGAATGGGAGCTGATGGGGTGGGATTTTACGCCCATGCCTACAAAACCGGGAATGTCCCGGACCACGCCCGTCCTTACGAATCGATACCATGCGATTACCTGTGCCTTGCGCGAGCGCGGGGGAGGGGAAAGATTCCTCGCGGCTCTCCGGGAGCTCGAAAGCCCGGTTCCGTAAGCTTGCGCCTGGAGTGGTTTCGGGCGGAATTGAACCTGGAAGAAGCCATGACGTCCGTTGAGGTCAGCAAATCCTTGAACATGCGCGAGTCCCAGCGTACGACGTTAGAACACTGGCGGACCGATCCGGCCATTGCCGCTGTCCGCGACCCCGTCGCCCTCGCCAAACTTCCGGAAGCTGAGCGGCAAGCCTGGCAGCAATTCTGGGCGGATGTTCATGCCCTCTCGAAGAAACTCGATCAAGCGGACCGGAAAAAATGACTGGATCGGAAACGGGGACGCGAGGAACAAACGGGGACGGAGGAACAAACGGGGACGGAGCGCATTAACTTGAAGGAACAAACGGGGGATCGGAAACGGGGACGATCGGAAACGGGGACGCAGCTAGAATGAAAATCCAGCTACGTCCCCGATTCCGATCCGTCATCGATTCAAGTTGCTCGACGACGGAAGATGAGACGGATGAGTAGACCGGATGATTTAGAGTTTACGTCTGACCCCGTCGTCGGATTAGCCGGAACGCCCGGACCGACCGCTCGGCGCCCCGAGGCATCCGGCGCGGCGGCAACTTCCGGACGGCTTGCGCCACGGCTAGATTGGGCACGCTTCGAAACTCCGGCCCCGGAATCGCGTAGACACAATGGCGCGCTTCGACGACTATCATCGGACCCGTGGTGGGCTATCATGGCACCGGACTCACTGCGGCTCTGCGGCTCGTCAACCGGATCGAGGATTTCCGCTGGAGCGAGAGGGATTACGACTGGCTGGGGAGAGGCATCTACTTCTGGGAGTACGCACCGAAACAGGCGTTGACGTTCGCGAAGATGTGCCAGCGTCAATACCGGAAGAAGAAGAACAAGACCGTCTATGACCAGTTCCGGGCCAACGAACCTCTAGCCGTCATTGCGTGCATGATTCGGCTCGGTTTCCGTCTGGACCTGACTGAACCCGAGAACGTAGAATATGTTGTGGATGCTTTCGCCTCCTACAAGGCGGGGATGGAGGCGGCGAATGCCCCTCTGCCTGAGAATAATCGTAAATACCGGAAGTTGGACCGCGCGGTTTTCGAGTATACTTACAAGTTGATCGAGGATTCCGATCCGAACCTGAAGGTGGACACGTCGCGAGGCGTCTACGTCCCGACCGATTACGCCAAGCGGGTCTGGGAGGGCAGTTGGATATCGCGCGACACGCACATCCAGCTTTGCGTGCGGAATTCTGCGAGCATTCTGGGGACCTGGCTGCATTATCCGCCCGACCTCGAGGTGAACGATGTCTGTGAAACGTTACAAGTTGACGTTACCGACGTCGAGCCAGAAAATCCGCAAGGCGAAGGCCAAGCTCGAGCAGATGCCGAATGAGAGGCAGATTGATCTCATGGTCGCGGCGGGGGTCATGACCGAAGAGCAGGCGGTGCGGGCCAAGAAGAAGCTGGGCGAAGCCAAGGTGGCCAAGTAGGATGGCAAACCATGTCGAGGCCGGAAGGTGCGGGTCGGCGGGTCATGGCTTCGCCCTCAGGTCATCAACGCCCCAGCCATCGACCAAGCCGATATCGTCACCTTCGAATCGGGCCAATGGGGTCAGACGTACAACTATAAATCCCCTCATCCTGCTTGGAGAGCGGAAAACGGGGACATAGCTCGTTTCGACAACGACCACACGCCGCGGTCTTCTGGCGGACAACTGTCGAAACGCGGGGGGACAAAGGGGACATTGCTAAATAATGATGATCCTCGACATTTTCGACATAGTTCCCCTACAAGGAGCAACCCAAACACCTGCTGCAAACGTGTCGCCTGTCCATAGGATGCGAGTTCAACTTCAAGATGACACGAATAGCAAGAAAAATCCACATACATTTGGAGTCACGCGCATAAATAATGCAGCTACAGGTGTTACGAAACTTCATATACGGAATACAGTGAAATAATTATACCAAGATCTCCAGATTCGTGCTGCCCTGGTTTCCCTTGGGCCTTCGTCCGAAACTTGTGAATGCAATCATACTCATGAGTCAAAAACTTGACCACTATCCGCCCGGCGGGACACGGACAAGCGGAAACATCGAGCGAATCACGTTCTTGGACCGTGGTATTCAATATCGATTAGATCTCAAGAACCTATTTGGGCACAATCTTCGAAGTTGATCGCATGGCAGGCAAACGGATGAACGACCTTCTGGCCGAGATTATCGATAAATTGTCTTCGCCGATCGAGGATGTGCATGGTCGTGCAGCTTTTCAATTGGCCATGTTATTGGAGAAGAACTCCCGCCCATTCGATGAAGACGGTTTCTATGAGGGCGTCCTTCCTCCCGATGTGCTCGCCATCGAACTCAGCGAGGAAGAACAAGAGGAGTGGCCCTCACGGAGATTGCCAGGAAAACGTACCCGGTAGACGTGACCGCATCGTTCTTGTGGGCTGTAGGAAAATCCTCGCCGAGAGCCGGACTCAGAGTCCTGCTTCGTTTCCTGAGCGAGCATCCCGATATTCTGGACGATCCCAATGCCAGCTATCAGGCTGTAATTGCTCTTGAAAACTGTCTGGATCACTCCGAAGAGGAAAGTGATCCGGTCGCCCAAGACGTGTCCAAGACACATGCGGTTTCCGCTCTGTTGGCAAAGGCTCCTCGTCTGCCGACGAACGACTTGCTGAGCACTCCGCACGCCTCCTCAAGCGATTGAGACCGAGGAAACCACGTTAATGGTTAGCTGTCCCGCGCTATCGAGTTTCGCATCCGAATATTCCTGGCACATATGCTTCATCCGGTCATGCTGGAAGCATCGAGCAACGCGTGAACGTAAGGTTGGATCGGCGACGATGCACGTCATCGCCTCTCTGTCGGTTTCGGTCAGGATCGGTACCACTTTTTCGGTCCAGTGGGAGCCACCTGAGCGGTTGCGGCGCGGTCCGTTTGATCGCCACCCTCAGCGGTGGCCGGAGTTCGAGCCGGCCTGCACCCCTGGCCGGCGCCCGGTCCGCGGGGCGGGTGTGAGGCGAACGGCTGTCCGGGACGGGCGCGATGTCCCTTCGAGCATCCAGGGGATGTCACGACCGAGCCGCTGGCACAGCTCGACGGCGGCCTCGAAGAGCCCCCGGCCGGTCGCCGCGGCGTACAGGTCCAGGTGATTCCCGGAGGAGCCGCATTTGAAACATCTGTAGATATGCAATCGTAGATTTGCGGAGAAGCTGCGTTCCGATGGTGAGGTAGAATGATGGACTGGGCAAGGGCCGCGCACCTGATCTCCGGAAGTCTCGCGTGGGACGAAGCCGACCAGGCCGAGGACTTCAGCCATCGTGACCCTGGCCCGGACTTCAGCGAAGCGAATACCTGGCATGGCGGCGGATCTCGGGATAGGCCACGCTAGGGTCAATGGATGCGGCCGCTACTCCGATACCTCATTTCGTTGTGCAGGCCGGGTCAGGTGCAGCGACTGCTTCGGCACTTCCGTGCGGATCCTGCGGTTCGCCATCTCATTCGCGAATGTTCCGCCGAATGTTCAGCCGATCGACTGGGACCTTGAGATAGTACGTGAACGCGCCGAGCAGGTCGCCCTCCTTGGCGTTCGCGTGACAGTGTAGACAATCCGCCTTCGCGCGGATCGCGCCGAACATCCGCGTCGGTGCTTCCCGGGTCCACACGAGTTCCTCACCGAGACGCACGGCGTTGAGCCCGAGGCGTTCGAACTCGTCGAGCGGCCGGCGTTTCGCTTGCCGGGCGAGCGGCGGCGTCGCCATCTCGTCGAGCACGTACACCGAAGGCTCGTCATCGGTCAGCAGGCTGACCAGTTCGACACGGTCGATGGCCCGCGATGCGACATAAACGCCGCGATCATTCGTGAACCATACCATGCGCCGGAACCCGAAACCTGAACTGCTCCTCGAATAAGTGGACAGTGCGGTCGTGGACATCGTACGGTCCGGTCGTCCGCGTTGGTGTGTTTCGGGCGCGTTCGATTGAACGGCAGTAGGTCGGCGGCATCGGCTCGGCGGGTCTGGGGTGTGGCCGAGTTTCTCCGTCCCTTTAACACCCCCTCGTAGTTCTGGCCGTCCTCCCGCTCTTGGATCGCCGGCGGGCCGTATGCTCGCCGGCTCCGCTCCGCTTTGCGAACGTCGTCGAGCGGCTCCGCGGGCACAATCGGCTCTTGGGACGAACCGGCGAACTTCGTCGGCTCCTGAGACGGGTCGATTCGCGCGATCGGTCGATAATTCCGATCGACGGAGAAAATGGTGCCAATCCCGCAAGCAATCACGACGGCCAGCATCACGAAATGCCGAAGTTTGGCCATGTGAGCAGCCTCCCGTATGAACGCGGGTCGAACGCCTGGCGAACGCGGTTTAAGTGATCTCGCCTACCCTTGACATGCAAACCGATTGTATCCCCACGAGACTGACACCGCCAGGTGGCGCGGCCACTTGGCTGCATTCACGACAAACATCAATGATCGCATGCAAGCTCGCGCTCTTGCTTTTAGGCCGTCGAGCTAGGGTTCACCCAATCGTCAGATGGTCGGACTCCGGACCCGATCGGAGGTCATCGTGGCTCGACGGGCGATGCCTCAAGTCCGGGGACGCGAACAGAGAAGAGGAGCCCGTAACAGGGCCGCACGGCCTCAAAGGGCGGGAAGCAACAAGTGCACGAATCAAAAAATGTTGGGATTTCGTTATAAAGAAGTGGGCCGGACCCAGACCGGCTTCGGGGAGGTCCCCGTGTTGCCGGCCGGCAACCGATCAACCTCCCCTTGTGGGTTGCCCGCGGGCAACACGTCCTCAGCCTCGATCTTCCGACGGAGCCACAGAAGGGCCCTCAGCCGACGGTGGTTATGATGGGTCCGAGTCTGCCTCTCGTCAAGCGAATTCCCGAGAAAAAGCCGATTTTGCCCAGAGGGGGACCCACTTCGCCGAAACCCAGTTGTTTCGGCGTGGGACCCACTTCGCCGAAAAAGTGGTACCCTCCGAGGCCGTTACTGACACCTCTCCCACGAGGAGGTAGAACAGTGCATAGTAGGCTGTTGACACTCCACGCCGCAGATGGGCCTCCGAAGGCGGGGGAGGATACGGAGGGAGGTACTCAGGCACCAGCGACCTTGCTAAGGTCAAGAGCTCATTGTGCAGTGACATGTGCTCAGGCCGTCTTATGTTCGGTTGCGGTGCGCAGCCTGACGTAAGGCTACCTGTTGACCCCTTCGGTTAAGAGTGCTTGCCTGATTTTCGGGATGATCTGCAAAGCGAAACGCCCGAACTCGCTCCTTGAAGCACCTTCCTCAGCAAAGACGTTCACCCATACCGCTGGCCCACCTTCCTCATCGCTGTCGAGTTCGTAGTCCCAGTTCACCAGCCACGGAGGGAAAGTTACTCCCCGAAGAGCCTTCTCCACCTTCTTGGCCTCGTCAGGCATCGGAAGGTAAGTCTGCAGGAGCTCCAGAATCTTCAGGAACGCCACCCTCGGCATTACCATACTGCTCCGGCGTCGGCGGCTTGGTTCGCTGGAACTTGCTTCGCCACGTCCAGAAAGCCTTGAACCGCGGTCTGCAACTCCATCTGCCGGTCAAGGCCCAGCTCCGGGAAATCGGCGGCGTTGAATCCCTTGACGGATTTCGGCGTCAGCCAGATTGCCGCCCTCGCGAGTGTCCCGGCGATCGCCCCGAGTGTCCCCGGTTGGGCTACCCCCTTCGGCACGGCCGTGGACGAACGGTTTCTCGCAATCTGGAAGTTGTGGGGGAAGTCTTTCTTGATCGGTCGCTCAGGTACCTCGACATGGTGGACGATCCGCCCCTGATCGATCAGGATGGCATGCGGCGTCTCTCCCTCGAAGGAAAGAATAAAGCGGATCTCGTTCAGAGGAGAATTGTCCGGGTATGCCCATGGACTGCCCCCTTGCATCTCTGCCCGGACGCACAATCCGTTGCTGAAGTGGAATTTGCCCGGGTAGCGGTTCCCTCCCGAGGTCATGAAGACGACGTCAAGCACCCCGTCGCGATCTCGGTAGCGCCCTTCCTCGTCGAACTTCCTCATGAAGCCATCGGCTGCGGACATAACCTCTTCCTCCCTCCATCTGGACGCTGGGTGCCTCCCCCCCTTGGTTCGATTGTATCAGGCGAGACGAGACTGGTGTTAGCCGGGCTCACCGGCATCGCCGGTCCGTGCCGTCGCCCCGGTATTGCCGTCTCCCCGGCGAGAATCATTCAAGGTCAGCCGCACCGTGCTCCCGGTCGCGGCGGAGCGGCGGGCGGCGTCGAGGATCTCGGTGACGACCAGGTTATTCTTGAGCGACGACAGCCCCGAGGGTCGCAGCTCGCCGCGCACGACGGCGGCGAAATAGCGGAGGAAGTCGTCGCCGGGCGGCGACAGCGGCGGGGCCTGTCGGACCTCCGGTTTCGCCGGCAAGCGGACTGACGCCGCTACCATGCGCCCGGTTTCGGCCGGTCGCATCTCTCCCTTATAGTCCCGGCCGTTGCTCGATCCCGGCCGAGTGCTGCGTCTGGTGACGCTGTTGCGCTTCGCGGACTTGATCGGGAAATTCCTCAATCGTCCAAAGGTAGGCGGAAGCCGTGCGGTCTGGATTGTGGCGGCAGTGCTCCCAGTGCTGCAAGGTCTTGATGGGGATTCCGTAGGCGCGAGAAAACACGGCCTGGCTCATGCCAAGCTTTTCCCGGATCGCTTTTGCGTCGGCAAACTCAACGACCGTCGCGCGGCCGTTGTTGGGCTGCGCCGTTGATATGGGCAACGACTTCCTCCATGCCTGCGATAAGCTGCTTATCGAAATCCGTAAGTGTATCGGTCTTCCTGCTCATTGTCATTTCTCCTTTTGCTTCGCCTTGATGCCGGCCTTTGCCGCCGCTGCCAGCTTGGCGAGGATCGCCATGGCAGCGGGCGATGGGTTTTCCTGCGCGGCCTTGGCGTAAGCCATGAACAGGTAGAGGGGCGCCGTTTCGTTGTAGTAGTAATAAATCACTCGCGCGCCGCCTCGTTTCCCCATGCCGGCCCGGCTCCACCGCAGCTTTCGCAAGCCGCCCGTGCCGGGCATCTCATCGCCAGCAAGGGGGTTGCGGGCAACGTAATCCTTCAGATCGTCAAGCTCGGCCGAGGACCATAGTGCCGCCGCCTGCTTTATGAAGGATTCCGTCTCGATGACGGTGTTGCCGATATTCGATTCCATAGAGCAACTATACTCGGATTGAGGATAGATGGCAAGCCCCATTTCGAGAAAACCACGACTGAGGAAAAGGAGATGGGGAGCAGGCCATCGGACTCCGCCGCGATCTGCGATTCCCTGAATACCGGCAAGCCTCATATGCCACCGGTATTCAGGGGTTATCGGCCTCGACGCCCACCAATAGGCTCGGGGGTACGGCGACTGTCGAGACGTGCACGTCGGATCAACTCAACAGGCGATCGACCTGGGGAGCAGTGCAGAGAAGTCGATCTTGTGATGACACGCCTCGCGGGCAGCGACGAGATCGGCATCCCAGTCCGAATCTTTTCCGAAGGCTGGGGCCTCCGCGATTTCACGCTTGCTGAGCGGCGGGAACAGCTTCGCTTTCAACCTCATGAGAAGGGATCGCCTGGCCGCCTCGATCCCCGGATTGCGGGATGCATTCGATCATACCGGACCATGGCGTTCCGGCTGAGGCTGTAGGCGTGCTCCGTGTTCGGTCGCCCCGGTATTGCCGTCTCCCCGGCGAGAATCGTTCAGGTCAGCCGCACCGTGCTCCCGGTCGCGGCGGAGCGGCGGGCGGCGTCGAGGATCTCGGTGACGACCAGGTTATTCTTGAGCGACGACAGCCCCGAGGGTCGCATCTCGCCGCGCACGACGGCGGCGAAATAGCGGAGGAAGTCGTCGCCGGGCGGCGCGAGCGGCGGTGCCTGTCGGATCTCCTCCGGTTTCCCCGGCAAGCGGACCCGCAATCCGCCCTGGCCCACGGTCAGGGCCTGGCCGGTGCGGCCATAGACCTCCATGTCCTTGCGGTCGAACGGCCAGTTCCACGACGCCTGGATGATCGCCTGCGCCTCGGGATACTCCAGGATGATCGTCGCCTCGTCGTCGACCCTCGCATAGATCTCGGGCTTGATCCGCTGGGTCACGGCGGTCACGGAGACCGGCCGCGCGTCGTCCATGAGCCAGGTCATCAGGTTGGCGCCGTAGCAGCCGAAGTCGAAGAGGGCCCCGGCGCCGTTCTTCTCCGGGTCGGTGAGCCAGGCGAGGAACTCCGGCTGCACGCCGATCTCCTTGGGCCCGCGATGGCCGGCGTGGACCACGACCTTGCGGATCTCGCCCAGCGCCTTCTCGCCCTTGGCCAGGGCGTAGGCCGCGTGATTGGACGGGTACCAGGTCGTCTCGTAGTTCACCAGCACGGGGATGCCGCCCTCGGCCGCGGCACGCTCGATGGCGCGGGCCTGCTCCATGCCGACGGCGAGCGGCTTCTCCATCATCACCGGGACCTTGCGGCCGGCGCAGGCGGCGACGACGGCGGGATGGCCGGCGGTGCTGGTGAAGGCGACCACGGCCTGCGGCCTCGCCTTCTCGAGCATCGCCTCGAGCGAAGGATAGATCGTCGCCGGGTCGAGCCGGGAGCGCCTGACGTATCGCTCGGCGACGTCGCGGTCGGGCTCGGAGATGCCGACCAGCTCGACATCCTTGGAGCTCCGGTAGCGGGCCAGGAACCCCGCCGCATGGCCGTGTTCCAGGCCGGCCATGCCGAGCCTCAAGGGAGGGGGCGCCGCCCCGCACATCGCCCCGGCCGCCAGAGTCCCGAGGAACGTCCTGCGCTTCATCCGCGGCTCCTCTCGTCGCCCGTGCCCCGACCTGTCACGCGAGAAAGGCTCATTATACCTCGACGGAAGCGGTCTCGACGCCTTTCGGCTCGCCCATTTTCAAGCCTCGGTGGGCGACTCGGTAGACGGCGTTCCCCCACAGGGTTGGGCTATTTCACAGAATGAGCAGACCCGACGAGTCGAATACCCGTTTGGCCATGATGATGTAGGGCTTAGGCGACCGGTGGGTGGTAACTTCACCGAAGACCACCTTGGCGCAAAGCCTCTTATACCTTATACCAGCCCGAGCGCGAGCGGAGGGTCACCGTAAATCCTTGCAGCACAATGGGAAAGACCCTTCGGCTCGCCACGTCGGGCTGGTGTGGGCTTCGCGCGAAGGGTGGTTTTGGGTGAGTTACCACCCACCGGTCGCCTTACGACGCAACGAGCAGCGCGCCTGGGGATCGTCCCAAACAGCCGTTTGCCAACTTGACACTTTGGCGCCGAAGTATCGCGAAACGAGCGAAATGAGAGTCAGCCGTGCCCAGGCTTCGCCCAAATGTCAAGTTGCCAAAGGGCGTTTTCGATCATTTTTGGAACGATTTCCGCGCTTTTATCAATTTGGTTCGCCGTAACATCCTGCCACCTTCGAATAGCCAACTTAGAACATGAGGATACCGTAGAATTAGTTAATTAGACTGGGATTGTGGCGACATCACAGCATCAGTTGCTCGGCCGGCCCCCTGCCACAAAGTGCTTTTGGCAACGCCTAACAGCATGGATAAGCTTGGGTAATGCTCGGACTCCCATCGGAGTAAGGGCACCTCAAAATACATAAAACTTCAAAAATGGCACCGATCGGGATTGATGAATCCTCGATTCCACGAGAAACATTGGCCTGGCGCTGTCACTCCCGAGACGATTCCTGGCCGGGTCTTGACGACTTTTTTCGAAATGAGGACTAGGCGGTTGACTTTTAGGAACCGAGTGTGCGACCCTCGACCCTCGGATACGGGTTTTTCCGAATGTCGGAGATCCTGAATCACCCTGTTTGGAGGACGTTGACAGATGAAAAGTTCCATACTTTCAGCGGCGGTGGTCGCGCTGGTGGCGATCGCTTCGGCGAGGCCTGCGGACCTGCTCAACCCCAATCAGCCCGCGCTTCCCTATAGCAGCGGGGGCACCGGCAGTCCGGCCGGCAGTGATCCGATGTACACTTTCGTCTGGACTGGTGGAGGCATCACGGCCTCAGGGACCCTGGATGCAACGGCCGTCGGCGGTGGGCTTTATGAGGTGACGGCCGGAAGCGTGACCTACTGGGCGGGGCTGACGCGGGCACGTACAGTCTCATCAGCAACCCGAACTTTCCGGCCTCAACATTCAGTCCGACCGGGGCGTTTATCTACGATGATCAGCTCTCGCCCGGCAGCAGCCCCCCGATCACGAACCCCGGCCTGCTCTTCGGCAACGGGTTCGACGATCGAGGTCAACATCTTTAGCAACTTCTCCGGTGCCCCGGGGACCTATTCGTTCGACACGTACGATACCGTCGCGGGTGTTTACGTCGTCGCAGCCGCCGGCACCTTCTCGTTGGTCCCCGAACCCTCGACGATGGTCCTCGCCTCGCTCGGCGGCGTCGCGTTCGTGGCCTATGGCTGGCGGCGTCGACGGGCCGCTCGGGCCTGACCCGACCGGGATCAAGATTCGATGATCCGCGGAGGATAGCTGGGGCGGATACGGATCTGCGATCAACAGCACGAGGACGGGCCGACGGGGCGTTGGACGGCGCCGTCGGTACGTCCTCCTCGATCTTCTGTACCTCATCGTTGGCACCTCCCCCACGCAGTTGGAAACCGATGCGCCTGGATAAAACCTAACCCAAGGTGACCAGCCCGGACCCCAAACTGCGTGGCGGCGTAACCCAAGAGGGGCAGTCAACGAACTATCCATGTCATAATTATGGCATTGCAGGCATAGCGGCTGAGCTTGCGCAGTTCGGCCAACAGCGGGAAAACGTCGTCTCTACGGATGCGTGTTCGGATCATCCACGGCTAAGAGTCTGTCCCATAAGTGGGTTTATGCAGCCGTCCGATAATGGAATTCGGCATTCGTTCCTCTGGGCACGAGTCGGTTCAGTATCATGTGGATCATAGCTAATTTGACGAACGCCTCCGACGATCGGACGCTCTTCTCCCGGTCCTTGCTCAACCGACGGCACCTCCCAAGCCACGCGAAAGTTCGCTCCAACGGATCGGCAGCAGCACCCATCCCACCGCCTCCTTCGGGCGTTGCGCGTCCTCGAACCGATCGATCGCCTTCCGTGCCGTTCAACCGGCGACACGCCCGCCCTTTGGGGTCCAGCGGCATGCCATCGATCCCCTGACGCACCATCGCTCGCCGCAACTCGCGCTCCAGGAGCGAATTCACCCTCAGCGCCAGGAAGTACGTGCAGAGCCACGCCGGAATCCGGCTCACCTCCTTCAGGTATACAGGCGGAAGGGCGAAGTCCGTCCTGAGCTGTCAGTCACCGACGCATCATCGGACGTGGTTGAGGACCATGGTTCCTTCGACCGTGTCGTCGCTCCCGGGGCCGGAGTAGGTGACGTCCATGCGCGTGCCGGTGACGCGACCGGAATGGGGGAGGCCGAGCTGGCCCCGGACGCGGATCTGCAATCCACGCGATCGCCCGCGATGGTCCCTTCGATGGTCGCCGGGTTCCGGCCGTTGTAGAGGAGCCTCCCCTTGAAGTTGTCGCCGTCGCGTTCGGTGATGGTGAATTGGATTTGTTGGGTCACCTTCTTCCCCTTGCTGGGTCCGACGCCGCGAAGTGCCCTTCCAGACGCTGCCGACAGCGAAGGGGCTCGAGGAGCGGGCGCGTCGGTTCGTGGTGCGAGGCGCGGGGGTGAACTCGTGCGCGGGCGTGGTCATGGCCGGTAACGGCCGGGCGCCAGGCCGGGGCGCCCGCCCCTGGCAGTCTTGGCGGCGGCCGGCCGACTGATCGCTCGCCCAGTTCGACGCCGAGCGATGCTCGACGGCCCCCTCGTCGCTCCAGAGCGAGATCTCGGCGTCTTTCGCGACTGGATAATGAGAGGGGGGGGCGAGCGTGGTCGTCACCGTGCCGCCAGGCGGGGACCTCGGGCACGTAGACGACGACCCCGTGATCCTGCTGGAAGAAGAGATAACGCAGCCGCGCCGCCTCGCGCGACCCCTGCACCGTCTGATGGGTGAAGCCCATGGCGGGCAAGAGCAGGGCACCCACCGTGTCCTCTTGCGCGGCCATCCTGCTGATCCGGTCGCGATCGGCGACCAGTCGGGTGATGATCAGGCAGTGCTTCAGGGGCTGTCGGCTTCGGTTCGCGACGGAGATGGTACCGAGGCGGCCCGCACCGGTACCGATCGTGACGTTCAACCGACAGGGGCGTCGCCGACCCGGTCGTTCCGGCATTGGCGAGCCCGGCCAACTGCTGCTTGAGGGCCATCGCGAGGCCATTCCCCAGGCAGGCCAGGGCCCAGGCCTCGTTGACCTTCTTCTGGGGTTCGGAACCCATCATCGCCTCGAGGGTCTTCGCCGCGGAACGGAGTTCGTTCTGCTCTTCCTCGGGGCTGGCCATGGCCTCGATCACTCGCCTGGCCGCGTTGGCCGGCATCTTATTGGCCTGATCCACGATCGCTCGGCCGGCCGCCTTGCCCCCTTGCGTGCTCAGCGATTTGAACAGCTTCAAATCGGGCAACAGTCGCGCCAGCTCGCGCACGCGGGGGTCGCTGGAACCCTCGAGCCGGGCGAGTGTCCCTGCGCTCGAACTTCCCGGCGGGCATTCGCTTGCCGTTCAGCTCGTAGCCCTGGGTGATCTGCTCGAGGAGCTCGATGGCATCGGGAGCGAATCTCGCCCCGGACTGGGCCTGCCCCCGCGCCTCGAACGACGGAATCGCCAGGACGATCGACGCAACGCACCAGAACCGCCTCATGGTAGCCTCCCGTTCTCCGCGCTGGAATCCAAAGAGGTTAAGTATATTCAGAAGCGACGAGTTTCTGCAAACCTCCCCCGTCGCTCGCACCGAGGGTGCCCTGGCCAATGGGGTCGGGAAAGGAGGTGAGGTTGCCCTCACCCCCTCCCCTAACGCGGTCTGCGACCGCAACCAAAGAGGGATTGCAGATCCCCGGATTGCGGATTCCGGATGTCCGAATCATCCGAAATTGGTCATCCGCAATCCGCAATCGGGAATTCGCAATCTCCAAAGATGCGCGCCACGCGGCAAGGGATCGCTACCGGAGGAAGAATCTCAGAACCGTACAGGCAGTAGGGTACGCGGCCGGCGCGGTACGGCTTCTGCCGGGGAACCCTCGCCAACCAACCGGATGACGACCAAGGAAGGCCGTTGCCGGTCCGCTCGGCACGATCTCACCCCTCGGCCGAACCCGATTGACAAACCCTTCCGACTTTCGTCAGACTAATGCCTTAGTCGTCGCCTGGAAAACGGACACACGGTCCATCATGCTCGACTGCGACAGGGCGCAACTCGACTCGTCCCAATGGAACGTAGGGTCCGCTAACCTCCTGGCCGTGAGTCTGCCGATGCTGGCTCGATGGGTCTTCACCGTCTGGGGTGCCTGGCTCGGGGCCCTCGGCCTGGCGGCGGCACTGACCGCCTCGCAGGTCTGGAACCCGAACCCGGTACTCCCGGCCGGCTTGCCGATCCTGATGGTGGCGGCATGGCTTGGTCTCTTGGTCGCGGCGACCGTCCGCCTGATTCGTGGCCCCCGACGCGACATGGCTCTCGGCGAGCCTTCTCGTGGGGACGGCGCCGCTCTGGTTCTCCGTCGGCCACGTCCTGATGGCGATGCGGCCGGCGTTTGACCGCCATGTGCCGCCCGGGTGGCCGTCCAGGGTCCTGTTGCCACCGGGCCGGTCCCTCGCGGACCTGGAAGCGCGCTGGTTCTACCCGGAGCGGACGCCGGGGAAGTGGGTGACGATGGTCGGGGCGACGACCAAGGACGCCCGCGCCCAGGTGGCCGCGATGGATCGGCACGTTGACGCTTTGCTGGCCCGGCTCGACCAGCCCGCGACCTGGCCGATCGTCTGGTATCGGGGATCGCTCCTTGGCCTGGGCAGGTGCGCCATCTACGACATGGCGATCGGGTCCGAAGTCGGCCAGTTCCCGCCCGGAGCCGACGGGCCTGACGGACACTGGACCGCCACGAGGTCGCCCACTGCGTCATTACCCGGAACTACACCGCCCGGAGCGACCCGCCGAGGGTCCTGATGGAAGGGTGGGCGCAGGCCAACCAGGGGACGCCTGCCGAAGAACTGGCCCGCGACCGCCTGGGACGACCACGAGAAGGGGCGGAGCTTGACCCTCCGGCAACTGGTCGCCCCGGATTGGTACTGGTATTCGGGGCCGGCGGCCTATAACCAGGGTGCCCCGCTCGTCAACTACCTCCTCCGGGTGTACGGTCCCGAGCGATTCTTGAAGCTGTACACCACTTGCCAGCAGGCCACGTTCGAGGCCGACTGCCGCGCCACCCTGGGGATCGGCCTCGACGAACTCGACGCCGCCTACTGGGCGGATACCGAGCAGATTGCCCGGCGTGCCGGGCCGCCCGCCCGCGTCTGGCTCAAGGGCCTCAAGCTCGACCCGAGCATCGATCCCGCCGCCTGGGATGCGTTCCTGGCGGATTACTTCGCCGCCGCCGCCCGCCTCGTCGCCCCGTACGATCACGTCCGGCTCGACGACCACGTTTCGGATCGAGAGGGGGACCAAGGCCGACCGCGATCATCCCGTCACCAACGAGTACGAGGAGCGGCTGACCCTGCTCCGGTCCGAACCGTTCGCCCGCGTCCGGCATCGGGTTGAGCGGTCGGACGAGTGGGCGACCCTGGCTCATCCCGACCACTCGCTCCGCGCCTTCCGCAAACTCAACCCCGAGCCCGGGCCCTGGACGTTGCAAACCTACGCGCCGCGCTAGCCGTACGGCAAGGCCTCGAGTCGGATGATTCGAGCCACAACGCGTTCCATCGCCACCCACGGCGGGGCCGCCCTGCTGCAATTCCCCCAGATCCTCAAGCAGCAGGGGACCGCCCTCGATCTCGAAGTGGCCCGGCTGAGCACCTCGACCGACGATGGGCACCCGCTGCTCACGCTCGGGTTACGGTCACCGCCGGAGGCCCGCGAGGCCGATCGCCAGGCCCTCACGTTCGTCTTCGCGGTCGACGACTCGTTCGTGGTCCGCTCGGACACACTACGAACTACCCAAGCAGAAGCTCGTCTCGGATTGCCGCTTCGAGTACGACCATCCGGACGGCCGCCCCGTCCTTCGCTCGTATCGTCACGACGATCGAGGGTCAAGTCCGGACCATCCGATTGGATGTGGAGGAGTGCCGGTTCGGGCCGATCCCCGAGGCCGAGTTCGCCCTCGAACCTTTCCTGGCCAGCCTCGAGCCGGGCCAGATCGATCGGCAGCATGTCGTTTGAGCCATCGACCGCGACGCTCCTCGACTGGTACTGGCTGGCGTTCGTCGCCGGCGGGATCAGCCTGGCAGGTGGGTCCGGCCTGGCACTGGGAAGCCGCTACCGCGAACGACGAAGAGGAATTGGTGTCAGTTCGCAAGGAATTGGTGTCGGCAAGGAATTGGTGTCAGTTCGTATTTCGCTGGTAAAATTCACTGAGAGGATGTGAAGAAAACGATTCCGGATGACGAATTCCGAATCGCGAATGGATATAAAGCCTGATTTCAAAGGCATTTATGAATTCGCGATTCGCAATCTGGAATCTTCCATCGGATTCTTTCACAAGCTCTGACACCAATTCGGCCCCTTAAACTCGGAAATCCCGGCTGATCGTCGGGCTCGCCGGAGGGATGTTATCGTGAGCGACTCGATCGTTCCGACACCAAGGACACGGCGACTCCGGTTTGGCTTACGGGCCGGTCTCGGGACGATCGCCGCTTTTGCCGTGCTCTTCGCGCTGCTCGATCATTGGCTCCGAGCCCCTTACCGAGACGAGCAACAGGCGGCGGCCGCCCTCGTCCAACTCGGCGGGAAAGTGCTTCTCACCGAGGACACCCAGGGTTGGGTCCGGAAATATCTGGGACCCAATCTCTTCGACCTGAGGGTCGCGGCCGTGGTCAACTTGAGCCACTCACGCATCACCGATGCGGACTTGGTCCACCTCCGCGCATTCGATCACTTCGGCCAACTCAACCTCTCCGATACCGAGATCAGCAACGCCGGGCTCGAACACCTCCGCCACGTCGTCGGGGGTCGCTTCATCGATCTGAGCCGGACTCGGATCACGAACGTCTCACGTCTCTTCGGCAATCGAAGCTTCGACCATCCCTTGGGCCTCAAACTCTCCGGAAACCGGATCGCGCGCGGGGCGTTTCACTTCCCCGAACCACGGCTCATGTGCCCATTGCAAGACCTGGACTTGAGCGAAACCGATGCTTCCGATCAAACGCTGGAGGAGCTTCCCAAGGGGTTGCTTAACCTCTCCAAGCTCGACCTGAGTGGTACGAACGTGACCGACGCGGGCCTCGATTCGTTATTACGGCTTGACGGACTCACGACACTCGGCCTCAGCCGCACGAAGGTGACCCCGGAAGGTGTCGCCCGACTGAAAGCCCGATGGAAAGGACGCGTGCCGCTGGCGATCACGACCGGGACCGCACGGTCGCCGATCATCAGCTACGCCCCGTTTCCGAAGTAGGGTCGTGATCCCGAAAGAAACCCATAAGTGGTTTGATACGGAGCCATTGCCATGCACCTACCCCGCCTCCGCATCTCGATCCGCACGCTGATGGGTTTCGTCCTCAGCTCCGCGGTCGGGCTGGCGGTCCTCAAGAACGCTGGCGAACTGGCGGTGGGCATGATCCTTATGGTCGCCCTGGCCGCAGTCGGCACGCGGTGGCCGTACCAGCCATACTCGAGCGCCTAGAGCGGTTCACGGTTGGCTGGCATACACTCGGCGTCCTCGACCGAAGCCCCCCCTGACACCCCCTTCTTAAGGGGGGAAAATGAGGCGGGCTGGCCCGTTTCCTTTTCCCCCCTTATCGAAGGTGGGGTTCGGGGGTGTATTCGCATCGCCCTTGGGCGTGCGCTACGCAATCGTTAAGCGCGCTAGAACACTGGTGGACCGATCCGGCCAACGCCGCTGTCCGCGACCCCGACTCCCTCGCCAAACTTCTGGTACAAGAGCGGCAAGCCCGGCAGCAATTCTGGACGGATGTTGATTCCGTTCTGAAGAACCTCAATCAAGTGGACCGGAAAAAATGACTCCGTGACTCAGAATTGCGCCAAGGGTAATTGGGAAATTCCGTCTAGAATCCTGAAGACATGACGGGTTTCGTCCGCTTGCTCTTGGCCCGTCAAAGTTCGACTTGGGGTCAATTGCAAGCAATGCCGGGTGACCGTCGAGGCGGTGCCATGGTGTGACGGCAAGAAACCACGGACGACAACCTAACGCGGTCTGCGACCGCAACCAAAGAGGGATTGCAGATACCGGATTGCGGATTCCGGATGTCCGAACCATCCGATATTGGTCATCCGCAATCCGCAATCGGGAATCCGCAATCTCCAAAGATGCGCCACCGCGCAGGGTCCTACGGAGGAAGACTCTACCGTTGGTATCTGGCAACCTGGGCCAAAAGACTGAGCTGGAGCGAGGCCAGATCGAGCTTTCGCAGATCGTGGAACAGCGTCTGCCGGTCGGTGGAGCCCGCGGTACCCGATCGTTCTGGCGTTGACGGTCAGTCCACGGAGCATTCTCCAACAAACGAACGGCCACTCCAAACTCAGTTTTTTTCCGGTTACCAGCACGGATGTGAGTTTGGTCCCCCGCGAGGCATCGTCAACTTGAAAAAGGGCCGGACTTCCGGTTAACCTCGTGGCATCAGTTCTTGGCACTATTTCCGCTCTTGCCGGCTTTTCTGCTCTCGATGGGGGAGATCGGATGATCGGCGTAGGCGCGACGCTCAACGAGCGATTCACCCTGGACGAGGAGCTCGGCCAGGGCGGCATGGGCACCGTCTACCGGGCGACCGACCAGTTGCTCGGGCGGACCGTGGCCATCAAATTGCTCAAGGAATCCGGCACCGCGGAGCAATCCCAGAAGATCCGCCTCGAGGCCCAGATCCTCGCCAGGCTGGTTCACGACAAGATCGTCCGGTTGTACGATTTCGGTGAATCGGCAGGGAATCACTTCCTGGTCATGGAGGAGGTGAACGGGCCGAGCTTCTCGAATCGTTGGCGAGACCTGCTCCTGGCCGATCGGCTGCGGATCTGCGGGCAAGTGGTGGAGGCGCTCGATTACGCACACATCCAGGGGGTGATCCATCGCGACGTCAAACCGGGCAACGTCTTGCTCACACCGAGCGACGAGGCGAAGCTGTCCGACTTCGGTCTCTCGGTGGTCACCGGCGACCAAAGCGACCAGAGCGGGACGATCCGGGGCACCCCTCTGTACATGAGCCCGGAGCAGGCCCAGGGCCAGTCGCTCGACCATCGCACCGACCTGTATTCCGTGGGTGTGATGCTCTACGAATGCGCGACTGGCGAGGTTCCGTTCGTCGGCCATGCGATGTCGGTGATCAGCCAGCACATCAACGTCGCGCCCAGGGCCCCCCGGTTCAAGAACCCCGAGATCTCGTCGACGCTGGAGACCTTGATCCTCTCGCTCCTGGAGAAGAATCCGACCAACCGGCCGGCCCTGGGCAACGTGGTGGCCCTCGCGCTCATCGAGGAAGCCGAGCGCGCGCGGCGGCTCGAGCGAATCAACCCTGGATTTCGGCGATCGGACCCATGGAGTCCGGTCGCCCCGCCGCCGTCGCGCACGCTGACCGTGGGCGACAGGAAATCCGAGCTGACCCCGCTGAACGGGACAGGAGGGGTTGACCCGCCGAGACCCATCATGTCCTCGGCGACGGCGCCCTCCCCCTCGGCGATTCCCCGGCACTCGGACACCACGGGGCCTCCGCCGTCCCCCCCAAAGATCCCCTCGAGTCGTCCAGGGCCAGCCGCATAACGGCCTTGGAGGCGTACAGCCACCCGGTCGCTCGCGAGATGCTCACGAAGATGCTCGCCACGCCGATGGTGATCTCGCCGGAAGAGCGCTATCTCTGCGGTCACTACCTGGCGTACCTCCTGGGCGGCTCACGGCGGCAGGGGATCTTCCTCCGGCGACCGCTCGACGCGAGGAACGCGGACCGCGCGCGGCTTCTGCTGGCGATGAGCTGGCTGTCGTGCGTCGAGCCGACCCAGGAGGCGATCGAGCGCGCCAGCACACTGCTCGAAGACCGCCCCGACGTTCGGGCCGCGTCAGCCCCGTCGTGGTGATCAAGTACCTGGGCAGCCGAGCTACGCACGCCAGGCGCAAGCGATTCCGCCAGGTCCGCAAGCGGCTCCAGGAAGCCAGCGCCTACGCTCGCAAGACGATGCTCGACGCCAACGGCGTGCTCAACCCCGGCATGATGCCCCGGACTTTCGACGATCTGGCGACCATCGCCCCACCCCGCGACACGCTGGACGCCCACCGCGTGTCCCTCTGGAACCGGGTCGCGGAAGTCTGGCGCCAGGAGGACGACTTCCGCCAGGCGGTCCTGCGATACGCCTCGCGATCCGACCACCTGGACATGGTCAGCGCCGACCTCTGGCCCGAGGTCGTCTACCCTCTGATCGAGCGTGCCCACTGGCAGCGGCACGTTTCGACCCCGGCACGAAGTGCTCTGGGACTACGTGGTCGGGAAGCTGCTCCACGTCCCCGTGCCGGGCGTCCGGCTCGACCGGATCATGGTCATCGCCATCCCGAAGGAGGTTGCCGAGCAGCTCGACGAGGACCTCTTCGCGTTCGTGGACGACCCCCAGCTCGACGAGGACGAGGAGGGCCCAGCCGAGGGCCGAGGGACGGACGAGCGGCGTCCGATTTACGTCGGAGGCACGATCCCCCGAGACGAGCGGCCCAGCGACGACGACGCCCCGCGGGTCAAGGAGCTGGTCCCTCTCTCCCCAGCCGACCCGTTCCTGTTCACCCAGACCATCCTCTGCAACCTGTGGGAAGAGGCGATGGAATCGCAGGGCAACTCCACGCGGCCCCTCTTGGTTCACCGGACCATCCCTGTCGGGCAGTACGAGCTCGCGGTCATCCCAACGGGCAATCGTGCGCGATCGCGCAACGGGGCCGGTCGGCCGTGCGGGCGGTCTTGCAGGGCATGCAGCAGGGAAAGCAGATCGAGATCTTCACCCCTCCAGTCTTCGGAAGGGACTCCGTCTCGCGAACGGTGATCGCCATCTGGATCTACCAGGACGCGAGCGTGGCGGTCGTCCACCTCGACTTCCAGCACAAGGACCGTTACATCCTCTGGCACGCTCCGGACGCCCATCAGTTCAACTTCAACTATCTCGAGGAGCTGAAACTCAGACTGTCCACCTTGAGCCTGGAGGTTCCCGAACAGCTCGACCGGATCCTCTCCAACAAGTAACATCAAGGGAGGTCGGGGCAATCCCAGGCGTCGCGGAGTGATCGGATCACGAGAGGAGTTCCTCCAGAATCCGTTCGAACACCTGCCGGTCCAAGTATGTGAACCGATTCAGTTTGTCGGGCATTTGCCAGCGGTCGCCATCCTGGAGACGCTCACGGTAGAGATTGTACTCGCGCAGACCATCGCTGATATCAATCCGACCCGCGAACTCGGTCCGTGTTCCGGAGGCGCCCCGGATCGCGAGGAACGGCACTTCACGCCCCACGGGTTCCACGTGGACCTCGGCAGGTCCGAGCAGGATCTGCAACGCCGGGGCGTCGTAGGTCCCGAGGATCGGCTCGGTTTCGGGAGACTTGATACGGCACGATGTCGAGCAGCCCCTCCGGGGCGTCTTCGCGCAGCCATCCGCGGATCTCGTCGTACAATCCGTTGATGGCTGCCAGCCACTCGGACCGCCGCTCATGCCGGTCCCGAACGCGGTATTCCTCTCCCTTCCGGCGAAGGAATTCCGAGAAAGTCGGCGGCGGGGCCGCTCCGAGGGACTCAGTAACGCTGAGGTGGTGTTCTTGAAGTTCTTCCGACACGGGCCTTCCTCCTCGGCTACGATGGCTACTCGACCTTCTCCATGATACCACGCCACTCCCATCCCGCACTCCCGGCTTCGTCCGCGATCAACGGAGTTGGAACCGCGCGCGATCTGCGATTCCCTGAATACCGGCAAGCCTCATATGCCGCCGGTATTCAGGGGTTGAGCAGGGTCACCTCGATACCCGTCTTGCCCAGCTTCCGCGTCGGCAAGACGGGCTTGTGATTTCCGGCTTTCGGCTCCTGCGCGGATGCGTTGCCGGCGACCAGACCGGTGGTCGCCGCGGTCGCCACCATGCCCGCCTGGAGGAAGACCCGGCGATCCACGGGATTGGAATGCGGTTCGTTCATCTCTCGATTCTCCTCGACTCCTATAACGGAAATTGACAAGAAGCCCGTCCCCCTCCGGAGAAATGGGGGAGCTGCCATGTTAAACGATGCGAGTGAGCATTGCACCTGTGCCGCCGCTCGGATTCGTCCCATTGGCTGCTGGCGGCGGACCGGCCGGTCGAATATCCTGTCCAGGCGGACCTCGTTCCATCACCGCACCCTGGACCGACCGGGATCCGTGGGCACGTCGCCCGGTCCGTGGTCCTGGTATCCGTCCTGCCGGGGGAGTTGTCGGATGAGAAAAGCGATCACCTATGCCGTAAGTCTTGGATGTGTGGGGGTGGCGGTCATGGCCCTCGCGCAGGACGAAGGGGCAATCGCCCCGCGGGCCGAATCCGGATTCCCAGTACCGGCTGGGGCCCGACTCCCTGCCGCAGGAGGGCGTCCCGAAGGGGGAAATCCGCGGGCCGTACACGCTCCCCAGCCAGGTCTACCCCGGCACCCAGCACACGTACTGGGTCTACGTCCCGGCCCAGTACGACCCGGCCGTCCCGGCCGCCCTGATGGTCTACCAGGACGGGCAGGCGTTCAAGGACGAGAAGGGGGACATGCGAGCCCAGAACGTGATGGACAACCTGATCTATCGGCGGGAGATCCCGGTCATGATCGGCGTGTTCATCAACCCTGGCCGGCGGCCGGACCAGCCCGAGCCCACCCCGCGGAACTGGGGCGACCGGGACACCAACCGGCCGACCG
This sequence comes from uncultured Isosphaeraceae bacterium, assembly GCA_963842405.1. Lineage (GTDB taxonomy): Bacteria > Planctomycetota > Planctomycetia > Isosphaerales > Isosphaeraceae > CAVZRC01. The sequence goes on along the minus strand of CAWJGW010000042.1, from coordinate 36,559 downwards.
AGTACAACTCGCTCGACGACAAGTACGCGCGGGTGATCACCGAGGAGCTGATGCAGGCCCTGCTAAAGGATTTCAACATCTCGAAGGACCCGGAGATGCACGGGATCGGCGGGTCGAGCTCGGGAGCGATCGCGGCATTCACAGTCGCCTGGGAGCGGCCGAACGACTTCCGGAAGGTGCTGAGCAACGTCGGCAGCTTCGTGAACCTGCGGGGCGGCCACGTCTACCCGGAGAAGGTGCTGGCCAGCGAGAAGAAGCCGATCCGGGTGTTCCTCTGCGACGGCCGCAACGACAACCGCGGCCTCCGCAAGACCGGCAAATACGACGAGAGCCGGGACTGGTTCTACCAGAACGTGCGGCTGATGAAGGCCCTCACGCAGAAGGGGTACGACGTGAACTACACGTGGGGGATGAACAATCACGGGCAGAAGTTCGGCGGGGCGATCCTGCCGGAGATGATGCGTTGGCTCTGGCGAGACGGTCCGGTCTCCACCGACCCGAAGGACCAGGTCGAGCGTACGTTCCGCCAACCGGCCACTCATCAGAAGTAAGGTTTGTACGATGAATCCAATCGACCGTTCCCGCCGTTCGTTTCTGAAAACCTCGCTCGCAATGGCGGGGACAACCCCGCTCATCGCCGGTCCGCTCCAGGCGCGATCGGGCGAAGCCGGTGGGCCACTCATCGCCTATGTCGGGACCTTCAGCTCCCCGCTCCGCGATGTGTTGCCAACGCAGGTGGACCTACCGCCCGGCAATGGTCGCGGCATCCACCTTTTCCGGGTGAATCGCGACACCGGGGCGATGACGCCCGCCGGCATTCACGAGATGGGAACAAGCCCGAGCTGCCTGGCATTGAATGCCGGCGGGACCCGGCTGTATTCCGCCAATGAGACCGATCGGGTGGGTGACGACAAGGAAGGCACGGTCAGCGCCTTCGCCATCGATCGGGCGGACGGGCATTTGACCTTGCTCAACACCGTTCGCTCCGGCGGTGCCGGTCCGACTTATGTGAGCATCCATCCGTCAGGCCGGTTCGTGCTGGTGGCCAACTATTTTGGCGGCTCCGTGGCGGTGCTGCCGATCCTGCCCGACGGTCGCTCTGGGCAATCCGACAGACATCAAGAAGGATGCCGGCAAGCTTGGCCCGACCAGGGCGAGCCAGCGCTCCACCGGGCAGCTTTGCCATCAGCGGACACGATCGGACTCACGCGCACATGATTCAGGCCGATCCCTCGGGGCGCTTCGTGCTGCATGTTGACCTGGGCCTGGATCGGATCTTCGTCTGGAAGTTCGACGAGCAGATGGGCGTGCTGACTCCGAATGAACCGCACGCGGTCGCGCTGCCAGCCGGAGACGGGCCGCGGCATTTCCATTTTCACCCCAATGGCCGATGGTTCTACTCCATTCAGGAGGAAGCCTCGACCATCGTCCTGTTTGACTACGATGCCGCAACGGGGCGATTGGCCCCGAGGCAGACGATCTCCACCCTGCCGCCCGGTTTTGCCGGCACTAACTTCTGCTCCGAGATCCTGGTCTCGGCCGATGGGCGATTTGTCTATGCCGGCAACCGACTCCACGACAGCATCGGGATCTTTTCCATCGGCCCTGACGGCGTCCTGACGTCCAGTAGGGGAAGCATGGACACGCGGGAATTATCCCCGCAGCTTCAACTTCGACCCCACTGGCCAATTCCTCTATTGTTGCAATCAGCGAGCCGACAACATCGCCGTGCTTCCGGGTGGATCGCAAGACCGGCGGCCTCAAGTTCACCGGCCATTACACCCCCGTCGGCAATCCTTCGAGCATCGTCTTCCTCGATCTCGCCAGGGTGGGTGAAGTCTCATGAGGAGAGAGAGACTTTTCGACGCCATCAGGCAGCGTGGGGTTTTCAGCTCCACCCTCGAAGACCTGGTCTCATACCACCTCAGACTGACCAGTCCTCGACGCTCAAGCCGGGGACGCGGTCGAAGTCGCGCCGGTTTCGGGTGGCGACCATAGCCCGGTTCTCCAGGGCGATGGCGGCGATGCGCAGGTCCATGAGACGAACGTTGAGCCGGAGGGCCTTGAGTTGTGCGACCCGCGCGATGGCGGATTCCGTGTAGGGAAGGATGCGCCAACGGGCCAATCGCACGACGGCCTCGCCGAGATGAGCGTAGGCTCGGGCGATCTCTTCGGGGCGACGGGCTTGCCGTGTCAGGGTGTACCAACCCGTGAGTTGCTCATCGACGGTCATGACCGAAATCGCCAACTCAGAGCTTGTGAAAGAATCGGAGAGTGGATTACAAATTACGAATTGCGGATTCATAAATGCTTTTGAAACCAGGCTTTATATCCATCCGCGATTCGTAATCCGTCATCTGGAATCGATTTCTTCACAGCCTCTCAGTGGGCGGCCGGTCGTCTACCCTGCGGACCACGATGGGGTCGCCGCGGTAGTAGAGGGTCAGGATGTCGGTATCGAGGACGAAGAGGCTCAGAGCGCCTCGGGGTCTTCGTCAAGGTGACGACGGTACTCCTCCATCGCCTCACGCCAAGGCTCATAGAGGGGCTCGTCGTGGAGGTATCCGGCATCTTGTTTCCAGGGGGCCGCGGCCGCGCCAACTTCAGCTCAGCTAGCTGCGCTCCGGCGCTCACCCGCATCCGGACCTGATCGGCCAGCCGGTCGATGGCCTCCGCGGCCGTCGCTCCTTCAGCGGTCAGGCCGACCGAAAGGCCGCCAGCCCCTGTTACGCGATACCCGTTGCCGGTGACTGGCTCGATGATGACAGGAACTTCCATGGGCGATCTCCCCTTTCTCACGGTCCTGGTCATCTATTGTACGCGGGTGATAGCCGGGCGGGAAGGAGACCATTAGCTTCCCCTGCCTCTTTCGGAAAGTTTGGATTTCGTCCAAGGTCGCGCGGAGGGATCGGTCGGGCATTGGTGGGCCGGGTGCTGAGTCGCCGGTGCCGTGCTCTTACCGACCCCTTCCTTGCCATCGCGGCGAATCGCAACCGGGCTTTCTCAAACCAATCGCACGCGAAAAGGGGACGGAAGGAATTTGCCCTCAACAAATCAGTCCGTTCCCTTTTCGCCGCCCAGACTTATTTCTCGGACAGGCTCCCAGGCTCAGAACAGCCCTTCGTCCATCAGCGATTCTCGTAGCGTCAGGGCCTCCTGGCAGTTGATTTGCAGCACGCGGACCGTCGTCCGGCCGATGGCGGTGCGGCCAACGAGCAGCGGTCCGTCATAGCGGAAATGGTAAGTCCATTTGTGGCGGCGGGGATGGAATAGCCTGGTCAACTTCTTGGTCAGCGGGTCTAATCCAGAAATGTCCGAACCCTTGAAACTATTGCAATACCAGCATGCGTTTGCTAGATTCGAGGCGATGGTCGGCCCATGATGCTTGCGGGAAATGATATGGTCGATCTCGAAGGGGACGGACGTTGCGGCCTGGGGAAGGCGGCAGTATTCGCAGCGTCCAGCGGCCCGCTCGCGGACGATCTGCGCGCAGGCTGGCGGCCATGGTGTTAGTGGGCCGCCCGGTGCCTCTTCAGCGACCGGCGGGCCTTCGAGTGGATCAGGTCGAGCAGGAAGCTGACGCGGCGGTAATTTTCCATTTCGGCCTTCTCCCGTGGCGTGAGCTTGTCCTCCTGGTTCTTCAAGGCCAGTTCGTGCATGCGGTCGAGTTCGCGGCTCTCGAAGCGGATCGCCAGCAAGGCTTCAGCGGCTTCGGCACGTAGGTCACCGTTGTCCGGGCGGATCAGGCGGCCCAGGATGGCCGCTTCGCTGGTGGCGGAGATACGGGTTTCGGTAGCCATTGGTTAAACCTTGGATTTAAGTTATGACGCTAATCGTGGGTCATTCTAGCGGAAATCCGGACCTTTGGCAACCGGATGTGCGGCGGCGGTCAGGCCGTAGACGGCGTTCCCGAGGGTCGTTGACCTGTTGCTTCAGAGCGGGTGGGCGGGTTCCGCCGGGCCGAGGGTGAATCGGGAGACCTCCTCCTTGAGGCCGCCGACGGCCTCGCGGAGCCGGTCGGTGGCCTTGTTGAACTCGCGGAGGGAGCCGGAGGTCTGGCTGGCGCCCTCGCTCAGGCGGGTCATGGCCTCGCGGATCTGGTCGGCGCCCTGCGACTGGACGCGCATGCCCTCGGTCACCTGGTCGAAGCGATTGCCCAGGCCCTGAACGCCGTTGATGATCTGGCCGAGCTGGCCGCCGATCTGCCCGACCTCGCCGACGACCTTGCGGACCTGCTCGCTGAACTTGTCCATCTCCATGACGCCGGCCGAGACGCTGTACTGCATCTCCTTGACCATCCGCTCGATGTCGAGGGTGGCGACGGCGGTCTGATCGGCCAGGCGGCGGATCTCGCGGGCGACGACCAGGAAGCCCAGGCCGTACTCGCCGGCCTTCTCGGCCTCGATCGCCGCGTTGATCGACAGCAGGTTGGTCTGGTCGGCGACCTTGGTGATCGTGGTCACGACCAGGTTGATGTTGGCGGCGCGCTCGCTGATGACCGACAGCTTCGAGCCGATCGAGTCGGTCGAGTCGGCGAGCTTCCGCATGGTCAGGTCCATGCCGGAGAGGCTCTGCTGGCCGGTGGAGGCCATCCGGGCCGTCTGGTTGGCGACCTGGTTCACCTCGCTCATCGTCTTGAGCAGCTCCTGGCTGGTGGCCGAGATCTCGTTGACCGCGGCGGCGGCCTCGTTGGTCGAGGCGCTGTAGTCGTAGACGGCCTGCTCCTGCTGCCGGCTGGCGGCGGAGATCTCGGTGGCCGTCGAGAGCAGCGTGATGCTCGAGCGCTGGATCTTGGCGATCAGCGAGCGGAGGTCCTGGATCATCTTGCGGATCGCCTGGAGCAGCGTGCCGGCCTCGCCGGGCGCCCGGCCCTCGCAGGTGACCGTGAGGTCGCCGTCGGCGACGCGTTCGGCGGCCCGTGCGGCCTCGCGGATCGGCCGGGTGATCGTCCGCGCCAGCCACAGGGCAACCGCCGTCACGATCACGATCGTCGCCGCCAGGAGAACGGCGACCACCCACCGCTGCAGGTAGATCAGCGCGAACGCCTCGTCGAGGTCCTGCTTGACCACCATCCCCCATCGGTAGGACGGGAGATACGACCAGACGGCGACGACCGGCTTACCGCGATAGTCGATCGCCTCGCCGTAACCGCGCTGGCCCTGGACGGCCTTCTGCATGGCCGATGCCCTGTCGCTGCCCATCCGCACCTGGTACTTGAAGGCCGCGTCCGGCTCGTATCGCGGCGGCGAGACGAACGTGAGCTCCTCGCCAGCGCGCATCACCACCATCGTCTCACCCGTCTCACCCAGCCCGCTGAAGTCCTTGAAGACCCGGAACACTTGCTGGTTGCCCAACTCCAGGGCCACGAACCCGATGATCCGCCCCTGGGTGTTGAAGATCGGACTGGCGATGAACGCCGAGGGGTCGCTCCGGCCCGGGTACAACTGGTAATCCGAGAGCTTGGATCTGAAGCAGCGTTCGAACCCGATCGAAAACCAGGGCCAGCTCGCTGTCCTTGAGCGGACCGGTCATGAGGTTTGCGCCCAGGTCCAGATCGGCCTTGAGCCGGAACAGCACCGTTCCATCCGTGTCGAACAGGTAAGCGTTGGTATAGCCGAACGAATCGACGAGGTTCGCCATGAACGGGCGGACCGAGCGATGCCAGCTCGTGATAGGCCGGTGAATCGAGGGACGCTTTCTGACGGACCTGGTTCAGCTTCGGCAATCACGTCCACGATAGCCGGGTAGCGGCTCGCCAAGTTCAGGTCGGCGCGGCGCTCGCGGATATAGGTCTCGAGCTGGGTGGTCTTGGCGTCGGAGATCGCCAGCAGCCCCTGACGCACCGTCTTCTTCAAGGACTCGATTGGAAAGGAACGAGATCAGCGCCCGTCAGCACGCCGCACGGGATCAGCGAGAGACAAAGAAACCAGACCAACAACTGGGTACTGATGCTGATCCGGGAGAGTTTCGAGAAACCCAATCGCAAACTCATGGCCGGTCGCACCTGAACGAATGAGAAAAGGAATCGAGCACGGCCGAGTCCGGTCGGACTGGGCCAGACTGGCCTGGGTGAAGGCGTCCGCCCGTGCCCAGGTTCTGCGCGGTCGGGTGACGCATCGGGCGCGGCCGCCGGCGCGGTCGGACACCTCCGGCGGGGCCGGGATTGGCCCAGCCGCCCCAGTTCCGGTGCAAGTCCTCGAGGAACGAATCCCATTCCGAGTGCGACCGCGAGGACGGATACGGGATCGGTCGCACCGACTTCCCCGATTTCCAGACCAGGTCGAACTGGCCGTCGGCCCGAATCCGGCCGACGTACACCGGCCGCCAGGTGTGCTGGGTCTCGTCGTCCACCGACACGATCCCCTCCGGCGCATTGAGGCTCTGCCGGCGGATGACCCGGATCACGTCGGCGACCTCGGCGGACTCGGCCTCGACCACGGCTTGAGCCCAGAGGTAGACGCTGTTGTACGCCGCCTCGATCACATCGCTGGTGACGCGGTCGGCGCCGTATTTCGCCTGGAACCGCCGGATGAACTCCCGGTTCTCATGCGCGGTCGATCGACTGGAAGTAATCCCAGGCCGCGTAGTCCCCCACCATGTCGCGGACGGGGAGCTTGCGCAGCTCGTCCTCGGCGATGCTGAAGGACAGCACGGGGGTGCGCTGGGGCAGGATCCCCGCGGCTTGCAGCCGCAGGTAGAAGGGCTCGTTGCTATCCCCCACCACCGTGCTGATGATGACATCGGGAGCCGCCTTCTTGATCGCCTCCACGGACGCGTCCACCTCGGTGCTGCCGAAGAGGATGTACGACTCGCCGGCACACTCGGCGCCCAGGGCCTTGAGCTGATCCTTGATGATCTCATTGACACAGTGCGGCCACACGTAATCCGAGCCGACCAGGAAGAACTTCCGCGCCTTGAGGACCTCGTAACACCAGCTCACCGCGGGGATCACCTGCTGGTTGGGCGCCGCGCCGGTGTAGATGATGTTCGGCGACTGCTCCAGGCCCTCATAAGCCATGGGGTAGATCAGCAGATGAGCCTTCGCCTCGACCACCGGCTTGACGCTCTTGCGGCTGGCCGAGGTCCAGCACCCGAAGATCACGCTGACTTTTTCCTTCTCGATCAAGCGTTGCGCTTCCCGCGCGAACGTCGGCCAGTCGGACCGCCCGTCGGCGATGACCCATTCCACTCGACGGCCGAGCAGGCCGCCCTTTGCGTTGATCTCCTCCACCGCCAGGACCTCGGCATCGATCATCGAGAGCTCGCTGATCGCCATCGGTCCGGTCTGGGAGTGGAGGATCCCCACCCGGATCGGCGGCGCAACCCGGACCGATGAGCCGCGGGCCGAACCAGATCGCCGACGCGCCCAGAATCGCCAGCAGCAGTATCATCAGCGCGGTTCGCCACCGCCTCATGAGCCGTCCTTTGTTGTCAAACGCATGGATGCAAAGCAATTGCAACGATCGCCCACGGCGTCAAAATAGACGCTACCCGCAAAGATTATAACCGATGGGGAGTGAGCGGATGGGAAAGACGGAGAGTCTGTCGTCGATTTCTTCGGCAGGACCGATGCCTTTCGCCTGAGCCATGCATTACGATGCCATTTCGGATTTCGGATTTCGGATTTCGGATTTCGGATGGCAATGTCTTCGGAATCCGCCATCCGCCATCTGGAATCCGCCATTCCTCTTCGGTTGCGGTGCGAGTGTCGTCAGGAAGGGGATCATGCCATGCTCTCGGTTTTCTGTTCACCCGGCCGATACACGCAGGGCAGGGGGGCGACTGCCGCGCTGGGCGCGAGATGGTCGCACTGGGGCTGGAAGGCCCCGCGCTGATCATCGCCGGCAAGACCGTCATCGGCCGGCTGGCCGAGACGTGGAAGTCGAGCCTGGACGAGGCGAAGCTGGGCCATGCGGTCCACCGGTTCGGCGGCGAGTGCGCGCTGGCCGAGATCGAGCGGGTGAAAGCGTCGGCGCGGGAGTGCGGGGCCCGGACGATCGTCGGCGCGGGCGGCGGCAAGGTACTCGACACCGCCCGCGCGGCCGCCGCCGACCTGGGGCTCCCCGTGGTCAACTGCCCGACGGTCGCCTCCAGCGACGCCCCTTGCAGCGCCCTGTCGGTGATCTACACCGAGGAAGGCGTGTTCCAGGAATACCGGTTCTATCGCAAGAACCCCGACCTGGTCCTGGTGGACACCCAGGTGATCGCGCAGGCGCCGCCGCGACTGCTCGCCGCCGGCATGGGCGACGCGCTGGCGACCTGGTTCGAGGCCAGGACGTGCGTCGCCGGCTCGGTGAAGAACATGCGCGGCGGCGGCTCGACGGCCAGTGCGCTGGCCCTGGCCGAGCTCTGCTACCGGACGCTCCTGGCCGACGGCGCCTCGGCGTTGCACGCCGTCTCGACCCAGTCGGTCACCCCGGCGCTCGAGCGGCTCGTCGAGGCCAACACCCTGCTCTCGGGCCTCGGCTTCGAGTCGTCCGGCCTGGCGGCGGCCCACGCCGTGCACAACGGACTGACCGCCGCGCACGAGACCCACGCTTACTTCCACGGCGAGAAGGTCGCCTTCGGCCTCCTGGTCCAACTGGTCCTCGAAGGGACACCGCGCGCGACGGTCGAAGAGGTGCTGGAGTTCTCCTTGGAGGTGAATCTGCCGATCACGCTGGCCGGCATCGGCCTTCAGGGATTGACCCGCGACCGCCTTGACCCGATCGCCCGCCGCGCCACCGCGCCGGGCGAGACGATCCACAACGAGCCGTTCGAGGTGACTCCGGACATGGTCGCCGACGCCATCCTCACCGCCGATGCCATCGGGCGGGCGTGGCGAGAGCAGCGGGGAGTCGAATGAGCAGGAGGAAGTCCCCAGGCATGATCGGGCCGCCCCCCTCGGCGCGAGGTGGTCGCCCCGCCGATCCCGGTCTCCACGCCCAGCAAATCGCCAGGGAATGGGAGGACGTGGGGGAAAGCTACGTCAAGCGGCGCAACCGCGAACTCGGCATACCGGAGCGCATGAACGGACAGCCGGACTATAGCGGGGATGGGCGGTGGCGCGCGTTCGATCCGCATGAACGCGAAGGGGTCGGAACACGACGGGGGTGGTCGTCGATTCGGGCGTGCTGAATCCCGACCTGCTCAAAGGCCAGAAGGGCGGCAGAATCTGGCCGAAGATGCGGCTGAAGGACCGCATCGACGCTTCAATTGCGCACGAATACGAGGAACTGAAAGCGGGCGGCAAGCACGCTGAGGCGATCAGGAACGCACCGAAGACCGAGTTGCCGGTCAGCGATGAGGCGCGGCGGCTGAATCGGGCCAGGGCACGGTAGCCGCCAGCAATTCGGCCTTCCGCTCGAATCCCTTCTTGGTGACGGAGAACACCTCGCGCCCGGAGAAGCCGAGGCCGCCGACCATCAGCCCGGCGCGCGCGAACTCGTGGTAAGTTTCGCGGTTTTTGTCGACATCGACCGTCCGCCGCTCCTGGATATGCAGGCGGAACAGGGCCAGGGCTTCCTGTGAGAGCATGGTTCACCTCCACCGGGCATCCTACCGCGCCGCAGGAAAACGGGGAATGCCGGTTGCCCTGTGCCCCGCTTCACGCGCTCAGCGCACGCGGGGCGGTTCAAAGATCATCGCTCTCATCTTCGTCCGCAAATTCATAGCCTTCAGGCGGCTTTCCGCTGCATGTTGCTTTGTGGTCGGCGGCGAGCCGAGCGACATCTCTCTCGATTTCCTCCTCTTGTTGCCGACCTATCCGATTGATTGTCTGGATCTCTCCTATCTTTGCCTTGCAGATCGAGCAGCGGACTAAGGCGGTCGAGCCATGAAGTGGACCCCTGCAACTGGACAGCTCGGGATGTTAAACTGATCGAAGGTCACTGTTCCATCCCGAGGTGCATCATGGCTGGTACAAAGAAGCGACACCCGGCCGCCTTCAAGGCGAAGGTCGCCCTGGAGACCGCCAAGCAGACCCGGACCGCCGCCGAACTCGGCAAGGCGTTCCAAGTCCACCCCGTCCAGATCAGCAAGTGGAAGAAACATCTCCTTGACAACATCGAGTCCCTCTTCCGCGACGGCCGCCGCCGGGAGCGGGAGGAGGGGCAGGCCCGCCAGGCCGAACTTTACGAGCAGATCGGCCGGCTCAACATGGAGATCGAATGGCTGAAAAAAAGAGTTGCCCGCTGCGGTTGACCTGAAGCAGATACTCGTCGAACCAAATCATCCTAATCTGAGCATATTTCGTCAATGTAAACTTCTGGATCTCAACCGATCGACCTGCTACCTCCCGCCGGCGACCGAGTCGGAGGAGAATCTGCGGCTGATGCGGTTGATCGACCGGCAGTTCCTCGAAACCCCGTTCTACGGCAGCCGGCGGATGGCGGAGTGCTTAAAGCGGTCCGGGGAGGCGGTCAACCGCAAGCGGGTTCAACGGCTCATGACGTTGATGGGGCTGGAGGCAGTGCACCCCAAGCCGCGGACAACCGTGGCGGCGTCGGGCGCGAAGGCCTACCCCTACTTGCTCCGCGACCGGAAGTTGACCCGGATCGACGAGGTTTGGAGTTCAGACATTACCTATGTTCCGATGAGGCATGGGTTCATGTACCTGACCGCAGTGATCGACTGGTACAGCCGGTACGTCCTGTCCTGGCGGCTGTCGAACACGCTGGACGGGAGGTTCTGTTTAGAGGCGCTGGACGAGGCATTGTCGCGGGGTCGGCCGGAGATCTTCAATACCGACCAGGGGTCGCAGTTCACGTCGCGAGAGTACCCCGGCCGCCTGGAGGAGGCCGGGGTCGCCGTGAGCCGGGACGGTCGAGGGCGTGCGCTGGACAACGTGTTCGTGGAGCGGCTCTGGAGGAGCGTTAAATACGAGGATATCTATATCAAAGACTATGAACGAGTTCTCGATCTGGAGTCGGGCCTGACGGCCTACTTCTGGTTCTACGACGAGGATCGCCCCCATCAGTCGCTCGATTATCGGACACCCGGGGAGGTCTACCGAGCCGGGATCCGCGCGAGGCTGAGCGGGGGAGGATCATAACAAATACAGGCCGCCCGGGCTGTCCAGTATCTGGGGTCCACTTCACTGGCTGCTCCAGATGATTACCCTACGAGGGATAGGGATAACACCACCTCGCCGGTTCCGCTGCACGCGCGAGGTGAGGCGGCACCTCCACGCGGAATAACGCTCAGTTCAACCACTCATCCAACACGTCGCTCAATGATAACCGCTTCGACGCCTTCGCTGCCTGAGACTCTTATCTCTGTTCTCCCTGCTGATTCTCTCCAGGGCCTTTTCTTTTCTGGTCCGACCTTTCTTCGTAGCGGGAATCATGAAACTCTTCATCCACAGAGGATGACCGCTCCTGCCCTTCCAATCGTCGAAATGAAGGAAAGACGATCCTTCCACATTTACATTTTTGGCAACGTATTCTGTCGCATCGGCAAGGCGATTTTCGATCTTCTCAAGTTGTTCCTCGATCTTGCGAATCTTGTTCACAACTTGCTCCTGCGCAGAAGAATATACAGATACCAAGAAGCCCGAGCCGTGCATTGACCTGCGATCATGTGGAAGATTGGCCGCCTTTTACCACGCCATCAGACGCGAGCGTCAATTCATTATTTCAATCCGGTTCCAAGCTTGAGAGAAACAGTTTCTCGCCGACCGAACCGACATGCAAGGTAAATGCACCTGATTTCTCTACAACGAACCGGATTTCCTGGCTCTTAATAAAGGCGCTTCCCAGTTTACTCTGAAACTCGCACTCCAGAAGGAGCACGTGTTCACCAGGCATGATATTGGCCTCAATCCTGAAACCCTTGTCTAGCTGTTCCGACCCAATTTTGCGACCATCAATTTTGATATCGGCCGCACGGTATCCCCACGTACCACAAACACTCGCCATCCAACTGGATTCGTAGTGGTAAGGCGCGAAACACCTGTCGCCAGCAAACGCGACGGTTAGTCTGGCCTTTTGCGCCGGTTCAATCACGGCCCCACTCGAAATCGGTTTGCCGTGTGATACCGTCCCAAATGAGTTGGTAATTGTGTTGGTCAGAGATTTTTCCTCGCTTACGCAGGGCAACGCCCAGATGTCCTGCCTTGTCTTCATGTGGGCCGGGGGCACACCGACCGCCTGATTGCTCAGCAGGTGCGCGAGCGATGCCACAGGCAGCTCCAGAATCCGGGTCCTATCCTTCTCGACCAGCAGGTGCATGCCGTTCTTAGGATCGACCGGCGTGTGATCATCGAGAAGATGCCCGAAGGTCGTCGGGCTTCGTCGCAGCTCTTCGAGATGTGTGCTATTGCGCAGGATGCCTTCGAACAGATTTGGGACCCAGCCTTGCTCGTAGATCTGGCGGAGTTCGTTCATCTCGCGGGTCAGCTCAGGGCCGAGGACCGCTGGGCGGCCGAGGTTGTCGAGGATGGTCCGGATTTCGGTCTCGACGGTCTTCCGCATGTTGAGCTCGACGCGCGACAGCTTGGCGTCGAATTCATCCATCCTTGCAGCCTGGGCCAGCGTCTCATGCCGCTTCTGGAGGCCATCGACCACGTTGACGGCCATCTCGCCAACGAAAGGGATTGACTTGATGCCGGCTTTTACGCCACAGACCAGGATCTCGGAAGCGACCATCTTCGCGGTGAGAGCCATCGCCATGTCCCCAAGTTCAGCAGGAGGTAGGAGTTCCGAGGATGTTCGCTGGAAGTGGCGATTTATTGTGCCAGAAACGATGGGGAGGTGGAAGGACTGGCTGCTCACCTCGACATCCCGCGATCATCGTCTTGCGCCGGCGCGTATCGAGCATATTGCGGCGAATCGTAGCATGCCTGCGCTATCCTCCCAATAACTCCCAGCGACTTCGCCTGCGTAGTCAAATCTTTCGGGAGGAAGAACTCATTCTCCGGGTCGCGCGAATAGCTCTTCACCGACCTGCGGCCAGATTGTTCAGTGATATTGGAGACCCGATACTTCTCCAGATCAGCGGTCGGCACGTCTACATAGACCGTCCGCGTCGGGTCGGGGTCGTGGTGCGCCCGATACCAGTCCCGCATGGCAGATCGGCGACGAACCATCGGCCCTCGGCCTTGGTGTGGCCGCTTTCTTCGAGTGCATCCCTCATCCATTCACTTGTGGCGGCGGGGCGAGGGGAAATGACCTCGCATCGGTAGAGTCGCGTGTATTCGCTATCAGAGGCCATCCGCTTTCTCCTTCATAATCAAGTATCGCCCGGCCAGTAAATTGCGTCAACTAAATGCTTAAGACATGGAAGTGCGATGGATTAACGGGGTAATCAAGCAGGAAATTGCAATCACACAAGAGTGCATTCTACGAGATTGCGTGCTTGGTCTTGGACAGTTGCTCACCGGAGGGCACAGATCATGCTGGCGACGACCAGGGAGATGATGGAGTTCTTGTGGCTGCGACGGGCTAAGAATCTGCCGCCCAACGGACTCGCGGAAGTTCTCGACCGACTCCTCTGGTGCATGGACGATAACGGGTTAGAAATCCTCGCCGTGAGGGGAGAATGGCTCGCTGGCGACGATATCGGTAAAGTGCGTGTCGCTCTCTCAATGAGCGAGGTGTTCCCGTTCAGCACTCGGGAGGAGATGACCTCGGTATTCGACCGTCTCGTGGCTCGATGGCCCGAGGTCCGACCCGACTGTGAACGTATCATCGAAAACTGGGACCGCCAGAACGGGCTGCCTCCGTCAGATCAATCATAACGATCCACGAGAGCAACGGAGTCAATGTAGGGCCATCGAATGAGGAATAATGAAAGCTGAAGCCCTCGACCGTCCGGCGAGCCCGCCGCGGCCACCAGCCCCGACGTTCGCGCAGCCGGCGTGGACGCCCATCGTCCGAGAGTCGGTGGGCGCTCGCGCCGGGTCACCGCCGTCGACGAGCCGCTAATCGAGGATGTCGGCGCTGTAGAGAGTGCTCTCGAAGTAGGAGCGATATTCGTATTCACTCATCTGAATGACATAAATCCTGGTGCCATTCGGGAGCACCTCGATCGACTGCCCGTACGGATTGCTGCCCGGCCCGGCACCCCCGGACGTGAAGGCCAGGTCGCCGTTGGAGAGCAACTCCGCGCTCCCCAGGAAGGACGAGTAGTTGCCCATGTCGGCGTTCAGCACCAGCGTCGCCGTCTTGTTCTGCTCGTTGAGGATCCATTCCTGCCCGCGGCTGTCCGCCTTCTTGTTGAACTGTTGGCGGGTGTTCCCGTCATCGAAGACCAGCAGGGTGTTGTCGTTGATGTAGCGCGCGTCGTGTTGATGGGTGAACCACGGAAGGTTGGTGTCGGCGATGGCTTTGAAATTGCCGCCATAGCCCAACTTCCAGAGGATGTGGCCGTTGCCGGTCCCGCCGGCGTAATCGATCTTGATCACCCAATCCTGGGTGCGCAGGGAGACGATCAGGTCATCGTCCTCTGGCGACCAGCTCACGGCGTTGGCGTGCAGCCAGTCCGTCGGGATCCCGTGATCCCTGCCGAGGCGGTTGGTGTTGAGCCACTTGAAGGAGTCCCAGACCCACGACACCTGGAGGTTCTGATCCAGGACGAGGGCCATGTCGCCGATGAAGTTGGTGGGCTTCCCCTGGTAGTTGACGGTCTTCTGCGTGCTGGCGATGACGGCCGTGTCGCCGTTGGGCAGGAGCTTGACCTCGTGGTCGAAGTCGATGATCTTCGGCCGGTGGAGCGCGGCTAGCTGGGCGTTGACGGCACGGATGTTCGTCTGGCGCCGGGTGTCGCCGGCGAGGTCGACCTGCCGCAACGTGTTATAGCCCGCGGCCACGCCGGTGGCCTGGCCGCCCAGCATCATCACCGTGCCGCCCGGCTCGATGTTCTGGGAATAGCCGGCGAAACCGTTGGCCACCGGGTCATAGTACCAGATGATGTTGCCATTCAAGTCGGTCGCCAGGGTGGTGACGGTGTTGGCCGAGGTCCCGGTCTGGACCCCGGCGTGGAAGATCACGTCCTGGCTCAGGTCGGTCCCGAGGGCCGGCGGCTGCACCACGGTGAACTTGGGGAACTTCGGGTTCGCCGGCAGGCTCCCGGTGGTGAACGACAGCGGGGCGGAGACCGTCCCGTCGTCCAGGACGTGCCGCATCAGGTAGGTCGTGTCGGGGAGCATGCCGGCCACGATGAAGTTGGTGCTCTCGCCGGGGACGATGGGCAGCGGGGAGGTATTCTGCCAGGACAGGGTGGGGCCCTGCTGGGCGAACTGGACGTACATCGAGGCGCCGGGGGATGGGGGCGCGCTGTACAGGGCGACCAGGGGGTTGGCCATGGGGCTGACCACGGCGCTGTCCCCCACGACACGCGTCTGCGCCGTATACGTCGCGATCGTGGACTCGCGCTTCCTCGCGGCGCCGAATCCGGCCTTGACGACCACCTGGATGTCGTAGGTCCCCTGCTGGATGGGGTTCCAGGTGAAGCTGTCGCCACGGCTGAAGTCGCTCACGACCTGGAGGGGACCGCCTTGCAGCCCGACGCTGAATTGGTAGACGGGCTTTGCCCCGTGGCCGCTGGACGTCGCCGTCCAGGTGACCGGCGATCCGGCTTCGGAGCCAGCCGGCGCGATGTCGGTCAGGGAGACGGACAGGAGGCAGCGATCCTCCAGGGGCGTGCAGTGCGGTCGATGCCGACGGGGGCGACGATCCGGGGTACGCCGGGCCGCAGCCCGTTTGCGAGACGGCATCACGAGTTGCCACATGGGGAGGATGCCTTATAAAAGGGAAACAGCAGAGTGGGCACGGCCCTCCGGGGCCTCGGCTGCCGTATGGTCGTCGTGCGCCGGTATTGTGGAGGCGCAAGGGCAAGGATCGTCCTCAGCGCCCATGTCGCGGTCGCCGGGACGCAATTGCAATAAAGAATACAAGAAAACGAGCGGTTGTGTTGATTCTTCTGGCTTCTCGCAATGCGCGTCGGAATGGAGGGAAGGCGCGGCACATTGACCAGGCGGAATGCCGCGGTCCTGCCGTTGCTTAACCCGCAGGCGAGTTTTATCCGTTGTAGCGATCCGTTCGGCGAGGTCCAAGAGCGATTGGATGGGTCGGCCAGGCCGGCTGGGCGTGGGGCATCATCCGCTTTTGGATCGACTCGAAGAGGACGACTTATCTCTGTCAGGCGACCCGCGTCCAACATTGACAACCCATTGTCGATGCGCCGCCCAAAAGGGCCCGATCAATTTCCAGATCAACGCCGCTCTTGATGTGTCACGATCGGGACATAGCCGGCCTCCAGGCCTTTGGGCGGCGTCACGATCAGGGCGGGATCGAGTGTCACGAGCTTCCCGCGGCTGGGCGGCGGCATGTAATCGCGGTCGATCGGCCAGTTCGTGTGGATCTTTTCCACGAAGGCTTGCAGGGCGGCCTTCTTGGGGGCGTCCCAGTGATACTGCTGGAACGAGGGCTGGTCGACGAAGCGATACCACGAGTAGGTCACCACGGAACCGTCGGCGAGCGCGGCCGTGAACGGGCCTTTCCCGGGGCCGGGCTGGCTCCAGGCACCGGTCGTTGGTGATGTATAGGCGCCCCCATCCTGGCCAGCGGGAATTCTCGTCCCTGCAACCGCGTTGACGCGGGCACCTCCGCAGCCGGCACGGCGACGCGTTCCCGACCGATCTGCTTGTAGAACTGCGGGAACGATCCCCTGGGACTGATGTCGCTCTGGAACCATTGCAGGCCCCAGACGTTGCCCTCGAAGACCTTGGTATCGAAGACCTTCTCGACCCGGGCCATCCGCATGCCGTCCTGGTCGTACCGCGTGGTATGAGTCGTCAGCGACGACTTCCACGCGCCCCGTCGTCGAATCGCCCCGATGAGGGGGGACCACCGTTGCGCCACGCCTTGAACGCGTCCGGAAGGGCCGCCTTGGAGTAGTAGGTTACGTCCTGGACCAGGAAGGTCCGGCCCTGCTCGTCGACGGGGAATTGCAGCCTGGGGATCTTCGCGTAGACCTCGCCCCGCGTGTCGCGGCCGTCGAATCGCGGCACCGTGTTGATCTCCATGGCACCACCGCCCATGATGCCCGGCCTGGCATCGAGCCCGCGTCCATAGATGAAGGGATAATTGAAGAGCTTGCCCATCTTGCTCCAGGTTTCGGGGATGTAATACGCGATCGGCCCTTTGAAGTTGGCGGTGCTCAGGAAGCAGGTCCAACTCTGGTCGCCGGTGGGCGGATCGATCGTGGTCGCATCGGTGAACGGCAGGGCCATCCAGGTATAGCCCAGGAATTCGCCGTGGGGATTTCCCTGGAACGGCAAGGCATCCGGGGGGATCAGGAGCCGGTTGCTCAACTGGGCGATACCAAGCCGATGATCGGGGAGGGCCTGATTGCTGTAGAAGAACGACCAGCCCGGCGATCCAATTTCATAGTCGTAGCATTGCGGAGTTGCGTTCATGCTGAACTTGGGCGGGCCATAACGGAAATGGTTGCCTGCCCAGTAGCCCAGCCCACCTTCCACGGTCTGGAAGACGCTATCCCACGTCGGTCCCCGTTCCGGCCACTTTCGGGCGAGAGTCCCCTCCGGGGCGAGCGGCCGATCCTTGTTGTCCGAGTTATCCGGCGTGATCCAGGCGCTCGCCAGGCCGATCTGGAAATTCGCGATCGGCCGATCGATCAACGGCCAGACCGCCGAATAGAACCCCATGCCCGCACTATACTCCGACCGCGCGGGTGGACGAGACGCCTCGAAGCCGATGTATCCATGAAGCCCTTGCGAATGCGCAGTCACCTCGCCACTGCGACCCCTGGCAGCCCCCTTCGGCTCTTGTGCCCAACCGGTCGATGAGAACAAAGCAACGATGACGATGAGTTTTGATCGGATTAATGTCATGATTCGTTGTGATTACAAGCCCAGCGATGGGCGGACCCGGCTGCGCTTGCCTCGAGAATGGATGAGCCGGCAATTCCCGGATGGCTGCCGAGACCGAGCGATTCGGCCCCCTCCCCGGTCTACTGATTGTGTCCCCGTGGTCTCGCCCCTACAAGCCTTCGAAGCCAGGAATCTTCGCGAGGACCGCGCGCAATCGTTTGATCGCCTTGAGGTAGCGGCTGCCTGCGACGGCCTTGGAAAGCCCCAGGACCTCGGCGATTTCCGCCGTGCTGAGCTGTTCGAAATGCTTGAGCGCGAGGACCTCGCGGTCGATCGGGTCCATACTGTTGAGCGCCTCCTGGACCAGGAGCCGGGTCTCGGCCTTGATCGCCGCCTGATCCGGGGCCGTCAGCTTGCCCAGGAGCTGGGCGGCCAGGGAAACCGAGTCGGCCATCGGCAAGCCGCCACGGTGCAGCGTGACCTCGCAATCGGCATCGCGGAGCTGGCTGCCCAGGTGTCGGTGGTGGACCTCGGCCAGCTTCAGAGCGGCCAGGTTCCGCAGCCAGAGGAAGAACGGCGTGGCCGGATTCTCGAGGTACTCGCCCAGTCGTTTCGAGACTTCGAGAAAGGACTCTTGCAGTACGTCCGAGTCGTCCACCCGGCCGGAGAGCCGTCGGCTCAGTCGCAGGTGTACCATGCGCTTGAGCCGCTCGCGATGTCGCGCGAAGACCGCCTGAAGTGCCTGCTGATCGCCCGTGGCGGCGCGGTGGAGCAGCTCGGCTTCCTCGTCACTCCAGTGGGTCGTGAGCTCGGTCATCGTTCTCGTCGAAGCTCCAGGGCGGTTGACCGTTCCATGGCGAAAGCCGGCACGGCTGGATTCATTATGCCAGATTGCCTGATCTTGTCGTAGGGCCCAATTCCATTCATCCCGCCGCGATCGTGTCGCCTTAGCGGGTCAATTCCCGCACTCGGGCCAGCACGCGATCCGCATCGCCTTCCATGGGTGCCGGCACGGGCCAGCGATAGTAGCCCTTCTCGTCGCATTTCACGAGCAGCCAGCGGCCGTCGGTGCTGAAGAAGACGCTCTTGATCTCCGCGGGCTGTTCCATGGGAGGCCCGATCGGCCGGCAGAGATAGACGTCCCAGAGCCGGGCGGTGCGGCCCGAGCCGGTCGCGATGATCCGGCCGTCGGGAGTGAAGGCCGCACTGGTAACCGCCTGGGGGTGCCGCATCACAACACCGACCGTCGCTAACGTGATCGTCGACCAGAGCTGCGCCGAGCCGTCCTCACACCCCGTGAGAACCAGGTCATTCCGGGGGCTGCACATGCCGACCCTGGCCGGTGCGTTGAGGTGCAAGGTCGGGCCCGCCAGACTCATCGTGTCGTTGTCGAACAGCTTCAGTATGGTCTGGTCCCGATCGCTGAACCTCACGGCATAGCGAAGGGTTACGGGCTCGCTGCTCACAATCAAGGCGGAAACGCTATCGGCGTCCAGCCACGGGTGATCCGTGACCGATCGGGACAGATCGTAGCGGTTCAGCGTATGGTCTTCCAAGACATACGTCAGGCTGAATCCGGAGAGACCCAGGTCGACGATCCTGCCCTTCCTATCAGCGCCCCGGGTGAGCAGTCGCTTGGCTGTCGGGACGTCCCAGAGTTCGAGTGAGCCACTGCCTCGCATCAGGAGCACCCGCTTCGCGTCGGCGCCTCACGGCCAGGCGCGAAGGACTGGATGTCGATCTTCAACCCTTTGCCGATCATCCGTCGCGTGGGAAGGTCCCAGATCTGCCCCTCCTGGTCCGTCCGAACGAATAGCCTCTGTTCGGGTAAGAAACAGAAACTCGTGACACTGCCGCTGGTCTGGATCGTCTCGCCGAGCTGCTTCCCGGTCACGAAATCGCGGAGCTGGATGGTGTCACCCAGAGCCAGCACCAGATTCGAGCCGCTGAATGTATGGAGCAATTTTCCTTTCTCGCCCTTCGCCGACCATCGAGGACCGAGAGGCTCGCCAGTCTCGACGCTCCACCCCTGGTACCAGATTTCTTGATCCGTCTCCCTCCAGTAGATCGATAACGCTTTCCTCTCCTTCACCTCGAAAAAGTAGCCTGACTTCGCGGATGTCATGGGCCGGCCGATCATCTGTCCCGAGTCCAGGTCGTATAATCGATAGACCCCAGTTTCGTCCCGTGGTGACAACCCGATGGGGATAGAACGCGGCGACCTGCTGTCCTGGGGACTGCTCCCGCCGCCGGGCTGTCTTCACGGGGATCCCGGTTGTGACGTCCCATCGCTTGATCTCGTTGTCGGAAACCGTTGCGAGTAGCCGATGATCCTCGCTCAGCTCGAAGCCGGGTACGGTCCGCACCTCGATCGGAGGGCCCAGGAGCCGGCCTGTGTCGAGGTTCCACAATCGGACCCATCCGTCGCCACCCCGGCCAATCAGGACCTTGCCGTCATCCGAGAACCAGAGGGCTGGTGGCGGTGGAGTCGTCCCGGTGGGAGCCTGACGCGGGGCTCCGATCGGCTCGAGGCCTTTGCCCGTCAACTTCCCCGTGGCCAGGTCCCAGACCTGGGGATTGCCGTCCTCATCGAGGGTCGCGAACAGCTTGTCCTGGGTGGCGGGAACCAAACTGCCCGTCAGGATCCTGGCCGCCAGCGTTTCCGGGGCGATCAAACGCGTTGACCAGGAGGCAAGGTTGGCCCGGATGGCATGCTGCTCGGCGGCAGGGCTCGTGCCGTACTCCTTGAGCTGCTCGGCCATGGCGAGCAGGCCCTGGTCCACGTATCCCTGTTCGCAAAGCACGATGGCCTGGTCGAGCTGGAGGCCGAACCGCCTGACGGCGGGTCAATGCCAGCAGCCGCTCGCTCCTGAGCCAGAGACCGAAGACCCCGGCAAGGGCTGCCACCATCATCACCAGCATCCCGGCGATCACCGGGTTCCGGCGGCACCAACGCCAGGTTCGCTCCGTGGCGGAGACCCGGCGCGCCAGGATTGGCCGGCCCTCGATGAACCGGCCCAGGTCTTTCCCCAGCGCCTCGGCGTCGATGTAACGCTGGTCCGGCTCTCTGGCGATCGCCTTGTGGACGATCGTGACCAGGTCGCGAGGGATCTCGCGATTGAGCTGCCCGAGTCGATCGGGCGACTCGTGCATGACCCGTTTCACGAGCACGTGTCGGTCCTTGTCGTCGAACGCCGGCCGCAGGGCCAGTAGCTCAAACAGTGTCAACCCCAGGGCGTAGACATCGCCGCGGGCGTCGAACTTGCCCTCGAAGGCTTCCGGCGGCATGTATCGGAGGGTGCCCAGGATATCTCCGGTATGCGTGAGGTTCTGCTGGTCGTCGGTCTTGGCCAGGCCAAAGTCGGTGACCCAGACGGTGCCCCGACTGTCCAGCAGAAGGTTCGAGGGCTTGATGTCGCGGTGCAGGACCCCCTGGTTGTGGGCGTACTCGAGGGCCTCGGCCACCTGCACGCCGATCCGCGCGACACTCTGCCAGTAGGCCGCCGCCCCTGACCGGCTTGACCGGCCGTCCGAGCTTTCCCCGGGAAGGACAACCGCGGAGTGCGAACCGCTGGCCGAAGGCGGGGGGCTCTTCGCGTCGCGTGCGTGCGGGGTCGGTCCGCCGGTCTTGTCGTTGGGCGAGAACGCATGTCCGCCCGAGGGAGTCATGGCCAGAGTGGCTGAGGTGTCGCCAGCCGGGGAAGTCTTGACATCGCAGGCAGGGTTGAAACGCCCGGTAAGCAGTGAGTGGGCCATGTCGGCGGCCGACAGGTCCCCCCGGATCGTTCCGGTCGGTGGGGCGGCCGAGGCACCCGGGCTGGTCTTGCTCTCCGAGCGCAGTCGCTGCAACTCCTCGATCACCTTGTCAAGGCCGAGACCCTGGATGAACTGCATCACGTAATAAGCGGAGTCCTCATGCTCGCCGACGCCGAAAACCGGGACGATGTTGGTGTGATGGAG
The DNA here is from genome assembly GCA_963842405.1 of uncultured Isosphaeraceae bacterium. Classification (GTDB taxonomy): domain Bacteria; phylum Planctomycetota; class Planctomycetia; order Isosphaerales; family Isosphaeraceae; genus CAVZRC01. Next base: position 14,787 of record CAWJGW010000042.1, on the reverse strand, counting down.
CTTGGCGGCAGCCCTGGCCTCGCGCTCGAACCGGCGCCGCTGCTTGGAGTCGCGGGTCATCTGCGAGGAAAGGACCTTGAGCGCGACCTGGCGACCCAGTGAGACCTGCTCGGCTGCGTAGACCACTCCCATCCCGCCATGGCCGATCTCGCGGATGATCCGGAAATCGCCCAGTTGCTTCGCAACCATGGCCCTGGGACTCGGACTCGGACTCTCGTGGGCGCCGGTTTCCTCGCCGGTCAGCGAGTCATCGTGGATGGCGATGTTCTCCATCATCGCCATGGCCGGGAAGACTTCGCGGATGTCCTCGGCCAGCTCGGGGTGACGATCGACGTACTCCTTGAGTCCCGGCTGCTCGCCGTTGCGATACCGCTCGAGAAACTCCTCCGCCAGTTCCAGCACGATCTCGGAGCGAGCTTCCGATGTGGACATTGGAAGGCTTTCCTCTGTTGAGGCCGACCGACCGGGAGACAGGACAACGAGAACGCGTGCTTGGTGCTACGCATTCACAATAAACATAAACTGCGGGGTTGTCATGGTGCTGGTTCCGACCGATTCTCCAGGCGTTCGGCTGGAGACATCCGGGACAGAGATCTGCCCCGCGTGCGCCTCAGATCGCTGATCGGGGCGCGGGGCGATTCGCACGCCTCCCGAATCCGCCGCCCGCTGGAGCGCTTCACGTTTGGGTTGCTCACGCGCCAGAGCCGATGCGAATGCATCCCCCCCTTTGGTTAAGGAGGGGAGAAGAACATTCGCGGACAAACCTCGTGTCGCGTGACACCGAGGTTCCCCCGAGGCTCAGAAGGGCGGGGCTCAGAAAGAGGATGCTCAGGTGAATCATGTCACTTTTGTCCGCCCCCTTTTCAACCCGCGGCTTGGCAAGATGGCAAGGATGTGATAGGTTAAAGGACGAAACCACTATCATGGACGAACGACCATGCAAACGATGCATATGCCTTCGAGTGAAGCCGCCATCGTCGGCCGCCTGATCAAGCCCGACCATCGTGACTTTTCGCCCGAAGCGGCCCGCGAGCTGTTAAGCCTCCGGTTTGGCGACGACGATCAGACGCGGATGCGTGAACTCTCTCAAAAAGCCCAGGAGGGGACGCTTACGACTGCGGAGCAGACCGAGGTGGAGAACTATCGGCGGGTGGGATACTGGCTCGGTATCCTCTGGTCCAAAGCACGGCTGTCCCTGAAACGCGCCGGCATGGTCGTAACGCATGAACTGCACGCTTGAACGACTGGTGTGTGCGAAGCTGGCCTCGCGCCGCGGGCGGCGCGGCCGTCGGATCTGGGCGTTGGAGGGCCTGGAGGAGCGGACGCTCCTGTCCGGCAACCCCACGCTTTTCACGGTGACCGACCTCAGCAATAGCGCCGCCGACACGGGCTCACTGCCCTATGCGATCATCCAGGCGAATGCCAACACCAACCCGGCCGGCAGCCTGATCGAGTTCGACCCCGCGTTGTACTCCTCGCCGCAGACGATCGCGCTGGCGAATACGCTGGAGCTGTCCGAGACGGCCGGTCCGGAGTTGATCGACGGCCCCGGGGCCGGCATGGTGACCATCAGCGGCAACGATGCCGTCCGCGTATTTCAGGTGGACAGCGGCACGATGGCCATGATCTCCGGATTGACCGTTTCGAGCGGTCTGGCTCCTCAGAATGGGGCAATAGGTGAGGGCGGCGGCATCTACAACGCGGGCACGCTGGTAGTCCGCAACGCCACCATCAGCGATTGTTCGGCCCTGCCCGGCTACGGCGGCGGCATCTACAACGCGGGTACGCTATCGCTCGACGACTCGACGATCACAGGCAACCGCACGATCTTCAGCGGTGGTGGGATCTGGAACGACAGCGGCCGGACGATGACAATCGCCAACTCCACCATCAGCGACAATTCGACGACCAGCTTCGGCGGCGGTATCTTCAATGATGGCACCCTGTCGATCGGCAATTCGACCCTCAGCGGCAATTCCACCGGAGACGACGCCGGTGCCATCGAGAACGGGGTCGATGGCACGCTGACCATCACGAGCTCGACGCTCGCCGGTAATTCATCCACGAACGGAGTCGGCGGCATCGGCAACGCCGGCTCGCTGACGGTGATGGACAGCATTTTCGACAACCCCGGCGGCAACGCCGGCAACAGTCTCACCGCTCCCGGCCCGATCACCTCCGGTGGCCACAACCTCTTCTCCGATGCCCCCGCATTTGCTGTCGATCCCACCGACCTGATCAACACCGACCCGCTGCTGGGTCCGCTGGCCGACAACGGCGGGCCGACCCAGACCATGGCCCTGCTCCCCGGCAGCCCCGCGATCGACGCGGGCGTCTCGGTGCCGGGTGTGACCACCGATCAGCGCGGTATCCCCCGGTCCCTCGGCTCCGCCCCTGACATCGGCGCGTTCGAGTCCCGCGGCTTCACCCTCACGATCGCCTCCGGGGACGATCAGGCCACGGCGCCCCTCTCCGCCTTCCCCGCGCCCGTGGTCGTGGTCGTCGCCAGCCCGTTCGGCGAGCCGGTTGCGGGCGGCCAGATCCTCTTCGACGCCCCGACGGCCGGCGCCTCCGCCGACCTCGCCCACAACCCCGTGCCCATTGACTCGAATGGCCAGGCCAGCGTCAATGCCGTGGCCAACGGACTCGGCGGCACCTATACGGTCACCGCCCAAGCGCCCGGCGCCAACACCGTCGCCTCTACGCTGACCAATGAGGTCATCGAGGTCATTCCGCCGACAGTCGTGGGCCTGCAAGACGTCGGCGTCCGACACCAGCCGACCACCCTTGTGCTAACGTTCAGCCAGCCGATGGACTCCGCTCGGGCCGAGGACCCGGCCAACTACCGCCTGGTCTCGGCCGGGCCCGATCACCGGCTCGGGACCAGGGACGATCGGGTCATCCGCGTCCGCTGGGCCCGGTACGATGCCGCCTCGCAGTCGGTGACGCTGCGGCTGATGCCTGGGCAGCCGCGGCCTCGGACCTTGTGGCTGACGGTCGCGGGCACGTCGCCGGGCGGCCTGACGAACGCTGACGGCACGCCCCTGGCGGGCGTCGGCACGGGGGGGGCAGGCGGCGATCGCGCGGTCCCCTTCAACCTCAAGGCCCTCCAGAGGCCGATGCGGATCGGGCTGCTCCCCGACGGCGGCTTCGAGACGTCCAGGGCCCTCGCGCGGAATCAGGCCCGGACACTCCTCGCGGGCGATCCGGCCCTGGCCCCCTGGCGGATCACCGCCGGCTCGGTGAATGTCCAGACCTACTGGCCGGCCGCCGAGGGGATGCAGACCCTCGACTTGAACGGCGTCTCGCCGGGCACGATCGAGCAATCCTTCGCGACCATCCCCGGACAGGTCTACCAGCTCCTGTTCGACTATGCCAACAATCCCGATGATGGCGCCGGGACGGCCACCGCCGCAGTGACCGTCACCGGCGACGGCGAGGACGCTGCTGAGCCGGGCGATCGCTCATGCGGGCTCGACCCCGAGTGACATGAAGTACACGCCCTTCCTCGGGACCTTCGTCGCCAATTCGGCGACGACGACGCTGCAATTCGCCTCGACCTCGCCCGGCGCCTACGGGATCGTCCTGGACGCGGTGTCGGTGACAGCCGTCCCCGTCGTGGCGGATACGACGCCCTCGTGATCCAGCGCGCGACCGCGGCGCCGGCCAGCCGAGTGATTTCGCGGGTCAATGAATTCCTGCCGTTCGCCAAGACACGCCCATGTCATCCCCGCACCGCACGCTTGCCCCGCCCTCTCCACCGGGTTATATTATTGTTTAACAGTCGTCGGAGATTGGGAGACGGTCCGGGAAGACACGGGACCGAAGCCGGTCTGGCCTCGACGCAAGATGCAAGACGCAACGCCGGAGGGATCGATCATGCTGACCTTGTGGGGACCGGGCGAGCACACGCGGTATTGCGACGGCCGATCGCGGCGGTCGTTCCTGAAGATCGGCGGGCTGGCGATGGGGGGCTTGAGCCTCCCGGGGCTGCTCCAGGCCGAGACGCGGGGGGTGAGCCGTGGTCCTTCGGGAGCCGCGCGGTCGTCGCACAAGTCGGTGATCATGATCTATCTCTCGGGGGGCGCTCCGCACCAGGACACCTTCGACCTGAAGCCCGAGGCACCCGACGGCATCCGCGGCGAGTTCAAGCCGATCGCGACCCGGCTGCCGGGCGTCCGGATCGGCGAGATGCTGCCCCGGATTGCCGGCGTCATGGACAAGGTCGCCGTGATCCGATCGATCGTCGGTCTGCGCGACGAGCATTCGAGCTTCCAGAACGTGACCGGATACCCGATGGGTCAGAGCCAGCGCGAGGGGAAGCCCAGCTTCGGGTCGGTGATCGCCCGGACGCAGGGGGCGGTCGACCCGGTCGTGCCGCCGTTCATCGACCTGTTCCCGGTCATGCAGCACAAGCCGTACAACAGCCCCGGGCCGGGCTTCCTGGGCCACCCTTACAAGGCGTCGCGGATGGAGGGAGACGACCTGGCGCTGCTGACACCCCCGGCGAACGTCCCGCCGACGAGGTTCGATCGCCGACGCGCGATGCTCGGCCAGTTCGACCAGTTCCGCCGCCAGGTTGACAACGCCGAGACCGGTGGCATGGACGACGTCTACCGACGCGCCTTCGACGTCTTGACCTCCGACAAGGTGGCCCGGGCGCTGGACGTCAGCCGCGAGGACCCGAGACTGCGAGACCGATACGGCATCGGCTCGCCAACGCACCTGGGCGACGCCGCGCCGATGTGGAACGACCAGTTCCTGGTCGCCCGACGACTGGTCGAGGCCGGGGCGCGTTGCGTCACGGTCGCTTACGGGTTCTGGGACACTCATGGCAACAATTTCCCCTTGCTCCGCCAATATCTGCCGCTCTTCGACCAGGGGGTCTCCGCGCTGGTCGAGGACATCCACGCCCGAGGGTTGGAGCGGGATGTCACCGTGGTCGTCTGGGGCGAGTTCGGCCGGACGCCCAAGATCAACAAGGCGGCCGGGCGCGACCACTGGGCCCGGGTCAACTCGGCGCTGCTCTTCGGCGGCGGCATGAAGGCCGGCCAGGTGATCGGCTCGACCGACAAGCTGGGCGGCTCGGCCGCCAGCCGGCCGGTCCACTACCAGGACGTCCTGGCCACCATCTACCACAACATGGGCATCGACCCCCACGCCTTCATCCAGGACAAGGCCGATCGACCCCACACCATCCTGCCCCCGACCGCCGAGCCGATCCACGAGCTCGTCTGAACGTAGAGGGAGCAGTGGCAAGTGCCGCTGTTGGGCGCGGGTCTCATGACCACTGCGGTGAACATCTTCGCCTTACGTAACGTATTGTTAATGGCGACATTGAGGAGGATATCAGCAGGTCATTCTTCCCAGGAGAGTCCCCTTGCAGGTCCCGGTACCCGAGACCTTGGCCAGGCTACCCCTGGCCGAGGCCGTCTTGACGTTATGGCGGTGGGCCGCCGACGCCGACGAGGTCAATCAGATCTTTGACGAGAATCGGGGGAAGTGTTACCAGAAGATCTTCCTCTTCTCGACGATCGTCGGCCTGGCCCGCGACGCCTTGCTCGAATACGGCGGCAGCGGCAAGCAGAGCTTCGAGGCCGCCCAGGATCGTGGCGAGTTGGACGCATCGGTCCGGGCCGCCTATGGCAAGCTGGGGCGGACCCCGATCCCCGTCAGCTCGGCCTTTCTGGCCGGGTGTACCGCACGGCTCAGCGACATCTACCCCAGCAATCCCACGGCCCAGACCCCTCTGCCCACGAGCTTGGATGAGTATGAGGTCGTCGTCTTCGATGGCAAGGCCATCAAGCGGGTGGCCAAGCGACTCAAGGCGCTCTGGGGCGCCGCCGGTGGCCTGCTGGGTGGTCGAGCCCTGGTGGCGTTGAACTTGCGCACCGGCCTGGCCGTGGCGATGCGGGCCCATCCCGATGGCGATGCCAATGAGGTTCGCTTCGTGGGCGATCTGGTCCCGGAAGTCCGACGACTGATCGCTCAGAAGCGGCTCTGGATCGCCGACAGTGCGTTCTGCGACTTGACCCAGCCGGCGTGCTTCGCCGCGCGAGGGGACGCCTTCTTGGTCCGCTATCATCCCAAGGTGCCGTTCTACCCCGACTCGGCCCGCCCGGCCGGCGAAGGACGTGACGGCCAGGGGCGTCGGTATGTCCAGGAGTGGGGACACCTGGGCAGCCCGCGGAACTCCAAGCGGCTGTACGTGCGACGAATCGTCCTGGACCGGCCCGGCGAGAGGGAGGTGATCCTGGTGACCAACCTCCTGGACGCGGCCGCGATCCCGGCGGTGGATCTGCTGACCGCTTACCTCAGCCGCTGGGGGATCGAGCGGATGTTCCAGCAGGTAACCGAGGTCTTCGGGTTGGAGCACCTGATCGGGACCGAGCCCAGGGGGGTGATCTTCCAGTTCGCGATGTGCCTGCTGTTGTACAACCTGATCCAGGTGGTGCGCGGGATCATTGCCGTGAATGTCGAGCGACCACGGGAGGAGATCTCCGGCGAGAAGCTGTTCCAAGACGTGGAGCGGCAGATGATCGCCTGGAGCGAGACGGTCAGCCTGGAAGAAACGATCGCGCACTTCCAGGGGAAGTGGACGGCTCTGCGGGTGAAGGTGCGGCTCAGCGAGTTGCTCAGCGGGGTGTGGAGGGATCGGTGGGTGAAGGCGCCGCCCAAGAAGAAGACGGCGCCGAAGAAGAAGGTTCGGAAGCGGACCCATAGCTCGGTGTACCGAATTCTGGAGGCGCATCAGCAACGACTCAGGAAGGAGAAAAAACGTGTTCAGTTAACCTGAAGATGTTCACCGCAGTGGTCTCATGACCCCGCCCCCGGGCCGACCGAAGGTCTCCTGTATAGGCATAGGGAACACTTGTCTCATTCAGCAAGATCGAGAAGGAATGTTTCCAAGAACGACGTTCTGGTTGAGAAAACGCAACGGGTTTGATCCGGGTTGAGAGCCATGCTAGATTCCTGGCAGAGCACCAGAAGGTCTCTTAGCCCATTGAGGCTACTTATTGGAGTCTTGTGCCAGGGGGATTCCAGTTGGCCGTGTCGCACACAGCACCGACAGGAGAATTGTTGACCTTCCCCCTTCGCGACGGGAAGGGACAACCGGGCCTAATGGCTTAATCAGTACGGCGTGGGCGTCGATTACCACTGGGGTTTCCTCCAAATCTACATTCTGGTTCCCATCGGTCGGGAACACCCAAAAACAGCGCGGAGAGATTCCGGCGCCTTCGAGCCCCGAACGTCCACGCGCGTCCACTTCCTCGACGGTTCGGTGAATTCTGGACCGACCATCGGCCTATTCCCCGGCAAAACCGGCAACGGTAACGACTCCTGAGCGCCAGCAATAGACGGAACACTGGCCACTTGCCACTATGAAGTCACCCCGGCCAGGACGTATTCGCCGCGGGCGAGTGCCCGGGCCTTGCGCGTCCAGGCCGCGAGCAGGTAGACCCCGGCCGCGGCCAGCCCCAGCGCCAGCCCGGCCCAGAGGCCGACGACGCCGAGGCCGGCGCTGAAGCACAGCAGGTAGCCGATCGGCAGGCCGATGCACCAGTGCGACACCAGGTTGCAGACCATGGGCGTGTGGGTATCGCCGGCCCCGCGCATGGCGGCCGGTCGAAACGCCTTGCAGGCCGTCGAAGAGCTGGAAGGCGGCCGCAACGATCATGAGCGAACCGCCGGTGGCGATCACGGCCGGGTCGGTGGTGAACACCGATACCAGCGTCCCGGGCACCGTCGCGAACACGAGCCCGGCGCAGGCCATGAAGCCGGCCCCCAGGGCCAGCGCGGTCCAGCCGGCATGGCCGGCCGACGTCGGCTCGCCACGGCCCAGCGCCTGGCCGACCCGCACCGCACCGGCCGTCGCCAACCCCAGCGGGATCATGAACGTCACGCTGGCGATATCCAGCACCACGTGGTGCGCCGCCAGGTCCACCGGGTCGAGCATCCCCGCCAGGACCGTCGCCACCGCGAACACCCCCACCTCGAGCGTCACGTGGACCGCCGCCGGCAGCCCCAGCACGACCAGCCGGCCGATCCACGCCAGGCTCAGGCCCATCGGCACGCGGATCAGTCCCGTCCGGTGCCGCAGGTCATGGACCAGGGCGAAGCCGATCAGCACGGCCGCCATGTAGGCCCGCGAGATCGCGGTGGACCACCCCGAGCCGACCACCCCCATCGCCGGCGCACCCCAGTTCCCGTAGATCAGGATCCAGTCGCCCAGCGCAGTTGATCGCATTGGCCCTGATCAGCGCGAAGAACGCCGGCTTGACCAGGCCCATGGCCTGCAAGTAGCGGCGGAAGGCCGAGAACAGCAGCAGCGGCAGCGTGCTCCAGATCTGCACCCGGAGGAACGGGACCGCCTGCTCCAGGACCGACGGATGCAGCCCCAGCCGCCCCAGCAGTGGGATGCTCGCCAGCAGCAGCCCCATCAGCATCGGCGACAGGATCAGGCAGAGGTACACCCCCTGGACCAGCCATCGATGGCACTCGTCGCGACGGCCGGCGCCGAACGCCTGCGAGACCAGGGTATCCAGGCCCAGGACCAGCCCCAGGCCGAAGACGGCCACCGCGAAATACAGCATGTTCCCGATGCTGACGGCGCCGATGGCCTCGGCACCCAGCCGGCCGACGAAGATCGTGTCGACGACCCCCATCGCCATCCAGCCCAGCTCGCCGGCAACCACCGGCCAGGCCAGGCTCAGCGTGGGCATCAGCTCGATCCGGAATCCCCGCCAGATCCGCCGCATGGTCTCGACCTCGTGTTTCCCTTCCCCTCGGGGGGAAGGTGGCCCGAAGGGCCGGATGAGATGTACCGTTGAAAATCAAGGGCCGTTGACCGTGATGACGGCGGAAGTCGTCGGATGCCCCCGGAATACTGGACACGGACGGAGAACGCCTGGGCGAATGAGGCACAGCCGCTCATCTCGCCCACTGGTGTCGAGGCTGCGAACTTGGGAGATTCCCGTGCGAATCCCGATCCGCCCACCTCACCGAGGATCCCGGCATCCCGTGTTACTCAGGATGACGGGTTCTGGGTACGGGTTCCTCTTCTCTATTCCGGGGGAGTCCGAACGTCTCGGCCAGATCCAGGCGGCCTCATACAGCGGCAGGCGATGCAGGGCCGCCCACAGGTCCAGCGCATTGCCCTGGACCCCGCACTCCGAGTGGAAACATTTGAACATGTTCTTCTGAAGATTGACCGAGAAGGTGCGCTCCGCCGCCGCGGGGTGGCTGTGCAACGGACAGGGACCGCGACGTTGCTGACCGCCGCCGCGGAGCTGCGACAGAAGGCCCAGATGCGTGAGCACCCGTTCCATGCTGATCTGTTTGCGCAAGAATGCGTAGTCCACCCGGGGGCGCGCGACGCCGATCGCTGGGGCCGCCGGCTTGACAGCCGACGGCGTCGGCTCTACTGTGGGGGTAGCCGTGGTGACCACTTTCCCCGCGGGTTCGCCCCGCTTGTGGCCCACGGCTTCTTTGTCACCGGTGCCGCCGAGTGGGTCACCCGGTGCGGCCGTCGTGCCGGCTGTGGTCGTGGTCGTTTCGCGGGTCGCGGCCGTCGCGGCGACCGGTTCCCAGGGGTAGTGCCCCGCGTCGAAGGGGCGATTGGTCTTCCAGACGGCGAAGACCAGATGCAGCAACTTGCGCATGCTGTGGCCGATCGCGACGTCGCCGCGCTTCCCCTTGGCTCGCTGGCGACGATACAGGGCCCGGACGGCCGGATTGTGGACGATGGCCGCGCGCGCCGCGTTCCAGAGATAGGCGCGGGCCAGATCGTTTCCCTTGGGCGACATCCGCATCACCCCGGTGGGCAGGGGCCGACCCTCCTTGTCCACCCCGGAGCTGTCTTCCTCGGGGAAGATGCCGAAGTAGTTGACCAGGTGGTTCGGCGTCGCGAACCGCTCGATATCCACGATCTTGGCGACCAGGATGGCCGCGGTCGCCGGGCCGATGCCGGTGATGGTCAGGACCTGGACGTGGGGCGAATCCGGCAACTCGTCCCAAGCCGCGGTCACCAGCTCCAGCAACTCGCCGCTCGGCGGCGCGGCTGCGAACGACCTGCTCGACGAGGGTGCGCACCAGCGCCTCGGCCATGTCCCCGCGGAGCGAGGCCACCGAGCTGCCGGCGGCCTGTTGCAGCACCCGGGCTTTCGCGCTGTCCAGATAGGGGATCTTCTCCAGGGAGCTGAGATGGGCCGCGGCGACCCGCTGGGCGGTGGGATACTTCGGGAGCAAGTGCAGCACCCAACCGGCCGTGATGTCTTCGGCGAGGGTGGCCAGCTCGGGAAAGGTGCGGGCCAGGAGATTATGGAGTCGGTTGGTGGCCCGGGTGGTCTGCTTGACCTGGCCTTGCAAGCGGGCGACGAGCTCGCGGAGCAGGGTCATGGGTGGCTTGGCCGCCGGCGTGGCGGGCGGTCGCTCGACGATGGCGAAGCGAGCCATGGCCTGGCTCTCCGTATCGTCGGTGGTGCGCTTGGGGAAGTGCGCCTTCCGATAATCCTTGTTGCGCTTGGGCTCGCCGACGGAGATGGTCAGGGGCCCGTCCAGGCCGCGGAGGAACTGCTCGAGATTGGCGGCGACTGTCCGGCGGCGTCGATGCGGATGTGGAAGTGGACCTGGGGGTGCTTGAGGCGCAACTGCTCCAAGCGATCCCGCAGGGCCTGGTAGCCGGCGTGGTTCTCGGTGACGGTGAGCGGCTTGGCGGCGGGCCGGAGGTCGGGCCCGAGGAACGAGACGCGGTGACCGTAGCGGGCGGTATCGATGCCGACGCCGATGCGGTCGAAGCCAGTGGTAGTCATCATGGCAATCATCCTCGGAGACAGGAAGGGACTGGATACGACAAGTGTCTGATGGGTAGGCGTGAGTCTCCTCCGGGGATCTTGAGCCAGGTGATCCTTGTGATCAGCGGTCGAGCCGCAAGATGTACCAATACCTTCAGCCCAAGCCGGAGGGAGCAATCTCATCCAAGAGGTCAGAGCCTCAGGGGGGCTACAGCTCTCCCCACGACACTGGTGCCAGTATCGCAAACTGGCCCGAATCCAACATACAAGGGGGCTGTGCGACGGACCTCGAATCGCAGACCGAGCCTCAGCCAGCGCCCGGGCGGAGAAACGCGCGGCGCGGTCGGCCGGATCACACCCACGGTGATGTTGTTGCGCCGGCTGAACGTGACGATCAGCGACCGATCCCGATAGAGCGGCCAGTAGCCCTCCAGCTCGTCGTGCGGTGCGAACGTGAAGGTCCGCAAACGCACTCCGGGGCCGGAGGCACGCCCGTCGGCGATCGCCCGATCGAGGTTCAGCACGTCGAGTCGCCAGCCTCGTCCCTCGATGACATTCTGCACGCAGTTCATCTGCCGCGTCCCTGCATCCCAGTAGAGGTTCTGGTTGAACGGGCCGCAGAGCACCTGGCCGACGATGACGCCCGGAGCGCTGGTTCGACCCGCTTTGAGCATCACCTCGGGGTCGTAGAGTCGTAGCTCGGGGTGGACGTCGCCGTAGTCGGCGGTGGCAATCGAAATTCGCCCGCCGTGGTTCACGAAGAGGGGCCGGCAACCGTTGATGGCCGCATCGTCGTCGATGGCGGCGAGCACCGCGTGATCGAGGGTCTTGTCGGTCCAGGCGCGTTCCCAGTTGAGGCGGTAGATGATCGCCTTCTTGAGGACCGTATCGCCCAGGAAGGTGCCGAAACGAGCATCCCACGTCAGGCCCGTAGGATGGATGATGAGCGGCTTGCCCGTCGCGGCTGAGCCGCACCTCCCGGCCGGTGGGCGAAAGGTTCAGGTCGTATTCACGGATACCCCACGCGCGGGGATGCGTTATAATCGTCGCCATAAACATAGACCTTGTTATCGTGGACCGCGACGCCCTGCGCCGCACCCAGACGCGTGTCGGTGAACGTCCGGGCCTCGGTGGCCACCTCGGCGTCGGCCGTCCAGGTGCCGTCGGGCGGGGGCTGGTGCTTGAGGACCGCCGCGGGCGGGGGCTGCTGCGCCTCGGCCGTCGTTGACGCATCACCTCCGGATGCAATGACCGCGGAGCCCACGGTCAGGCCGACCGACGCGATCAAACAGAAAGACCAGACCAAGGCCCCCCTGCCCTTGTCGATGTTCCATCGAACCGCCCACCGTCGATCTCGCGTTCGTTCCACGATCTCGCCGGAGTCTCTTGTCGGAATGACACCGCCTGGATTTTCGCCGATCATGTCGCTCCTCGCTGTTTTCCGCTGCTGGCCGAACTCATTCCCCGCGCTGCCGATCGCGATTTCAGCGGCGCCTGGCCGGAGGATTCCGGAAAACCGAGGATACTCGCTGCTGGCTTATCTTGTGTTGGGATTATGTGAAGTTCCTGTGTACGGAGACACCCAGGCTCCTCCGGACGTCTGGCCGGATTATCGAATCAGCGGGCGAGAACGACCTCGACCTCCCAAAATGGATCAGCTACGCCCGCGTGCGGTCGATGTCGTCGCGTCGCGGGCACACCGTAGGATCCACGGCCTCGTCTCACCGCGCCTGCCGCGACTTCCCGGTTGTGGGTAGCAAGTCGCCGACCGTGCCTGCGCGAGCCCGACGGAGCAGGCACTTGCTCGCCTGTGCCTCAACGTCTGGATTGAACTCGGGCCACACGGAAGCCCAGGTGGATGGCCCGGCTCACCGGAGTGCCCCTGCCCCGGCATTCGACCTGCGCGTACTCCGGGGCGGAGCTCCAGCTCCCGCCCCGGATCACCCGGGCTGTGGCCTGCTCAGGACCGCGAGGATCACTCGCTGGCGACTTCTTGTAATATTCGGCATCATACCCATCCCAGCACCACTCCCATCCATTTCCGTGCATGTCGTGGAGGCCGAATGCGTTCGGCTTCTTCTCACCGACCGGGTGCGTCTTGTTGCCCGAATTGGCAGCAAACCATGCATAATCACCCAACGATTGCTCGTCGTCGCCGAAACAATACTGCGTCGGTCGTCCCCGCCCGGCAGGCGTACTCCCACTCCGCCTCCGTCGGCAGCCGGTAGCCCGTTCCGTTCCAGTCTGGGACCTCAACGTTCTGACCATTGATCTTGTAGAACGAGCGGCAGGCTCTCCTTCCGGCTCAGGGCGTTACAGAACTCCGACCGCATCGAACCAGGACACACTCTCGACGGGAAGACGCTCGCCGCCCGAGAAATGGCTCGGGTTCTTTTTCGTGACTTGCATGTATTCCCGCTGCGTGACCGGATACACCCCCAGGTAGAACGGCTGGCTGATCGTGACCAGGTGCCTCGGCTTCTCCTCGTCGGCTTCGGTCGATCCCATCTGGAATTCACCGGCCGGGATCAGCTTCAGCTTCATGCCGATGGAGTTGACAACCTCCTTCGGGGGCTCGGGGACCTTAACCGGCTCGGGCCTGCTGGAGCCGGCGGTTTTCTTTCTTGACCTCGACCACCGGCGGTCTGAGGAGCGCTCCGAGCTTTTCGGCCAGGACCGCCGCATCAGCCGGCCGGTCCTCTTGCTTCTTCGAAGCAGGAGCCCAGCAGCTCGAGCAGGGCGGCTGACATGCCCTGGTCGAGAAACCGTCGGCGCCAGCCCTGGCCGCGCGGAAGGCCCCCGGGTCAGGTTGCCGGTCATCATCTGATACCAGATCACGCCGAGGGCATGGACGTCATCGCGCGGGTCGGGGTCGCGTCCCTCGATTTGCTCCGGCGAGGCGTACAGGTAGCTTCCCGAGCCGCGTACGGCCGTGGTCAGGAACTGGCTGGGGCTGGTGACCTGCCGGCTCACCTGGATCGCCTTCGAAGCCGCAATCCCGCCGATGCCGAAGTCCGTGACCTTGAACGCGATCTCGCCGTTTGTCGACCGCTGGACCAGGATGTTGGCCGGCTTGAGGTCGCGATGCACGATCGGCGGATCGAGCCGGTGGGCGAAGGCCACGATCTCGGCGAGCTGGAGCATGGCTCTCGCGACGGGCTCGGCGAGAGGCCTCCCCGCCTGCCGATGCCAGTCGCCGATCAGCCCGCCAAGGTCGCCTCCCTCGACATAATCGTATTGCAGATACGGCGGCTCGCTATCGAGGTTGGCATCCTGCAACGTGACGATGCCGCGGTGGAGGCCGTGTTGCTGGGCCTGGAGCATGACGCGATCGATCACCTTGGCCTCGTGCCGCAGCACGCGCCGGGCCTGGGGGTCGGTGCAGAACTTGAGCGCCACCGGGGCTCGGGATTGGAGGTGGGCGTGCCTGCGCCTTCCAGACCTCGCCGAACCCGCCCATGCCGAGCAACTCGACCAGCACCCAGGGGACGCCCGGCCAGCGGGCGATCTCCGGCCTGGAACCGCGGAAGCTGGTCGGGGACGAACGGGATCAGGTCTTCGGGACGGCTCACGACAAAACCTGGCCGGATGGTCCGGCCGCTGGGATCGGCCGGGCGGCGCTGCGACTGTCGAATCCGGACGGGACCTGCTTCAGGAAGGTCGCCAGCTTCTCGCGGACCGGTTCCGGCTCACCCGCGGCCATCTCCGCGACGACCTGCTCGGCCGCGCGCCCGACCTCCTCGTCATCCGCCCGACCAGGGCCTCCAGCTCGTCGAGCCGTTCCTCCGGGCTCTTCTTCCAATCCTCCCAGGCCGCCTTGGCGATCTCGACGACATCGACGACCAGGCCGGCGCCGGCGACGTTCAAGGCGGCCTTGCCGATCGCCATCATCAGGTTCGCGGGCACACGCATCGTTGCAATCCCAAACAGCCTGGGACGCGAAGAACCACCGGTCAGATAGTATCATTCGTCACGGCGGAGTATTCTTCAAGAA
>CAWJGW010000041.1:0-263607 GCA_963842405.1 uncultured Isosphaeraceae bacterium | reverse complement strand
CGGCCCGGCAACTGTGCGTTGAACCGGCGCAGCAGCTCCTCACGATCCGGGGGGTCGAATCCCAGGAGGGTCTCGAACTCGCGCTGTGCGGTCAGGCGGTCTCCCAGTTGGAGATAGCACTGGACGAGCCATTTCCGGACTTCGACGGGGTGCGGATTGAGGCGAAGGGATTCCTGGCAGGCATCGCGGGCCGCGCGCCAATCGCCGGTCAGCATCGCGACGCGGGCCAGCTCGGCGTGATAGTCCGAACGCCAGGGATTGATGGCGATGGCCTGCCGCCAGTAGTCGATGGCGTCCTGACGATGCCCGGTCCGGGAGGCAAAGGCAGCCGCTCCGGCCAGGGCAGTCTCGTCGGGTGGGGTCCCGAGCATCGCCTCGCGGTAGGCGGTTAGTCCCTCGTCGGCCCGCCCGAGGTGGCCGAGGGCCTCCGCCTTGCCTTCCCAGGCGGCCAGGTCATCCGGCATCGACGCCAGAGCCGCCTCGAGCAAGGGCAACGCGACCGAGGCGCCCTCACGGCCGTCACGGCACAGGGCGACGCCCCGATCGCGCTCGGAATCGGCGCGTCCCCGGTCATCCAGCAGGTCGGCGTGAAAATTCACGAGGGATCGGAGCTGGCTCGCCGTCAGACGATCGTGGGCTGGCGATTCGGTATTCTCCGTGGCATTCCGGGGAATGCGATGATTGGTCGTCGCGAGATGGGGGTTGTTGGATGTTCCGGACTGGGGCATGTGGCAGCCGGTGCAATCATCGCTGGGGTCTTGTTTCAGACGTACCTTGACCGGGAGGCTACAGCCCCGATCGGCATGGCACTCCAGGCAACGATCCCGATAGTAGGCCGCCTTCTCCTCGATCGCCGGCTGGACATGGGGATCGTGACACGAGATGCATCCGAGCCGGCCCTGACTGGCACGGAAGCAACGGCTCTCGTGCATCTGCTCGACCTGGCCGCCAAACCGGTTGCCGGCCGCGCTGGGAGGGGTCACGAACGCCGACCAGAATCGATAGTATGGCAATCCCGGCCGATAGTCTTCACTCTGGAGACCGGCGTGAACGGCTCGCCGACGGCCGATCAGATGGCATTGTTCGCAGACGGCATCGCGGAGCGATGGCTCCAGCTTCGACGGATTGACGATCGTGATGTCCACGTCGTCGGTCATGAGTCGGGACGCTTGACGTGGAGTTCGCCCGGCCCGTGACATCGCTCGCAGCCAATCGCGTGGCCGTGAAAGATCGGCTCCCGATAGCGGTTGACCGGTCCCGCTACGCGTTCCACGCGATTCGCGTGGCAGAACAAGCAGTCGGCGAGGATCGGTCGATTGAAGTGGCGGTTGCTCTCGTCATAGCCCGGGGAGAGGCCCCACCGTCGTTCGCGGATATACCAGGTAATCGGCGACTCGAAGAGAAAGCCTTCGCGATCGATCAGGTAGGCGATTGCCTGCTTTCCCGAGCCGAGCACATACCGAACTTCGGCCTGGTTCTGGGCGATGATCCGCCCCGAGGCATCCCGCCGCTCCTCCTTGTGAATCACCCGGCCCGCCTTCTCCTCGACGGAATAATGAAGACCCTGGGCTTCGAACTGAGATGGGCTGTTCCCCGGGCTCGAGCTCACCAGAAGGGCCGACGCGATCGGGGACAAGGAACGGCCCATCGGATGCCGGCGGTAGGTTTCGCCGATCTCCGCATGGCAGCCGCAGGCAGGCGGAATCTCCGACGTACTTCACGCCCGGCTGTGTGTTCGCGATAAGGCGAGCCTGCGACGACCTGTTGACCGTGCTCGTTCCGCGACGTGTGCCAGATCGAAGAGTGCCAGAGAGAAGCCACTACCATCAAGACCACAGCCAAACGACGGAGCCTCAGTCTGCGAGGCGTTGGAGCTTGGGTGAGGGACGTGGTTGCGTGGTCCATGTGAGTATCCCGATCATTGATAACCTCCCAGGCTGGTTCCGCGAGCGTCGCGTGTCAGAGACATCACCGCTACGTAACAGGGTGATTCTAATCGCAGTGAAACGCGCATATTCCATCCCATATCAAGATTTTTGCCTGACCTCATCTCACACACTCTCTCTTATTTGATCCGGAGAGACACCTCGGACAACCTGACGATGCGGCCGTCGGGATGTCCTTGTTCGGTGTGCCGCGACACAAGGTACGCCGCCGGCCGTTTTTCCGTCGGCAACCGGCGAAGGTCCCGAAGTCCCGGTTGGCGTCATGCTTGCAACTCCCCGAGTCGCGTCTCGCCGGACTTGCCGCGCAGGATCGCATCGGTTGCGCGAAAGAACTCCTTGGCAAGCCAGCCTTCCAGGAATTATGCTCGCAGAGTTGCACGGAGCGACGGCCGAGGGTCGTCTTGTCCGGTTAATCGGGGACCTCGCACGCGGATTGATTCTCATCGGGCGAAGGAGTTGGCCTTGAACTGGCACGCGACGACGATCCTATCGGTGCGCAAGGGAGACCGGGTGGCGATCGGGGGAGATGGCCAGGTCACGCTCGGGACCCAGGTCATGAAGGCCGACGCGGTCAAGATCCGCAAGTTACTGGACGGCCAGGTGCTCGTCGGGTTCGCCGGCTCGGCGGCGGACGGGTTTGCACTGCTGGAGCGGTTCGAGGGGAAGCTGAAGGACTATCCGAACAACGTGCCGAGGGCGGCGACCGAGCTGGCCAAACTCTGGCGGACGGACCGGATGCTGCGTCGGCTGGAGGCGGTCCTGGTCGTCGTCGACGCCCGGTTCAGCCTGATGGTGACCGGCTCGGGCGACGTCATCCAGCCGAGCGACGGCATCCTGGCGACCGGCTCGGGCGGCGGTTACGCCCTGGCGGCCGCGCGGGCCTTGATGAACCACTCGGGGCTCTCGGCCGCCGAGATCGTCCGCGAGTCGCTGGCGATCGCGGGTGGGATCGACATCTACACGAACTTGAACCTGACGGTGGAGGAACTGCCGTGCCAGACCACGAGCAAGAGCGCGAGTTGACGCCCCGGCAGATCGTCGCGGAGCTGGATCGCGACATCGTGGGACAGGCCGACGCCAAGCGCGCCGTGGCGATCGCGCTGCGGAACCGATGGCGGCGGCGGCAGCTCTCCGAGGACGTGCGCCAGCAAGTGACGCCCAAGAACATCATGCTGATCGGGCCGACCGGTGTGGGCAAGACCGAGATCGCCCGCCGGCTGGCCATGCTGGTGGGCGCCCCGTTCGTGAAAGCCGAGGCCACCAAGTACACCGAGGTCGGCTACGTGGGCCGGGACGTCGAGGGGCTCATCCGCGACCTGGTCGAAGCGGCGATCGTCCTGGTGCGCAACTCCGAGCGCCAGCGGGTGGAAGAGCAAGCCAAGGTCCGGGTCGAGCAGCGGCTGCTGGACCTGCTCCTGCCGCCGTCGGCCCCCGCGACGCCCTGGCCGGAAGGCGAATCGCCCCCGTCCGGAGAGGCGACCGACCGCCGGCAGCGGTCGCGCGACAAGATGCGCACCCGGCTGGCCGCCGGCGAGCTCGACGACCGCGAGGTCGAGATCACGTTTCCCGGCCGATCGATGGCGCCGGTCTCGATCCTGGGCGCCGGCAACTTCGAGCAGATGGAGATGGACCTCCAGAACATGTTCGAGAAGATCATGCCCAAGCCAACCCAGACCCGCCGCATGACGATCCGTCAGGCCCGTCCGATCCTGCTCCAGCAGGAGGTCGAGGGCCTGATCGACCCCGAAAAAATCAGCCAGGCCGCCGTCACACTCACCGAGGAATCGGGGATCGTCTTCATCGACGAGATCGACAAGGTCACCAGCGACGAGGGTTCCAGCCGAGGTCCGGACGTCTCGCGTCAGGGCGTACAGCGCGACCTGCTGCCGATCGTCGAGGGGACGACCGTCAACACCAAGCATGGGCCGGTCAAGACCGACTATATCCTGTTCATCGCCGCCGGGGCGTTCCATCGCTCCAAGCCGTCGGACCTGATGCCCGAGCTCCAGGGCCGATTCCCGATCCGCGTCGAGATGCACGACCTGACCCGCGACGACTTTGCCCGCATCCTCCGCGAACCTCGCGTCTCGCTGATCCGTCAGTATCAAGCACTCCTCTCCACCGAGGGGATCACGCTCGAATTCGCCGACCCGGCCATCGAGGTCATGGCCGACCTGGCCTTCCAGGTGAATCGATCGACCCAGAACATCGGGGCCCGGCGACTGCACACGATGCTGGAGCGGGTCGTGGAGGACCTCAGCTTCGATGCCCCCGATCGCGAGGAGAAACACGTCGTCATCGACGAAGCCCTCGTCCGCGAGCCGGCTCGAGGCGCTCTCCCAGGACGAAGACCTCAGCCGGTTCATCCTGTAGCGTGGTTTGATGGATGGCGGGTAGCAGTCCGCTGCCCTTGCCGGAATCTCGGCCGAGTCCTAAGATCACCATGGAGGCGAGGATGCCGGGCCGTGGATAACTGGAAGGCCATCGCGATCGAGGAGCCCGATATGAACAAACCATCCGAGACATTCCCTGTTCCGACCGACAAGCCGGCCGAGCATCGTCCCGGCGTTCCCCGCCGAGGGATTGTCTCCTCTGTGAATAAGCGCCGATTGCGATGGGGAAGGCTGAGAGCCCAGAAGATGGCCCTAGGTTGGTTTTTCGCGATGGCGAGGCCTACCTGGAAGGGTGCAACGTCCCAATCTGGCGGTGGAGATGGCCCGCCGTGCCGGCTCCGGCCCCGCCGCTATGATCGCCGTCTCTCCCGGTCTGACGCCGGAAGGGCTCGAGCTGGCATTTGCCTACGCCCAGGAGCACAGTGCGGAATTCGACCCGCTGATCCGGTATCACAGCGGCGCCGATGTCCCTCCCGAGGATGAGGGTGACGACGAAGACGACGCGACTTTCGAGGCCGAGCTCGATGCTATGTTCACCGAGTATGACCAGGTCTTTCGGCGGCTTGCGGAATGAAGTACCTCAACGTCAAGCAGGTACTCGCGATCCATGCACGGTCGATCGAACAGTACGGGGGCGATCCCACGATGCGGGACCCGGGCCTGCTCGATTCGGCGGTGGCCCAGCCGCGCTCGCGCTTCGGCGGGAAAGACCTCTACCCGAGTCTCGAAGAGAAGGCGGTGGCGCTGGCCTTCTCGCTGGTGATGAACCACCCGTTCGCCGACGGCAATAAGTGGACGGGATACGGGGCCATGATGAGGTTTCTGAGTTGCGGATCGTCGAGGTAGAACCACAGCACGGCGTGTGTGTCGAGCAACAGCTTCACGGCATGTACTCGGCAAAGTCCTTGAGGTGGTCATCGTCGTCCGCGATGATCGTCAGCATGCCTCGGCCGCGACCCGGCAGCGGGCGGGGCACCTCACCCGGCGGCTACTCAGTTTCGCCACCGGCTTGTCGCCACGGGTGATGACGACTTCCCCGCCAGGCGGCAGCTTGTCGATGATCTAGGCCAGGTGGCTCTGGGCTTCTTCCAACGTGATCGTCTGCATGATGTTCTCCTCCGAGCGATCATAAACCAGACACCCGGTCACCATCCGCTACGGCATTGCCAGCCACGCCTGCCCTTGGCGATACAGGATCGGATCTTCGGTGTACTGCTCCCAGATCCGCAGCAGCGTGGCATGCAAGGGGAGCAATTCCGCCGCCACTTTCTTGCTCGTGTCGGCGTCGATCAGCCGCCGGGACTCCAGGAAACGCAGCCAGGCGGGCATGGCCAGAAACAGGGCCGCCGCGGAGTGGTACCGCCCGCTCATCATGCCCATCAATCCAGCGAGGTGAACGTCGAGCGTGACCCGTTCCGGGCAAAGTGGGTGGGCCGGCCGGGGCGGTTTCGGCAGTTTCCGTTCGGGGTGCAGTGCCTGCTCCAGCATGCTCGGGCGCGGATCGAGGTCGCCCTCGTTCCGCCGCACGAAATAGCGATACAGCTCCTGCCTTACCAGTTCCCCCCGTGGGAAGGGCACGCCTTCCTCGCGGCGGAGGTAGCCGACGAATGCGCTGATCAGCCGGGACAGATTGATCGCACCCTGGTCTCGGGTCGGTCTTTCCTCCTCCTCATCACCCCAATCGTCACGGCCGCGTTTCCGTGGCGGCCTCAGGGCGAAGTCGTCCGCCTGCCACTCCGCCCGGACTTTCCCGTCAGGTCGCCGATGAATTCGCGCAGATACTCCTCGCGCGGCTTCTCGATAAAGAAATGGACGCGGTCGAGCAAGACCGCATCGGCCGGATCGGGAGCGGCTGTGTGTTCGAGGTAGTCGTAGATCTCGTGATTGACCCCATTCTCCGCGAACTCCGAGATGCCCCAGGGAACGACGTTGTCGGAGGATTTCACGAACGGCCAGGCGATCCGCAGGGCCTCGACGAGAACGGACAACTCGCCGTGATAGGCCAGGGCGTCCGCTGGCACGGTTGAAGGTGTCGATGTCACGCCCGGCGCGGGCGGCCAGCTCCCGCGCCAGTGAGGGGACAACCTCCTGCCGGCCCTCCGCCAGGGCGTCCAGCAAGCACCAGGACAGGTAGTAGTGAGCACTCTTGATCGAACACCTCGGGCCAGCGCTCGCGGAGTGCGCTCGACGCACTCCGCGAAGCGCGTGCGGCCGCCGCTCTTCACGGCGTCTGTGTGAAGGACGTTGAGCATCTCAAAGGCCATGTCGTCCGCTCATCACCTCGGCGTCTTCCAGGGTCTTGAGGAAGACAGCGATCCGGCCCTCGCCGTTCTGAGACTCGAACTCCCGCCAGAGGCTCTCTGCTCTCTCGGTGACTGGATCGAGCGGTCGAGGAGGTTTTGGAGCTTTCGCCGCACGTGCCGGTGCGGTTGGCCCGGCAGGCTTCGGATGCTGCTGTGCGCAGGGAGGGATCCGGGCGAGGTGGTGCAACAGACGAAGGCAGAGACGGAATCACAGCCGTTCGCCTCGACGACGCCTCCTGGTCCTTGGCAAGGCAACACTTCTTGTACTTCTTGCCGCTGCCACACGGACAGGGATCATTGCGTCCGGCCTTCATGGATCACTCTCGGGCTAGGGTACGACACCAATCTTCAGTATACCAGCCGAGCGCTAGCATTCGGGTCTGGTTACGGCTCGGGCGAACGGCGGCCCCGGATGCCGTCGACGCCCGGGGGCCGCACGTTCACTCTCCTCACCGGCTGATCCATGGGGCTCCAGCCGGCCGCTCAGCAGGTAAAGCACCGCCATCCGCACGGCCAGCCCGTTGGTCACCTGGTCGAGGATGGCCGAGTGGCTGCCGTCGGCGACTTCCGGGGTCAGCTCGACGCCGCGGTTGATCGGCCCCGGGGCCAGCAGCAGCAGGTCGTCCTTGGCGAGGCGAATCCGCTCCTGGGTCATCATGTAGAACTGCGAGTATTCGGCCACGGAGGGGAACAAGCCCCGTTTCTGCCGCTCGAACTGAATCCGCAGGACGTTCACGACGTCACAACGCGGCAACACCTCCTCGAGGTGGTAGGCCACCTCACAGCCCAGGCGTTCCCACCCCTTGGAGACGAGCGTCGGCGGCCCGCACAGGATGACCTTGGCGCCCAGCTTGGTCAGGGCATAGATGTTGGAGCGGGCCACTCGTGAATGGGAAATGTCGCCGACCAGGCCGACGGTCAGGCCCTCGATCCGCCCCTTGGCGCGGCGGATGGTCATCAAGTCCAGCAAACCCTGGGTGGGGTGTTCGTGGGCCCCGTCGCCGGCATTGATGATCGAGCACTTCACGTGTTGCGCCAGCAGGTGGGGCGTGCCCGGCGTCGGATGCCGGACCACCATCACATCGGCGCCCATGGCCTCGATGTTCTTGGCCGTGTCGATGAACGACTCGCCCTTGGAGAGGCTCGAGCCGCTCGCGGAGAAGTCCTGGGTGTCGGCCGAGAGGCGCTTGGCCGCCAGGCTGAAGCTGGTGCGCGTCCGGGTCGAGTTCTCGAAGAATAAATTGAAGACGATCCGGCCCTGGAGGGCGGGCACCTTCTTCCGGTCGCGTTGCGAGATCTCGGAGAACGACTCGGCCGTGTCCAGGATGGCCAGGATCTCCTCCGGCGACAGGTCCTCGAGGCCGAGCAAGTGCTTGCGGGTCCAGCGCGGCGCGGGCACCCAGGCTCGGGGAAGAGACGGCGCTCACGACTGGGACCTCCCATCGATTGGCGATGGCTTGGGGCCGGCTCCGAGCCAGACCACCTGATCGATCGGATCGACGGGCCGCAGTTGCACTCGGACATGATCGTCGCGCTCGGTCGTGACCGTCAGTCCGACCACATCCGCCTGAATCGGGATCTCCCGATGGCCCCGATCGACGAGGACCGCCAGCCGGACCGACGCCGGACGGCCCAGGTCGCAGATGGCGTTCAGGGCGGCGCGGACCGTGCGGCCGGTAAAGAGGACGTCGTCCACCAGCACCAGGTCGGCCCCATCGATGTTGAAGGGGATCTCGGTCCCATGCAGCACCGGCCAACGTTGACTCTGGCCGAGGTCGTCGCGATAGAGCGTGATCTCGACGGCGCCGACGTCCACGTCCGCGCCGAGGATTCGGCTCAACTCCACGGCCAGTCGATTGGCCAGGGGAACGCCCCGCGTTCGGATCCCGACCAGGCAGAGCGGTGCGTCCGGACGGCGGCCATCCGCCAATTGCCGCGCCATCGAGGCGATGTGGCGTTCCATCGTCGGACCATCGCAGACCAGTCGCTCTCCAGGATTCAACATGGCACGACCTCGGTAACAGTAGGCCAGTTGTAGGCGGAAGACGACGTCACGCCGTCTGGAACTCTAGCAGAGATAAACCCCGGCTTTCAAGCAGCCCCGCGGCGGCGCGACCCCGGAGATGGCGATTCGCGCTCGAATCGGCTCCGCCGGCATCGCGGCCATGACTCGGCTTTCCCTCGGGCCTCCAAACGCATACGATAGGGGCGTTTCCCAGCGCGATCCAGGAGGCCCCGCTTGCGATGAAGATCATCTTGGCCAATCCCCGCGGCTTTTGCGCGGGGGTCAACATGGCAATCGAATGCCTCGAGCGTGCCTTGGAGTTCTTCGGGCCACCCTTGTACGTCTATCATGAGATCGTGCACAACAAGTTCGTGGTCGAACGCTTCCGCAAGCGGGGCACGGTCTTCGTCGAATCGATCGACGAAGTTCCCGAAGGCTCCCCCCTGCTCTACAGTGCCCACGGCGTCTCCCCACAGATCCGCGCCGAGGCCCGCCAGCGACGGCTCCTGGCCATCGACGCCACCTGCCCCCTGGTGATCAAGGTCCATCTCGAAGCCATCCGTTATGCCAAGGAAGGATATACGATCGTTCTGATCGGCCACGAGGGACACGACGAGGTCATCGGCACCATGGGCGAGGCGCCTCACCAGATGATCCTGGTGGAAACCGCCGAGGACGTCGAGCGACTCAGCGTCTCCGACCCGGAGAAAGTGGCCTACCTTACCCAGACCACCCTGAGCGTTGACGACGCCAATGTCGTCATCGCGGCACTCCGGAAGAAGTTCCCCCAGATCGCCAATCCCCCCAAGGACGACATCTGCTACGCCACCCAGAACCGCCAGGAAGCGGTGCGCGAACTGGCCGCGCAGGCGGACCTGGTTCTCGTCCTGGGGAGCCAGAATAGCTCGAACAGTCGCCGCCTGGCCGAGATCGCCAATTCGCTCGGAATCCCCTCGTTCCTCATCGATGGCGTCTCCGAGATTCAGCATGACTGGTTCGAGGGCATCGAAACCGTACTCATCACGGCCGGAGCCAGCGCACCCGAACAAGTTGTGCAAGAGTGCATCGAGTATCTCGAACGCCAATTTCGGCGCGGCGATCCAGGAGCAGACGGTCCGCGAAGAGAACGTCCACTTCCCGCTTCCCGAGATCGCTCCGGGAACTGCTCCACGCCGGTGCCTCGGTGCCCATGGCTCCCAGCGATGCGAGCCTGGTCGAGATGGCCTGGTCGATCGATCAGCAGGACCAAGGAACAGACTGGGAATAACTTCCTTTCGGAGAACGGAATTCATTCCGTTTCCAAGTTTCCAGTCGAACGGAATGAATTCCGTTCGACGGAATTTCGGCCGGCCTCCTCGCACGCGAGTGCCCCAAGCCAGAACGGAAGGGCTCGGTCCCGCGATCTCTTGCTCTTCCGCTTGCATGGACCTATAGAAAAGGAAGCGGCTGGGGGATTCCGTTGCATAAAATCTCGAGGAATCGCGAAGTCCCACCCAGGGGGTGGGTGAGCCGCCTCAGTGGTCTCCCGAGAATGGTGGCGGTCCCGTGGGGCTCTTGTTGCGCAAATAATTGGCTCAACGCCCTTTCCGTCGCAGCCAATTCCTATGATTTACGAGATCGTCGCTGAGTGTTAATTTTTTCGGCGCGGTCTGTTCCTGGAGAGTGACCAGCAGGTTATGAGTTGGTGTCCGAGAGTCGACACGATGAATTTGAGCATAGTGGACGACGACCGCCGAGGCGATGCCGACTTCGACCCCGAGATCCTCTTGGTCCTGGCGAAGGCCGGTGATAGCGTCGCGTTAGGGCGGTTGCTCGAGCGCTACCGGCAATTACATGGCGTTGCTGGTGCGGATTCAGGTCGGGCGACGGCTGAGTCGGAAGGTGGACCCCGAGGACTTGCTCCAGGAAATCGGCCTGGAGATCCACCGAAAATTCCCGATGTTCCGGGGGAGCTCGGAGCGGGAGTTCTTGACGTGGGTGCGTCGGATGATCGGTTCGATCCTGGCCAACCAGTTCCGGCACTTTCTGGGTACCAAGTGCCGTGATCTCCGACTGGAGCAAGCGCTCGTCGACGAGCTGGATCATTCGTCCCTCGCCTTGAACGCGAGTCTGGTCGCTCCCGAGAGCACGCCGAGCCAACAAGCGGTCCGTCGCGAGCAAGCCGTGATTCTCGCCGATGCGCCTGCAAGGCCTTCCGGAAGACTATCGAGAAGTCATCATCCTTCGCCAGCTCGAGGGCCTGAGCTTCCCCGATGTCGCCCGCCGCATGGGACGGACGGAGGATAGCGTCAAGAACGTATGGCTTCGGGCGCTGGCTCGGTTGCGTCGAACCCTGGAGGAACTCCGATGAACGGTCAGAACGACTCTGACGCGAGGATTCCGGACGATCCGGAGGTCTCCCGTCCCGGGCAGTCCCCATCTCATGTTGAGGACCAGCTCCGAGAAGCCACCTCCAGGCGGATCCCGCATCCTCGTCGTCTCTCGGGAGCCTTACGGGGCGACGATTCCCGGGTGATCGCGGCCCTGGAGGCATATCTGGAGAGCACTTCGATCGGGCCAACCGTGTTCGCGGGATGACTTCCTGGCCCGGCACGCTGCGATCGCCGATGCGCTCGGCGAATGTCTCTCCGGTCTGGAATTCATCCAGACCGCGGCCGCCCACCTCGGTGTCTCGGATGCGAACGAGCCGAGACTTCCAGGCCGAGCCGGTCGTGCCCTCGCGCTCAGCTCGGCGATTACCGTCTGCTTCGCGAGGTAGGGCGGGGCGGCATGGGCGTCGTCTACGAGGCCGAGCAAATCTCGCTGGGCCGCCGCGTCGCCCTGAAAGTCCTGCCGTTCGCGGCGGCAATCGACCCGAAACAGCGGCAGCGGTTTCAGATCGAAGCCCAGGCGGCCGGCCCAGTTGCACCACCCCCACATCGTGCCGATCTTCGCCGTGGGTTGCGACCGAGGGCGTCCACTTCTACGCCATGCAGTTCGTCGATGGTCGCAGCCTGGCAGCGATCGTCCAGCGAGCTACGGTCTTCCGCCGGGCAGCCCCCGGTGTCCTCAAGGTGCTTTCCACGCCGAGTGCATCGATCGAGACCGCGAAGAAGTCCCCTCCCCCGCGCACTCCTCCGTGTCGAGTCCGCCTCCGCCTGTCGTGGACGAGCCTGAAGGTGAAGCCACGAGTCGGGACCCGAACCGCCAGCTCGGCTCTCTCCTGGACGCAGAGCCTTGCCGTAGCGGCTCGGCACTGGCACCGACCACTTTGGGGCCGGTGCATCGAGGATCGGGCGTTTTGCCGGCACGATCGCCCGGCTCGGTGCCGACGCGGCTGATGCGCTGGATCACGCCCATGGACTGGGAATTCTCCATCGTGATATCAAGCCGGCGAATCTCCTGATCGATCGCCGCGGCGCAGTCTGGATCACCGACTTCGGCCTGGCCCGGTTTCATAGCGACCTCAGCCTGACGGGTACCGGCGACGTGGTCGGGACGCTCCGCTATATGAGTCCCGAGCAGGCCCTGGCGCGGCGCGGGGTCGTTAACCAGCGGACCGATATTTACGCTCTGGGCGTGACCCTGTACGAGTTGCTGACGCTGCGGCCCGCCTTCGACGGTCAGCGACCACCACGAGCTCCTCCGCCAGGTCGCATTCGAAGAACCCACTTCCCCGCGCGGCTCAACCCGGCGATCCCCCGCGACCTGGAAACAATCGTCTTGCAAGGCGATGGCCAAGGATCTCCCGCGCCGGTACGCGACGGCCCAGGAGCTGGCCAGCTGACCTCAGACGCTTCCTCGGCGACCAGCCGATCGTGGCCCGGCGGCCAGGGCTGCTGGAATGCACCCTGAGACGATCTCGGCGGCACTGGAAGCAAGTCGCCACTGCCGCCGTATTCCTTGTGGTCTCCTTGATCGTCGGCACGGTCATCACCTGGACGGCGGCGAGAAAGACGAAGATGCTCTTGGTAAAGCTGCATGGCCGTGCGCCGCGAGGAGCACGAATACATCAGCGATACGTTTCCCTTGATCGACCAGATTACCATGGAGGCCATGGAGCCAGGCGACGCGAGCTCCTCCAGGGTAAAGCGGACGCGCACGACCCGCGAAGAGACATTGCAAGTCTACGAGTGGAGCGGAGCGGTTTTACCGGCGGGCCAGCAAGCTCGTCTCCATCCGATACCGGACAACCTCGGAATCGCGGACGATCATCGGCCCGAGCTTATTCTCGCCTCGGATTCACGCAAACGGTCTTGAGCAAGCGTCAAGGTCGATGCCACCCGCTTCCAATTCTCAACCGAATGTCCAGGCCAGATGGCAGATTACCAACGCACTCATCGCCCAGGCCGAAGACGATTATCGCCGATCCATCGACCTCTTCGACAAGCTCGCTCGCCGAGTCGCCCGAGCGACCGAGAGATCCGCCGTTCTTATGCCGATGCGCTCGGGATCGTCGGGCTGGGGATGGTATCTCAACGATGCATTCACCGATAGCGCGAAGCCGAGCCCTACTTCTCGCCGCGCGATCGAGCTCTGGCGCGCAGTCTGCTCCGTGACCCGGGCATCGCGCGATGCGCGCCTAGCGCACTCACCGGAGCTGCAACTCGAGTGCCGAAGCCAACGACCTTGCTCTCGCTGGTGGACGCGGTTCATGCCCTGGCCAGGATGTCTGGATGACACGGGGCGGGCTCCCAAGGCGGACGATCAGCGCCGACAACTGGAGGACGATACAGCCTTCGTCGCGAAACGATTTGCGGGGCCGGATTACCAGGAGACTGCGCCGATACTGGGCCTCCCGACCTCGTGAACGGACGGGCAATCCTGATTTGCTCAACGATGACCGCCGGGATCCGCGACGATCAATTTTCGGATGTCCATCATGCTCGATCCCGATAGCGATCTCGTCCACAACAATCTGGCCTGGATGCTCGCCAGTGTCCCCGGCGATCCTTGGTTCGACCCGAAGCGGGCGCTGGCCTTGGCCCGAAAGGCCGTCGAGTCCATGCCCACGAACTGGTTGTTCTGGAACACCTTGGGCGTGTCGGCCTTCCGCGTCCGCGACTGGAAAACGGCCGACGAGGCCCTGAGGAAAGCGATCCAACTCGACGGTGGCGGCGGCAGTGCCTCCAACTGGTTCTTCCTGGCGATGAACCTCTGCCAGCAGGGGAATGCCGGAGGAGGCGCGGCCGTTGTTCGACCAGGCTGTCGTCTGGTTCCAGAAGGAGAAACCCAACGACCCCGAGTTGCACCGATTCCACGTCGAGGCCGCTCAATTTGGAACCCGTCTCATCCTCGTGGTCACGATGCAACGGGGTCGAAGTTCGTCCGCGAAGGTCGGATCGCGTGCGAGGGGATCATTGGCCTCGTCTTCTCGCTCCAATTCATCGAGCACGTAGCCGGATTGGCGAGTCGCGGAGATGGTCAGCGCCGTGACCTGCATGAGCGTGATCGCCCAGATCAGGAGGGAAGCCAGATAGAGGAAAAACTCTTCGATCGACAGCCGCCTCGGACGATGTTGGAGCGGCCAGTGTGCCGACCAGTCGGTCAGGAGACAGAACATGACCATCCAGAGCACAGCGCCGGTAGCCGCCATCGCACGGGTCGACTTCCCGGAGTCCTGCGCCTGTTCGACTCCCAGGTGATCCAGGTAGTCACAACTCAACTTTGCCAGCAGTGCAAACTCAGCCCACCCCAGCGCCTGCCCGAGATTCGCTCGGAACCAATCGTGCCCGATCTCCGCAGTCCCGATCCCCAGGGCCGGGCCATGCTCGAGCAAGCTGAGCCCGACGTCAACCAGGCACATGACCAGCAAGAGCCCGACACGTCGTTGCCAGCCCGGATGCTCCCAACGGCCCCAGAGCAGGGTCGTGCCGAGCAGGCAGCCCCACGCGATGGGCACATCGAGCCATTGATACCAGCTCGATCGGAGAATCCGTCGGGAGAGCTCGGGATGGAAATGCACAAAGAGTGGCAAGACCGACGTAAAACATGCGAGGACCAGTGCCGCCGAGAGGATCGCGAAGCCCAGACGGCATACCTGATAGGTCTTTCGCAGTTGTTCGTGTTCTAGGTCCAACATGCTGGGTCACGTCTCGAGTGTGTAAGTGGTGCTCGGAAGTCTTTCAGCTTAATCGGTCGCCGTGGCTCCCTGGACAAGCTCCAAGAGGTCGATCACAGATTTCTCTCCATTCTAAGGAGTTGCTCCCCAGGTGGAAAGCAGTGGGTAAGGAATTCCCGATCTCTTCGCAGTGAGGTACCGTCGGCAAGCAGCTGAGGCGTGCGTGTTTGCTCGCCGGAGGCTCCGGTCCTGGAACGGGAATCAGAACGAAGGCGAAGGCACTTCGTCGATGCTCAGTGGCGATCGTCCCGGAGTGTTGATCGAGGATCTCGGGGCCCTGTCGTCCGGATGACCAGCGCGATGACACCCCACTCCGGTGCCGGATCACCGAATCGTCCGGAGGGGGCGTCTCGATTTCCAGGATCAAGCTGGTGGCGAGCGGCCGAGCTGTCCAGCGCGATCTCGATACTCCGATCGATCGGGCGAGCCAGGGGGCATCGACCGTCCATCAAGTTGGAGCCGGCGAATCCCCGGGACCTGCTCCATCTGCAACACCACCTCGGTCCCGGCTTCCAGAGGTGGCTGGTTGAACCGGCGGATCAGCCGCAATCGCCTGGGCCCCTCGGGCTTCCAACGGGTCGGCAAGGTCAGGCGGTAAGCCTCGGATGCAGGCGAGTCCGATGGGAATACATTCCCAGCCCCCGCGCAGGCGTATGCGATGTTCGGTCACGAGGACAATCCTCCGCAGTCTGAACCATCGAAGCATCTGCGAGCGATGATGCATGAATCGACGGTGAAAGGAACGAGAGTCTCGAATCGCTCGGGCTTTGGTCTGGTCTTAGTGGGTTGGCCACATTATAGTTGAAGGTTCTTCGGAGCAAGCAGAGGTGGATGCGAAAAAAGCCGTTGAAAGCGGGCCAATCGTCGCCTCGGAGCTGCAAGTATCCTGAGAATAGCGTATCAGCGTTGCGGGTGAGGGCGTACCATGGTACGCTCCTCTCGGGAGCCGGCAGATCCGTGTGATCGGCTTGCTTTGCCGCGGGTTACGTGATCTGCGGCAGACGTCCGCTTTCCTCGACGTGCCGACCGCTGACCGCGCGGTCGGGGTGATTGCTGGGACGGCGGTGCTCCTCAAGCTCGTCACGACGGCTCGAGCAGGTCCCGAAACCTCCCGCTTCTCGCCGTATCCTTCCGCTTTCTGGCGAGCCCAGTCCTGTCCCGGATTCTTGCAAATATCGCCATGGCAAATGATCGAGTGGGCAAAATGGCTCACGCGGATCGGCACTCACCGGTGATGGATGAGATGCGCCGCGGGTCCCCGATGACCAATGGCCAGATCCATCTGACGCATGCCACCCATTCGCTGCTCGGTATCCAGATCCTCGGTACCGGGAGCTATCTTCCGGAACAGGTGGTCAGCAACCGGGATTTGCAGGAGACGCACGGGTTCGATCCGGAATGGATCGTCAATCGGACGGGGATTCACGAGCGGCGTTTCGCCTTACCGCACCAGGCGACCAGCGATCTCTGCACTCAGGCGGCAATCCGGTGCCTTCGAGCGGCCGGACGGGAGCCCAGCGATGTGGACCTCCTGGTGCTCGCAACCTTCACACCCGACATGGCGTTTCCCGTCCACGGCGAACCTGGTGCAAGATCAGCTCAAGCTGGCATGTCCCGCATTCGACGTCCAGGCCGCGTGCGCGGGTTTCGTCTTCGCGCTGGTCATCGCGGCGCAGTTCGTTGGCACGGGTAATAGCCGGTGCGCGCTGGTCATCGGCGGAGACTGTAACAGCAGGGTCATCAATCCCGATGACCAGAAGAGTTTCCCGCTGTTCGGCGACGGCGCCGGTGCCGTGGTGCTGGCACCCGGTGAACCCCACCAGGGACTGGTGGCGTATCAGCTCGGCTCGGATGGCTCCGGTGGCGACCTACTGAGCCGGCCGGCCTGCGGCAGTCGCATCCCGCCGTCCGCCGCGGCACTCGAGCAGGGTCTGCATTACTTGACCATGGACGGCCGCGCCGTCTTCAAGTGGGCGGTCCGGATCCTGGCCGATTCCTCCCTCGCCGTCCTCGCACATGCCAATTGCCAGGTCCGCGATATCCG
Source organism: uncultured Isosphaeraceae bacterium (assembly GCA_963842405.1). Classification (GTDB taxonomy): domain Bacteria; phylum Planctomycetota; class Planctomycetia; order Isosphaerales; family Isosphaeraceae; genus CAVZRC01. The sequence continues at coordinate 246,816 of CAWJGW010000041.1, read as the reverse complement.
TTGGTTCATCCCACATCAAGCCAATATCCGGATCATCCACGCGGCAACCGACGTGCTCGGATTCCATCGCGATACGGTGTTCAAGAATCTGGAGCGCTACGGAAATACCTCCGCCGGATCGATTCCCGATCGCCCTGGACGAGTTGTACCGTCAGGGGGGAATTCAGAGCGGCGACCTCCTCCTGACCTCGGGCTTCGGAGCCGGGCTGAACTGGGGTACGGCGCTCTGGCGTTGGTGATTCGCTCCTGCTGACCCTGCCTCGAGTATACTCACGGATCTAAGCCTCGCTTATCGAAGCGACATCGGCCTTCTCACTCGGCCTTCGCCCGGCCGGCCGTCTTGCGAGACGGCTAATGGCGGGCTTGTTCGAGTGAGAAGGCCGAGCTTGAGATTCAATTGACCAATGACCAATGACCGCTGACCAAGATCGTTGTAGCTGGCAGTCGGCCCTTGAGGTGTTTGGCGAAGACGCCCGAGCCGGTGTTGCCCAGGCCGGTCGTGCCGCCGGTGTCCAGTGCCTGGCCCGTGACGGTACCCGTGATCGAGCCGTTCCCGTTGGAGTTCGTCCTGCGGTTGTAGTGGTTATTCGCGGGGCGAACGGTCGCGGAGATGTCGCTGTTGATCAGGTCGCCCTTGACTTCAGGCGCTTGATCCTGCTGCCGGCTCGCGTCCCCTCCTGACCGGCGACAGACGACGGATAATCGAAGCCGGTCTTGATCTCGGAGTTGAGCGGGGTCCCCGTGACATCCACCTGGTTGATCGAACCGGAGGTCGCCACGATCGCATTGGTCAAGGAGTAGCCGGGGGTGGTGGCATACGTGACACATCCTAGTTCGTCCAACTGGACGAACAAGGGGTTTTGGGATGTCGTCGCCAGCGTGTTGGCAGGCCCGACGACCAGCTTGCCGATGCTTGTCGCGGAAACCACGCCGCCCAGATCGCCCGAGGCGGGATAGCCGGTCGTTCCTTCGGGCGTGCCATAGTAGTCGTCGCCGGCAGGAGTTTCCCCACTGGACGTCTTGGCGGTGGCCACGCCGTTGGGGTTGCCAAGCCCTTTCTTGAAGACCAGCTTGCCGATCTTCCCGTCCACATCGATGCCCACGCCGTCGGCGTTGCCGCCGAAGTCCGCCTTGTGCAGGTAGGCCAAACCGCTCGACTGAGACGTGAACGGCTGGGAGTCATGCGAGAGGGTGAAGTTGACCGCGGAGCCATGGACCTTGACTTTATCGATGGCCGTCGCCTGCACGGCGGTGCGGCCGGTCGTCCCGACGACCGGGTACTGGAACTGGTAACCCGCGACGATCGAGTCCCTGTGAGGCGGCGACGATGTCGAAGTTCTTGATCACGCCGTTGACGATGATCTGAACGCTCGGCGTCGTGATCGGCGTCGTCGGGATCGTGGTCGATGCGCTGTCGAATACCAGGTTGTTGATGCTGTTCAGGTAGATCGAGGGCGGGACCTTCAGCGGAGTTGAGCCATTGCCGATCGACGATCTGGTACGGCGTCGTGGTGACGGACGTGTCGATGCTTGCATCGATGTCCTGGAACGAGAGCGTTTGCACCCCGCCGTACAGGAAGACGCCGGTGGGCGTGCTCACGGCGGGCGATACGGCATTCGTCAGCACAAATCCATTGAGCTCGATCGACTTCACGCCCGAGGTCGCGATGAGCTGATTGAACAGGATCGTGCCCTGAGTCAGCTCCGACGGCGAATCCCTCACCGAACCGGTCACATAGGTCTGGGTCGGGTTGGTATCGACGAGCTGGATGGTGTTGATGTCGTCGTCGAGCACACCATCATTGGGGGTGGTATCGGTGACGATCACCTTGCCCGGGCCGTGGACGGTGATCGTCCACAAGTCGCCCTCGCGGTCGAGCCCTGAGACGATCTTGCCCTCGTTGGTCTGGAGTGGACTGTTCACGCTCGTGGGATTCAAGCTCTGCGCGACGAGCAGTTCCTTCTGGTGGGTAATCGGGTTTTCGACGGGTAAGTCGCTGGGTACCCAGGGCGACAAATACGATGGGAAGCGCCGTGGAGAGAACGAGTCGGCTCTCCAGGGCCTCCGGATAGGACACGTGCTTCCGCCGGACCGAACCGGACCGGTCAGACCGCCGCCGTGTGAATCTCATGGAAGACTCCCTCCCGGCAGCTCGCAAAGGTACGTCAGCTCCACGATCGTTCGGCAACCCGATCGTAGCGGCGCCCCGGAAGCCGCCCTCCCTGTTTCAGTTGGTCATCAGTCAATGGAGAAACACCGAGCCACTGCGCAATCACTGATTCACCGAAGGACCCGTCGGACCGAGTCTCGATGCCCTTCTCCCCGACGGCGCAGCGCCAAACTTACGCCTCTCTCCATCGACGTCGAAGTGAAGCGGACTTCATGGCACTCGTCAAGATAGGCAAGCCAGGGTATCGAGGGGAGCGAACGAACGGATTACACCGTGGGAACGGGACGGAGCGAGGCGAGGGCGCGTGGTTCGTCATCGGCGATGGTAAAGAAGCGGTCCAGCTTCATCACGGCGAGGAGGTCGCGCACGACCGGCTGGACCTGGTAGAAGACGATCTTTCCGCCACGCGATTCGACGCGGCGCTTCAAGCCGACGAGGATGGCGACGCCGGAGCTCGAGAGGTAGTCGACCTTTTGGAGATCGACCGCGAACATGCGGCTCCGATCGGGTCTGCACGAGCTCGTAGAGCGCATCGCCGCAGAGCGTTGTTCCGGAAATCGTTGAGCCCGGCTGGCGTCTCGAACTGGACCACCAGGACGTCGGACTCGGCGCGGGTGGTGAAGCTTGACATGACGTCGAGAATTCCTCCGGAGGTCTCCGGTGGGCCGACCGACAGGGACCACGCGGGGTCTCGCCCCGGATCCGACGCCGATCATCGAGTCCATCGACCGACCGCGGAGCACAGCCGACGGACACATCCGGGTCGGTCTGCTCCCCGCTGTTGATGGCCCGCTTCGCAGGTGGCCGTAAATGGATAACTTCCACCAGCCGACCTCCATCATATCGCGCCGATCCCCCGGGATGCAATTCGGTCTGAGCTCGCACCGGGTCGTATCGCGCACGAATCGCGCGGGCTCCCAGGAAGTTCCGAGAGTTCGCCCGGCAGACCGTCGAGACGGCGAATCGTTTGCAACGGCTCGATCGATCGGTAAACTGAAGGACCTGAACTTGTTCTGCGGAGACGAAGGATCGTCGGGTGTATGTGGCTTTTTGGCATCGATTGAGGTTGGAAAATTGAACCGATTCGTCCTGGCACTTCGGGCGTTCTGGCGAATCCTCACGGAGTCCGACTTCGCGGCGCGGGTCGAGCCGCTCTTCACAAAGACGCCGACGGGGCCCGGACCTGAGGGTCCTGGCGGTCTTGCAGCGTGACGGCCGCCTCGTCGACTTCCTGGAGGAAGACCTCGACGCCTACAACGATGCGCAGATCGGCGCGGCGGTCAGGGACATCCATCGAGGATGTCGCAAGTCGTTGCACGACTACCTGACGATCGAGCCGATCATCAACGCCGCGGAGGAGCAGCGCGTGACCGTTCCGACGGATTTCGACCCGGCGGCGATCCGATTGGTCGGAAACGTCAATGGCTCTCCGCCGTTCCAGGGGGTCCTCAAACATCATGGCTGGCGCGTGAAGTCGGTTCATCTGCCTCTGTTGCCGGTGGCTCGCGACGAGTCTTCGGTACTCTCGCCCGCCGAGGTCGAGATCTCCTGATCCAGGGACCCGAGTGACGCTCTACGAGGCCGAACACGCGTCCGTCCCACAATAACGGAAAAGAAACAGGGCATGTCTCGCCACGTGGTTGGAATCGACCTGGGAACGACGAACTGCACGCTGGCCTTCGCGGAGGCCAGCCCGGCGGGGTCCGAACAGCCCGGACCGATCGCGAACCTGCCAATCCCGCAGGTTGTGGCGGTCAATGACGTGGCGGAACGGCCCCTCCTACCGTCGTTCTTGTATCTGCCGTCCTCGAAGGAATTCCCGACGGGTGGACTGGAATTGCCATGGAAATCGCCGCCGGAGCGGGTGGTGGGTGTCTTCGCCCGCGATCACGGTGCGAAGGTACCGGGACGGCTGGTCAGCTCCGCCAAGAGCTGGCTCTCGCATGCCGGAGTCGATCGCCGTTCGGCCATTTTGCCCTGGACCGCGGCGGAGGACGTCGCGCGGGTCTCGCCGGTGGTCGCGTCGGCGGCCTATCTCGAACATCTGCGCGATGCCTGGAATAACCGGATCGCCGGCAAGTCCGCCGCGGACAGGTTGGAGAATCAGGACGTCTTCTTGACCGTGCCCGCCTCGTTCGACGCCGTGGCGCGCGAGCTGACCACGGAGGCCGCGGCGAAAGCCGGTCTGAAGCAGGTGACCTTGCTCGAGGAACCGCAGGCCGCGTTCTACGCCTGGCTCGCGACCCAGGGCGAGCGTTGGCGAAAGCAGGTGAAGGTCGGGAACATCATCCTGGTCTGCGACGTCGGCGGGGGGACAACCGACTTCACCCTGATTGCCGTGACTGACGAAGGGGGCGACCTGGCCCTCTCCCGGCTGGCGGTCGGCGAGCACATCCTCCTGGGCGGGGACAACATGGACCTCGCGCTGGCCTATGCCGTGGCCGCCACGTTGCCCCAGGGGATGGAAGGGCTCGATGCCGGCCAGCGCGTCGCGCTGGGCCACGCCTGCCGCACGGCCAAGGAGATGCTTTTTACCGATCTCAAGAAAAACGCGGCCCCGGTGGCGTTGCTGGGCCGGGGCTCGAAAGTCATCGGCGGTTCGGTCAAAACGGAATTGACCCGCGCGATGCTCGGAACCGTCTTGCTGGACGGATTCCTGCCTCAGTGCGCGCCGAGCGACTTGCCGGCGCGTGGGCGGCGAGTCGGGCTGACGGAAATCGGCCTTCCGTACGCCGCGGACCCGGCGATCACACGCCACCTCGCCCGGTTCCTCAGCCAGCAGGCCGGCTCGCTACACACCGGGGGGACGACGATCATGCCCTCGGCGGTCCTGTTCAACGGAGGCGTCTTCAAGGCGGCCGAGCTTCGCCAACGCGTGCTCGATGTCCTTTCGGGCTGGGCGGGCCGTCCCGTCCCCGAGCTCGAGTCCCCCGACCTGGACCTGGCCGTGGCCCACGGTGCCGCCTATTACGGACTGGTCCGCAAGGGCAAGGGAGTCCGGATTCGCGGCGGTGTGGCCCGGTCGTACTACGTCGGCCTGGAGACGTCGGCGCCGGCGGTCCCCGGCGTTGCCCCTCCGATCAAGGCCCTGTGCGTGGTGCGGATGGGGATGGAGGAAGGCACCGAGACCGATGTCCCCAGCCCGGAGCTGGGGCTCGTGGTCGGCGAGCCGGCCGAGTTCCGCTTCCTGGGCTCGACGACGCGCCGCGATGACCCGGTCGGCACGATCCTCGAGCGATGGAATTCCGATGACATCCAGGAGATGGCACCGCTGGAGACCGCCCTGGCCGCGGACGATGGTCGTGCCGGTGAAACCGTGCCGGTCCGGCTGCATTCGCACGTGACCGAGGTCGGGACCCTGGATCTCTGGTGTCAGAGCACCCGCGACGACCGGCGCTGGAAGCTGGAATTCAACGTGAGGGATTCGACCGACGCGTGAGCTCGATCCGCGGCAGACAGTTCACGAGCTCGGCCACGCCAGGAGGCAATCGCGATGAGTGATGACGTCGTGCTGACGGTTGACGGCGCAGTCGAGCGGGCCTTGTATCTGACCTGCGCCGACCTCGATGCCTTGCCGGCGTCTGCGCATGTACGCGATGTGTCGCGTTACCATCCCAAGCGGCAAGGCGATGGCGTGGAACTCGACGCGATCCTGGACCAGGCGGGTGTTCATTCCGAGGCGAACTACCTGACGCTCCACGCGGATCGCGACGATTTCCACGTCTCGATTCCGCTGCAACCGGTCCGCAAGCAAGGGATCGTCGTCTACCGCCTGGGCGAGGGCCCGCTCGGTGCCGAGCACGGCGGCCCGATCCGGTTCCTGGTACGCGATCCCTCCGCCTGCAACACCGGCGAGCTCGACGAATGTGCGAATGTGAAATACTTGAGCCGGATCGAGCTCACAACGCGGCGGGGCCGCGATACGCCGACCGACCGACGAGGCCGAACATGCCGAGCTCCATCGCTCGCAGGAACCGATCTCGGGGCCCTGAGGTCCCAACGGTTCGGTGGGATCCGCTCTATAATCGCCAGTTGAGCAGCTCGAAGAACTTCCAGCTCAGCACGAAAATCGTCACGGCGCCGGAGCCGAAGGCCGCGACGAGCACGCCGGCGGCGGCGATCTCGCGGGCCGTGTTCAACCGAGGCTCTTCGGGGTCGCCGATCGCACGCGCCAAGGTATCGACGGCGCTGTGCCCCAACTCGGCGATGAGCACCAGGGAGGCGCCCAGAACGAGCAGACACCAGCTCCACTGGTTGATCCCCAGCAGTCGCGGCGGCGATCGCGATCAAGGTCCCGCGGTAGAAGTGCGCGAAGAAGCTGGAGTCACCCCGGACGGCGGCCTTGAGACCTCGCCAGCCGGCCGCGAGTTTGCGGCGCGTGTTCCGCCGGTCGGCTCGCGCCGTCTTCTCCGAGGGCAGGTCGAACTCGAGATCGTGGTCCTCGAGGACGTCGACCGGGTTCGACGGGACATCGGCTTCGCGGTCGAGCATCCGGCCCGGATTTCCGGGCTTGCTCCCGCAGTCGCGCGATTTCCCGGTTTGTGAGGAGTTGATCGGTCATGATACGTCACTGGGTCGGAGCGAACCGCGTATCGAACTGGCTCAACGCGGCGTTTGATCCCATCGACATTCCTCCGTTCATCCGCGGCGTGATCTGGACGGCGAACTGGTAACTCATTCGCTGCGGATCCACGGAGAGACCGATCGTCGTCAAGTAATCGGCGCCGATCCGGGTGAACGAGAACATCGTCCCCAAGTTGACCCCGTCGCCGAAATCGTAGGACTCGGAGAGCGTACCATACCACTTCGGACTGAGCCAATAGCTGATTGTCGCGTTCAACGCGGAGGTCTTGATCGGCCCGGTGTCGATGATGGTATAGCCGAGGAAGATGTTCGAGCGTGGCGGCCTCGCCAGTGCGATACCCGACGTGATGATATTCAACCCGTTCGGATTATAGCCCGTCGTCTTGACGAGTGGATCAGAGGAAAAGGGATAGTGAAGCGGACTGCTGCCGACCAGCTTCCAGAACTCGAACCAACCCTGGGAGACGATGCTCGTCCGGTCGCCGATGTACCACTGATAATTGTACATGGTCTGACCCCAGGGGGTGCTGAAGTTGTCGCGTGCGGAGTCGGGGAAGAACGTGCTGGTTGCGTCCAGGGTCATGTAATCGACGATGCGGCGAGCACCGATCGGGCCGCGCTTGGTCTGGAGCCGTTGATGGAGCCCCAGCATGACCGTATCGATGGATGCCTGAACGTCGGTCGTGCCGGTGATCGGCGAGACCATCTGACGCAAGAGGAGGTGCCGGGGGTCGTAAGGCATCGGCAGGATTCCGCCGGCGAAGGTCGTGATGGCCAGATACCTCCGGACCGCTTCGTAGGTGTTGTCGTCCAGGTCGTCCTGGATGGCGAGGTTGTTGAGCCGGACGTTCGAGAAGGCCGCGCGGGCGTCGACGAACAGGCTGATCTTGTTGTTCAGCCCATGGACGTTCATGAGCTCGCTCGTGATCGACGGATACTTCTTGTACAGCGTGGTCTCCGCACGCATACCGACGCCGCCCCAGGCGCGGCCCAGCGCACCGTGACGGCGAATGGCCCAGCGGACCGCCGCCGAGCTGGTCGGTCCATCCGACCAGTTGCCCCTGGACGATAGGGGACCAATCGGAGGGCATTGAAGAACTTCAACGGCATGTCCACTTCATGGTTGGTGTAGAAGCGGCCGGCCGAGAAGATCCCCGAGGTGTTGGACACCGGGTCGTAGGGCATATAGGCGAAAAGGTTGGGGTTGTTGACCATGATGTCGGTCGTGATCGTCGCGTAATCGGCTCCCGAATGCTGGTAGTAGGTCAATCCGGTCCGACAGCAGCGAGTCGCCGAGCTGGTAGTAGTCGACCCGCGGGAGCCACTGGGTCTCGGTCTGCCAGTTCATGGGGTTGCCTTCGGTCCAGACGTCGATCGCCTTGTTGTCCTTCTGATAAATGCCATAGGCCAATGTCTCCTGGTCCATGCCGATGTCGTGGAGCCGCTTGTAGTATTCCTCCAGGAAGTAGCGGTCGGTGTAATAGGCGGCTTCGACCTGGAGTCGGAGGTCCTCGAACTGGTGATCCTCGTCCTCGGGGAGGAAGCGCTGATTATGGCGGAAATCGAACCGGCCTCGGTCCTGCTGGAAGGGGGAGGTGCTGGAGCGAGCGATCCCGGCCTTGCCGGCGCCGGGTGGTCCGTTCGTGATGATCGCATAACCGTTACCGAGCACGTCGGTGCCGAGTCCTTGCAAGCCCCAGATGTCGAAGTAGCCGTTGTAGGCCTTGGTGAACGTCTCCGGGGCGTTGCGGTCGCGACGGTAGGGGTCGCCAAGGTCGCGCAATAAGTCCTGGCCGAACCAGCCGATCTCACTGCCGAGTGCCGGGAAATCCTTGGTTCGGTTGCTCAGGTAATCGAAGTTGACGTTCCAGAGGTCGATGAAGGCGGGCTTCTTCATATTGATGAGCCGAAAGCCGTTCCAGTCGGTCAGCAACTGCTGCCCGAAGTAATTATTCGTTCGGAAGAAGAACTGCCGGAGTGGCGGTTGCTGGTCGTCGAGGTCGGTGACGACATGCGGCCAGTAGAATGCGGGAACCGGCCCCATCCAATAGAAGTTCTGCCGGGCATCGAAATTGCCAGACCAGGTCTTCGGGCGGATCAGGGTCCCCGGGGTTGCCGAGCAACTTTCCCGAAAAGGGATCGGTTGCGGGCCTCGAGTAACGGGTCAGATCGATGGTGCGATTGGTGATCTTGTAGCCCGGGTTGGGAAAGCGGCTGCCGGTCTCCTGGGCGTGGTCGGCTCGGATCCGCGGATGCTCGTCGGGCTTGAAGGTGCCATCCGGCTGCTTGATCAAGGGATGGAACTGCTCGATCCGCGGCGACTTGATCTTGTAGGGAGCCAGCAGTCCCGGCATGAACATATCGATCTCGGCGTCGTGCGCCAGGAAGCGATCGGTCAGGAAGTTGTAGTAGACTTTGGGTGCGCGGAGGGTCCGCTGATCGCCCTTGCCCGCCCACTTTCGCTGGTCCTGCCGGACGATGACGTTTCCCTCGAGGTAGACCTCCATCGGCTGCTTGTTGGCGTCGTCGATCCACTCACCGTTGGGGCCCTGGATGGGCTTCCCGTTCTCAGGGCTGGGACCATGCCAGATGACGGCCTGATCGGCCTCGATGTCGATGATCCCAAACTTGTCGGCGCGGGTGACGATATTGACGCCTCCCCGACAAACCCAGATCTCCGTGCCATCGGGCAAGACATCAGATTCTGTGGACGTCGAGTGGTCGGCCGCCACGGGTATTGATGCTCGTGACGCGCTGAGTTCCCGGCGTAATCGGGTCCAGGATCAGCGGGCGGGACCTGGCCCGGGGGACCGTTTGGTGACGGCTCTCTGGCTCCGGAGGCGCCCTGGCCCGGCAAAGCCTCGATCTCCGGTGGCGGGTTCCCGGAATTCGGGTGTGAGGTTTGGCACGCCGATGCCGGGCACACCGGGGGGCGCGCCTTCGATGGGGGCCAGATCGATGGCTGGCGGTTGCGCCGTCCCGCCAGGCGGCGACTGCGCAACGGACGGCGCCTGCACCGGCGGATCATCTGGAGACGAATCGTCTCCGTCCTGATCGGGCCCCGGCGGGCGATTGCTTCGCATCTGGGCCGGGATGAGCATGGGGTCCCGTTTCGGATTGGGCTGTCCGATTGCGGGAGGATTGTCGGGGAGGCCCGCCCCAACGGTCATGCCGCTGACTGTCCGATCGGCCTGGCCGAAATCCGTGTTTTGAGGTGGAGACTGGACTGGAGAGAGGGCGTACGCCCGTGTCTGGGGCGAGCGCGCGGCGACGGCCGCATTCTGGGCAGGTGGCCTCCTGGGGGCCAGAAAGCCCGAGCGCTGGAGAAGTCCGAAGGGACGGGGCGGCGTCTTCAACTCGGACATGCCCTGTGGGAGATAGGCTTCCATCTCGACCTTGGTTGCCCGAAAGCGCGCTCGGTGATTCGGGATGGATCTTGGCTTTTTCCCGGTCCCCGGCACCGCATCTTCGGCGAAGACATCGACCTGGTAGGGCGGTCCGTCGCCCTGGGAGAGCGAGACGATTCGAGCAACAGCCTCGCTGGCTCGGAGTCCGTCCACACCTTGGAGGGCGGACGATTCCCCGTGGAGGTAGAGGTAGTAATGCCCGTCGGTGCCCTTCCATCGCCAGACGTGCTGGGCCGAAAGCACCAAAGGATCGGCGGTGCGTGCGCTTCGGCGGGATCGGGGGCGTCCTGGCCGAGCACAATGCCCGCGCACCCGACCACAATCATGAGCCCGAACCACACGCCGCGAGGCGGGTAGCGACTGGGTTGGTCGTCCCCTCGCACGGTTCCTCCCAACGAACGGACTGGCGTCTCAGGGCGGACGGCCTTCCCTGGCCGATCTGCCGTTCAACCGGTTCTCGAACCTCAAGACTCCACTAACTCGCAACCACGTCCCGAGTTGTGGACCGAAGGCCGATCGCGGCTACGCCCGGTCGGCCATTCAATCTGTTGGGCGCCGCGAATCCGGTCCCCACGACACGCGAGCCACGTCCGGGTCATCCAGGAGTGGCCGTGCTCAAGAAATGCAAGCGACAGGACAATCGGGCGGGAATTTAGCCGGATTCATCGCATTCGTCAAGTGCGCGCCATCGCCGACCAGGGCCGGTGGACCGGACCGCGGCATCTGACAACTCGGCGGCGAGCGCTCAGAGCTTGTGAAAGAATCCGATGGAAGATTCCAGATTGCGCATTGCGAATTCATAAATGCCTTTAAAATCAGGCTTTATATCCATTCGCAATTCGGAATCTGGGCCTGGTTCAAACCTGGGTAACACTTTCCGGCGTAAAGCCTGGGAGCAGTGTGGCGATAGATCCTTGCCTGTTCACGCTTTACGCCAGGACCAACGCCGGCATCCCCCAACAAAAGTGTTACCCTGCCTCATGGCGATTTGAACCAGGCCCGGATTCTGTCATCCGGAATCGATTTCCTCGCATCCTCTCAGGACATGACGTGTCTCGGCTTCGGATCCTTGAAGTGCTGACGCAACAGGGGATTCAATCCGTATGACAGACTCAGGAGCTTCATGGGATGGAGCGTTCGCTTCGAAGAACCCTGCTCCATCTGAATCCGGCAGGCGCCGCATTCGGTCGCGCCGATGTCGATGTCGTCGTCGCGGAACCGTCTGATCAGGCCGCGACCGGCGCGGAGGGAATTGCGGAAGCGGTCACGCGCCAGTCCATAGGTCCCACCCATGCCGGAACAGCCGCGGTCGATGAACTCGACATCCAGCTCCGGGACTTTCCGCAGCAGCTCGAGGCCCGGCGTACCGACATCCAATGCCCGGAGATGACAAGGCTGGTGGTATCCCACGCGTGCGTGCAAGGGCTCGTGAGGGAGCGGCAACTGGCCGCGGGCCGCCAGCCCGAGCAAATACTGGCCCAGATCGAGGGTATGAGCCGCGACCAGCTCGGCGTCGAGGTCCTCGGTCAGCTTGATGTATTCGTCGCGGAGCATCAGCGCCGCCGTCGGCTCGGAGCAGACCACCGTGTAGCCGTCCCGGACCGCGTTGGCCAGCACGCGGAGATTGGCCAGCGCCTGTTCCCGAGCACGATCGAGATCGCCGACGACCAGGGCGGCCATGCCCGAGCTGCGCTGCTGCGACGGGACAAAAACATTGACCTCGGCATGCCGGAGGACCGCGACGACCGATTCGGCGAGTTCCTGGTCGTAGTAGTTGGCGAAGACGTCCACGAAATAGACGACCCGGGGGCCCGGCTGCTGCGGGCGAGGCTTGTGCAGACCCAATCGGGCGGCGCGTCGTGTAAATGCCGTGCGACGGACGCGCGGCAACACCCGATGGCGCGAGATCGCCCAGGAGCCGTTCCAGGAGTGCGCGAGACCAGCGCCGGGTCAGGAGGAAGTTGGTGAGGATCGGGAACCGGGTGCCCAGCCGCGCCCACAGTTCCAGGCGGGAGAAGATCCAGTCGCTCGGTGGCAGCCCGTGCTGCTCCACGTAGGCCGCCTTCGCCTCCAGCATCAGGCTCGAAACATCCACTCCCGACGGGCACTCCGAGCGGCAGAGCTTGCAGTGGATGCACAGGTCCGCGTGCGCCTTCATCTCGTCGCTGCTCCAGAGCCGGGGATCGACGGCCCCGGTCGCCACCTGTCGCACGAGATTCGCTTGCGACCGTGGCGATGCCGCCTCGTTCCGGAGTGCCCGGAAGCTGGGGCACATCCGCAGCGCCGGATCGAGGGACCGACAGGCCCCGCAGCCATGACAGGAAGACGCCACCTCCAGCATCTGAAGCTCGGGCCAGATCAACACCGGCTGGATGACCGAGGTCGAGGGGGAGACTACCGGCTCGGACAGGGAAGCTTGTGTGATGGCAGGGCCGGCCATCGCCGGTCCTGGTTCGGCCGATTGCTCCTGCGGACTACCCGTCGGCGTTGTCGATAGTGCCGATCGCGATCCTTCCTCTGAGGGGTCAGAGAGCGGTGTGAGCCTACGGAGGTTCTGGATCATCAAGTGGGGATCGTCGCCGATCACCTTCCCGGGGTTGAGCTGACCCAAAGGGTCGAAGGCGTCCTTGATTTCCCGGAACATCTGGACCAGCTCGCCGTACTGGCTGCGGAGGAATTGCGTCCGGAGCAGGCCGCATGCCTGTGAGCTGGAGATGGTGCCACCCTCATCGAGTACAATCGCGTAAACCTGGGCGGCCAACGGCTCGAGCCTGGCACGATCGCGGGGATTGGAGAGGTCGAGGAACGGCCGGAGTCGAAGCCGCCCCTCACCGGCGTAGGCGTCGAGGGTCCAGGTAATGTTCTCCTGCTGGAGCAGCGCCTGAAGCCGGTGCAACACCACGGCCAGGCGATCGGGAGCCACTGCGGCATCATCGAAGACCGCGACGGGTCGGGACGGGCCGCGAAACCTCATCAGGAGGGATTCGACGACGCGGCGCCAACCCAGGAGCCGCTCGCACTCGGCACGCTTGGACTGTGTTGACGGCTGAGAGGCCAGTCGTCCCGTACGAGCGGCTCGATTGCACGCGATCTGGACCTTTGCGGAAATCTCTTCCGGATCATTGCCCTCGAACTCGACCACCAGAATCGATTCGGCCGACTCGTCGATGCTGTTGCGAAAGAGGTCATCAGCGTCCCGTGCCAGGTGGAGCGATCGCCGATCGAGGAGGTCGCAGGAGGACGGCGACAGGTCCGCATCCAGAAGCTCGGGAACGCATGCGACAGCTTCCGACAACCGGCGGAACGGAAGTAAAACGACCGCCTGGGCCGCTGGTATCGGGACCGTTCGAAGCCGCGCTCGGGTGACCAGGGCCAGCGTCCCCTCCGAGCCGGCAACCAGCCGGCCGAGGTGGATACCCGACTCATCCGCAGCGCGTGCCAGTGCGTACCCGGCGCGATTGCGTGGCACGGCCGACCGCGCGCGACGGATGCGATCGGCGCCGCGACGATACAGGGTCTGAAGCTTGCGGACGATCAGGTCCTTGAAGTCGACCGGCTCGGCTTCGAATGCCGGCCAGTGGTCATGGCCCAGGTCGGCGACCTCGCCCCCGGCGAACACAACCCGTAACCAATCGACCTGATCGCCTGTCGAGCCATACCGCAGCGAGCGTCCGCCTGCGGCATCGACCGCGATCATCCCACCGATAGTCGTCACATCCGAGGATCGGACGATCGGCTCCAGCCGGCGCCCGAGCGGTGCGAGTTGCGCGTTGAGAAGGTCGGGCACGACGCCCGCTTCCACAATCACATGCTCGGCACCGGTCGAGATGATCCGGCGGAAATGACGGCTGAGGTCGACCACCAGGCCGGGGCCCAGAGCGCCACCACCGGTATCGGTCCCCGCGCCTCGAGGATGGACCGGGATTCCATTTTCCGAGGCATAGCGTACGACCGTCACAACGTCGTCCTCGCTCCGCGGAACGACAACACCCAGCGGATCGATCTCGTACAGGCTGGCATCGTGGCGCGTACGGGGCTCGATCGAGGGGCTCGAAATAGAGCTCCCCGTCCACCGCACCCCGGAGGTCGTCATAGATTCGAGCCCGGCGCTCGTCCACGTCGGTGACCGCACCTCAGTGTCTAAAGACCTCGAACATCGGATTCGTCCGCTCGGTGGAGAAACCGCACAACCCCGTAACCCGGGCTGGCCGCTGTCACGGCCAGCCGGGCGCGTCGCCCAATCCGGCATCCCGCTCGCTCGGGCACGCCGCTCATTCCGTCTTCAGTCTACCGACGCCCCCCGCTCCCGCAATTGTTGGGCGCGAATCCGCTCCTGCCGATACCGTTCCCCAATCGCCAGGTCGAAGGGTTGGAACCGTTTCTCGGGATTCGATCCCTCTCCCCGTACCTGGCACGAGCACCGATAGCAGATCGTCACGTCCGGCACCCTGGGATACAACGCCCAATCGAGCAGGGCCGAAGCGATCAGGATCGAGTAGGTCGCGATCGGCATCCTGTAATACCAGAAAACCGTGCTGATCGCGAACTGGACGATCACGATCATCAGGCCAAGCGCCTGGGGAAAGTCCTTCTGTGTGTAAAGATCGGTCGTGCCGCAACAGGGGCAAGCGCCCAGTTGCGAGTGGTCGGTTGCCTCGGAATGCAGCGGCCTCTCCGTCCCGCAGCGACGGCAGACCATCCGGTCTGTCGTCTCCAACGGCCAAACCTGCCCGACCGTGCTGCATTTCGGACACGCGAATGTCAGTTCCATATCAACCGCCAGCTCCACCCACTCACGCGATCTTCCTCGCCAAACCAGCCCGGCGACGATCCGAGCCAGGCTGAATCTTGCATTGTAATCGATCCCGCGGGGGGAGAAAGCAGCACCCGCCCGAAAGATCGAAATGATCCCGTGTGGGATCGGTCCTTGGCGGGCGGGCGATCCATGCTCGGGCCGTGCTCAAGATATGACGCCTGAGCCGGTAACCACGATCGAGGTGAGCTCTCCGAATAGCACGAAGATCGACGTGATGTAGAGGATTCCCGTCGCCGATTGGGTCAACCGGATCTCGACCGTCCGCCGGGCCAGGTACACCGATACCCCCGCGCCAACCAGGCCCATTCCCCACCGCATGGCGAGAAACGTCACGTCGGTGGCGTTCCCTCCCGAACTCGAAGCGAACAGTCCCAGCTTCCCGACCCATAAGCCGATCCCGGCGAAGAGGCAACGCGCGATCAGTCCAACCGCGATCAGGTTGAGGGATCGTTTCAGGGGCTCGATCGTCATCGACGGGGCAATCAAATAGTAATGACCGAGGAGCATGGCTGTGAGCGTGGCGCCCAGCAGGAGCCCCGATGCGCTCCGGCTCAAGGTATTGAGCGCCCACAATCCGGCATCATCCGATCGCGAGGCATCAACCAACCATGCCGCGGAGACCAGGACGCCGAGGATTCCGGATGCGAATCCGAATCTGGGCAATCCGAGGCCCCACATGATCGTGGCCAGATAAGCCAGAACTGCGCCCGCGATGACGAGCCAGAAGGCCAGCGAGAGCCCGCTCGACCTCGCCTGATCCAATGCCGCGAGGACCATTGTGCCCAGAATGACCTGATTCTGGATCCGGAAGAAGCGCGGCGGTACTTCACGCCAGGATGTCAGGAGCAATGCCAGAATCAGCCCGAACGACAATCGGATCGCAAAATCAGCCAGCAATGGTACCGTTAGCATCGAGACGCCCTGATGTCCTCACTTTCGTCCTGCCGCTTGGCGATACGCAGGCGTACCGGACCAAGCTACCCACCGGATTCGGGCCGTTGTCATCGTCGAATTTGAACAGGCCCTCCGGTCCTCACGTCACTCTAATCATGGCACGAGTTGGGGCTTCCGGACAACCCGTCGTTCATTCGTTTCCAAGTCTGAACCTTACCGAGGCAATACCTCAAGTCTCTCGCCTATCCCTACTTAGAAGATCTCGCCCTGGCGGAGTCATCGAATCGGCTGTAGTATACGTCTGGGCGATCTTTGTCAGGCACTTGATATCAATCAACCGATCTTGAGGGAGTATTGCATGCACAGCTTGATCAACCGTTCATTGACTGTCGCGGTATTAGCATGCGGAATGGCTTCGGCTTCAACCGCAATGGGGGCCGATCGCACGGCTGAGGAAATCCTGAAGGGTCTCGACGCGGTCAAAATGCCGTCGGTCGATCGGTCGAAGGTGACAGACCGCGAGTACGTCGAGCAGTTCCAGAAAGACTACCAAGAGGCAGCGGAGAAGCGAGATGGGTTGATTCTCGAGCTGTACAAGACCGATCCGGAGAATGCCAAGCTCCCACCGCTCATGACCGAGCGCTGGACGAGGATGAGCCCGTTAGGCCCCGATGCCCGGAAGCGAGAACTTGAAGTCGAGGAGGTCATGAGCCACGCCAGGAACCCGCAGCTCACGCTCGAGGCGCTCCATGCCTGGGCCCAAGCCGGGATCTTCAGGGCCAGAAAGACTGGCTCAGCCGACTTCACCGGCCTCGATAAGTTCATCAAGCTCGCACCCAAGGATCCGCGTGGTCCGCGACTGCTCTACACGGCCACTGTGCTGATCCACGATGAGAAAGCGAAGGAAGCGATCGAGGAGAGGATCCTCAAGGAATTCCCCGATTCGAGCAGTGCCGGCCGGATTGAAGGAGCCCGTCGCAAGAAGAAGGCGGTCGGCAAGCCCTTCGACCTCGAGTTCACAGACGCCATCAGCGGCTCGACCGTCTCGATCAAAAACCTGAGGGGGAAGGTCGTCGTCGTCGATTTCTGGGCCACCTGGTGCGGCCCCTGCGTGGCCGCGATGCCTCACATGAAGGAGCTCTATGCCAGGTATCACGACCAGGGGGTCGAGTTCATCGGTGTCAGCCTCGACCGTCCCAAGGAAGAGGGCGGCCTGGACCGCCTCAAGGAATTCGTCAAGGAGAAGAAGATTCCGTGGCCGCAGTATTACCAGGGAAACTATTGGGACAGCGAGTTCTCCCTTTCATGGGGGATCAATTCGATCCCAGCGATGTTCGTCGTGGATCCCGACGGAAAGCTCTACTCGGCGGATGCTGGTGAAAAGCTCGACGAAATGATTCCCGCGCTTCTGAAGAAGCGCGGGGAAGGCGCCGGAAGCCGGACGGGAGGCGGCGAGTAAGACCCGAGTTGTCGGCCATCGATCCCGAGAATCGACCGGTCCCCAGTCGTCAGGCTTGGGATCGGTCTTCTCGGACAAGGAACGATCGCTGATCCGTTCGAGAAGCCGCTCGACTTCTCAGCTCCGAGACCCGAAGATCAGCGACATCACTTCGGAGCGGGTGGCCAGCCGATCCTTGAAGACCCCTCTCATGGCACTCGTGACGAACGAGCTGTCAGGCTTGTTGACCCCTCGGATCGTCATGCAGCTATGAGTTCCCTCGATGACGACCGCGACGCCCTTGGCGTCGAGCTCCTTCATCAGGAGGTCCGCCAGCTCCTCGGTCAAACGCTCTTGCATCTGCGGACGCTTGGCGAGCACATCCAGGACGCGCGGAATCTTGGATAGCCCGATCACCTTGCCGTTGGGGATGTAGGCGACGTGGGCCTGTCCGACGACTGGCAGCAGATGGTGCTCGCAGAAGCTCACCAATCCGAATGTCGCGGATCAAGAGGATCTCGTCGTACTTCTGAGTAAACGATTTCTTCAGGTGGATTCGCGGATCCTGGTGCAGGCCCTGGAATACATCCGCGTACATCCGTGCGACTCGATCCGGGGTCTCTCGAAGCCCCTCCCGCTCAGGATCTTCTCCCACCGCGATCAGGATCTCCCGCACGGCGCGCCGGATCCGATCCAGATCGATCGCTGGTCCAGGCTCCGGTACGCCGAGATCCGATGTATCGTCGTCGCCACAGCCGAGGCCGTTCGGCTGGCCATTGCCGCGGCCGGTGGCCCGATCGAGAGGACTATTCGCAGGCATTCTTCGGTTACCTCGTCGCCCGAGCGCGGCCGATGCGTGTCACGAGCTCGATGTCAGCAGGCTTCTTCACCAGAGGCACTCGCTTTTCTCGAGGGCCACTCCCCGAGCCCCCGTCTCAGGTAGACTTCAGTCGGAGCGGACCGGCATGGACGACTGTCTGTTGTAAACCACTGCCAATCTTCAACTTCTGGAAAAAACCGAGTTCATTCTATGTTATGACGGTGCAAAAATCAAGCCACTGCTTTGAAGGTTCAATTCAGACTGAACGGAGGAGGGAAGCGCCGAGACGGCTGTGGCGACGCAATGAGTTCCTGAAGGATTGCACGCAGCACTGCAACGCGGTGATCCACACGGACCTCGTCGAGAAGGGATTGCTTGAGCGATGCCGGGAGGTCCAGGGTGTGTGCGATAATGTCGGTCCAGATTCCGAGAGTCAGTCCCGCTTTCAGCATCCGCGAGAGGTCCGGATCCAGTGGGTGGGTCCGCTCGAAGACCTGGCGAAACAGGTCGATCAGTTCCACACGACGGTTTTCGATATCCGTTACGGCCTCTTGGTCTTCGAGGATCGTCGCTTTCGCGACCCGATATAGCGTGGGGCTGGGCAACTCCTGTGTCAAGCGGACCCGTTTGCAGCCCAGCAAGAGGAAGTTAAAACGGCCGTCGGGAAGGCGCTCGTGCTGCACGATCCTGCCAAGGCAGCCCACTTCCATGATGGGGACCGGCTCGGTCCATGGAGTCTCCTGGAGCATCGGCTTGATCTGGACGATGGTCACCATTTGATCGCCGGCCAGTGCGTCCTCGGTCATCTGGCGGTAGCGAGGCTCGAAAATATGGAGGGGAAGGATCGTGTGTGGGAACAGCACAAGGCCCGGCAAGGGAAACAGCCGGCACCGGTTCGAAGATTCATGCAGGTCCGAGTGAAGATCCATGGTCCCGTCCGACCCTCTCGAATTGCGAATGGACATAAAGCCTGATTTGAAAGGCATTTATGAATTCGCAATTCGTAATTCGCAATTCGTAATTCGCAATTCGTAATTCGCAATTCGGAATCTTCTCTCCGATTCTCTCACAAGCTCCGAGGCAATACGCTTGACGCCGCTGGCCGATCCATGCGGAGAATAGCGGCCGGGACAGGCGCCTCCCGCTTCTCTCATGACCGTCGGATCAACCGGTCACATTGTAGCCTCGTAAGGACCATCGACAAGGCGAGCCAGCGGGGGATGCCGCGGAGGGACGGGAGCCGCGGCTTCTCGACATCGTCGGACGGAGGACGGAAATGTCTCGATCCAAACGCGCTCCGAGGAATCCCAGGAGCCAGGCGCGGCGGGTCTCGGACGCGTTGAAGCTCGCCTATCCGGAGGCCGTCTGTGCCCTCGTCCATTCCGACCCGTATCAGCTCCTGGTCGCCACGATCCTGTCGGCCCAGTGTACCGACGTACGAGTCAACCAGGTCACGCCCGAGCTGTTCCGCCGATATCCGGACCCTTCCAGCCTCGCGAAGGCCGAACCGGCCGAGCTGGAGGGAATGATCCACTCGACCGGGTTTTTCCGGGCCAAGGCTCGTAACCTCCTGGCGATGGCCAAACAAGTCGTGGAGCGGCACGACGGCAGTATCCCCATGGACCTGGAGGCGTTGACGGCTCTGAACGGCGTCGGCCGCAAGACGGCGAACGTCGTCCTGGGCACGGCGTTCGGCATCGCCGAGGGGGTCGTGGTCGACACCCATGTCAAGCGGCTGGTGCATCGGCTCGGCATGAGCACGGGCAAGACTCCCGAGCAGATCGAGCGCGATCTGATGAAGGCGATCCCTCGGGCGGACTGGGTCGATCTGAGCCACCGGCTGATCCAGCACGGGCGGAGAGTCTGCCTGGCTCGGCGACCCAGGTGCGAGATCTGCTCCTTGGCGGCGATCTGTCCCAAGGTGGGCGTCGCGACTCCGGCCAAGGCCGCCGCGACTCGCCCCGCGCGCCGTCGTCCCGAGGGCGCCGACCGGGGCGGGCCCTCATCTCCTTGAATGGAGAAAGGGTTCCCCATCCTCCTTCATCTCGTGTATCTTGGAATCACGACTCGAATGCTCGGAATGGGCCTCCAGGCGATTGAAACTGTGACTCCAACCATGCACATCCAAGATGTTTTCCGGGCTCGGCGCACCACGTTCAGCTTTGAGTTCTTCCCGCCCAAGACGGACAAGGCCTCGAACGAGCTGTTCCAGACGATCGCGCAGTTGCAGGCCCTCCAGCCCTCGTTCGTTTCGGTGACCTACGGCGCCGGAGGTTCGACGCGAGAGCGAACCCATGACCTGATCGTCCGGATCCAGCGGGAGACCCGGCTGACCGCGGTCTCGCACTTGACGTGCGTCTGCCACAGCGAGCCGGAGCTGGCGGCGATCCTCGACCGGTACGCGGAATCCCAGATCGAGAACATCCTGGCCCTGGGCGGCGATCCACCCCAGACGCTGGCGAATCACGATCGCTCAACGGACGCCTTCCAGTATGCCGAGCAGCTCGTCCGGTTCATCCGATCTCGGGAACGGGTCCCGGACCAGCGCGGGTTCGGGATCGGAGTCGCCGGCTTCCCCGAGGGCCATCCCGGCACGCCAAACCGGCTCAAGGAGCTGGAATTCCTCAAGCGGAAGGTCGATGCCGGCGCCGACTACATCTGCACCCAGCTCTTCTTCAATAACGCCGATTTCTACGACTTCCGCGAACGGTGCGATCTGGCCGGGATCCGGGTGCCGATCCTCGCGGGGATCATGCCGATCACCTCGAATCAGAACCTGGCCCGGATCGGTGAGATGGCACTCGGCGCCCGATTCCCCGCCCGGCTGCTCAGCGCGCTCGGACGCTGTGCCGATGATCCCGATGCCGTTAGCAACGTCGGCATCCACTGGGCGACCGAGCAATGTCGCGACCTGCTCGACAATCAGGTCCGCGGCATTCACTTCTACACACTCAACCGCTCGGATGCGACACGGCAGATCTACCAGAATCTCGGCGTCAAGGATTCTGAGGGGCTGGAGTATCGCCCGAACACCTGATTTTGGATTTCGGATTTCGGATTTCGGATTGCAAATCGAGTGCTTCCGGATAACCGGAGCCGGGAATCTCTAATCCGCACCGACAATCAAGAATTCGTCATTTGCAAGCTGGAATCCAAAATCCAAAATCCAATGTCCTCCCAGGATCTGACGGATCGCCTCAAAGCCGAAGCCTTGCGCCTGGGTTTCGACCAGGTGGGGATCGCGCCGGCCGTCGTGGCGCCAGGCTATCCGGACTTCCTCCGGTGGCTGGACTCAGGCTACGCCGCCACCATGGACTACCTCGAACGCCAGGAGCCGAGCCGGTCGAATCCCGCCAACTTGCTCGAAGGAGTCCGGTCGATCATCGTCGTCAGCGTGGTTTATGGCGCCAATGACGCCGGTCAACGAGCGGAGCGTACGAGTCCCGTGCAGGGGAGAGTGGCGCGTTACGCGAGGGGCGTTGATTACCATCGTGTCCTCTGGGACAAGCTGGGGCTGCTCCTCGACTGGCTGAAGTTGGAACGGCCGACGGCACGCGGCGCGCGGTGGCGGATACCGCCCCCCTACTCGAGCGCGACTACGCCCGGCTCGCCGGAGTTGGCTGGATCGGTAAGAATACCATGCTGATCAGCCGCAAACTCGGGAGCTTCACGTTCCTCGGCGCCCTGCTGACGGATGTCGAGCTGGCTTATGATCGCCCTCACGAGGCGGACCACTGCGGGAGCTGCACGCGATGCCTCGATGCCTGCCCGACCGAAGCGTTCCCGGGCCCGTATCAGCTCGACGCGCGCCGATGCATCAGCTACTGGACTATCGAGCATCGCGGAATGCTCTCCGATGAGGCGGCCGAGCAGCTCAACGGATGGGTGTTCGGCTGCGACATCTGCCAGGACGTCTGCCCATGGAACCGCAAGGCCCCATCCGGTCGGATCGAGGAATTCCAGGCACGGACGGAATGGCTTGGTCCCGATCTCCTCGCGTGGTTGAACGACGACCTGTCCACACTGGAGAGCCAGGCTCAAGGGAACGGCGCTGACTCGCACGAAACGCGCGGGTCTACTGAGGAATGCCGCGGCTGTGCTGGGGACCCGGCGCCGACCCGAGGCCGTCGCCCCGTTGGCCTCGCGGCTCAACGACGTCGGGGAGGATCCGATCGTCCGGGCGTCCGCGGCCTGGGCGCTGGGCCGGATCGCCAACGACGACGCGATGAAGGCCCTCCAACGACACTTGGAGGATGCGGATCCGATCGTCCGGGAATCCGTCGGAAAGGCTCACCTCAGGGGCGAGGCGAGGCGACGCGGCGCGGGACGAGGCGAATCTCTCGAATCGCCCGCCCCGCACCTGCCTATGCAAGCTGATGCAACTCGAACCGGCCCGGATCGGTGATGGTCCGGCTCCGATCGAGCCGATGGTTACGAGCTCGGGCTGGTCGTCGTCGAGTTCGGAGAGTAGGTCACCGGCGAGATCTGGCCGGAAATCGACTGTCCGAAGCCATCCTGAGTCGTGACGGTAAACGTATTCGAGCCCAGCACGAGCGGGACGTTGATGGTGTACGCACCCGAGGAATCGGCCGTGGCCGTGGTCGTCTGACCGTTATTGTTGTCGTTGGCGAAGGTCACCGTGGCGTTGGGCGTCATGGTTCCGGTAAAGTTGACGACGCTCAAATTCGTCGTGCGATCCAGGCTCGGGTCCGAAGCCGGGTTGAGGTTCACCGAAACCACCGGGCTGACCGTCGTCGCGGCCCCGAGGTTCTTGTCGGCCAGCTTCACGTCCTTATTATTGATGATCCCGTCACGGTTGACGTCCGCGTCGAAGCTGTAATTCGAGTTCGTCGCGGCGTCGCCCAACAGCGACTTGATCGTCGTGATGTCGGTGCTGGTGACTGTGCCGTCTCCGCTGGCGTCGCCCGGGAGATAGAACCCGACGAGGTACTGGCCGGTGGTATGGTGCAGGCCCTTGACCTCCACCGTGTAGGTGGTCGAGGTGTTGGCCGGTACTTTCATTGTCAGAAGGACGGCGGAAGTCGGCGTATGGCCGAGGTGATTCGCCTTGGCGATCTTCGGAATAATACTGTGTGTGCTCGATGTGGATGACCTGGCCCGTGGAGCTCTTGACCGCGACGATCTCGGGGCTCACCGTGGTTGCGTCCGTGGAGGCTGGAAGTCGTCGACGACGAGGCGGTCACCGGTGTGACGTCGATGCCGATCGAGCATCTTCCCGTCCTTGGTCGGTGTGAATAAGGACGAGTTCATCGTGAAGGGGATCGCCGAGGCCTGGCCGGCGGTCGTGATCGAGCCCGGCATGATGGCGAACGTGCTCCCTTGCCCGGAGCTCATCACCACGCGTTCTTCCAGAAAGTCTGGCGCAAGGCACCTGCGACGGCGCACGCGGGGTAATGCCTTCGACGTATACATAAGCCCTCCTTGGCCAGCGATCGACAATGGGAAGTGAGGAATCGGCCGATGCGAGATCGGCCGGATCGCAAGGGTCTGACCTGGTAACCATCCTGGTCGCCAGGCTCCCTGATGTGTAGAAGATTGGTCGAGAAGTCGTCGCATGACGCGACAGACATCGAAGAGGTTTACCTCAGTACAGGATCCCTCGGCTGAACGGGGCATCCGTGGTCGGTGATGACTTCCCGATACGCCACCCTCGTCCCCTAGCCCTTACAGCAGAGGGGCCGGGGCTCGGACGTTGGCTTCCGCTTTCGAGGATATCTTACACGAGGGCCTGCCTCCAACACCTCCTCTTCGCAAGGGAAGGACGAGGCGATTTCCTGACTCGTGGCTGCGGACGTGCCGCGTTCGGTCTTCTGAGAGAAATGAGGCGGACGGAGTGAATCACGCACCCGCGTGGCCCCGCCACTGATCCGACCACTCACCGAGCGATAGCCTTCCTCCGTGTCGCGACCCGGATCCGAGCGCAGGGCTCGGGTCGTCGTCAGGCGTGGGCGGAGCTTCCCCGCCCCCAGCAGCCGATAGGGCCTCCGGAGGAGTCTCCGACCGACGCATCCACACCCGCCAGCCCACGGTCGCGTACAGGACCACTCCCGCCCACATGAACAGACCGTACCCTTGGGCGATCTCGTGTCCCTGCCCGTCGAGGAAAATGCCCCCGATCTCGGACGAGGTCGAGGCCATCAGGCTGAAGGACAGCGCCCAGGCGAAGACGATCGCCATGCGGCCTCGCTGGCCGACTCGCGGGGAGAAAAACTCCGATACCAGGTAAGTAATCGGCAGAAGGACCGTCACATAATGATGTTTCCAGCTCCGCTCCGACACGAAGAGCATCGTCAGGACGACCAGCGCGAACTCGCCGAGCAGGCGCGGGTCGCGCCGATCGGTGGTCTTCGTCCGGCACAAGAAGGCCAGCAGCCCAAGGAAACCGAGGATGACGCCCCTGATCACGTAGCGAACCAACCCTGGGGATAATGACATGAGGTTCAGGTCGTGCTTGACGCCATAGGGCCGATGAGCTGAGCGTCTGCTCGATCAGGATCCGGGAGAGAACGCCGGCGAGTGACTGGTTCACTTCCTGAGAGCTGGTCGCACCTTCGGCAACGTAGGGCACGATCATGCGGTGCCACCACATGCCCGAGGCATTCGCCGTTGAATTGAGGACCGATCACGATACTGGGGACGATCAGCAGGAAGATGCCCATGCCCATCGATCCCCAGAGGACCGTTCGCCACGACCGTTTGTACAGCGAAATAGAGGAAAAACAAGGCCGGCGTCACCTTGTATGTCGTGGCCAGGGCCAGCAGCAGGCCGGCCCCGACGTCGTATCCGCGTCGCCAGGCATACAGCATCGAGACGATCAGGAAGAGGATCAGGAGGTTATTATTGCCATGGTGGAGATCGCCGAGGATCGGCCGCAAACTCAGCAGCAAGACCAGGGACCGGAACATCGGCGGCAGGACTCGGTCCGTCGGCTTTGCGATCCGGAACAACATCATCAGGACCGCGGTTGTCATCGCGAACTTGATCGCGAACCAGCACATCGCGCCGGCAACGGTGGGAAGCCTCATCAGCGGGTAGAGGGTGATCGGCATCAGCGGGGGATTCGGAAAGAGCATCTTGTCATAGATGTTCACTCCATCCCAGAAATCGCAAGACTTGTGGTCGCCAGCGCACGAATGCACTGCGATGATCGGCGGCTTTTTCGTAATAAAACGCCGCGGCAATCAGGATGATCATCGACCAGAGAGACCAGAAAACCCAGCGCGAGAGTCGATCGCGGCGGTCCTGCTCGCTGAGTTCAGCTTCCAACGCTGGCACGGCATACCCCTTCCCTGGAGGAGGCCACGCTCACGCAATTCGTTTGCGTGCGAAAGTCTACGCCGTCGGCGTCGAACCCGTCGGGTCCCGGGTGGCTACGGCCTACCGGGGAGAACCAACTCCAGTTCGACCTCGCGAATTCCGGCTGGTGGTCGCAAGCGGAGGAAAGGCACCGGATCCTCCTCGAGATACTCCGGTTCGCACGCGACCAACGGTCTGGTCGTGAGACACGGAACGGAGTGATACCGCAGCACGACGGATCCGTCAAGTCCGGGGGACATCTCGCGGACACGAATCCGCCCGGGCTCGGCCTCGACGATCGCTTCGCCCCGGATCGTGTCACCGCCGAAATCGACCACGCGACCGATCAGCAGCGTGCCGTCATCATCTTTGATCTCGATCAAGTCGGGATTGGCGCGGCAGAACCAACGTGCGTCCGGGCTCCAGCACAGGATGGCCGATGGCCGATAGAGCCGGGCATATCGAATGAAGAAGTCGCGGTCCCAGCCCAACCGTCCGAAGACCTTCGCCGCCAACGCCGGGTCGAGCTTCCGCACTTTATCCAGGAACATCGTCCAGTCGCCCATGCGGCGTACGGATCGTCCGAACCAGGCCCGGGTCGAGCTTCCGCAGTTCCTCCAGCAGAAGGCGATCCTGCCTCCCGAATACCGTCTCGACCTGGGCGAGATCGAGCTTCGGCAGTTCTTCCAGCAGGATGCGGTACCAGCCCGCTCGACCGAAGAGCATCCCTTCGCCGAACTGCGTGAAATTGGTTGTCAGGGAGGCATGCAAATACGGACCGCCCAGGAATTCGACCCCGGTGCGGTGTTCCTTCGGAGGAAGCGGGTGGGGGAGCAACCCACTGAATCGGCCGTGCTGGAATGGGTCCGGGACGCCGGGCAGGTCCTTGCCCCCTTCCTCGTAGAGCAAACGCTCGCCTGGCTTGACGTAGCGGCTCACTCGGCTAATCACCCAGAGCAATCGCTTGGACGGCTGGCTCGAAAGGAACTTCTCCCCGGCCGAGGCCAGGGGGCCGACCGATTCGAGCAAAGGGCCGCCGACCATCCGCAACCCGATCAGGGCCGCACCAACCATCACCCATCGATGGAAGTGGTCTGCATTCTGTGAGCAGGCGCGGAGGCGCCGCCACAGTTCCTCGAGCCCGGAGGCTCCGGCGAGGGCCAACCCGGAGTAAAGGGCATAGGTATGTCGGCCCGGCTGCAAGAAATCGAGAGCGCGGATGCCGCCGGCCAGGTAACCCCAGAAGAACCCTGCCGCGCAGAATGCCAGCAGAGCGGCGCCCTCGATCCGATGGCGACGCATCATCCAGGCCAGGCCGGGCACGCCCGTGGCCAGCAGGATGCACTGGATCGGGGCCTCCGGTCCCGC
Source organism: uncultured Isosphaeraceae bacterium (assembly GCA_963842405.1). Classification (GTDB taxonomy): domain Bacteria; phylum Planctomycetota; class Planctomycetia; order Isosphaerales; family Isosphaeraceae; genus CAVZRC01. Next base: position 220,000 of record CAWJGW010000041.1, on the reverse strand, counting down.
GATGATTTTCGTCAGTCGGCCAATCACGCCCTCCGGATGGTTGAAAGCGAAGTCGCTCGGTCCCTTGGTCGACGTCAACCACACACCGGGCAGCCACCAGAACGCGTTGACCGCCAGCACGACCACCGGGATCAGCCAGACGCCGACATGGCGCAGCCGGGTCCATGGCCGCTCGGCTCGGGGCTCCGACCCGGATGCTGTCGGACCGATACCTGAGAAGGATCCCGACGAACTCGGGGACGTTCTCCAGCACGCCGCGATGTACGCAAGCAAGGCGGCGGGAGCCATGACCATGGCGGTTGTGAGATGGACGAGAACGGCCAGGCTCATGACCACGGCGGCCGTCACCCAGTACAGCAAGCCCCCATGGGTCAGATAGCGCGCGAAGGCGCCCGTCGCGACCAGTCCCAGCGGGATTCCCAGGAAATAGGGGAGCATTCCGAAGGACGCATAGGAAATGGGGAAATCGGTCCAGATGTAGACCAGGGCGAGTCCCACCGCGGTCACGGTGGTCGCCGGCCGGATTTGCCAGATGAAGCACGGCGAGCGCGATCAGCCAGGGAACGGCCGCAGCCGAAACGAGCACATACACTTTGTACGCAAACTCGGGATGCGCGCCACCAAAGGCCGCGATGACAAGTTCGGGGAGTGTGGAGGAGGCTGGAAACACGACGCTCTTTGCGTAGCCCGACATGAAGCTGGGATCGTACCCGGCGGTCGTGTGCGAGTCCTTCAAGAACGCGCGTGTGACCAGGGCGCTGTGGAAGTACAGCGGGTGGTCGTCGCGCCACAAGGGCCAACCGTTGGTCAAGCCCGCCCGTCCCCCCAGACTCGTCCAGATCGCCAGGCTGTGCAACAGGCAGAGCACGACGATCGAGGTCGGACCGACGGCCTTCTTCATCGACGGGAGTATGGACCATCGTCGTGGCCGCGAGGCATGCGGCTCTCTCACGTCTGGCGTCGAGTTCGTCGAGTCGTGCTCAGAATGGGCCATTCGGAAGGCCCTGGAAGGCCACTTTCGAGGTCGTGAAGAGAACTTTGTTGAAATGAGGTGAAATGGGGATCTCCCGGACTACGGGAGGTCCCGAAGGTTGTGTTACCCTTCGGAGCTGGCGTCCGTGCCATTTTTTCTCCTTGCCCGGCTCAGGCCGCCTCGGACTCGGGCGGAGTGACGCGGATGATGGTGGTTGAAAATGGATGCAACAGCACTGAAACCAGGACTGCCCAGAACCTGCTGAGGAACCGGTCCGGTACAGTCACGATCCGGTTGGGGCGATCCTGGGGCGAGGCCGAGATCGTCGATGTCTCGTTCGCGACTCGGGCCATGGCTTGGGAGCCTCCAAGTAGAGCGAAAAACGGCAAAATCACTCGATGGCTCGCAGGTTCTCTAGTATCGCCGAAAGCCGTGCATTCCTCAAGGCCGACCCGCAACCAAGGTGCAGTCGCGTTTCTGCGGTCGGGCTGCCGGGCTCTGTCGGGTCGGTGACCGAGTGCCATTGACCCGACGACCTGTAAGCACCCCCACGCGCCGCTCGCGACCTCCACCCAACCACCCACTAGCTCCTTCGCTGGCGTGGTCTCGGCCGCGCAGCGGCGGCCCGCGACTTGATCCACCATCCGGAGGATCCGTGTCTGCTCATGACCTTTGACCGTCGTCAATAGCGGGCCGTCGGGCTCATCGGTGACCTCACGGCCAGGCTCCTCCCGGAGCTCGTTCCGACCAATACGGCGTCCGGCCGGACCAGTCCCGGCGCATCGTCGGAAGGAATGGCTGCCGGTCTCCTAAAGATCCCTGTCATCTCCTCAGGCTCGCCGAAATGACCGGGGTCGATCCCGTTTGACTCGCCGAAAGCTGCTTGGGTCGATCAGATCGAAGCGCGCCGTGTCGCTGGCTCTGGCCCGGACGGTTGCGCCGTTCGCCGGAGTCGGGATGACGCCAGTAGGTCGAGTCAGGTGCGCCCTGAGATGGGACGGACGGGAGGCCACCGTTACCGTACGGTGGCTCCCTCGGCCTGACGACGGCTGACGGGCTGATTCCCTGCTCGCGAGGCTGCGACCCGTGCGCGATCCGGTGCGAACGACGCAGCCGCTGCACCTTCCGGCAGGCCCTGATCTGAGTAGGAAGGCCGGGGATGAGTACGTATCCGATCGGGCCGTGGTGGCTTGCGTCCAGGACGGCGAGTACCTCGCCGGATGCCTGAGTGCGCATCGGCCGGCGGAAGGTGCAGCCGGCGCACCGCCACTCTCGGGTCGCTCAACGCGCCGGGGCAAACGGGTCGGTCGGCATGGCCAGGTTGCCTGCGTCAGGAGCCGGAAGTCGTCGCGGTCGCGGAGCGGGCCCAGCGCCGCCTCGGTGCGGTAGGCGTCGAAGTCGCGATAGCCGATGCCGATCGCCTTGCGGATCAGCCCCATCGCCCGGTCGGCCTCGGAGTGTCCTTCCACGGCCGAGACCCCGGACCCGGCCAGACCGGCCAGACCGGAGTGGCAGCATGCGGTCTCATACCACTCCTCGCCCGAGCGGGAGGGCAGGCCGTCATCGACCGACGGCGCCCGCCGGGCGTCGGCCACCGCCCCGACCGGGTCGGCCGCATCTTCAGGGTGTCGGCCCTTGGGCCCGTTTCCGATGAGCTTCGACGTCCGCCCAGCAGCACCGCCACTCCCCGCGTTCGGACTCGGGGAGTTTCGCCAGGGCGACGGGGTTGCGGACGCCGGAGAGGTCGGAGTCCTTCGTCCAGGACGCCATCGCGCGGGCGACCTCCTCGCGGGCCTCGGCTGTGCCGGTGGCGAGTTGCTGGGAATGCATCGCCAGATCACGCTTGAGCCAGTCGAGGGCCTGCCGCCGGAATTCGGCTTTCCGAGCATCGTCGGGGGGCGGATCGTCCTGGCCCTTCCTGCAGCCGGCCAGGGCGGCGGCGGCCGCCGCGTTGTACCGGAGGTTGGTCCGGAGGTCGTCGCCGAGCTTCGGGTCGGCCGCCAGGGCTTCGGAGCAGAGCCGGGCGGCGGTGGCGTAGCGTTTCTTGTCACGGCAGATCCGCGCGAGGGTGAGACGCTCGGTCGCGTCGCGAGGGTGGTCGTCTCCCTTCAGCAGGGCAGGGACCCGATCGGCCAGGGCCGCCATTGGCTCGGCCTCGGCGAGCCATTGCGCCGACGAGAGGTTCCAGGCGGGCTGCTTCGAGCCCAGCTCATGCCCTTTTCGGAGGACGGCCAGCGCCCGGCGTAGTCCCCCTGCCGCCGGAGGCAGAGGCCGAGGCGGCAGAGAGCCCTCGCGTCGTCGGGCTTGAGCCGGAGCAACTCGCGGTATGCGGCCACGGCCTCGTCCAGCTTCCCCAGGCCATACAAGGCTCTGCCGAGGTAGTAGTGGACCATGGCGTAATCGGGCCGGAGCCTGGCCACTTCGCGGTAGATGACCACGGCCTCGTCCAGCCTCCCCAGGCGCTCGCAGGGCGGCCAAGAGGTCGTCGTGGGCGAGGTTGTAATCGGGCTTGAGTCGGATCGCCTCGCGGTCTTCGGCCACGGCCTCCTCGTACTTCCCCTGGGCAATCAGGACGGCAGCGAGGACATCGTGACTCCGGGGGTCATCGGGCTTGAGTCGGATCGCCTCGCGGGCCTCGGCCGCGGCCTCGTCGTACTTCCGCTGCCAGCGCAGGACGTTGCCGAGCATGGTGTGGGCATTGACGTCGTCGGGCTTGAGCCGGACCGCCTCACGAAAGGTGGCCGCGGCCTCGTCGAGCTTCGTCCGGGCATTCAGGGCCATGCCGAGGACGACGCGGGCGGAGACGCTTCCGGGGCGAATGGCCACCGCCGCCGCCAGGTGCTGCACCGCCTCATCGGGATCGGGGTACAACTCTTTCAATCGGCCATAGGACTCGATCGCTTCACCGGGGGCGAGGGCCAGTTCGAAATGGATCCGAAAGTCACCCGGGTGGCGGAGCGCGGCCCGCCGCAGCACCTGTGCGGCTCGCTGGCCGTCTCCTCCGAACTTGAGCTGACGGGCCAGGAGTAACATGCCCGCCGCGGGCTGGTCCTCCAGCGCGGGGTCGTCGGCCAGACGGCGGAACTCGGCGACCGCGCCGGCGTCCTTGCTCCCGAACTTCGCCCGCAGGGCGTCGCGCCACGGGTCGGGGTCGGCCCCCCGCGCCGCGGCCACGAGCCGCCGCCAGTCGGCCTCGGCCCGGCCCGCCCCTTGCCGGGCGTTGGCCCAGTCGTCGATGTAGCCGGCCATCTCCGCCGGGTCCGATCGCGACGCCAGCCACTGGCCGGCCTCGGCGGGATCGGTCGCGTCGAGATCGAGCCCGGCCTTGCGGAACGCGGCGGCGTAATCGGCGTCGGTCTGCTTCGGGTCGAAATGCTGGACGCGATCGCTGCGGACCGCTTCGAGATCCGTCAGCAGGACGCGGTCGACCTCGAGGCGGCGGACTTTCTCCGCGGCATCGGCCTGATCGCGGTCGAGTCTGGCCAGCAGGACGGCGACCCGGTCCCGCAGGGGGGCGTCGGCCTCGCCCTGCGCCAGCAGGGCTTCGGCCCCCTTCGCCGACGAACGGGCCTCGGCCAGCTTCGTCGGCGCACTGGCCGGGTTGGCCTGGGCCTCCCCCCGCAGCCGGGCCACTTCGGTCAGGCCGTTGTCGACGGCGCGGGCCGTCCGCGCCACCCGTTCGGCCCGCTGCTGATGGACCCAGAGATAGCCCCCGCCGCCGGTAAACCCGAGCAGCAGGACCGCCGCCGCGGCGACGGTCGTCAGCCGCCGCCGGCCCCGCTCCTCGATGCGATCCAGCTCGGCCTTTCGCAGCTTCTCCTGCACGGCGGCCTGGTAGGCCAGGCCGCGCGCCGCGACGATTCCGGCGTCGCGCGGCCGATCGTCGGGCTCGGCCGCCAGGCAGTCCTTCGCCAGCGACGACCAGCTCGGCGTCGGCCCCGCAGGCGTCGAGCCGGTCCCGCGCGTCGGCCAGGTCGCCCCGCGCCGCCTTGAGCTGGACCTCCGCCGACATCCGTCCCGTGAACGCAGGCTGGCTCGTGAGGATTCGCAGAGGATCGAGCCCAGGGCGAAGACGTCGCACCGCTCGTCGAGACGGTCGACCTCGCCCCGCGCCTGCTCGGGGGCCATGTAGGCGGGCGTCCCCAGCACCGATCCGGCCCGAGACAGGTCGCGCGTCGGAGCCGCGGCTCCGGGCCGTGGCGATCGCGTCCTCGCTCGCGTCGAGCGTGCCGGCGGTGGCGTCGTCCACCACGCCGCCGCGCGGCAGGACCTTGGCCAGGCCCCAGTCCATCACCTGGACCTCGCCGAACGAACCCACCATCACGTTCGACGGCTTCAGATCGCGGTGGATCACCCCGCGGGCGTGGGCAGTACGCCATCGTCTGGGCAGACCTGAAGCCAGGTCGCGACCGGCGTCGAGAGGTCGGAACGCGGGTCGGCGCGATCCTTGAGCACTTCGGCCAGGGTGCGGCCCTTGACCAGCTTCATCAAGAAATAGGGCCGGCCGTCGGCGAATTGCCCCAGCTCGTAGACCGGCACGATGCCCGGGTGCTGGAGCTGCCCGCCGATCTGGGCCTCCTCGACGAACCGACGCACCAGGTCGGGGTTGTCGCGATGTCCTCTCGAGCAGCACCTTCACGGCCAGGTCGCGGCCGAGGTCGGGGTCGCGCCCCTTGAGCACGGCCCCCATGCCGCCCCGGGCGATCTCGCCGAGGAGTTGAAGACGGTTCGTCCCCTCCGGCATCTCGACGGACGACGGGTTGACCAGGGGCGAGGGCCGCTCCCCCGGCGCCGAGTCGCGGAGCAGGACGCGCGGCACGGGTCCGAAGGACGCGGTGATCGAGTCGAGCACGCCGCGGCCCAGCTCGCGGCGGACCTCGTCGTCGCCGAAGTCGCGGACGGTCTCGCCGCCGGCCAGGCCGTTCGCCGGGGGGTATGCGGAGGGCCCGGGGACGGATTCCGTGTCCTCGACCGCCCCGAGGAGTCGGTCGAGCTCGAAGTGCCCGGCGAGGGCCTCGATCATCTCGGGGAAGCGGCGGGCGTACTCGGCCGGGTCGGGGCGCTCGCCCCGCTCGCGGCGGAGCAGGACCTCGCCGAGGATCAGCTCGACGATCACGTCGGGATGGTCGCGGGCCGCGGGGTGGACGTCGAGGTACGCCTCGGCCGGCACGCCCCGGCCGGCGCGCCAGCGTCGGGCCTGGTCGGCCTGGAGGCGATCGACCAGCTCGGCGGGGGTCAGGTCGCCCCGACGCGCCAGGTCGGCCCGCAGGTCGGCCAGCGGGTCGTGGGCCTGCGGCCTCGCTCCCTCGTCGCTCATCGGTACGCCTCCCGGGTGCAGCGAGCGGGCCTCGTCGGTTGGTCACCGCCCCATATGGACAAGATCGACAAATAAGGCCGGAGCGGACCGAACCGCGGCGGAATTCCGGGCCGTCAGCCACTCAGGTCGCCCGCGTCGATGTCGAGCTCCCGGGCGACGCGGTCGAGCGCGCGGGCCAGTTGCTTGCGACGGCCCCCGGGCGTGCCGCCGATCGCCGCGGCGACCTCGGCCCAGGTGCGGCCCTCGCCGCAGAGGTCGGCGGTACGCCGCTCCTCGTCGACGAGCCGACCACGGACCTGGTCCAGCAGCTCGCGGCCGACCAGCCCTCGGAGCGGATCCGGCTCGCGGCCGATGGGCTCGGCCCCGTCGCCGCCGGCCCGCTCGTGTCGGCGGACGTCGCGACGCCCGGCGTGACGGCGCTTGACCTGATCCAGCACCTTGTGTCGCGCCATCCGCACCAGCAGCCCGGCCAGTTGCTCGGGGGTCTCCAGGTCGAACTGCCCCCCGGCGGCCCGTACGAAGAAGCTGAGCAGCACCGACTGGCAGATGTCAACCGATTCGACCTCGCCGAGCAACCCGGGATGGTGCAGCCGCAGCCAGACGCGCACCCGCGCCCGGATCAGCGGCTCATACCGCCGCACCAGCTCCGCGGCGGCCTCGGGGTCGCCGGCGCGGACCCGGCGGAGCAGCGGCAGGGTCTGGTCATTCTGATCCAAAACGGTTCAACCTCGACCCAAATTGCAGACACATGCCTCCAGAAAATATCCCGTGAATCAAAGAATAATAACACAAAACGGCCGTCATCACAACCCGGCGCCCTCACCCGGCGACCGGTTTCCTGCATCCGTGATCGCGGCCGGATCGGCGAATCCGCGCCGATTGTGTCCGCATCGCGGCGGCTTCTCGATCTATTCCCGGAGGACGAGACACCACGACCGAGGACGACCGGGCACGTGTCCCGGTCCGAACCGGTACGCCGCCGGCCCGAGGACGACCAGCCGCGTCCCGACGCCTCCGCCCCCGACGTCGCCACCCTTTTCGCCCGCAGACCCTGGCGGATCGCACCGCCACGCCCATTGAGGAATCTCCCATGATGAAAAATGGCCCCACCGCCCGAAGTCGATGGCCTCGCCCGCTCGATCCCCGCCGACGCGCCGGCTGGCCCGACGCCCGGCCCTGGAGATGATGGAACCCCGGACGATGCTGTCGACGATCGTGGTCAACACGCTGTCCGACCCCTCGACGGCGACGGCCGGCGTGACCAGCCTGCGCCAGGCGATCGCGGAGGCCGCGTCGACCTCGGGCGACCAGACGATCACGTTCGCCAGTGACCTGTCCGGGCCCGGTCGAGCTGGCGCAGGGCCCGCTCGTGCTGGCCGACAGCTCGGGGAGCCTGACGATCCAGGCCAGCCCGCGGCGTCACGACGATCGACGCCGGGGGGACCAGCGAGGTGCTGGATGTCGACTCCGGGACGACGGCGACCCTCGACGGCCTGACGATCACCGGCGGCAGCGCCTACAACGGCGGCGGGATCGACAACTCGGGCACGCTGACCCTGTCGGGTTGCACGGTGAGCGGCAACTCCGCGACCAACGATGGCGGCGGCGTCTATGTCTACTACGTCTTCTCCAGCACGCTGACCCTGAAGGGTTGCACGATCAGCAGCAACTCGGCCGGCAACTCCGGTGGCGGACTCTCGAGCGAGGGGACGGCGACGCTGACGGGCTGCACGATCAGCGGCAACACCGCCAACGGGTCGGGCGGCGGACTGTTCGCCGAATTCGGCACGACGTCGCTGACCGACAGCACGGTGTACGGCAACACGGCCGCCGGCTACGGCGGCGGACTCGTGAGCGACGGGACGACGTCGATGACGGCCTGCACGATCGGCGGCAACACGGCCGGCGGCTACGGCGGCGGAGTCTCGAGCGGCGGGACGATATCGCTGACGGCCTGCACGGTCAGTGGCAACACCGCCAACGGGTCGGGCGGCGGACTGTTCGCCAAATTCGGCACGACGTCGCTGACCGACAGCACGGTGTACGGCAATACGGCCGGCAGCTACGGCGGCGGGCTCTACAACGACTTCGCCACGCTCATCTTGACCTTCGCCACCGTCGCCGGCAACACCGCCCAGGCGGCCGGCTCCGGGGCCGGCTCCGGCGGCGGGGTCTTCACCCGGTTCACGGGGACCCAGTTGCTCGACACGATCGTCTCGACCAACACCGGCGCCGCCGCGGCGCCGGATAACCTCGGCGGCGTGGCGCCGGTCGTCAGCGGCGGCAACCTGGTCGGCTCGGGGGCCGTCAGCCTCGACCCGGCCTACAACCTCGTCGACGTCAACGACCCGATGCTCGGGCCGCTCCGGGACAACGGGGGTTCGACCCTCACCATGGCCCCGCTGCCCGGCAGCCCGGCGATCGACGCCGGTGTCTTCCTGCTGAGCATGCCGGCCACCGACCAGGTGGGCGACCCGCGGGTGCAGGGCCCGACGCCCGACGTCGGAGCCATCGAGATCACCGAGACCACGCCGGCGCCCGAGGCGCAGGGCCTCGTCGTCACCACGCTCTCCGACTCGATCGACCCGTACGACGACCAGACCAGCCTCCGCGAGGCGCTGGACTACGCCGCCACCCTGCCCGGGGACCAGAGCATCACGTTCGCCCCCGGCCTGTCGGGCACGATCGACCTGGCACCCTACTACGGCACGCTCGTGGTCGCCGACGCGATGGGCGCGGTGACGATCGATGGCGGCGGGGCGATCACGCTCGACGCGACGGGGAATAGTAGGGTGGTGCAGGTGGCCGCCGGCACGACGGCGACGCTCGACGGCCTGACGATCACCGGCGGGAGCATCACGAGTGAAGGCGGAGGCGGCGGCGTGGACAACGCCGGCACGTTGACGATGAACGACTGCTCGATCACCGGCAATATCTGCCTCGGCGACACCCAGCGGCCTCGGTGCTCCCGGCATCCCCTCAGGCGGCGGAGTCTCGAGCAGCGGCACGTTGACGCTCTACGGCTGCTCCGTCACCGGCAACTCGGCGAGCTCCTATGGCGGCGGCGTCTACAACCGCTACGGCACGATGACTGTGGACGACTGCACCGTCACCGGCAACTCGGCGGGCACCGGGGGCGGCGGCATCATGAACTTCGGCGGCATCTTCACCGGCATCGGTACGACGACGGTGGACGACTGCTCCGTCACCGGCAACTCGGCGGCCTCCTATGGCGGCGGCATCGGGAACATCGCCGGAACGCTATCGGTGGACGACTGCACCGTCGCTGGCAACTCGGCGGCCTCCAAAGGCGGCGGCATCTTCGTCGACGGTACGACGACGGTGGACGACTGCGCCATCACCGGCAACTCGTCGGGCTCCTCCGGCGGCGGCCTCTACGTCAACTACTCCACACTGACGATGACCGGCGACACGGTCGCCGCGGATGTCGCGGGCGTGTCGGGCGGCGGCATCGCAGTCATGCTGAATACCCAGGCGACGATCATCGACAGCACGATCGTCGATTGCACGGCTGGCCTGACCGGCGGAGGTGCGTTCAATCAGGGGGGAACCCTGATGCTGACCGGCGTGACCGTCGCGGACAACCAGGCCGGTGCGGCCGGCGACGGCGGTGGGATCTTCGCCCAGGATTATATCAGCAAGCCCAGCAGGCGCGGCAATCCGACCACGATCGCGCCGACGACCACGCTGACCGACACGATCGTCTCGACGAACACCGCCGGCTCCCCCGCGGCGCCCGACAACCTCGACGGCGTCGCCCCGCTGGCCGCCAGCGCCGGCAACCTCGTCGGCTCTGGCGGCGTGAGCCTCGACGCGACGACGAACCTCTCCGGCATCGATGATCCCCTGCTCGGCGCCCTGGGCAACTACGGCGGGACGACCGAGACCATGCCGCTGTTGCCCGGCAGCCCGGCCATCGACGCCGGGATCTCCGGCACCACCATCCCGGCCACCGACCAGCGCGGCCTGGGACGGATCGGCGTCGTGGACATCGGCTCCTTCGAGAGCCAGGGCTTCGTCTTCACCCCAGTCACCACCAGCACGCCGCAATCGACGCTCGTCGGCACGGCCTTCGCCGACCCGCTGGCCGTGACCGTGACGGCGAAGAATCCGGGCGAGCCGGTGGCCGGCGGCGTGGTGAGCTTCGCCGTCCAGCCGGCGGGCGACGGCGCCTCGGCGACGCTTGGCGCCGTCACCGCCACCATCGACGCGAACGGCCAGGCGAGCGCGACGGCGACGGCCGACATCATCGCCGGCGGCTACGACGTTGCCGCCACCGCCGCGGGGGTCGGATCGCCGGCGAACTTCGTCCTGACCAACACCGCGGCCAGCCTGACCGGCTTCTCGGTGAGCTGGGGAAAAAGCGGCTCGGCTTCGCTGAAGCTGCCCGCGGTTTCTGGTGGGCTGATCTTGCCGGCGGGCCGCAAGACCGACCTTCCCTGGCTGGGGATCGACCAGTTCACCCTAACGCTCAACGCCGCGGTGCCGCTCTCGGCGAGCGACGTCTCGGTCTACGGGGTCGTCGGCGGCAACTACGGCCCGGCGACGATTTCCCCCGGCCCGGGCAACACCTACACGATCGCGCTGGCGAAGGCGATCACTAAGGCCGACCGGGTCACGGTGACGATCGGGAATGCCTCGATATCCAGCTTCAGCGGCGAGCTGGCGGTGCTGCCGGGCGACGTGAACGACGATGGCGTGGTCAACGTGCGGGACCTGCTGACCGTCGGCTGGAGTGGCTCGGCGCCTGCCGCCGTCGATCTTCGGCGACATCACCGGCGACGGCGGGGTGACCTCGGCCGACTACCTGGCGGTACTCCAGCGACTCGGCTCGAGGCTGCCGCCCGCCCTTTGAGCCACGGCCGATCAGACGAACGATCCTCCCGCCGCCGGCACGTGCCGGCGGCCGTTTCCCCCATCCCCATCGAGGCGATACACCAATGAAATTCGCGAAGTCGCGGACGATCTCCGCCCCCCTCGCTCACATGACGGCCCGCCGGCTCGGACCCGCGATCGCGGCGCTGGCCATGGCCGTGCTCGGGCCGACCGGCGCCTGCCGCGCCGGGGGCTGGTCCTCGAGGCACCGGCGACTCATCACGGCCGCCCCCGGCTCCTCCGGCTCGTTCCTGGTCCTGATCGGCGACACCGACCCCGCCGGCTCGCCGGGATACAACGTGGCCGGCGACTCCTTCGAGCTCCAGGCGACCGGCCCGGCGGGCCTCAGGTTCACCGGCGTTTCGATCGCGACCGGCGCCAGCGCCCTACATTTTTGCGGACTCCACGGTCGGGCTGGGCCTTCCCGTTCACCGCCGACACCTTCCCGACGACCGACTTCACCGCGGCGGATATCGGCGTCCCGTCGGGCGGCTATCCGGGGTACACGACCCTGAACCCCGGGGATATCTACGCCCTCGGCCTGGTCAGCTACACGGTGGACCCGTCGGCCGCGGCGGGCTCGGTCTTCACCATCGCCTTCGGTCCGAATACCGCGTTGACGGACCCGAACGGCGGCGCGGTCGCCTTCGCGATCGGGTCGGTGCCAGAGCCGTTCAACCTGGATCCTGGCGATGATCGCGATGGTGGTCGTGCCCCTGCTCTCGGCGGGCTCGGAGACGGCCCGCCGAGGCCAGGCGCCGGGATGATCCGGGCCACGCCGGCATCGAGAGGCAGACGTAAATATTCGCCGAACCTGTGGTTAATAAATCCTAAATCCACGGCCTTTGGCCGTGCGACCCGAAGAGCTTCGAGCGATCCGGCGTGCTTCCTCCGTACAACGACATCGGCCTGGCATAATGGGGGTCTCCTCAGAGTGTCTCGAAGAGCTTCAAGCGACCCGCGGTATTTCTCCGTGAGTTCATGGGGCTGGCATCCGAAGTGACGGCGGTCTCGAGCGATACAAGGCGTCGTCGGTTGGTTTGACCCCAACGGCCCCCTCGGGGGGCCTTCCTCATACCACGGCCTATGGCCGTGGTCGATGATTAAATCCTAAATCCACGGCCTTTGGCCGTGCGACCCGAAGAGCTTCGAGCGATCCGGCGTGCTTCCTCCGTACAACGACATCGGCCTGGCATAATGGGGGTCTCCTCAGAGTGTCTCGAAGAGCTTCAAGCGACCCGCGGTATTTCTCCGTGAGTTCATGGGGCTGGCATCCGAAGTGACGGCGGTCTCGAGCGATACAAGGCGTCGTCGGTTGGTTTGACCCCAACGGCCCCCTCGGGGGGCCTTCCTCATACCACGGCCTATGGCCGTGGTCGATGATTCTGGAGAAGTTTCTCCGCAAGTTGAATTCAAATTGTGGCTTGCGGCGAGACCAATCTGCCCGATCGGGTCAAAAAAACAGGTTCGGCGAATATTTACAGGAAGACAAGCCCAAGTCGAGCTTTTGGCGTACCTTACGGCTAATGCGGCCCGCAGGATTCGAACCTGCAACCAAGGGATTCAAGCGCCCTCGCGTTTCCACGAGGCTTGGACTATCTCATCCTCCTCGACGATGCGACCACCTTCCGGGCCGCCAGTGTGCCCGGAAACCGTGGCGAGTCGCAAGGAGGCCGGGCGCTGTCGGCGGGGGTTATTGTTGGGACTCACCCCGCTAGTCTCTGAACCGTCCTGGCCACCGATGCCCGGCCAGGCTTGGCTGCGGATTGCCGTGCTCCGTCCTCGCCGCACCTTCTCCCGACCGGTTCCCAACCTCTCGGCGGAACCGGTTGGGTCAAGCGATCGAGGACCCGTGGAGTTTAGGTTTCCCGCAATTCACCCGGTTCGCAATCGAAGGTTGCCCTCCGCTGCCACCTTTTTCTGATGAGTCCCCTGCTCTGCCGTTGAGCTAGGGCCGCTCTGCCATGCCAATGCTTCCGTATCTTCGCCGTTCGCCCGGTGAAAGGCAAGACAAGGTCTGGCCAGGTCTGGCCCGTTACTCACACGATCAGCTCGATGAGCTGGCCGTCGCCAGCTCGGGTGCGGGTGTGGCGGAACGGACCTTGGGCATCCGGATGTTGTAGGCGATCCCACATATCTTCATCATCCAGATAGCGATATACGTAGAATCGACTTCCCACCAACTCAGTCCGTGCCGCGCGGATGTTTGATAGGCGTGGTGATTGTTGTGCCAGCCTTCGCCGTAGGTCAGCAGCGCGACCCACCAGAGGTTCGTCGAATTGTCCCTGGTGGGATGTGAACGATATCCCCAGATGTGAGTGGCCGAATTCACCAGCCATGTCGAGTGCAGGACGAAGATCGACCGGACGAGACCTCCCCACACCAGCCAGCTCATCCCGCCGACGGCGTACAGGCCCGCGAAGAGCAGGATCGGGAAGAGGATATGGAAGCGTTCGATCCATCGATGGATCGGGTCTCGATTGAGGTCTGGTGCCCACTTCTCGTAGTATTCGGGGGTATGTTCCGAATCCTGATCCACCTTCATCCACCAGCCCATGTGAGCCCAGAAGAAGCCTTCGTTGGGCGTATGCGTATCGGCGTCGTCATCGGAGAATGCGTGGTGGCGGCGGTGGTCGGCGACCCAGCCGATGGGTCCGCCTTCCGAGGCGCAAGTCCCCACGATCGTCAGGGGATACTCGAGCCACCTTGGACGCAGCGCGAAACTACGATGGGTCAGGAGCCGATGATAGGTCATGCAAATGCCGATGCCTCCGGTCAGCCAGTGCAAGAGGAAGCAGAGGGCCAGGCCCGACCAGGAGAAATAGCTCGGGATGAACGCGAGTAGGGCCCCGACGTGCAACGCCCCAATCCATGCGATCGGAACCCAAGCCGTCCTGACGGGCGTCACTTGCCCAGTCGTCGTTGTCAACATAATCAACCTTTGATTGAAATATGGAGGCGGGAATTCGCCGCGTGGGTCCATCGACGCAATCGCGAATGCGGTCGATGAGGCACTGCGGGTTCATTCAGGCTGGAGTGCTCGTCGCTCGTTGCCAAGGCATCTGAATCTACGGCTCCGAGCCGGCGACAGCTTTGCCCATCGGCCCGTTGCGATGGTTTTGACCAACCTTTGCAGTCTATCGGGTTACAGAGTCATCACGAGTTATTGGACATCGCAATCGACGAGGATCGCTCATGCACTCTTTTTTTTTCGAACCGAGCGGACTCCGGGTTCCTGCTACCGATTGCAAGCATAGGTCACAGGCCACGGCACGCCAGGCCGTTCGTTTCTTGTTCGGAGCTCTAGCCATGGTTTCCATGTACTGCGGAAAAAAAGGGAAGTTCCGAGTCCAGGAGCAACGGCATCGATCGGGACGGGCTAGCCCGCTCTGATCGAGTGCTTGTTCTAAGAGTGGTTATAAGGTTCGATGTTTGGTCCAAGTATCGCGAACGATATCGGGGAATTCGTTCGGATCACGGGACTCGAAAGCCGGGTTTCCGAGGATGGCCCAGACGGTTTTCTGGCGGAGCGATCCTGACCACCATCGCGATGCCCAATGTTCGGCGTCTAGCTCACCAAAGGTTCGGCAAGGAAGCCCGGTGCTGGAGTCGCTACCGTTGCCGGTTTTGCCGGGGAATAGGCCGATGGCCGATTCAGAATTCACCAAACCGTCGAAGAATGCGGAGGCGCACTCGGACTTGTTCTTTCTTGTCCACGAAGGTCTGGATCGTCGTCTCCAGATCCACTGACTCGCCAAGCGACAGGTATGGTCCACCCGGCTTGGCGAACTCCTCGATCTCGTGCGTGCCATTCTGGGATGTCACTGTGTATGTGATAAGCTCAAGGCTCATCTTTCAGAGGACAGCGCGCTCGGCGTGCGACCCTTCCCCGCAACCTCAGTCCGCCGAGCAATCCCCACTCAAGGGGGTCGGGACTTTGGCCGGGCTCGGTTTCTCCTGTCGCTTGCTTCTCTGGCTGTTGATCCACGTTGCCACGGCTTGCACGGTCACCCTGCCGCATCCTGGTCGCCTCCCCAGGTCGCTGTAGAATGCGCCAACGACCTGCCGCGACGAGTTCAGGCCGTTGCCCTTGAGAATCCGAACCACTCCCGCGCTGAGTCCCATCGCTTCGACAGGGCAGTCCGGGTAACTCGACTCACTCAGCAAGGCCCGGTACTCGGACTCATCAAAAGGTGCGTTGTTCAGATGACAGTAGTGCATCGCCTTGCACAGCCGGGCGCGCATGCCGCATGGAGCGCCTTCGACTTCCCGCCGCGCGACTGTCGCCCCAAGTATGCCCGCGCCCAGACCGAGAATTGACAACTCGGGGCGTGCCTCGAGCATCGCGAGGGCAGCGTTTCGCAGGGCATAGTGCAAGCGGGCATTACCCTTGCGTACCTT
Organism: uncultured Isosphaeraceae bacterium; assembly: GCA_963842405.1. Lineage (GTDB taxonomy): Bacteria > Planctomycetota > Planctomycetia > Isosphaerales > Isosphaeraceae > CAVZRC01. The sequence continues at coordinate 204,413 of CAWJGW010000041.1, read as the reverse complement.
GGTATTCACCACCTTGCCGGCCGAGATCCCCTCCGGACAAATCCAGACCCGCGTAAGCGATCAGACGATTCATGGTCGCAAAGCGGACAATCTCGCCGACCTCCGCCAGCCAGATGATGGCCGTCCACATCCCCACCCCAGGGATACTTTCCAGGTTTCTTCCTCAACTCGGACCCAGCGCCGACTGGCCGACCGCCGCCGATGCTCCACTCCCGAGAATCCACCTAATTTATACAAGCCTTTTCAATCGTCTTGATCTCGCGATCGAGTAACTCATCGATCCGCTTCCAGCGCTGGTCGAACACCAGCGACACCCCGGGTGGGATAACGGATATCGCTGAAGAATTCCTGGTGATGCCTCACTTTGCCATGGCGGCAAAAATCTTCGATCAGGGGGCGGACGACCGAGCCGTTGATCTTGCCCACTTGGCCGATGGTGTGCCCGAAGCGGAGCATGTCGCCGTTGATGCGGTTGCTCAGCCGACTTCGTTCTCCAACCAGTTTGATTCGCTCGGAATGGCCAAGACCCGCAGTTCTTGGATCCAATCAGGGGCCATCCAGGACTCCCGCCACAGCCCGTGGAGGCTATGTTGGGCCAGCTTTTGGGCGTCCAGGCGATCGGACTTTCGCCGGATGTGGCTCGTGTCAGACGGATTGATTACAGACGGACAGCCCTTCCACCGCCAGGCACAGCGGCATGTGATACTGGCCCGTAGACTCGCAGGTATAGCGAAGTTCGTTGGGGGCCACGTCGATGCCGTGATTCCCGCAGGGCACACAGGACCCATGCCTGGGCGGTGCGCAGCTCGTTCCACTAGCGCCGGGACCTTTCGCTCAATCTTCTCGTATTCCCGTACCTCTGGGAATCAGAATGCAGATTTGGAAGAAACTCAAATGGCAGTCGACGCCCACGCCGTATTGATTAAGCTCTAGGCTCGGTTGTCCCTTCCCATCGCAAAGGGGGAAGGTCAACAATTCTCCTGTCGGTGCTGTGTGCGACACGGCCAACTGGAATCCCCCTGGCACAAGACTCCAGTAAGTAGCCTCAATGGGCTAAGAGACCTTCTGGTGCTCTGGGAGAAATGTAGGATTACTATAAAACCGAGTCAAACTCGTGGCGTTTTTTCAACGACTGGGATTGCACCATTCTTGGGGAATCAAGTCTCTGACAAGACTTGAGGTTAAGAGCTTGGGCGAGCTCCGGCAGGTCGTGCAATCGGGGTAGGTGGACACCCTGAAGATATTTGTAAATCAAGACTTCTGTCCGGCCTAAAAGCACCGCGAGTTCGTCTCGGATCCAACGAAGCCTCGGACAAGAGCCGGTTCAGATGACTGGCGAATTGGCGGTTTCGTTCGGGCACCGAGGGATGAGGGCCCTTGACGCTTCCGTCCCATGATGAGCCTCCGAGAAGATCCTCGGAGGATAGCCTATCTCCAAGCCCGCGAGGGATAGAGTGAGACCGCTTTCATGAGACGGACTCTGGAACGATGTTCACTATGCCTATACAGGAGTCGCTACCGTTGCCGGTTTTGCCGGGGAATAGGCCGATGGTCGGTCCAGAATTCACCGAACCGTCGAGGAATGCGTACCTGCGCGTGGACGTTCGGGGGCTCAGAGACCGCCGGAACCTTCCTGCGCCGTTCTTCGGATGTTCCCGACCGATGCGAACCAGAAATGCAAGATTTGGAGGAAACCCCAGTGGGGATCCACGCCCACGCCGTACTAGATTAAGCCATTAGGCCCGGTCGTCCCTTGCCCGTCGCGAAGGGGGAAGGTCAACAATTCTCCTGTCGGTGCTGTGTGCGACACGGCCAACTGGACTCCCCCTGGCATAAGACCTCGAATAAGTAGCCTCAATGCGCTAAGAGACCTTCTCGTGCTCTGCCAGGAATCTAGCATGGCTCTCAACCCGGATCAAACCCGTTGCGTTTTCTCAACCAGAACGTCGTTCTTGGAAACATTCCTTCTCGATCTTGCTGAATCAGACAAGTGTTCCCTATGCCTATACAGGAGACCTTCGGTCGGCTCTGTGGCAAGGTCGGGAGACCTTGCCACAACAGGGTCGGTCGCGAGAATTCCGGGAAGTTATTCCCGGCCTGTTCCCTGGCTTCAGCCATGGGGAGGAATTGCCGCCCTCCAATTGTTGAATGTGTCTTGAATTCAGAGACGATCCGTGGTCCAATCCTAACCGCTGGAACTGGCCTTCGGCAACCGAGGACGCCGTGTTGGAGGGACAGGCCCTCTGTAAAAGGCCAGCCTATCGAGAGCGTCGAAGGCTTAAAGGCACTCCCACGGGAGCCCCAGCTCAAAGCCTCCATACGCCGCTGGCCCGCAGGGGCTGGCTTGGGCCGAAGAGGGATCGTGTAAGCCGGCCCCAAAAGTCGCCACCCGCACGGGTGAGTGGCAAAGCCCCCCGCTTCAGCCGTGGGGTAGCTTACGGTGCAAATCCCATGTTAGAATTGAGCTTCGACCGACGCTCGCATCGATGAGCCCAGGAGCATGATCCCACGAAGCGGTGCCGCTCAGCGGTGGTCCAGCTTGGTATTGATATGAAGCTCAAGTGCCTACCTGAAGACTTCCGGGTGGAAGAGCTGTCGCTGGCCCGGCCGGATGGACGGGGTCGCTACACCTTCTATCGATTGAGCAAGCAAGGGCTGGGTACGCTCGAGGCCGTCGAGGCCATCTGCCGCCGATGGAACCTCTCCGGCCGTCGCGTCAGCTATGCCGGGTTGAAGGACCGCCATGCCAGCACCATCCAGTACCTGACGATTGTCGACGGGCCATGGCAGTCCCTGAAGGCTTCCGAGTTTCCAGCTCGAACCGGCGGGACGGCTCGACCGTGCGTACACGTCCCAGCTCCTGCGGGGCAATCGCTTCGAACTGGTCCTTCGCGGCCTGTCCGAGGACGAGCTGGGCCTGGCGATCTCCGAAATCGATTCGATCGCGACCGTCGGGCTACCGAACTATTTCGACGATCAACGGTTCGGATCCGTGGGATACTCGGGCGAGTTCGCCGCCCACGCCTGGTTGCTCGGCGAACACGAGCGGGCCCTGCGGCTCGCGCTGGCGGAGCCGAACCCCTTCGACCGCGCCGCGATGAAGTCGGAGAAGGCCATCCTCCGTACGCACTGGGGCCATTGGGCGGAGGCGAAGGCCCTCCTGCCGCGTTCGTCGGCCCGCAGCATCGTGACCTACCTGGTGGACCATCCGACCGACTACCGAGGCGCCTTTGCCCGTCTGAGGCGCGAGCTCAGGATGCTGTATTTCTCGGCGTTCCAGAGCCATCTGTGGAACCTGATGCTCGCTCGATGGCTCGAATGCAACGCGGCCAGCGATCAGCTCGTCCCGGTCTCGCTCAAGGTCGGGACTTTCCCCTTCCCGCGGCGGATCGAGCCCGAGGTGGTTCAGGACTCTGAGCCGGACGACGCTCGCCGCTCCCGTGCTGTCGCTCGCCGTTTCCCGAAGGACGACTCGGCGAGATCATCGCGGAATTCCTCCAGGGCTTCGGCCTGGCGTGGTCGGATCTCCGGATCAAGCACCTCAAGGACATCTTCTTCTCGAAAGGAGCGCAGGCCGTGTCTCTTCTTCCCGGAGCGAGCTGGAATTCACGCCGATCGACGGACGATCTCCATCCCGGTCGCCGCGGCCTGCGCCTGTCGTTCGAGCTCTCGAAGGGCTCTTATGCGACCATCCTGGTCAAGCGGCTCACGGATGTCGCGGGCGCGTGCCGATGAATCTCGACGTGCTCTACGAAGATAATCATTGCCTGGCCGTCAACAAGCCCGCGGGGATACCCTCGCAGGCGGACGAGACCGGCTCGGAGAGCCTGGTCGACCTCGTGACCCGGTATCTCCGAATCCGGTATGCCAAGCCCGGGAACGTCTATGTCGGGCTGCTTCATCGCCTCGACCGCCCGACGTCGGGCGTGGTCTTGCTCGCGAAGACCAGCAAGGCGGCCGGACGGCTTTCCGCCCAGTTTCGCGAGGGGACGATCTCGAAAGTCTACTGGGCGATCGTCGAAGGATGTCCGGCTCAGGACGTCGGCGAATGGATCGACCGGACTCGAGAAGGACCGGCGGATCAATCGCTCTCGCATCCTGGCAGAGGGGAATCCGGGAGGGGAAGGAAGCGAGAGTCGCTTTCCGGGTGCTGGAACGCTCGGCGGGTGTGACGAAACTGGAGCTGCGGCCGGAGACGGGGCGGAGCCATCAGCTCAGAGCGCAGCTGGCAGGTCGGGGCATGCCGATCGTGGGCGACGCGAAATATGGTGCGAAGTCTCGGATCGTTGCCTCGGATGGCCGGTGGAGGATCGCGCTGCACGCCCGAGAATTGACGTTCAAGCACCCGACTCGCGGGGAAGCGATCGCGGTTGTTGCGCCGGTGCCGGCAGACTGGCCCGAGCCTTTGAAAGGAAGTCCGGCACGACGGTTCGCGTCCAGTAAACCAGGGGGATGCTCAAACCCGTGAGGATCATCGCCGCGAAAGGCCGCCACACGACTGAATCGCTCGAAGCGGGACGGAGCGGATGTCCGATCGGTTCCTGCTCCTCGGTCTTGCGTTCGGGAGGAGAGGCGTTCATTCGCCTTGGTGCCGGCTCGCTGGGCCGGGGCGTTGGCGTCGAGGAACTCCTGGAACGTCATCGGGGCGTCGTGGCATTGGCAGCTCGCGGCCGGACGAGGCGTTGCTCCGTCGGCTGCTCCGTCTTCACGGAGGTGGTTCGCCGGCAGCTCCCGCGAATCGGCCGGAGCTCGATCGGGCGTTGCCAGGATCGGTCCTGGCGGCCTCGAGCTTCTCGACGTAATTCGTCGCGGCCAGCCAGGCCGTCTTGTCCACGAGGCCGAGATCCTCGGCCTCCCGGCGTGCGATTTGTGCGTCCACCCGATCGACGGTGACCCGCCGGATGTACCAGAGGGCCCCGGCGCGAGAGCCGTCGGAGTCGAAGAAAAACATGGGCCGGGCGTCTCCGGACGCGATCTCGAAGTTGAAACGCGCGACGTGGTCCTGGTCGATGCTCTCGAGGCTCACCGGGAGCGCAACGTACCGAAGCCCCCGTCGCGCGACATCGGCGATGAACGAGGGAGGGACTTCGGCCGATTCGCGGAGATCGAGCAGCGTCCGGTAGCCCTTTCTCGGCGAGCCAGCTCAACCCGGCTTCCGATGGGACAACTCCCCCCGGCGAGTTTCAAATCGAGTGGGGCGAAGCGGGTGATGCCGGTTCCGGCGCCGGCCGTCGAAACGGTCTCCGGCGCCGGGTCGGACGAGACGGTCAGGGCGAATTCGGCTTCGGTCGGGGCACGACTTCGTTGGACCGTCGGCTCGGCCTTGGCCGCCGCCCCGGTCTTCGGATCGGCCGGGGCAGCGGGGGAGCGGGGGGAGCGGGAGGAGCAGACGAGGACTTCGTTACCTCGCCGGGTAGCCCCAGCGGGGGCAGATGGTCGAGGAAGTTGTCGTCCAGCGAGCCCTCGGCGCACCTCCGGAACTTTCGCGGAGCCTTCGACGACCGCGAGTCGGCTCGGGACGTCGAGGCCGGTCGTGCTCGACACGCTCCGACTCGATCGCATGGCCGTTGCAGTTCCAGGGCGCCGGGTGGAGGAGTAGCTGCTGGGACGGACCCCGGAGCCCGATTGCCGGTCGGACTCGGTGCCGCCGGGTGTCGGACCCGGCTTGGCACTCGGTGTCGGACTCGAGGTGAGAGGGATAATCCGGCGTCGGGGCCGTGACATTCGACGGCGCCGTACCCGATCGTCCCACCGGACGGATACGAGGGAATCGCGCCCGGGACGACGACGCCCGGCGACCCGTATTCGACCGACGCCCTCGGAGACCGCCGGTCGAACCGCAGCAGCCCTTGTCTCGATGGAGGATCCGGTTGGTCGTCCGCGCGAAGAAGCCGCCGCACGTCGAGCAGCCGCCGTTGCCGAACGGCCCGGACTGGCAGCCCGCTTGAATCAACGCCATGCAACCCATGAGGCCGATCGCGAACAGGCGGCCGCGACGGGTGGGGAGCCGTCGCGGCGTACCCCGCGTCGCCCCACCGACTTTGATCCAGTCTAGATGAGACATCATTTCTTTCTCCTGTTCTCGGACACCGCCGCGTGCATCATCGACGGCAGTCTCCCGCGACACGAGTCGAGCCAAGTCGAGTCTCCCGGCCACGGTTTCGACCGACGCGGTTGAATCGCATTCTGCCTTTGGTCCGCCTTGCCAATCTGCCGGATGGAGGGGCTCCAGCCGGACGCCGACGGTTCGCCAGCACCGCGCACGACGGCGCGAACGCCGATCCCCTCGCGGGGCGAAACCGCGGCCAGATGGTTGATCGAGACCAGGGAAAACGCCGCAACCAAGAGTTCCAGACGAAGATGCACATCAGGACGCTCGGGGTGCAAACTCAACGTTCGGTGATCGTTCCCAGGAGCGCCGAGCGGGTGATCTCACGGCTTCGCCTGCCGCCGGCTCGCCGCGTCGCCGATCTCTCCGAGATCCGCGGCCGGCTCGCCCGATCGGCCAATCAACCCAATCGACGCAGTGGTATGGAACCTCAGAGACAACCCATCGCAAAGGGTCGTCGATGAAACTTAGCCGACAATCCGACTGTTGCCAAAGAAACCGATCGATTTCTACAATGAGACTTTAAGTCTTTGCCGCGTAGCCGCTAAATCACTCAAGGCTTCTCTCGCACATGGGGTTTACGCCACCCGAGCAACGCGCTCGCCCGACAAACTCCCCGCAGTCCTCAGCGTCACTTCTTCGCCGGGCCGCGGCGATCGGGTGCCTCGCCTTGACGCTTTTCGCGTTCGGCTTGTTCGATGACTCGTTCGTGGACGAGTACGCCTACATCACGCAGAGCTACTATGCCGACCTCTTCTTTCGAAGGCCAATTCAATCATCCCGCCTGGCTCGACTTGTACGCCTTCGACCTTCAGCCCGTTCCGAAGTATTTGATCGGGGCCGAGTTTGCGGTTGGCCCACTTGCGAATCCCCGGTCCCGCCGACGCGTGGCAGCTGGTACTTTGAGCACTACACGCCGTTCGGGAACCAGGCGACCCTGATCGTCGCTCGAATCCCGATCCTGTTCCTGGGGGCATTGGGGTGTGTCGCCCTCTTCGGCTGCGGCGTCCTGATCGAGGATCGTCGCGTCGGCACGATCGCCGCGATCTTGCTGATGATCAACCCGCTCTATCGTCTCCACGCCCACCGGGCGATGTCCGACGTCCCGTACGAAGCCTTCTTGATCTCGGCGCTGGGGCTCGGGTTGTATGCGTTGCAGCGGTTCTGGTCCGGCCGTCCGGGAATCGCGGCACTCTGGTTCTCGTCCTCCTGGCGGGAGTCGCCGCCGGGCTCGTCGATTCTCTGTAAATTCAACGGCTTGCTCGGGCTCGATGGTCATCGGCTGCTGGGTCGGATTCGCATTGATCGCACCGGGCCTCGCGCTGTCGACGAAAGCTGGCGATGGCCGCTGCCGCGCTGGTGACGACGGCCCTCGCCGTCGCGGTTTTCGTCGCATTGAATCCGGCGATGACGGCCCAGCCGGCAGGGCCTCTGAACCCGCGAGCGTCGCTCGACCGGAAGGAGAATCTCTGGGCAACGATTCGGCCGGATGATCAAGCTTCGACTCGATACCTCCGGCCGGCCAGTAGAAGAGACTTGCGTCATAATGCCCTCAGGACGACGACCGAGAAGAGTCAAGGTCTTCGGCGTCCAGGGCTTCGGCCGTTTCAGCCCTTTTGGACCGGCCAAATCGAACTCGGAGATCCGCTATGACCTCAGCCAGGACTGGGGAGCGGTCTTCTGGTGGCCGCTGGTCCTCTTCGGCGTGGTCCAGTCGATCCGGCTGGGACGGGATCAGCTCCGATCCGGTGTTCCCCCGACGGCCATCGCACTCCTGATCTGGGCCGCGGTGGCCTGGGTCGTGGTGGCCGTCTATCTCCCGATGGCCTGGGACCGTTACATGCTGCCGATCCAGGCACCGAACGCGTTGCTGGCCGCCGTCGGAGTCTCGGGCCTCTGGGATCGGCTCAAGGAGCCGATCGGTGGCGGCCTGGAAGCGGATTTACGCCCCGGCGCTCTGGGTGTTTCGTCATCCTGCTGGGGAGCTATGCCTTCTTCTGGCACACCCGCGACTGGAACACCGCCAGCCGGCTCATGCTCACCTACGCGATGGTCGACCGCGGCACGGTCGAGATCACCGGGTTGGACCAGCAGACCGAAGACAAGGCCCAGTTCGAGGGTCGGTTCTACTCCGACAAGCTCCCCGGCTATCCCTTCCTGGCGACGCTGCCGTATGCCTACGCCCGATGGGCTTTCGACATCCCGGATCATCCGCTCGACTCGTCCGCGCTCAAGTACTGGCGCGTCGGACTACTGGATCACGCTGGGGACCTCGGGCGTCCTCACGGCCTGGACGGCGGCGCTGCTCGTCATCCTGGCTCGCGACCTGGGTTGTTCTCCCTGGCCGGCTGCATTGATCGGACTTTCCTACGGCCTTTCGACTCCGGCCTATGTCTACGCAACGCTGGCGTACGGGCACCAGGCTTCTGCCTTCGCACTCCTGAGTTCATTCCTCCTGCTCTGGAGAAAAGAGCCGCGACGCGAAGCGTTGCGGATCTTCCTCGCCGGTTTCCTCGCGGCGTATGCTTCGGTGATCGAGCTCCAGATGGCGCCCGTTTCGGCCATCCTGGCCTGTTATCTCATGGCGCAGTGGGTCCAGGGGATTCGTCGCTTCGACCGTCTCTGGATCTTCGCCCTGGGAGCACTTCTGCCGACGCTCCTGCTCCTCGGTTACAACCAGGCCGCATTCCATACGCCGTGGGACCTGGGTTACCTCCACCATGCGACCAAGGAATTCGCTGATGTGCACAACCGCGACAACCCGCTGGGTTTGATGTCGCCGGATTGGAGCAAGCTCGGTCCCCTGCTCTGGAGCCGCTACCGCGGGCTCTTCGTCTTCGCCCCCGATCTTGCTCCTGGCCGTGCCGGGATGGGTCGTATTGATGGCGACGGCGCCGATGGAGCCTGGCGATTGTATCGATGCTCGTGGTTGCCGCGATCTTCCTGGTGAATCTCAGCTATCCGGAGTGGACCGGCGGATGGTCCACGGGTCCCCGGCTGCTGGTCCCGCTCATCCCCTTCGCGATGATCCCGGTCGCCGGCCTGATGGCGGGCGGATCGCGATGGGCGAAGACTGCGACGATCGCCGCGGCCAGTCTGGCCCTGATCGGCGGGGTCGAGATGCTCTTGTTCCAGGGAGCCGGAGGACGTATTCCCGACAAGGAACAGAATCAATTGCGACAGGTCCGGCCTCTTACCGAGCCGCTTGCCGGGGCGGTCTGGCCGTTATGGACGGGCGAGGATCCCTCGCCCTCCTGGCGCTTCGGCGTAGGATTCGCCGAGAACCTGGTTTCCCTGAGTGCGCCGGAACTGATCAAGCGGCTGGCTCCGCGGTGGAGATTCGTTCAATTCCTGCCGCTGGTCCTGGTCCAGTGCCTGGCCATCGTGGGCCTCTGGCGCTTCGGCGTAGGTCAAGGTTACGCTGAGCGTCTGGGACCTGGCGAAACAATTCGTCGCCAAACGCCCGCGCCGCTCAGACCTGCGTGTTGATCAACAGCAGGACGGCCGTGGCGACCACGAGAATACTCAGGATCCAGACGCTGAGCCGCAGGGAGTGCGACCAGATCCGGCTCCAGGATTCATGGCGAGAGGCGGAATAGACCAGGCTGATCGCAATCACCAGGGGGAGGATCAGCCAGTAGATGTGGACGGATGCCAGGATCATGCCGATCCCTCCGCGGTGAGCCCCGTGGCCGAGCATCGGCTGAGCGCTCGTCTGGGAAGCCGAGTCTTCCTCGAAGTCCTGGTAAGCGGGCCCTTCGTAGGCGTCGTAGATCGCCAGGATGTTGAGCAAGTCCCGCAACCGTCGTGTAAATCGTGCCGATCTCGACGAGCTTCCCCAGCCGGGTTTGCAGGCTGTTCAAGACATGCTTGTGACGGCTCCGCCATGAAACCCCAGAGAATCGGGCCCAGGCCGTAATGCTGGAGCGTGCTCTGGATCAGCGGCAGGCAGCGCCGGCAAGCCGACGAAGAACTGTCCCAGGTAATAGAGGCAGAACTTCTCCGGGTTATTCAAGGGGTTCACCCATCGCCAGTAGACGATCTTCCCCTCCCCCATCACCATGCCCATGAGATACAGGCCGAGGATGCAGACGGCGTAGAGGATGCCTTTCCCGGTTCGACCCTGGTAGAAATGACCCAGCCCGGGTACTAACCACGCCAGGAAGGCCGCCCACGCCGGGTTCCGCAAAGAAACGGTCTGCTCGTTCATCGGGTCCAATTCATCTCCTCTCGGCTGTTGCGACCGCCCGGAGGCTTGTACGTTGATCCAGCCCAATCCTGATGCTAGCACGAACCACGTCGGGGAATCTACCCCGGCACTGGTCCAGCCCCGTGACCCGGTCATCTCCTGTGTCTTCACCCCGTCGGACCTATCACCAGGCTCTCGCCAGGGATACGGATTCACGCGCATTCCCGCGCAACGCCGTCGACCACGTCCGGGCGGAATGACTTCGAGACCGCGTACCGCCCCCGCCATGAGACTCAAGGCCGCGAGCTGTTCGAGTCCCCGCGGAATTCCTCCCGACAGGCCATGAAGGCGTGTCACGGCGCGTGGAGTGAAAACCCGCTCGGACGCGCCGGCGACCGGCGAGCTTCGCGGTGAGATAATCGTCGACCTGGGAACGCGTCAGCCGCAGGAGTCCGATCGCGAGCGTCCAGCCGTCCTCCGACTCGGGCTCAGGCTCGGATGATGGACGGCCGACTCGGATGACCGTGAGGCGAGTCTCTTGTCCGAATCCTCTGTGAGCCAACATGTTGAGGTCGCGTACGATCGTCGGGTCCGACGGGCCGTTCCCGTCGTCGACGGCCAGGATCACCTGGAAACCCTGGAGCGAAGCGACGCGAAGCGCGCGGCCCAGCGCCCGCCATGTCGCAGTCGTGGCCGACCTCTCGGCCAACGGGCTGGCCCAGCCGTTCGGCGATCAGGCTGAGGAATTCGGTCCGGTCGGACAGGCGCCGAACCAGGACCACACGCCGCCGGGGACTTCGGGTCTCGTCGATCGCTCGCTGCAGCACGGTTGTCTTGCCGAGGCCCGCCTCCGCCTGGAAAAACACCTGCCGGTGCCCCTGCTCGATCGCGTACACCAGGCGGTACAACGCCTCATCATGGGAAGGGAGAGGAACATAGGGCGAATTCAACCTCGTCGAAGGGATGCCCGGACAGCCCCCAGTGTCGATACCACACGTCGATCATCCTCCTCGGTCGACCGGTCGGAAGGCCGGGAACCTTGTGGTGCGGGCGTTGCGTCTGCCTCGGGAACGATAAGGCCAATCGTCATCGCATCGCGTTCTACCCCCAGGATCGGATACGATGGGATTTGATCTTTTGCCAGACCGGGAGAAGAGGCGTGCCCGCTCGGTTTTACTGCCCCGATTCGCCGCGCGACGGCCGATTGCAATTGAACGCGGACGAGTCGCGTCACCTGACCCGAGTCTGCCGCCTGGGCGTCGGGGATCGCATCGAGGTATTCGATGGCCGGGGTTTCGTGGCTGACTGCGCAGGTCCTGGCCGATTGTGCGGGCGGCGTCGAGCTCCGCGTCGAGGGGGAGTGGCTGCCGGAAGCTCCACCCCCGTTCGCGCTGACCCTGGCCACGGCCGTGCCCAAGGGGGATCGGTTCGACTGGCTGATCGAGAAAGCGACTGAGCTGGGGGTCGAGCGGCTGATTCCCCTCGTCACCGATCGATCGGTCGTCGACCCGCGCGGATCGAAACTGGACCGGCTACGGCGGTCGATCATCGAGGCGTCGAAACAATGCCGAAGGGCTCGCCTGATGGTCCTGGATGAACCGATCGAGTGGACGAAGCTGGTCGCATCGTTCCCCGACGCGACGCGATTCCTCGCCGATCCCCGGGGCATTCCCCCGCACCGATGGCCGGCGATCCCGCGCGGCGGTGCCGTCGTGCTGGCGGTGGGACCTGAGGGCGGCTTTACCTCCGTCGGAACGCGAGCTCGCCCAGGAGTCCGGATGGTTGGCGATCCGATTCAGTCTGAACACGCTCCGCATCGAAACGGCCGGGCTGGCTGGCTGTGCGGCCTTGCTCACCCGCGTCCCGGAGGCTGACGAATGATGGAATACTCCGAGATTCTCAAGATGCTCGTCCTGGGTCTGACGGCGGGCATCCTCGCTGGCTTGTTCGGCATCGGAGGTGGGCTGGTCATCGTGCCGATCCTGGTCTTGATCTTCGGATTCGAGCCGAAAACCGCGGTCGGAACCTCTCTGTTCGTGATCCTGCTCCCCACCGGACTGCTGGGCGTGCTGGAGCACTGGCGAAACGGCAACGTGAAGGGATATGCGGGTCTCTGTATCGCTGTCCGGGGTGTTCTTCGGCGCGTATGCCGGAGCCCTCGTGGCGAATTCCGTCTCACAGATCACGATGAAACGGCTTTACGCGGTATTCCTCCTGGTCGTGGGTGCCTACTTCCTTCTAGCACCGTCGGCGACCAGTCGAAGCCGCGCCGAGATCGCCGCGAAGCCAGTCCCCCCCGAGGCGGTCGGCGGTGGTCAGTAGGATCACATGGTCCACTGCCCCCCGGCCTCGTTGAGGATCTGATAGACCGACCAGACGTATCCGTCGGGATCGCGCAAGGCGAATTCGCGCCAGCCCCAGTTTTGATCGGCGGGTTCGCCGGAGACGCTCAGGATCGCCCCTTCTTCCAGGCAGTGCTGGTAGAATTCGTCCACGTTGGGGACTTGCATCTGGAGATGGATGCCCACTCCAACTCGAGTGTCGGTAAACTCCTGCGCATGCGGCTCCTGGGGGTGGAGCATCAAGGTGAACTGGCCGATGCGGAGGATGGCGAGGGTATACGGTGCGTTTTCATTCTCGGCGTGGATCTGGACGATTTCGGCGCCGACGACCTCGTTGTAGAACTCCAGCGACCTTCGTACGTCCTTCACGTACAAGAAGACGCTCGTGACACGGGCCGTCATTCCTGTCCCCCTCTCGACGAACGGGAAGAGCCTTCGCAGATTCGCCGGGAGTCGTTTCGGCCGCGGAGCCGCTGAGTGAAAACCCGGTTGAGACTCGTCTCGCCGAGGGACTCATCCCGGCTCAACGGTCGGAACTCCGCTCCTCTTCCCGAATCGGAAAAAGCCTCTTCCATGATGACCGAATTGCGTTTTTGGGAGATTAACCCCTGGATCGCTTTCTGACAATCGAAACCACGGGCGGTTGGCGGGCATCGACCGCTTGATGCGTACAGACTGCCCCAATTACCGAGAATGAGGCTGATCCTGGAGAATCCGGTCCCGGCGGGACCGCGAAGAACTCCACCGTCTCCCGGATCCCGGGCAGCAGGAAGCCGACGGCCGAGTAGTGGCCGCAGTCATACCATCGAATCGGCGGACGCCCCGCCGCCTCCCACAGGGCACGGGCCGATGCAGGAGGGATCACCTCATCAACCTTGCCCGCCATCATGAACACGCGCTTGCCGGCCAACCGCGATGCGTAGGTCAGCGGATCAAAGGGATCGGTGAGCAATTTCAGGTCGCTCAGTGTCCGACCGGAGCGGATCCACAATGCGCGGTAGGCCTCGCCCTCGGGCATTTCCCAGAGTATCTTGGAAAGGTCGCCCCCTGCGAGCAGGAAAGCCCCCTCTCGGATCGAGGGGTTGACGGCCGCCGCTACGGACGAAACGATCCCGCCGAGGCTGATGCCGGCGACGCCCAGCCGCTGGCCGTCGACTTCGGGACGGCTGTTCAACCAGCATGTCGCGCGGCGGACATCACAAATCCCTTGCCGCATGGCGTTGACCGTCCGTTCGATGTCCGAGGACAGAAACCGCCTTGGCGTTCGGGCCCGTGGCGGCCGGTCGACGCTCGCCGTAATAAGGCAACTTCAAGAAGAGCGCCGCGACCCCCCGATCGGCCAGGCGGGCCGCCATGTATCTGCGAGAGCGGGAAATCCGCGCCCAGAATGTGTAACACCACGACGGCCGGACATTTCGGTCCGCGACCGACGGGTGCGAAATACTCGGCGTGGACCACATTGTTCTCGGGGTCGGGCGTCGTGATCGGCGAGGGGAATCGGAGGCGAGAGACCGTGTAATTTGGCGTCGAGATCACCGGCTCCAGCTCGTAAGTGAAGTTCGCCGACTCAAGTCGGAAGCGTTCGGGGACCGACGACTCCTCTGGTCCCGGCCGGAACGCCACCTCCCCGCGTTCGATGGCCCCGGGCATGCGCCATCACGGCCGAAATCAGCAATAGGAATGACATCGAAGGATCCTGCTTCCCCGGAGTGAAAGTGCCCCGGCATTGTCTCGACGTCCGCCTTGGTATAGATTATGGCCCCTCGCCGTTCGAGGGGAAGGGAGTTCTTCGGTCCATGACACGGTCGTCCGGTCGCCTGGCAGGGATTGAACCCGCCCGCGTCTGCATCATCAAGCCGAGCTCGCTCGGGGATGTCGTCCACGCCCTGCCGATCCTCTCAGCCCTTCGCGGCGTGTGGCCCTCGGCACACCTGACCTGGGTCGTGAACGCGCCGTTCCGCGAGGTGCTCCTGGGCCACCCGGATCTCGATGAATTGATCGTCTATGACCGAAGAGGCAGGGGGATCGACCGGCTGGGGATCAGTGGGATGGCTGGCATCCTGGGGAAACTGGGACGCGGCCGGTACGACCTGACGATCGATTTGCAGGGCCTTCTCCGCTCGGCGTTGATGGCCGCCGCGACCGGGGCGAAAGTCCGTGTCGGCATGGCCGACGCGCGTGAAGGGGCTCGTTGGTTCTACACCCACCGTGTTGATGCTCCCCGGCTCGGTCTCCACGCGGTCGATCGCGTGCTCCGGGTCGCCGCCGAGCTGGGTGCGGACGTTTCCGAGCCGCGCTTCAACCTACCGATCGCCGAAGCGGATCGTGTGCTGGGCGACGGACGTCCTCGCCGCGATGCCGCAGCCGCGGGTCATCCTGAACCTCGGCGCGCGTTGGCTGACCAAACGCTGGCCGCCGGAGCACTATGCCGAGATCGGCCGTCGCGTGGTCTCGAAATTCGGCGGCGGACTGATCGCCGTCGGTGCGTCCGAGGATCGGCCGCTCGTCGATGCCCTGGCCCGTCATATCAGCCCCGTTGCGAGTGCTCGACCTCTGTGGCCAGACTCGACTTCCTCAGCTCGCGGCACTCAGCCTCGAAGCCGATCTGATGATCTCCAATGACACCGGTCCGCTCCACCTGGCCGCGGCTGCCGGAGCCCGGGTCCTGGGCATCTACACCTGCACGAGCCCGAAGCTCACGGGGCCGTTCGGTCCCCGAGGCCACCACGGTGCAAAGCTGCATCTGGTGTGCGCCGAGCTTCCTCAAGAACTGCAACCGCCTCGACTGCATGACCCAATTATCGCCCGATCAGATCTGGTCGGTCGTCGATGACCAGATCGAGTCGGCGCTGGAATCGAGGACAGAAGCTCGGGACGCGATCGGGCCCAACACGAAAGGTTCGCGAGCGCATTCGCGAGTTCGTTGATGGCGCACTTTTGCGAAGAGCCTACGAACGGGCAGAGGGATGCGGAGTACACTGTTGTCCGTCCGGCTCGTCTCGCGTAAAGTGGGTCGTCGTCTGAGTATCCATCATCTCATCGATTCTCGTATCGGTGGTTTGGGTGGAAGGCGGGAGCGGGTGATATGAATTCGATCGTGGCGACTCCTCGCGGTACAGGCCAGGAACCGGGTTCCTTCGCGCCTCTGCACGAGTTGTCGGCGTTACCTCAGGCATGGCGGTCATTGCCGGCCGCCTTCATCCGCACGGTGCGGGCCTATCCCCGGAAGACCGCCATGACCGATAGCACTGGCGCGGCCTTGACTTATGGCCGAGACGCTTGTGCGTGCCCTTGTCCTCGGGCGCGTCCTCTCGCGAACCTGGGGCGACGCCCGTCACATCGGCCTGATGGTCCCGCCGACCGTCCCGGCGGCGGTGGCCAATCTCGCCGTCTCGCTCTGGGGAAAGGTCCCCGTCAATCTCAACTACACTGCCAGTCAGGCGGTCGTCGACTCCTCGATCGAACAGTGCGGAATCACTCACGTGGTGACCTCCGCCAAGGTCCTCGAACGGTGCAAGATCGTGCCAAAGGGGACGCTGATCATGCTCGAGGACATCCCCAAGCAGGTACGACTGGCGGACAAGCTCTGGGCCGCCGCCGTGGGCAACCTCGTGCCCACAAAGGCCCTGAGCCTGTTCGTCCCCGGACCTCGTGGCGACCGGCTCGACGAGGAAGCGACGGTGATCTTCACCTCGGGCTCGACCGGCGATCCCAAGGGCGTCGTCCTCTCGCACCGCAACATCCTGAGCAATGCGTACCAGATCGAGCAGCACGTCCAGCTCAAGCCGGATGAAGTCCTGCTGGGAATCTTGCCGTTTTTCCATTCGTTCGGTTTCACCGTCACGATCTGGACGGCGCTGGGCTCTGGGCAAGAAGCTGGTCTACCACTTCAATCCGATGGACGCCCGGACAATCGGCAAGTTATGTGAACAACACAAGGTGACGCTGCTCGTTGGAACGCCCTCGTTCACCCGCTACTATTTGAAGAGTTGCAGTCCCAAGCAGTTCGAGACGCTCACGCACCTGATCCTGGGCGCCGAGAAGCTCAAGCCGGAGTTCGCCCGCGAGATCAAAGAGACGCTCGGCATCGATCCCCTGGAGGGATACGGGTGCACGGAGCTCTCGCCCGTCGTCGCGGTGAACGTTCCTCGAGATGTCGAGTTGCCCGGAGGGCGCACCGTTTATGGCAACCGGCTGGGGACGGTCGGTCTTCCCTTGCCCGGCACCGCGATCAAGACGACGGACCCGGATACCGGAGAAGACCTTCCTCCCGGTACCGAGGGGGTCATCGCGGTCAAAGGGCCGCAGGTGATGGTCGGATATCTGAACCGGCCGGAAGCCACCGCCGCGGTGATCCGTGACGGTTGGTATACGACGGGCGACATCGGCCTGGTCGACGCCGACGGATTCCTCAAGATCACCGACCGCATCAGCCGCTTCTCGAAGATCGCCGGTGAGATGGTCCCGCATCTCAAGATCGAATCGGCGATCGTGGAGATCACGGGAGTCGAACGACCACCACCTCGCGGTTATCAGGCGTGCCCGATCCGAAGCACGGTGAAAAGCTCTGCGTCCTCTATACCGATCTCGGAATGACGCCGACGGAGGTCCAGCAACGACTCTCGGCCGGATCGCTTCCGAAGCTCTGGATCCCCTCGGCCCGAGATTTCATCCAGGTTGAGGAAATCCCGATCACGGCGACGGGCAAGATCGACCTGAAGAGCTTACGCGGGATCGCCCTGGAGCGGCAGAAGGGAGCGGGAGAACCTTCGCGCGCGGGCCAGGGCTCCGTCGACTAAAATGGCGATGACCACGAGGCAGCGGACGTCGGGCGGACCCGGTTCCGGCTTGTTCAGATCAGTCGTTCTGTAGGGATCGAGTGGGGGGATTCTCCCATTCCGCACGATTGGATCGAACCAAAATTGGGGCTGATGGGTTTATTCCAGAAGGAATTCGTAGTAAAAAGGAGTAGTGCGTCTCGAAAGGCGAGGGAGAATCCGATGGCGGTGGTGATTCGGGTCACGTCAGGCCCCCACTCCGGTCAGGAGTACTTGATCGACCGCCGGCAAGCGTTCATGGTGGGCCGTTCCTCGCGCGTGCATTTCCCCATGACGAAGGACCTCTTGCTCTCGCGAGAGCATTTCCGCATCGAGAACCAGCCACCGCACTGCCACCTGGCTGACCTGGGGAGCACCAACGGAACCAAGGTCAACGGCCTTCGCGTCGAGCGCGTGCTGCTCCGAGATGGCGACGTCATCACGGCCGGGGATAGTTCGTTCGTCGTCCAGTTCGCCGAAGGCTCCGGCGACGGGGAGTGCTTCGCAACCTGCGCGGGCTGCGGCAAGCGAATTCCGATCGAAGACCAGGTGGACCGGCTGTCAATGCCGGTCCCGGATCGGCCCAGCGACGATACCGCGTACCCATGGCTTTGCCTCGATTGCCAGGCCAGACGATTGAAGTTTCCCAAGACCCATTCCGACTACCTGATCGAGGAATGGATCGGTGGCGGCGGGATGGGCGAGGTTTTCCGTGCCCGGCAGCTCTCGAAGAACCGGCCGGTCGCCATCAAGATGATGAGCGCCAACAGCACCGTCGGCGAGAAGGCCAATGGCTACTTCCGGCGGGAGATCGAGGTGCTTCGCGACCTGCTGATGCCCGGCGGTCAGTGCCATCCCAGCATCGTGGCGTTCTACGAGATCTATGAGATCGACTTGCAGTTCCAGCTCGTCATGGAGTACGTCGACGGCAAGAACGCGCTGGAATGGACCCGGGCGTTGAAAGGCCCGATGCCGTACTACTCGGCCGCCCAGATCGGCAGGCGACCTGCTCTCAGCCCTGGATTACGCCCATTCCAAGGGCTACGTGCACCGCGATGTCAAACCGTCCAACCTCCTGGTGATGGGCCCGCCCCACCGCCCTCGCGTCAAGCTCACGGACTTCGGGCTGGCCAAGAGCTTCGACGAGTCCGAAGGCTTCACCACCTTGACCCGCCAGGGAGACATCGGCGGCTCGATCGGCTTCATCTCGCCCGATCACATCCGCGATTTCCGCGAGGTCCGGGAGCCCGCCGACATCTACAGCGCGGGGCCACGTTGTTCTATCTGCTGACCAATCGCTATCCCTACCTGAACTTCGACCCACGTCAGCCCGGCTCGTACGAGATCATCCTGCAGCATCCTCCCGTGCCGCTCCGAGCGTTCCGGCCGGATGCTCCGGAAGGCTTGGAACGGGTCTTGCTCAAGGCGATGCA
Source organism: uncultured Isosphaeraceae bacterium (assembly GCA_963842405.1). GTDB lineage: Bacteria > Planctomycetota > Planctomycetia > Isosphaerales > Isosphaeraceae > CAVZRC01. Next base: position 185,523 of record CAWJGW010000041.1, on the reverse strand, counting down.
GAAGCAGCCGCGAGACCGCTGGAGATCGGCTCAGGCGATGGCCGACGCACTCCGTCCGTTCCTGCTGCTACCACCGTTCGGGCCGATGAGTGCCAGAACGGTCGAGAACTCGGGACGACCCCCGGGTGCCCGGCTCCATTCGACACCGGACTCTCGTCTTGGGCGCCGTCAGAGGTTAAGATTCTGTGAAGGGTCTTGCACTTGGGTTGCTGGAAATGAGGGATGTCGACGTCGCGCCTGGGATCAGAGCGATCGCGTCGAGCGGAGAGGATCGAGCCTTGGAGCAACAGGGGACGGTGGCGGTGATCGGCGTCGGACTGATCGGTGGATCGATCGGCCTGGCCCTTCGGTCCCGGAATCTCGCGTCCGAGGTGATCGGCGTGGGGCGCGACCCGGCGACCCTCGACGAGGCCGTACGGCTTGGGGCCATCGACCGGGGCACCACCGAGCTTCGGGATGGAGTCGCCTCGGCCGATGTCGTGGTCGTCTGCACGCCGGTTAACCGCGTTGCCGAGGATGTGCGTCGAGCGGCCGAATCGGCCCCCGCGAACGTGCTGATCACGGATGCGGGGAGCACGAAACGCCAGATTGTGGAGGCCGTGGAACGGCAGCCGCGACCGGCATCGGTGTTCGTCGGCGCCCACCCGATCGCCGGCTCGGAGCGTCGAGGCGTCTCCAACGCCCGCGCCGATCTCTTTGACGGCCGTGCTTGCGCGATCACACCAACACCCCGCACCCGTGCGGACAGACTGCGGCGTGCCGCGGCATTCTGGACGGCCATCGGCTGCCGCGTGCTCGAGATGGGGCCGGCCGAGCACGACGAGATCCTGGCCTATACCAGCCATCTGCCCCATGCGATCGCCGCCGCCCTGGCGTCGTCCGTCCCCGCCGACTGGCTCGCACTGGCCGCGGGTGCCTACCGCGACGGCACCCGCGTCGCCGCCGCCGATACCGGGCTCTGGACCGCCATCTTTCGGGAAAATCGCGGACCATTGCTCAAGGCCCTGGATTCCCTCCAGGATCGCCTGGCCGACTTCAAGTATGCCTTGATGACCGATGACGAACAGGCCATCCGCTGCTGGTGGGAGCAGGCCAAGCATCGTCGAGACCTGTTCGATGAGATTTCCGCCACTCCGTCATTGGCCCGCCGAGCGACCAGATGGGTCGCCGTGAAGAGGTCGTGCATCGCTCGCTCGCCAGAGAAGCCAGGTATCGTTCGACCGATTCCGCTCCTACGAGAAGACCGTGTGGGAGGCGGACTCCGTCTCCCGATCGGCAGGAAGAAATCTCGGTCTTCACTGACCACTGACCACTTACTCGAGTCAATGTCCATGCTCTGGCATATCGAGATTGAACCGGCCGAGGGGCACTCGGATCATGTCGGCGAACGGCTGGCGACCGAGGCCGTCGAGCTCGGTCTCGCCGGTCCGTGGACGATCCGGGCCAGCCGGGGCTTCCTCGTGGAGGGAGCGATCTCGGAGGAGGAGCTCCGGCGCGCCGCGCGCGAGGTCCTGAGCGATCCGGTCGTCGAGGCGGTGGCCATCCGCCCGGCCGGATCGTCGGCCGACGAGCCTGTCCGCAGTCGTGAATGTCTTGCCGAAGCCCGGCGTGACGGACCCCGAGGCCGAGAGCGCCCTGTCACTCCTGAAGGACCTGGGTTACTCCGTGTCGAACGTCCGAACGATCCGGACCTACCGGATCGATGGGCCGGCCGACAAACTGCCCCGCCTGATCGAGCGGGTACTGGCCAACGACGCGGTCGAGCAGGCCGTCCTCGGCGACGCTTCCGTTCGATCGTCTCGGCCAGGGACAGCCCTACCACTTCCGGAGGCAGGAAGTACCGATCCGCGGGCTCGATGACGCGTCGCTGATCGAGCTGAGCCGGTCGGGCCAGCTTTCGCTGAGTCTCGCCGAGATGAAGGCCATCCAGCACCATTTCGCCGGGCTCGGCCGAGACCCGACCGACTGCGAGCTCGAGACGCTCGCCCAGACCTGGAGCGAGCACTGCTCGCACAAGACGTTGAAAGGCCGGATCGCGTTCGAAGGGCGGACGATCGACAACCTGCTCAAGGAGACGATCTTTCGCGCGACGCGCGAGCTGGCTTGCGACTGGCTCGTGAGCGTCTTCAGCGACAACGCCGGAGTCATCCGGTTTGACGACGCGTTCGACGTCTGCTTCAAGGTCGAGACGCACAACCACCCCTCGGCCATCGACCCCTATGGAGGTTCGAATACGGGACTGGGCGGCGTGATCCGCGACGCGCTCGGGACGGGACTCGGGGCCAAGCCGATCTGCAACACGGATGTGTTCTGCGTGGCCTCGCCCGACCTGGACCCGGACCGCCTTCCGGCCGGCGTGCTCCACCCGAAACGCGTCCTCAAGGGAGTCGTCGCCGGCGTGCGCGACTACGGCAACCGCATGGGCATTCCGACGGTGAACGGGGCCCTGGCGGTGGATCCGGGATACGTGGCCAATCCGCTGGTCTTCTGCGGGACGGTCGGGATCTTGCCCCGAGGCAAGGCCGTCGAAGCGTGTCGAGCCCGGCGACCGGATCATCGCCATCGGCGGGCGAACCGGACGCGACGGCATCCACGGAGCCACCTTCAGCTCCGCCGAGCTGACATCCGCGAGCGAGAGCATCTCGGGAGGCGCCGTCCAGATCGGCAACGCGATCACCGAGAAGATGGTGCTCGACGTGATCGTGCAGGCGCGCGACCAGGGCTTGTTCCGATCGATCACCGATTGCGGCGCCGGAGGCTTCAGCTCGGCCGTCGGCGAGATGGGCGCCGAGCTCGGGGCCGACGTCGAGCTCGAGTCGTGCCCCGCTCAAGTATCCGGGTCTGACCTACACCGAGATCTGGATCTCCGAGGCCCAGGAGCGGATGGTCCTGGCCGTCCCCGACGAGAAATGGCCGGCGCTCCAGGAGCTCTGCCGGCGTGAGGGGGTCGAGGCGACCGACCTTGGCCGGTTCGTGGATTCCGGCCGCCTGACCCTTCGCTATCACGGCGCAGATCGTCGGCGACCTCTCGATGCAGTTCCTCCACGACGGACGGCCGACCGTTGTCCGCGAGGCGGCCTGGTCGCCCGCCGCGGACACGCCCGCTCGAACCGCCCGACCGTCGCGATTTCACGGACGACCTGCATCGCCCTCCTGCAACATTGGGACGTCTGTAGCAAGGAATGGATCGTTCGACAGTACGACCACGAAGTCCAGGCGCGGACCGTGGTCAAACCGCTCGTGGGCGCGCTGCGATGACGGGCCCGGCGACGCGGCGGTTATTCTCCCCGTTCGCGGATCGACGCGCGGGCTCGCCGTGGGCTGTGGGATCAACCCGCGTTATGGACAGATCGACCCCTACGCGATGGCCGGCTGCGTCATCGACGAGGCGGTTCGCAACTGTACGGCGGTCGGCGCCGATCCGTCGCGGATCGCGATCCTCGACAACTTCTGCTGGGGCAACACCGAGCGTCCCGAGACGCTCGGCTCCCTGGTGCGTGCCGCACAGGCATGCCACGACGTCTCCCTGGCGTACGGGACGCCATTCATCTCCGGCAAGGACAGTCTGAATAACGAATTCACGCACGAGGGGCGGAGCCTGGCGATTCCCCCGACGCTCCTGATCAGCGCGATCGGGATCGTCCCCGACGTCCGGTCGTGCGTGACGATGGACCTCAAGGAGGAAGGGAACCTGCTCTACGTTCTGGGGATGACGCGCTGCGAGCTGGGCGGTTCGCTCTGGTCGGAGGTGAACCAGCGGCCCGGCGGGCGCGTGCCCAGGGTTGATCCGTGCGCGGGCGCCGGGCTTGTTCCGTGCTCTCCATTCGGCGATCTCGGCCGGACTCGTCCGGAGCTGCCACGACCTCAGCGAGGGTGGGCTGGCGGTGGCGATGGCGGAGATGGCCCTGGCGGGCGGCCTCGGCGCGCGAGCGTGTCGCTCGCGGAAGCCCCCCGCGAGGACGACGCGGCCGACGATTTCGTCCTCCTCTTCTCCGAGTCGCCCACGCGGTTCGTTCTGGAAGTTCGTCCTCAGGACGCCGGCGAGCTCGAGGATCGGCTCGCCGGATTGCCGCTCGGCCGCCTGGGACAGGTCTGGGCTCGTCCCGGCGGTGCTCGAGTCGCCAGCCCTCGGCTGACCGTCCTCGGGCTCGACGGTTCGGTCGTCGTTGACGCCTCGGTGGACGACATGAAAGCCGCCTGGCAACGGCCATTGAACTGGCCGTGACCGGGCATCGGCCGGCTGCTGCGGAATGGCGTCGGCTCTGTGGAATGATCGATGGTTTCCGTAGAGTTCAATCCAGCTAGCGACGATACTTATGAAGGACTTGATGATGCTTCGCTTCGTGACATTCGTTGACGGATCGAACCTGGATGGCGTCCTGAAGCACCTCAACTTGCGTGTGGATGATTACGGCGCGTTTTATCGCCACGCCTTCGAGCAGAGCGTGCACTACTGGGGCCGGACGTTCGCCGAGGGTGCTCGGTGGCCGACCGCCCAGCACTCGCGGATCTACTGGTACGTCGTCGGCAAGATGGACGAATGGGACCTGAACGACCCCAAGGCCGAGGCGCGGCTGCGGACTCGGTTTGAAATGAACCCCCGGCTCCGCGACGCGTACATCGAGGACGCGAGCCGCCGCAACCCCGACCTGTCCATGGACCGCCGGATCGACGAAGCCTGGAACCTGTGCTTCAACGAGACCCGCGAGTGGTACGAGGGGAAGCGGCGTGCCCTCGAGCGGAAGAAACGGTTCTACCACGGCGTCCAGGCCGCGACCGACTTCGTCGAGATCCGCCAGGAAGGGCACTGGAAGGTCGATCTGCTGCACCATACCGTCAACGAGAAAGGGCTGGACACCAGCCTGGCGGTGGACATGGTCGCGCTCCAGGACACCTACGACATCGCACTCCTGATCTCCGGCGACGCCGACGGCATCCCCGGGATCAACTACGTGAAGAGCCGTTCCAAGCACGTCGGAGTGGCCGAGTTCCGCCGCGGCTCGCCGGCCGATTTCCCGGCCAAGGGGACCTCGTCGCGGCTCAAGATCGCCGCCGACTTCGTGGTCCAGGTCTACGAGTCCGAGCTGCTGAGGCGGAATCTCGCCTATCGCTCCGAGACGGACTATGGATCGCAGTTCGGCCCCAACGAGCCTCCCTATTGAACCAATCCGGTTTCGAACATCCGCTGATTCCGATGAGATCTGTTCGCAATCTGGACGCAAGATTCGCCGCAACCCAGACGGACCAGGCAATCATGGCTCGACCACGTGCAATCGTCTTGCGAGCGCCCGGCACCAACTGCGACGAGGAGACGGCCGCCGCCTGGGAGCGCGCCGGCGCCGAAGTCGAGACCTGGCACGTCGGCCGGCTGATGGAGACGGCCGATCCGCTCGATCGCTTCCAGATCCTGACGATCCCGGGCGGTTTCTCGTATGGAGACGACCTGGGCGCCGGACGAATCCTGGCGACCCGGCTGGGTACCGTCCTGGGCGACGCCCTGCGGCGCTTCCACGACCGTGGCGGATTGATCCTGGGGATCTGCAACGGGTTCCAGGTCCTGGTCCGGGCCGGGTTGCTCCCGGGAGGATCCGCGCCCGAGCCCCGCGACGCTCGCGCGCAACGACTCGGGCCGGTTCGAAGCCCGATGGGTCCGGCTCGCGACGCGACCGGGACTCTCGCCGTTCGTCTCATCCGAACTCCCCGCGCCGATCGAACTCCCCGTGGCACACGGCGAGGGCCGATTCGTCACGGCCGATCCGAGCGACTCTCGACGTGCTCGACCGTGCCGGACAGGTCGTCTTGAAATACGCCGACCGCGACGGCCATCCGACCGAGGATTATCCGGCCAACCCCAACGGCTCGGCGCGGGCCATCGCGGGCGTCTGCGACCCGACCGGCCGGATCTTCGGCTTGATGCCCCATCCCGAACGATTCGTCGAACCCTGGCATCATCCGCGATGGACCCGCCGCAACGGTGCACTTCCGGACGTTGGCGACGGCCTCGGGATCTTCGTCAGTGCGGTTGAATCGCTTCGGGCCTGACTTGCCGATCGGCCACCGGTCGGCGCGGCTTAAGCACCAGATCGGAGACGTCCCGCACGGCATCGGTGATTCTTGCTCTGTCTGCGATCGTCGGCGGGGGATCGCCTTTTTTGATCGGTCCATCCTGAGGCAGACTCCGTAACGTAGAGATAAGCAGATCGTGATCTTGCCTCGTGAGGAGACCAGCCGGAATCGCAGGCTCCTCGGCACTTCCGGTTAATCGGCCATCCTTGAGCCAACAAGAGATTCATTCATGCACCGGAAACGGCTGACCAAAATCCGACCTGACCTCGAGCGATTGGAAGCGAAACAATTGCTCAGCTCCAGTCCGTTGACCCCTCGGGTTGCGCACCATCGAGGCCGACTCGAAACCCCCGGCCCTCCACGCGGCCGCCAGGCTGGAGGGACACCGGGCCGCGACTGAGCTCGTCAAGAAGCGAACACCTCTGCCCACTCGGTTCCTCGCGTTCCGCATCACGAATACGAGCAGCCCGCTGACGGTCAACCTGAAACCTCCCTTCCAGCAGGTCCTGGTCCAGTCGCGCCAGCCGGTGCCCGGACAGGTCTACAACGTCCTCTACGTCGTCGTGAAGAACGGGACGGCCCAGACATTCACCGCAAGCAATGGGTTTACCGTGAGATTGACCAGTCAATCGAAAGCCCAGGCGTATCCGATCCTCACGGGTAATCAGCAGTGGAAGCCGGATCAATGGTTCGTCTTCTACGTCCTGACCAAGAAATACTATCCGGTGTCAGAAGTCGCCGGGGGATTCCAGCTCGACCTCGGCGGCGCATCGTTGACACTCGTGCCAGGCCCGTCAGGGATCTTCCTGAGGCTCACCTACGATCCCAACACGTTCGCCAGGACGCTCGACTGGATCGTGGCTTATGGCCCGGGCGCGGAGGAGGGCGGGCGCGAAAGTCGGCCTACCAGACACGGCCATCAACGAGATCGTCGCCGCCAATACCAACCGCATCGATTACGCCGGGCATTTCTGATAGAACTCCCGCCCGACCACCGATTCTCTCGGACATAAAAAGGGGGGACATAGGCATAAAAAGGGGGGAAAAAGGGGCTGGCCTGCCCCCCAAAACCTGGTCCAGTCTTAATGGGAATCGTATAACTGGCAAAGAGCCAGGGAGCGACCCATGCGAAACCGACCCCGAAGGGACCAGATCGCGGCCATCCTCCGCGACATTCAAACGGACCTCGACGCCGGCTTGAACATCAACCAAGCCTGCCGCAAGGCCGACACCGGACTCACCACCTACTACCGCTGGAAGGCCCTCCAGGAGAACCCAGTATCAAATGAACAACTTGGCATATCTGAACTCGAAGACGAGGTCGGTCGCCTCAAGCTCCTGGTCGCCGAACTGGCGCTCGACCGCCGCATGCTTCAGGAGGCCTTGAAAAAAAAGCCATGACCGCTGCCCGACGTCGTCTCATCGCCACCGCATTATCCGAACACTTCGACGTCTCGCAACGTCGCGTGTCACGGGCGCTGGACCTGCCCCGATCCAGCCTCCGCTACACGCCCGTCGTCCGTGATGAAGCGGCGGCGTTGGCACGACGAATCGAGGAGCTGGCCGGGACGCACCCACGCTACGGCTACCGACGGATCTGGGCCCTCCTGGTGCGCGAGGGCTGGACGGTCAACAAGAAGGCGGTGCGTCGTCTCTACCGTCAGGCGGGGCTGAAAGTGGCCCAACCGCCGGCCAATCCCAAGCTGCGCCGAGCGCATGGACAGGATCAGAACGCCTGCCATCTCCGGCCCTCGCGCGGCAAAGACGACGTATGGACATGGGACTTTATCTTCGATCGTACCAGTGATGGTCGAAGTCTCAAGTGGTTGAGTCTTGTTGATGAATATACTCGTGAATGCCTGGCGTTGGAGGCGCGCCGCGGCATGACTGCTGAGGACATTCGGATCATCTTGGCCGAGGTCGCGTCCGATCGCGGCGGCCCGCCGTGTCGGATGCGCAGCGATAACGGACCGGAGTTCGTGGCCCAGGTGGTGCAGTCGTGGTTGGGGGAGACCGGCTCCGGCACGCTGTACGTGGCGCCGGGGAGCCCGTGGCAGAACGGTTACGCGGAGTCGTTTCACAGCAAGGTTCGCGACGAGTTCCTGAACCGCGAGGAGTTCGAGAGCGAACCGCAGGCCAGGGCGTTGGGCGCGCTCTGGAAGGGGGAGTATCATACCGAACGCCCGCACAGTTCCCTGGGATACCAGACACCGGCCGAATTTTCGGCGACTTGCGAGAGGTACGTGCCTATCGAAGAGAACCCGCCCGTTTTCTCGTCTACTGAATTAACGAACAGGTGACTCCCATTATCACTGGACCAAGAAATGGGGAGCAGGCCACCCCTCGAACCCGGTTCCTTTGCTACATTTTCTGGAAGAATGTTGGAAGGATTTGCCGGGTCGGTGCATGTTGACGTTGGTAGGCCGATAATAGGGGGACAGGCAGATGAGCGGGGGAGATCGTTCGTGCGTGCTACGTGACATCGGGACGCTGTTCAGCAACGGGATGCTCGGCGGGCTGACCGATCGGCAACTGCTGGACCGGTTCGTGAACCGGACCGACTCCTCGGCGGAGGATGCGTTCACCATCCTCCTCGAGCGGCACGGGCCGATGGTCTGGGGCGTTTGTCGCCGGCTGCTGCCCGACGGAGACGCCGCGGCCGACGCGTTTCAGGCGACGTTCCTGGTGCTGGTGCGCAGGGCCTCGGCGGTCAGGGTCGACGACTCGCTGGGGCCGTGGCTCTACGGCGTCAGCCGCCGCGTCGCCGCACGGGAGCGGGCCAACTCCCTTCGCCGGGGGCGCGCGAGACCGGCGGGGTCGAATCGGTGGCCAGCCCGGCCCCTGATCCGGGCCGCGCCGAGCGGCTTGCGATCCTGGATGAAGAGATCGGCGCCTCCCCGAGCGCCAACGCGCGGCGGTCGTCCTTTGCGACCTGGAGGGTCTGCCCCACGAGGAGGCGGCGCGCGGCTCGGCTGCCCGGTCGGGACGGTCGAGAGCCGCCTGTCCCGCGGGCGGCAGCGGCTGCGCGACCGCCTGGTGCGGCGCGGGCTCGCTCCGGCCGCCGCGGCGCTCTGGGCCGAGATGGCCCGCGAAGCTTCGGCCGCGATGCCCGCGGCGCTCATCAAGCATTCAGCCCGGTTCGTGACGAGTTCTCCCGCGGCCGGCGCCGTGCCGGTGGCGGTCACCGCTCTTGCCGAAGGAGTGATCCAGATGATGTGGCTTGCAAGGCTGAAACCGCTGGTCGCCGTCGCAGCGGCCCTGATCCTCGCGACCGCCGGGGTCGCCGTCCAGGGACGCCAACAGCCCGCGCCCGAGGGAGCGCGGGAACAGGCCAAGACCGCTCCTCCCCCGACAGCCGGCGCGGCGGCGCCGCCCCCGCCGTGCCGGACATGGCGGCCAACCGGGCCCTTGCCAGGCAGCAGCTCGCCCTGATCGACGAAGCCTTGGCCATGCTGCATGAGTTGGCCCGAAATGCCAGAATCAGTATCTCCGACCCGTCTTTCTCCATTTGGGGACGCCGTAGGCTGGAAACGCTTCGCAAGACGGGAGCCGGGAAGGCCGAGATCGTTGCGGCGTTGGAGAAATACATCGACAGCCTGAAGGAGGAGGAGGCGATTGCCAAAGCTCGGTATGAGAGCTGCTCGAGCCACTCAAGTTTCGACGTTTATGACGTCCAATTCCGGCGGATGGAGGCCGAGATCTGGTTGAACGAGGAGAAGGCCCGGTGATGCGGGCGAGTCCACGCGTCACCGCGCATACAGCATCGTGGTCTCCCTTGACGGCGCCAGAGCTCTGGCAAGTACGGATAACAAGACCTTACGGACATTGGTTGATGCCACCCGGCGGCCGGCGCACATGACATGAGTAGAGGGACCGTGAGCGACGGGAGGGTGGTTATGTCGAGGGCTACAACGGCTGCTTTATTGAAGGCGATCCAGACGGCGCAGGCCGGCGGCGTCAGCGACGCGGATCTCCTCCGCCGCTTTTCCGATGACAACGATCAAGCCGCCTTCGCAGGGCTGCTCCGCCGCCACGGGGGCATGGTCCTGGGCGTCTGTCGCCGTGTCTTGCCGAACCTGCAGGATGCCGAGGACGCTTTCCAGGCGACCTTCCTCATTCTGGCCCGCAAGGCCCGCAGTCACAACCGCTGGCAGGCGTCGGTGGCGAACTGGCTCTACGCCACGGCCCGTAAGGTGTCACGCAATGCCCGGGTGGCCGCTCAACGACGAGCCCGGCGTGAAGCGCGGGCGGCCGTTCCGGAAGTCGTGCAGGCGGTCGACGGAATGAGCGGCCGCGAGTTGTTGGCGGCATTGGACGAAGAACTGGACAGGCTCCCGCCTCGCTACCGCGAGCCGTTGGTACTGTGCTATCTGGAAGGGCTGACCCGGGACGAAGCGGCCGTCCGGCTGGGCGTGCCGGCAGGTACGATCAAGATCCAGTTGGAGCGGGGTCGGAAACGCCTGGGCGCTGCCTTGATGGGCCGTGGCTGTGCCCTGGGAGCAGGTCTCTTGACGCTGGCGGCCACCTCCCCGGCGGGAGCGTCCCAGCCAAGAGTGTTCGAGGATGTCCTGGCTGCGATCGCGGGCTCCCCCCGCGGCGCCGTCGCTACACTCCTCAAGGGGGTCGCCGTGCAAGTCGCGCTCAAGAAATCGATGATTGCCGCACTCATCCTCCTCGGAGTCAGTGCCCTGAGTTTCGGGGCCTGGTTCTTGATGCCGACTGGCGCGACGCCGCCAGACGATCGGGCCATGCCGGCCAAGAGCGACGCCCAGCAAGCCGGTGCCGAGCGGCCGGCGCTCGAGCCGATGATGAACGTCTCCGGTCAGGTCCTGGATCCGCAGGGCCGGCCGTTCAACGGGGCCAGGCTCATCCTGGTTGGCAGGAGTCAGAAGCCCGAGGACCTCGGCACGTCGGGCGCCGATGGCCGGTTCACGGTCAAGGTTCCCAGGGAGACGGCGGAGCCAAGGCGTTTCCTCGCAGCGTGCGCTCCAGGCGCCGGTATCGACTTCGCCGCTATCGCCGGGCTCAACCCGGCGCGGGCAGTCGAGCTGCGCCTGGTCAAGGATAACGTGATCCACGGCAAGATCGTGGATACACAGGGCAAACCGGTTGCGGGGGTTCAGGTGGCCGTCACCACCGTTGGGGCCTTCAACGGCAACTCCGTGGATCGTTTCCTGTCGGCCTGGACGAACCGGATGTTTTCCTTCCAATGGCCGGAAGCGGACAGGAACCTCTGGCAGGAAGGCGGCGCCATTGCCCCGGCCACGACCGATGCGGACGGGCGGTTTACGTCTCGCGGGAACGGGTGCGGAGCGGCTCGTCCATCTGCACACGTCGGGGGCCGGCAGCGCCGCTGCCGACTGGCGCGTGGTCAACCGCCCGGGCTTCAACGCGACGCCTTACAATGAGACCGTGCGCAAGCAGAGCCCGATCATTGTTTCGGGTTCGGGTCATCCGCCCGCGCCCGTGCTGCACGGGCCGGAACCCGTCTTCGTGGTTGACCCGGGCAAGGTCATCCGTGGCGTCGTCCGGGACGCCGGCACCGGCAAACCCTGGCCGGGCGTGGAAGTCCATTGTAATGGCAACTCCGCGACAACCGACGCGGCAGGCCGTTACGAGATTCGAGGGGTCCACAAAGACAACTCCTATTGGCTCTGGGTCCACGCCGACCTCTCGGCCGGCCTGCTCGGCCGACAGGTCACGGTCCCCGACACCGATGACTATGCTCCCGTCGCGGCCGACATCGCCGTGACTCGCGTCACTCAGACGGCGGTTATCACCGGACGCATCATCGACGCGGCCACCGGCAAGGGCATCCGCGGCGATATCCACCTGGCCGCTCTGGCCGGCAACGCTTTCGCTCGCATGCTTCCCTCACTACTGCACGATTACAATCCTTCAACACGTCAACCGCGGAGGACGGCACCTTCCGGATCGTGACCATCCCCGGCCCCGTGCTGCTCATGGGCGGCGTGGACTACGACTGGTCGCCTGCGGGACAGGCGTATCCCTCGCTCAAGTACAAGCGGGCGACGGCCGACCCCGGGTATCCTCAGTATTTCCCGGCCGACCATCCCGGAGCCTACGCCTCAGCCGACGGCGGATTCCCAGGTTTGCAAGGAAGCTTTTGCAAGGTCCTCCAGATCGAACCGGGCACGACGGTCAAGCAGGACATTACCGTGGAGCCCGCAAGTACGATCCCGATCAAGATCCAGGACGCCACCGGCCGCCCGCTCGTCAACACCTTCGTCTGGGAAGAAGGCCGCCCGTATGGAGCTTCGGCGATCCGATACGCACTGAAACCGATTCATGGCTGGCCCAGGGCGTGGCCGAGTCAGGCCAACCGCGGCGCCTGGTCTTCTACGAACCCAGCAAGAAGCTGTTCGCCACGCTCACGCTCAAGAGCGACGAGAAAGGGCCTGTGGTCGTGCGGTTGCTCCCCTGTGGCGTTGTTCGGGGAACCGTCGTCGACGGGGCCGGCAAGCCTGTGAGCGGCGTCAACGTCAACCTCACCTACTATACCGGATCGATGGGAACTTCATGGGGGTGCACGCGTTCATCCACGGTGCGGATCAGGTTGTTACCGACGCCGGCGGCACCTTCATCATCGACGAAGTAATCCCGGGCCTCGAGTTCCAACTTTGGCGTCGCTACGCCAGCAAACGGAGCGGCTATGGCCAAGGGCTTGTCGACAAGGCAAAGGTCGAGTCCGGCCGGACCACCGACCTTGGAAAGCTCAAGCTCGCTGAGGGAGAATAACCATGGTCTCCCATCACTGGGCGCCGTTCGAGCCCGACAACAGGTCGCCCTGGACATTGCGGCGCGTCGTTCACCTGCACCGCCGAGCCGCCTTCGCCGCCACCTGGGAAGAACTACAGCGCGACCTCCGGGACGGGCCCATCGTGAGCGTCGGCCGCCTGCTGGCCGGAACAGCCTGCACCGCACGTGCGGATTTTGCTTCTACGGCCCAACTGCTGGCCGATGCCGCGGTCGCCGGGCAGGAGATCAACCGGCTCAAGGGCTGGTGGTTCTACCGCATGCTTTTCGGCGCAGACCCGTTAACCGAGCGCCTCACCCTCTTCTGGCACAATCATTTCGCCACCGCCAACAGCAAGGTCGGGGACGCTGCCCTGATGTACCGCCAGAACGACACGCTGCGCCGGCACGCGCGGGCGCACTTCGCCGACCTGCTGGGCGCCGCTGTTCGTGAGCCGGCTCTGCTCATCTACCTTGACGCCCCGGCCAACCGCAAGGGGCATCCGAATGAGAATCTGGCCCGCGAATTGATGGAGCTGTTTACGCTCGGCGTGGGCCATTATTCCGAACGCGACGTCAACGAAGCCGCCAGGGCATTGACGGGCTGGACCGTCGACGATGAGAGGTTCGCTGAGAACACTCTTCGCCACGACGACGGCGAGAAGACCATCCTTGGGCACAAGGGCAGGTGGGCCGGGTCGGATCTGGTAAAGATTCTGCTGGACCAGCCCGCCACGGCCCAGCGTATCGCCGGCAAGCTATGCCGTCTGTTCTTCGGCGAGACCGCTTTGCCTCCGGAAGCGGTGAGCGAGCTGACGACCGAGTTCCGCGAGCGCGGCCTGGATATCGGCTGGGCCGTCGGCACCATCCTGAAATCGCGAGCTTTCTTCGCCGATGCCAACCTGGGCACGCGCGTGCTGGGCCCGGTGGAGTACGTCGCCGGCGCGGCGCGAGCCCTGGAAATGTTCGACCCAGCCCCCAGCATGCTCGCCCTGGCCGACTGGTCGACGCGGATGGGCCAGGAACTGTTCGAGCCGCCCAATGTGGGGGGCTGGCCGGGCGGCCGGGCCTGGATTCACCCGCGTGGATTGATCGCCCGGGCCAATTACGCGGCTTCCCTGGTGGGCGGCACCAGCGCCGGCCGGCCTTCGTCCTACAACCCCACGGCCTTGCCGAGGAAATATGGGTTTGGCTCCGATGCCGATTCCGTGCTCCTGTTCCACCATCGCCTGCTCTTTGGAACCGACCCAGCCCCGGGCGACGCGAAAGCGGTCACGATCCTGCTGTCATCGCCGCGGGCACAGCTCGCCTGAACCGAAAGGAACCTGCCATGCTGGCTCGTCGAGCGTTCTTGCAGTCGTCGTCCTTGCTGGCCCTGGCTCCGGCGGTGCCGCTGTTCGTGGCCCGCACGGCACGTGCCGCCCCCACCGATCGGGACGGCCGTGTCCTTGTCGTCGTCCAACTCGACGGCGGCAACGATGCCCTCAACACCGTTGTGCCCCATGCCGATCCCAACTACGCGAAGCTTCGGCCAACCCTGAAAATCCGGAAGCGAGACCTGGTGCGCTTGTCCGACACCCTGGGCCTGCACCCATCCCTGAAGCCGCTGGAGAAGCTGCTACAGGACGGACAGCTAGCGGTCATCCCGGGCGTGGGCTATCCCAACCCGAACCGGTCGCACTTCGAAAGCATGGCGATCTGGCACACGGCTCGCTTCGACCCCGAGGAGCACAAGGGTTACGGCTGGCTTGGGCGGGCGCTCGACCCGCTGGCCGGGACCTCCTACGCGTTGAGCGGTTCGGTCCCCGGAGCCCTGCGCGGCCGGCGCAGCACGGCGCTGACGCTCGGTCGCCTGGAGGAAATGCTTCTCGCGGAACCGGCTGCGCTCAAACAAGACGCGACAAGTAACAACCAGGACGATCTGCTCGCGTTCGTCCGCCGGCAGGCCGTGGACGCTCGGACGGCCTCAAAACAACTGGCGCACGTCGCCGGCGGTAATGATACGGCCAAGTACCCATCCACCGGTCTGGCGGAACGGCTCAACCTGGCAGCCCGGTTGTTGAAGTCCAATCTCGGCGCGCGGGTCTTCTACACCACACAGAGCGGCTTCGACACGCATGCCGCCCAGGAGGACACGCATAGCGGGTTGCTCTCGGAGTTTGCCGGCGCGGTGGCCGCGTTTTTCGAGGACCTCCAGGCGGCAAAGCTCTCCGAACGAGTGGCCTTGCTGGCGTTCAGCGAGTTCGGCAGGACGATCCGGGAGAACGGCTCGGGCGGCACGGATCACGGGACGGCGGGCGTGGTGTTCCTCGCCGGCCCCGGCGTGCGCGGCGGTGTCGCCGGCAACATGCCGAGCCTGACCGACCTGGGCGACGGCGAGCCGAAGATGACCACCGACTTCCGACGTATCTATACCTCGGTCCTGGAAAGCTGGCTGGGCATCAGCTCGCGCGACGCCGTGGGCGGTTCCTTCGAGCCGGCGGCGCTGTTCCGGTCCTGAGAGCCGCGACGACTCGGTCAACTTCCCCATCCCGACATGCTCTTCGGGATGTGCTTCGCACCGGACGGCGGCCGCGTTCTCACCGCCTGCCGGGACGGCCAGGCGTCCCTGTGGGCCGAGCGTGGGAACGCGTTCTCGAAGACGACGCGGAGCGTCGCAGACGGCATTCCCACGCGGAGCGCTTGTCATACCCGAGAATCTGCTATCATGGGTGGTCGAGTTCGACCACCCCTTGAGTTTGCAGATGGATTCACACATGTTAGCATGGACGTCTTCGCACGAATCTCCTCCTGCCGATTGGGCCGCCAATCACTTCGGCGGTTGCTGGCTGGGGCACAAGGCCCGCAACAAACGGCTCGTGTCCTACGCCATTGCCCTGGCCGAGCAGCCTGGCAAACCGATGCCTGAACTCTTCCCCAAGAAATACGACATCGAAGCCACCTACTCGCTCCTCCGCCATCGCGAGGTCACGCCCGATCGGATCCAAGCCCCCCATCGCCGTTTGGTCAAGAACGAACTGGAGACATTCGGCCGGTTCCTGCTCATCGAAGACACGATGTTCGCCTCGTACACCCATCGCAAAGAGCCGGTGGAGGGACTGGGCCCGATCGGGGATTCGGAGGAAGGACAGCAAGGATTCATGCTCCATTCGGTCCTGGCGGTCCGCGCCCGTTGCCAGCCGAGCCCGACGCGACAGGCCGGCGGCCCCCGGTGATGAACTTGGGGCTGGTCGATCAGCAGTATCTGGTCCGCTCTCCCCGCCCTGAGGCGAAGTCGAAGCAGACGGTATCGCGGCAACGAACCGAACGGGATCGCGAGTCGGATCGTTGGCTGGATTCGAGCCGACGGATCGGGCCGGCGCCGGCGGGCCCCGACACGCGCTGGGTTCGGATCGCCGACCGCGAATCGGATATATACGAATATATAATCGAATGTATAAAACGAAATCATGGTTTCTTGGTAAGAGTCAACCAGGATCGGATCATTCTCGATCCCGCCGACAAGGGACGGCTGGGCCTGGTCTTCGATCACATCCGTGGCGTGGAGCCGCTGGGAGGGCTGTACTTGGACCTGCGAACCCGCCCGGCCCACGACGGCCACAAGGGCTACAAGGCGCGACGAGCTCGACTCTTGGTCAGTTGCATCGCGGTGCGGATCCAGTCGCCGGAGCGTCCCGGCCACGCGGCCGGGACCAATGAGCCGGTCGACTGCTGGTGCGTTCGGGTCTGGGAGCCGGAACCCCCCGAGGGAGTCGAGCGGTTGGAGTGGGTCCTGTACACGGACCAGAAGACCGAGACCCTGGAAGAGGCGATTGCCAGTGTGATGGATTACGGCAGCCGATTCTTGATCGAGGAGTTCCACAAAGGCACTCAAGACCGGCCTGAAGATCGAGGAATTGCAGTTGGAGAAGGGGCGTCGCATCTTCGCGGCGATCGCGGTCATGAGCGTTGTGGCGTTGCGGTTGTTGGACATTCGCGAGTTGGGCAAAGCGGTGCCCGAGGCGCCGGCGACGCTCACGGGGTTGAGTACCGCTGGAGCTGGAGATTCTGAGCCTGGCCGTGAATCGCACGCTGACCACGGTGGCGAGCGTCCTCTTGGCCTTGGGCCGACTTGGGGGGCCACATGAACCGTCCGAGTGACGGCATGCCGGGCTGGATCACCTTGTGGCGTGGAATGAAGGCCCTCCGCCTTATGGTGAAGGGAGCCGAACTGGAAAGAAATAGGACCAAGAATACTGGTGTTCACTATTAGATGCTTCGTAAATGCATGATGGTGTTTCTTCGGGTATGACAAGCGCGGAGCGTGGGAACGAGTTCTCGTTGGTGATATCGGGAAGTTATTTCGTCAGCGTTCCGAGATCCGTCGATACGGGACCATCATTGGATACAGGATACGCCCTCCGGCGGACCTCGCGGAGTCGACCGCGTTGGATGCCGGCCGGACCAGGTTCGGAATGAGGAGAGGTGGCGACCGTCGCCCATTACGGATTAGCTTGTTAAAGTTCCTCATGCCGGGCGCCTTGTGGGTGCGGGGCAAGATAAGACGATTGGTCCCTCGCCTGGGCGGGGTCTGGAGACCGCGCCGCAGCGCAGTCCGAGTTCGCGACGGAGACGCCATGCGCCCGTTCGAGTTGATCGCGATCGTGATTGTGCTCACGTCCCTGTTCAGCTATATCAACGTCCGCCTTCTGAAACTGCCATCGACGATCGGCCTGATGGCACTGAGCCTGGTTTTCTCGACCGCGATCGTCGTCGTGGGCTCAATCGTCCCGTCGGTGGAGGAGCAGGCTCGCGCGGTGGCCAGGCAGTTCGACCTCGACCAAGCGCTGCTGCACGGCATGCTCGGCTTCCTGCTCTTCGCCGGAGCGCTCCATCTCGACCTCGGAGACCTCTCGGACCACAAGTGGCCGATCGCGTTGATGGCCACACTCGGGGTCCTGATCTCGACCGCGATCATTGGCGGATTGACGTGGATTCTGCTCGGACTGTTCGGCCTGCATCTGCGGCCGATCGACTGCCTGCTCTTCGGCGCGTTGATCTCGCCGACCGACCCGATCGCCGTGCTCGCTTTGCTCAAGCAGATCGGCGCACCGAAGCCGCTGGAGATCCAGATCGCGGGTGAGTCGTTATTCAACGACGGGGTCGGTGTGGTCGTGTTCCTGGGCCTGCTGGACATCGCCACGGGCCGGGAGCGACTCCAGCCTGGTTTTTTCGTCGAGCTTTTCGCACGCGAGGCGATCGGAGGTGCTCTCTTCGGCCTGGTCATCGGCCTGTTGACGTATTGGTTGCTCAAATCGGTCGATCACTTCCGCCTGGAGATCATGCTCTCGCTGGCGATGGTTGCCGGGGGTTATGCTCTGGCCGAGGCCCTTGGACTCTCCGCGCCGATCGCGATGGTCGTGGCCGGGCTTCTGATCGGCAACCACGGGCGGAGCTTCGCCATGTCGGCAACCACGACCGAGCACCTTGACCGGTTCTGGGGCTTGCTCGACGAATTCCTCAACGCCGTGCTGTTCGTGATGATCGGGATGGAGGTCCTCGTGCTGATCTTCACGCCCAAGTATCTGCTGGCGGGGCTCATCACCGTGGCGGTCGTTCTCCTGGCCCGGCTGGTCTCCGTCGGAGTCCCGGTCTGGCTGCTCAGGCGTTGGGAGCGGTTCGAACCATCCATGATCCCGATGCTGACGTGGGGCGGACTGCGGGGGGGCATCTCGGTGGCCCTGGCCCTCTCTCTTCCCAACGATCTCGGCGGGACGACCGGGCCGACAAGGGACATCATCATCGCGATCACTTACGTCGTCGTTGTCTTCTCGATACTCGTTCAGGGCTTGACGATTGGCTTGATGACGCGCGTCTGGGCTCATTCGGGGGCGAAACGTCTCGAAGGTGGTCCCGCCTTCCGGTCCTTCCTGCTGGCGACGGTGACCGGCCCGCTGGAGCAGAACGCCTCGCTGGACGATGGCCGGTCATACTACCTTCGCGAAACCCGATCCGG
This sequence comes from uncultured Isosphaeraceae bacterium, assembly GCA_963842405.1. Lineage (GTDB taxonomy): Bacteria > Planctomycetota > Planctomycetia > Isosphaerales > Isosphaeraceae > CAVZRC01. Next base: position 166,706 of record CAWJGW010000041.1, on the reverse strand, counting down.
GTCAATGGCCGTCGATGTTTCGGCGACAATCACTCAGGACGTGTTTGCGTCAGATCCTGCTTTCCAGCGACACGTGGCTCTCACGAGTATCCCCTTATCGTTAGAGATGTCGTCGCACCACCCCTCCGCCAGGATTCCGATCGGGCCGCGGACGCCAAGCCCGACCTGGGACAATGAATGATTGATATGCGGCGATGCCTTGAATCTTCCTCTGGCGACTGCCAGAATATCCGTATTCGTGTCGTGCAACGACCAAACTCCACGTTCTCGGCGTGTCATCGAGGCAAGCGTGTCGCCGAGGACTGCGACCACGGGCTGATAGGCGGTATGCATCTATGTCGGTTCCATTACGAAATTTGCCCGTGATGCAAAACTGGGATTGTCATAGCTGCGGCGATTGCTGCCGACGGATCGAGGGGGTGATCACCGACGAAGAGAAGCATCGCATCGAAGCGCTGGATCTGGCAAACGATCCGGAGGTTGCTCCCAAGCCGTGGTTCGCGCCCGTGGGTCGGGGCTCCGAGAAATGGAGGCTGACCCATCGGCCTGATGGGGGTTGCGTCTTCTTGACGACCGGCAACCACTGCCGGCTTCAAGAGCGTTTCGGCGCCGACGTCAAACCGTTCGTATGCCGATTGTTTCCCTTTGTCCTCATACCGGCAGGCAATCACTGGCGCGTCGGCATGCGTTTCTCTTGCCCGTCGGCCGCGGCCAATTCGGGTCGCCCGGTGGCCGACGCTGAAAAAGACCTGGTGCACCTGTCGCGCTTGTTGGAGCAACACGTGGGCCGGTCGGCGGACAGTGCGCCGCCTCCCTTGCTGCAAGCCGGTCAGCAGCTTTCGTGGCCGGATGTGTGCCGTGTCGTCCAGGTGCTGGTGGAGATCGTGCAAGACCGCGGCGATCGTCTGGAACGGCGGCTGCGCAAATGCCTGGCCGTGGCTCGCGTTTGCGGCCAGACGCAGTTGGACGGCCTGCAAGGCAACCAGTTGAGTAAGTATTTGCAGGCGGTGCGCACCGGCGTGGAAGCGGACGTGCCCCGCGAAGCCGCGGACCTGCCGCCGCCCGACCGGCTGCTCGGCGGGGTCCTGTTCCGCGTCCTGCTGGCCATTTTTGCCCGCAGGGATCGCGACGTGTACCGGGCCTCAGGCATTCGGAGGCGGTTGGGCAGAGTGCTCGCCGGCTGGCGCTTCGTCAGGGGCCGTGGTCCCGTGCCTCGCGTCAACGAGTTTCTTCCGGAAACCAGCTTCGAGGAGGTCGAACGATGCAGCGGGATGCTGCCGGAAATGGATGAGACTTTGGAACGTTATTATGTGGTCAAACTGAATTCGCTGCAATTTTGCGGGCCGCCCAACTTCGACTTGCCGCTCTGGGCCGGCCTGGAATCGCTGGTCCTCACGCTGCCGATGATCCTGTGGCTGAGGCGAGCTTTTACCGGCCTGTCTCCGGTGAAAGCGGTGCAGCAAGCGATTCAGCTCGTTGACGATCATTTCGGGGGTAACCCGATGCTGGGCTTCCCCCACATTCAGTATTTGCAGCGTATCCTGGCCCAGCGTGGCGAGTTGGAAAAACTCGTGGCCTGGTATAGCCGCTGACGTGTTGCCTCACCGGGAAACTAACGTGGAGGGTTGCTCATGCCGCTGATTCAGGTCAAGCTCATCGAAGGCGTCTTCTCGAACGCCCAGAAGCAGGAGATGATTCGCAAGCTCACCGACGCGATGGTTTCCATCGAGGGCGAGACGATGCGCAGTAACCTGGGTGGTCATCGAAGAGGTCCAGAGCGGGAGTTGGGGCATCGGTGGGAAGGCCCTGACCACGGACGAGATCAAGGCCATGGCGGGCAGTGGATGACCGGGGCGGTTCCCGATTGGGTCGCCCACGGGCCGTTCGCACCCGAAGCGTGAGCCAGGAGACAGCCGCCGGAATCCTCGCTGACGCTTCAGGTGAGGCTGGCGGCCGCTGCCGTCGTGCTGTGCATAACGCATGAGTCTTCGGCTCCGGCTCCGGTTATGTGGCCGTGAGCCTGAGCATCCCAGTTGTCACTTCCAGCAGTGTAGAATCGTGGGGCCAAGACGCCCCGTCACAGTTCGCGGTCGAGCGGAGTGGACCGGCCCGACGAGGCCAGAATGCGGTTGTCAATGACGTGGAGTGGACGGTCGTAGATGTCCGCGATCACGATATCGGCCCCCTTGACGCGAAGCAGAATGCCCGGGAACATTGCCGCTCGGGTTCCCGAAGTTGAAGCCGCTGGCATGACCTGGAAGGGATCTTAACGAGTGGATAAGATTGAGATGTCGCCGCGCTCGCTCCAGGAGGGTCGATTCCTCGGCATTCTCGGCCGTTGATTGGTGGCGTCGGTTCTGATCCTGGTATGATCGGACTCGTGGGACTGAATCCCTTCCGAAGCATTCTGGAGCTCGAAAGTTGGTCAGCATGTCGGGCGAACTGACCGCCCGCTCCTGGTGGCGCTTTGTACGGTTCAGCTTGCGGGGGCTCATCATCCTGGTCTTGCTCGCCGGCGGCTGGCTGGGCTGGTTCGTTCGCAGTGCCCGCATCCAGCCGCCAGGCGGTGGCCGCCATTCAAAGAGCCGGTGGGAGCGTCGGGTACGAATGGGATTTCCAGAACGGCAGCCGTCTCACCAATGGAAAACCGTGGTGGCCGAAATGGCTCGTCGAGACACTTGGAGTTGACTACTTCGGCAACGTCGTCTACGTGGACCTCACCAATTCCGCCACTGACGAATTGCTCGTCGATCTGTCCAAACTCAACCGGCTCGAATACGTGCAGCTCCTGGGCTCGGAAGTGACGGACGCCGGGCTTGCGTTCCTGAGCGGGCTGACGAGCCTCAAACGTCTGAACCTCCGCGAAACCAAAGTGACGAACGCCGGACTGATCCACCTGAAGGGGCTGCCCGAGCTCGAATTCCTCGTCCTCTCCTATACCGATTGCAGCGACGCCGGACTCAGGCACTTGAGAGGACTACCTCGGCTCAAGAGGCTACTACTCAGACATACCCAGGTCCCTGAGGCGGGAATCGCGAACCTGAAAGAGATGACGAACCTGGAAGTGCTCCGCCTCGGCGGCACCTCGGTCAGCGACGTGGAACTGGTGCAACTGAAACGGCTGACCGGCCTGAGGGTTTTGGGATTGTCGGGTACGCAGGTCACCGATGACGGCGTGCAGGAATTTCAAGAGGCGCTGCCGAATGTGCAGATCGTACGATGATCACCGATAAGATGTAACGGGGACAGCTCGGAATCCACCGAGGCCAGACTTGCAATAATGCAGGTCGTCGGAACCGACTCCCCTCTTCAGGCCCCCCAGGAGGCTGGTGATGCCGAACCACAAACTGACCTTACTGGGACATCCCGCATTCAAAGCGGCCCAGCAGTATCTCCAGTTCAACCAGGCCCCGCTCGATAGCACGCGAGTGGCTTTCGCTCACGGCGTGTTAGCGATCTCGGGAGACAAGAACCAGAAAATGGGCGCTGGGGCTTTCGCCCGCGAGCAATACAATGTGGACCTCTGCTCTGAGGAACTGGTTCGGCGCTTTAACGCGATGATTCAGAAATACCAGGTCAAGCAGGCCGAACTCTGGAGTATTGATAATTGCGCGGAAGCCCACCTCTGGATGACTCTGACGGGGTTGCACGCCAGGTACGCGCTGGAGGGCCAGGCCCCGCGCCACCTGCATCCGCACCCCAAGCAGCTCAATGTCTGGGTCTACGAGATCGACAGGAAGAATCGCCCAAAGGAGGATTCCCCTTGCCTGACCTGCCGGCAGTGGGTGCGTCGGGAGTTCCTCACCGTCAACGGGACCGATTAGCTTTTTCCAGTGTATGAATTGGTCGAGACTACCCGGGGGGCTCCGTCGTGATCCGGCACGGACCACCGAAATGGCCGCGGCTCGCGGTGGGCCTCACGCCGCTGTGCGGCGTTCGACGCCACCCTACGCAACTTCTCCGACACTCGTTGAGAGTAAGGCTGTTCGAATCTCTTGCGATCGACGTCAGGGATTGGCTATTGTTAGTCAAATGTTAAACCCCTGGGGTTTAAGGAGGAGGATCCCACGATGGCGCAAGACTCGGGACCGATCGCAAAGCCGAGGATCCCGCGTGGGTCTGGTCTTGTGGTTGAGCGGACTCTGGTTGTCCGGGGCGTGGGGTGCCGGCCCGGAGCGAGTCGATCCAGTATGAGCGCGATGTCCGGCCGATCATCGCCGCCAACTGTGTCGGCTGCCACGGGGCCGATAAACCCAAGGGCGGGCTCGATCTGCGGAGCGTCGCCTCGATGCTCCGTGGGGGCAAGAGCGGTCCCGCGCTCGAGCCGTCCGACCCCGAAGATAGCCTGTTGCTGGAACGGATCGCGCAGGGAGAGATGCCGCCGGGCAAGGCGCGGAAGCTGTCCGCACCGGGAGGTCTCGGTCGTTCGCGGACTGGATCCGGGAAGGGGCCCGCGCCGATCACCCCGAGGCCGGTCCGCAGCCGGTCTCTCCCGTCCGCGATGACGATCGGCGGTTCTGGTCGTTTCGGCCGCTCCGGAGGCCGGCGGTTCCTCCGGTCCCGGACGTCATCCGGGTGCGGACACCCATCGACTCCTTCTTGCTCGCGCGGCTGGAGTCGAAGGGCCTGACGTTCTCGCCGGACAGCGATTCCGCGACACTCCTGCGGCGCGCTTCCCTGGATCTGCTGGGCCTGCCACCGTCGCCCGAGGAGATCGATGCCTACCTGGCCGACGGCCGGCCCGGGGCCTTCGAGCGGCTGGTCGACCGCCTGCTCGCCTCGCCGCACTACGGCGAGCGGTGGGGTCGACACTGGCTCGACGTCGCCGGCTACACGGACACGGTCGGCTTCGACACCGATGCGACCAACATCATCCTCAGCGAAGGGAAATGGCTCTACCGCGACTACGTCATCCGGGCGTTCAACGCGGACAAGCCCTACGACCGGTTCCTCACCGAGCAGCTCGCCGGGGATGAGCTGTACGACTGGAGGCGGGCGAAGCATCTCACGCCCCAGATGCGTGAAGCACTGATCGCGACCGGTTATCTGCGGACCGCACGCGACATGACGCACGAAGACGTTGGCGTCATCCCGCAGAACTTCTTCGGCATCCTGCACGATACGATCGAGATCGTCGGGACCGGCCTGCTGGGATTGACGGTCAACTGCGCCCGCTGCCACACTCATAAGTTCGATCCCATCCCCCAGGAAGACTATTACCGCCTGATGGCGGTCTTCACGCCGGCCTACAATCCCCGAGCCTGGCTGCCGGTCATCCCGACCGAGACGAATGCCAGGGATCGGGGACTGCCCGACGTCTCGCCGGCCGAGCAAGCGGAGATCGAACGGCACAACGCCGGGGTCGATCGCCGCCTCGAGGAGTTACGCGGGCGGTTGAGCCAGTTGCGAAAGCCCTGCGCGGATCGCTTGTTCGAGGTCAAGCTGGCCTCCCTGCCGGCCGCGATCCGGGCGGACACGAAGGAGGCGTTGCGCACGCCGGCGCGAAGCGCAACCAGGTCCAAGCGTACCTGGCCGCGAAGTTCGAGGCCGCCTTGACCGTGAAGCCCGAGGAGGTCACCGCGAGCTTGAGCTCGGAGGAGAAGGCGGCGGCGAAAGCGCTCGAGGCCCAGATCAAGGCGACCGCGGCCAGCCGTCGCAAGTGGGGCAAGATTCAGGCCCTCTATGACGTCGGACCTCCGCCTCGCACTCATCTGCTCGTCCGCGGCAACGAGCAGAGTCCGGGGCACGGAAGTCCAGCCCGGATTCTTGCGAGTCTTGTGCCGGTCCGATGCCGAGGCGTTGGCGACGTCCCCCGCGCCCTTCGACGGGACGAGCGGGCGGCGCACGTCGCTGGCGCGGTGGCTGACGTCCCGCGAGTCGCCGGCCTCCGCCCTGCGTGGCGCGGGTGATGGTCAACCGGATCTGGAAACACCTCTTCGGCCGGGGAATCGTGCCGACGCCGGACAACTTCGGCGTACAGGGGCAACCGCCGACGCACCCCGAGCTGCTGGAATGGCTGAGCTCCGAACTCGTCGACAACGGCTGGCGAATCAAGCCGTTGATCAGGCTGATGATGACGTCGACGGCCTATCGACAAGCGTCGCGCCGGGACATCACGGCGGCCCACTCCACGCCGGACCCCGAATCGATCGATCCGGGCAACGAGCTACTCTGGCGCATGCGGTTGCGACGGCTGGAATCGGAGGTCGTCCGCGATGCGATCCTGGCCGTCAGCGGCGATTTGAATCGGACCGAGGGCGGTCCCCTGGTGCCGATCGTCGCGCGCCCCGACGGCAGGGTGGAAGTGGCGAAGGACCGATTGTCCGATCCCCGCGAACGATACCGGCGGAGCATCTACCTGATAACGCGACGGGCCTACAACCTCTCGCTCCTGACGGTCTTCGACCAGCCCCTGGTCGCGACGAACTGCCTGAAGCGCGCCGCGTCGGCCGTGCCGCTCCAGTCGCTGTTCATGCTCAACGATGCCTTCCTCGTCGAGCAAGCGGAGCACCTGGCGGGTCGAGTCGAGCGATGCTCTCCGGCAGAGCCTGAGCAGCGGATCGGCCTGGCGTTTCGGATCGTGCTAGCGCGTCGTCCCAATGCGAACGAAACGGCGGCATGTCGCGATCTGCTGAGTCGACAGGCCGAACTCTTCCGAGCGCGGGGCAAGACCGGCGGCGAGGCCGCGCATCAGGCCCTCGTCCAGCTTTGCCTGACCTTGCTCAACACCAGCGAGTTCTTGTACGCGGAATGAGACGTTGCTGCCTTCCGGAGGAGATCCTCATGGCACGGCCAGACCTGCTCTCCGATCGAGAGGAACCGCAGGGACGCCCTTCGTGGGGAGGCCTTGTATCCGATGGGCCGCCGGGCTTTCTTGCAGCAGGCGACCCTGGGCTTCGGGACGCTCGCGCTGGCCGCCATGCTCGAAGAGGACCGTCGGCGAGCCGCCGCGGCATCCCCTGGCGGACCCGGCGGCACGGACCTCCGGCCCCGGCCGGGCCACTTCCCCGCCCGTGCCCGGTCGGTCATCATGCTGATGCAGGTCGGCGGTCCGAGCCAGGTCGACTTGTTCGACCCCAAGCCCGAGCTGCGCCGTCGCGATGGGCAGGCGTACCACGGCGACGTCGAGGTGCTCCAGCCGGGCAGCGAAACCAAGAAGCTGATGGCCAGTCCGTTCCGGTTCCGCCCCCATGGCCAGTGTGGTATTGAGATATCAGAACTCATACCCGCGATCGGCTCGGTGGCGGACGACGTCTGCCTGGTCCGCTCGATGTACAGCGACAACAACAATCACCCGCAAGCCACCCGTTGCCTGCTCGGCGGCAAGATCTTCCCGGGCCGGCCGTCGGTCGGCTCCTGGATCAGCTATGCCCTGGGCACCGAGAACCAGAACCTGCCGGCCTATATCGTGCTGCGCGATCCCGACGGCTACAACAACGGGGGCACGACGATGTGGGAGAATGGCTGGCTGCCGGCCATCTTCCAGGGGACCGAGATCCAGTCGCGCGGCGCGGCCGTTCTCGACCTGCATCCCGCAGTCGCGCGTGCCTGACGGCATCCAGCGCAACAACCTCGAGACGCTGGCTCGCTTGAACGAGGAACGGCGGCAACTCTATCCGCACGAGTCCGAGCTGGACTCGCGGATCCGCAACTACGAGCTGGCGGCCCGGATGCAGCTCAGCGCCGAGGAGGTGCTGAGGATCACCGGCGAGTCCGCGGCGACCCGACGGCTCTATGGGCTCGACGACCCGGTGACGGAGAACTTCGGCACCCGATGCCTGATGGCCCGGCGCCTGGTCGAGTCGGGAGTTCGGTTCATCCAGGTGATGGTCCCGGTCAAGACGAACACCATGCCGTGGGACCATCACGAGAAGATCAAGAGCGGCCTGGAGGCCGTCTGCCCACAAATCGACCGCCCGACAGCCGGCTTGATTCAGGATCTCGAAGATGCGCGGACTCCTGGATACGACGATCGTCCTCTGGACCGGGGAGTTCGGCCGTCTCCCCATCTCGCAGAAGGGGAATGGCCGCGATCATAACCGCAACGCCTTCAGCCTGGTTCTCGCCGGCGGCGGGTTCAAGGCCGGACACGTCCACGGGCGCACCGACGAATTCGGCTACAAGGCGGTGGATGGCCGAGTGAGCTGCCCCGACTTGCTGGCCACGATCCTCAACCAGTTGGGGCTCGACCACGACCGCTTGAAGTACCTGCACCACGGGCGGGAGGAGTCGCTGACCGATTCACCGGTGACCCACGCCCGCGTGGTCCAGGAATTGCTCGAGACGCCCGCGGGCGAGCGATCACCTCAGGCATGAGTCGCCGCGTTCCCTCGGAGACTGTAAAAGGTATAGAGAGCTTCACGAGTGGATTGGACACGCTCGAAGTCCCTTCCCGAAAGGACCCCCCCGAACCCCCCCTTCGTTAAGGGGGGGACAATGAGGAGGACCGGCCTCTTTCCTTTTCCCCCCCTTACGAAGGGGGGGTTCGGGGGGGTGAATTCGCACCGCCTTGGGGCGTGTGTGACTCAATCGATCAGCGCACTAGCCAGAGCCACCGGTTTCTGGCATGCTCGATGGAGCAACTCCCTTGGCGGACTTCGAGGGCCGAGGATGTCCGAGCCGACTCGTCCTGACTCTGCGCGCCCCGTTCCCGACGACCCGATGGAGCCTAGTGGCCCGGGCGGGCGCGTCCCCATCGCCTGATGCCCGGGCGGCACTCGAGTCGCTGTGCCGCGCCTACTGGTTCCCGATCTATGCGTTCATCCGCCGACAGGGTGCCGATCCCGAGTCGGCGCGCGACCTGGCCCAGAGTTATTTCACGCGCTTGATCGAGAAAGGGACGCTCGCGGCTGCCGATCCCAGCAAGGGGCGATTTCGCTCGTTTCTGCGCACCGATTGCGGCTTTTTCCTGGCCGATGAGCGCGACCGCGAGCAGGCTCAGAAACGAGGCGGCGGATGCACGGTCGTCCCGCTCGAGGCGCTCGAAGCCGAGGACCGATACTTGCGAGAGCCGGCCGATGAGCTGACGCCCGATCGGCTCTTCGATCGGGCCTGGTCGCTCACGCTCCTCGATCGGGTCCTGGGGCAGATCTCCGCCGAATATGCCCAGTCGGGCCGCGCTGCACTGTTCGAACACCTCCAGGTCGTGCTGACCGGCGGACCTTCCGAATCCTATGCGACGCTGGCCGCCCAGCTCGACACGACCGAGCCCGCCGTGCAAACGGCTGTCTGGCGGCTGCGCCGCCGCTATCGCACCATCCTCCGCGAACAGATCATCGCGACCCTCGACGATCCCACCGATGTCAACATCGATGACGAGATCCGCGCTCTCTTTGCGGCCCTCGCGCGTTGAGTTTCCCAATCGACTCCGCACCCGCGTGAGCTTTTCTCGGAAACTCCTTACCCGCTTATAGAGCAATCGGTGTTCCGGAGCCGATCGCCCTCGATCGGTCGGGCTCCGTCCGGGAACATACGCTCGCGACAGCGCGACAGGCTCCCCAGCGCACTGCGCCCCGAAGTATCCACGGATGCTGTCGCCCTCATCTTTCGATCTTCATCTTGCACCAGGGAAGTAGGCCAATGGCCGCTCACTTACGAATTCACCGGTCGCGGTACGTCTTCCGTCGTCGTCGGTCCGCGTGGCCGACCCTGGAACACCTCGAGGCGAGGCTGGTCCTCTCGCAGCTTGTCCCTGGTGGGTCGAGTGCCGCCGCGAGTCTGACCCCGGCAGCCCCGATCATGGCGGTGCCCGACGACATCCTCACGGAGATCCCGGTCGGGAACGAGACGGGGCAGGTCCGGCCCGACCAGTCGGCCAGTCCCGTCGGTTATACGCCGGCGCAGCTCCGCGGGGCGTATGGGATCAACCAGATCGCGTTCGGTTCGGTGATCGGGAACGGCGCGGGGCAGACGATCGCGGTCATTGATGCGGGCGATAACCCGTCGCTTGTCCCCACTGGGTCGAGTGCCTACATCGGCAGCGCGCTGCAAGTCTTCGATCAGACCTTCAACTTGCCGGATCCGCCGAGCTTTCAAAAGTTCAACCAGACCGGCGGCACGAGCTTGCCCGGTCCGGTTCCAACCTGGGGGCTTGAGATCGCACTCGACGTGGAGTGGCGCACGCCATCGCGCCGGATGCGGCGATCGACCTGGTGGAAGCCAGGTCCGCAGCGATCAACGACCTGATGCAAGCCGCCAATACGGCGGTGACCAAGCTGGGCGCGTCGGTGGTATCCATGAGCTTCGGCGGTTACCTGGAAGCGAGCGGCCAGGGCGCCCTTGAGATCGAGCTCGACAGAGAGTATCTGACCCCTGCCGCTGGCGGCGAACCCCGGGGTGACCTTCCTGGCCGCGACCGGTGATGGGGGTGCGCTCGACCGGAGGGCCGACCTATCCCTCGGTCTCGCCGGATGTCGTCGCCGTGGGAGGCACAACGTTGCAGATCGGCGCCGCAAACCAGTGGAGTAGCGAGACGGCCTGGAGTTTCGGCAGCGATTCGTTCGATCCGGGGCTCGCCGGCGGCGGCGGGGTCAGCAACGTCTATGCCGAGCCTTCGTGGCAGCAAGGCGTGCAGACCACCAGCTTCCGCACCACGCCCGATGTATCGTCGGACGCAGACCCGGACACGGGGGTCGCGATCTACGACCCCAGCGACTTCGGCAGCGCGACGCCGTGGGCGTCGATCGGCGGCACCAGCCTCTCGACGCCGACCTGGGCCGGACTGATCGCCATCGCCGACCAGGGCCACGCGCTGGCAACCGGCCAGCCACTGGGCGGTCCCAGCCAGGTGCTGCCGGCGCTTTACAGCGACATCAATTCCACGACCAATTATCATGACATTACCAGTGGCAATAACGGCTTTGCCGCCGGACCGGGCTACGATCTGGCCTCGGGCATCGGCACTCCGCAGGCCAACAACCTGGTACCGGCGCTCGCCGCGTACGGCGTGCCGACGCAGATCGCGATCACCACTCAGCCGCCGGTGAGCGTCGTGCAAGACGGCGTCTTCGGCACGATCGCCGAGGTCGAGGACAAGTTCGGCAACCTCGATGCCCAGTTCAACGGCACGGCGACGATCTCGGAAAAGAGCGGGCCCAAGGGTGCTACATTCCAGACGTTCAGCGTGCCGGTTACGGACGGCAACGCGGTTTTTGATGGGATCGCGCTCGCCAAGCTGTCCGGAGGAACGGATTACACCTTCAGCGTCACGGCCACCTTGCCCAAGGTCGGCAAGGTCTCGGCGACGACGGACGGGGTCAACATCGCATCCAGCGCGACGCCGGGAGTCGGTGTGTTCTATCCGTTGCCGGTGGACAGCAGCCTCCGCGCGGATACGACGGCAGCCGACACCAACCACAATCCACTGAACGTGCTCGACCTGGTCTACCCGACCACCTATTTGGTGACCAACGGCCCGTTGGTGGTGGAAAACGACGCGAAGCTCTTCTTGAAGACGACGCTGTTCGTCGGCGATTTTTCCGACTCGCAGCCGACCACGACATCGACCACCGGTACGATCGCCGGCGATGGGAGCCGGGTGTTCGACATCGATGGCCAGAAGGCCGCCCTGGCCGTAGCGTTCCAGGGCTTTGACATCACCAGCGGCCACGCGAGCGACGACGGCGGGCTCGGCCTGCCCGGCGACCCCGCGGTGGGAGGCGGGCTCTTGATCGATGGGGGGATCGTGGCGCTGTCCAACGTCGGCCTTCTTGACAACGAGGCGGTCGGCGCCGCGGGTGCCCCCGGCGCTGCCGGCCACGTTGCGACGCCAACCCATCCCAATGGAGGTAACGGAGGCAATGGCGGCAATGGCGGCTCCGCGACGGGAGGCGGGATCTACCTGTACGCGGGCAACCTGATCCTGAATGACACGGTTGTCAAGGATAATCGTGCACTGGGCGGCCAGGGCGGTGTCGGTGGCGATGGTGGCAACGGCTACTCCTCGTTCGAGACCACCTCGGGTTTCTTCGCCATCGGCTACCACTCGGGAAACGCGGGTAACGGCGGCAACGGCGGTGCCGGCGGCAAGGCATCCGGCGGCGGAGTGTACGTCGCCGGCGGCACCCTGACCATGCTCGACAGCACGATCAGTGGCAACTCGGCCAACGGCGGCGGCGATGGGGACGGAGGCATCGGCGGTCACGGCGGCTTCTTCACCAAGGCGGCAGGGAACGGCGGCAACGGCGGCATCGGCGCCGCCGGCCAGGGCGGCGGTGCCTACATCGCCGGGGGCCTTGTTTCGGTCATTTCCAGCGACTGGAACCTGAACTGGGCCGTGGGAGGGTATGGCGGCAACGGCGGTAGGGGAGGCATGGGCGAGACCGGCTTCGGCGGATCGCCCGCCCATGGCGTGAATGCGACCGGCACGACGGGACACGGTAACGGCGACCCGGGCGGCAACGCTCAGAACGGCAAGACGGGCGCTCCCGGCGGCAACGGCGGTCATGGTGCCAACGGCGGGCCAGGTGACGGCGGCGCGCTCTACATCGCGGCGGGCGTCGTTTCCTTCGCCGGCAAGGACGTCCTGTCCGGTAACGCCGCGTTCGGCCGAGGCGGCGGGTTCGGCGGCACGGCCGGCCAGGGAGGCCAGGGCGGGTTCGGCGGGTTCGGCGGCGCTGGAGCCAACGGCCGGGCCGCCATCGTACCGGGCGGAGCCGGTGGCGCCGGTGGCCAGGGCGGCAACGCGGGCGATGGCGGTAATGGCGGGCCGGCGGGCTACGCCGGCCCGGGGGGAAACGGGGCGACAGGGAGCTGGCGCGGGCCTCTATATTGCCGGCGGGCTGGTTTGGTCCAGCGGTGCGTCCATCGTCGAAAACTTCGCGGGTGGAAGAGGCGGGGGACCAGGCGGCTTCGGCGGCTTCGGCGGCAACGGTGGATCGGGAGCCGTCGCCGGGACTGGTGGCAAGGGAGGCGCGGGGGGCGCGGGTACGGTGGCCAATCCCGGCGGCGGCGCTGGTGGCGCCGGCGGCAACGGCGGCAACGCTACCCGCGGCGGCAACGGCGGGATTGGGCACCCCGGCGGCCAGTCCGGCAATGGAGCCCCGGGCCAGGGAGGAGGCGTCTTCCTCTCCAACGGCTCGCTGACGTTCCTGAACGGTCAGATTGATAAGAACGTGAACGAGGGTGGGTTTGGCGGCCAGGGTGGTGAAGGGGGTATTGGAGGCAATGACGGTGGAGGCAGGTTTGGCGGCCAGGGTGGTAGCGGCGGTCGCGGCGGCGGCCGGCTTCCAGGGCGGTGGGTCGGCAACCCGGAGCGGAGCCGTCGTCGCCGGAGGCGAGGGAGGGCCCGGTGGGGTCGGCGGCATGGGCGGCGATGGAGGCGCGGCGGGCAACCCGGCCCCGGGTGCCAACGGCTCCAGCGCTGGCGTATCGGCGCCCGGTGAGGGCGGTGGCTTATACGTTTCCGGCGGATCGCTCATCCTCGGTTCGAGCACAATCAGCGCGAACCAGGTCCAGGGCGGCTTGGGCGTGGCGGGTGGGTTCGGCGGCGGTGGGGGAGTCGCCTTCTTCGGCGGCCCAGGGGGTGGCGGCGGCAACGGCGGCAACGGCGGCAATGGCGGCAATGGCGGTCTGGCCTATGGCGGCGGCCTCTTCATCGCCGGGGGCACGCTCACGCTGTTTAACTCGACGATCGCGGACAATTCCGTCACGGGCGGCGCGGCGGGCAACGGTGGCCCGGCCGGCCGCGCCGGCCTCGTTGGCGCCGCGGGGTCCGGTTTCTTCGGTGGATTCGGTGGATTTGGCGGGTTCGACAACGGCGTTTTTGGCTCCGAAGCCCCGAGCGGTCAAACCGGCGCACAGGGTGCACCAGGCATGGCAGGCAACTCGGGCGTGGCGGGCGCGGCCGGAGCTTCGGGTGCCGCTTACGGCGGTGGCGTGTTCGTCGCTGGCGGCTCGACCACCCTGTACAACGGAACGATCGCGCTCAACCTCCAGACCGGCTCGGGCGCCATCGGCGGAGTCGACCAGGACGGCGGGACCGTCAGTGCAATCAGCACGCTCTTCGCCGGGAAAAGCGGCGCCGATTACGCCAACTCGGGCGGCAAGGCCAGTGCGTCGCACAGCCTGTTCCAGACCGCGCCGGCCGGAGTGACCGAATCGAGCGATAAGGACGGCTTCAATCCCGACCTGGATCCGAAGGGCCTCCAATCGAATGGCGGCCCGACCCAGACCATTGCGATCGTGTCCGCGTTCAGCCCCGCCATCGGCAGCGGCCTAAACCCCACGCATCTGCTGACCGACCAGCGCGGCTATGTACCGCCCGCGGGCGTCTGGGACATCGGCGCCTATCAGTATGGGGCCAAGCCTGCCTCGTCACGCTCGCTCGCACTCGGCGCGGCTAACGTGTCGGTGTCCGACTCCGTGCAGACCTCCGATGAATCCAGCATCACAGACTCGAGCAACATCGTCACCAACGGGATCAGGCCTGCCAGCGCCTCGGTAACCTCGGCCAAGAACGGCGCTTACGTGGTCACCCTGGGCGGCCCCTGGTCACTCAAGTCGACGGCAACCGGGTCGCGGCCGGGACCGCAGGGACCTTTGTGGTGGCCACAGCCGCGAGCTCGACCACGTAACTCGATCGCGTCTTCGCCGCCGAGCCGGAGTTCCTTGGTGGTCTTCAACGCCGCGTCCGTCCAGTAGAATCAAGTCTACTGTACCCGGAGCCACGGGCACCGAGCATGGTCCGAATCCATGGCCGCGCGTCAGATCGACACGCGACGGCGATGAATGAAGGAGACGGGAGGATGTCTGATTCACGGTGCTGCCCGCACTGCGGCGAAGAGCGGCCCGCCAATTCGCCGAGAGGCTTGTGCCCGCCTGAGCGCCGCCTTGCTCTAACAGGGAAGCGTCGCCGAGGCCCTCAGGGAGATCCAGGAGTCGCTCCGGCTCAAGCCGACGCTCGCAGAGGCACACAGCAATCTCGGCGGCGTGCTTCTTCGCGAGCAGAGGAGCGACGAGGCGATCGCCGCCTACCGGGAGGCACTGCGGCTCGACCCAGAAGCGTTCGACGTCAAGTTCGGCCTGGGCGCCGCGTTCGAGACCCAAGGAAAGGTGGACGAAGCGATCGCCGCCTACCGGGAGGCGATCCGCATGGAACCGGACTTCTCCGAAGCCCGCCACAATCTCAGCCTCGCCCTTGTTCGTCAGGGGAAACTTCAAGAGGCCGACGCCCAGCTCCGCGAGACGATCCGGCGCCGGCCCGACTATGCCGAGGCCCATGCCTGCCTTGGGTACAGCCTACGCGGCCAGGGCCAGCTCGAGGCGGCGCCTGCGCAAGGCGCGCGTGGCGCTGGAAATCAAGCCCAACTGCGGCCTGGCCCACGGCCTGATGGGCCTCGTCCTCCAGGAGCAGGGTCATTTCCGCGAGGGGCTCGTCGAGGTCCGTCGCGGTTACGAGCTGGGCGTGCAGCAGTCGAGCAAGCCGTGCATCTCGGAGGAAGAGCTGCGAAAGGCCGAATCGATCGTGGTGATCGGGAACCGACTGCCGGCCGTGCTCCGCGGGGACGACAAGCCCAAGGATGGTCGCGAGTATCTCGAGTTTGCCGGGCTCTCCTACAATATGCGACACTTCCGCGATGCGGCGCGACTCTATGCCGCGGCCGTCGAGTCTGATGCACGACTTGCCGATCCGGAGTCAGGGCAACGCTACAACGCCGCGTGCTCGGCAGCGCTGGCGGCAGCAGGCAAGGGAGACGATCGGCCGCCGCTCGACCAGGAAGCCAGGGACCACCTGCGCAGCCAGGCCCTCGATTGGCTCATAGACGATCTCGCCTGCTGGACCAAGCAGGCGCAAGCCGGCTCGGCGGACGCCGGAGCCCGGATCACCCGGACCCTCCGGCACTGGAAGTCTGACCCCGATCTCGCGGGCATCCGGGACGAGAAGCCGTTGGAATTACTCCGCGATGATGAGCGAAAGCGATGTCAGGCGCTCTGGTCCGAGGTCGATCAACTTCTGAGGAAAGCCTCGAAGACTTACTGAGCGTTGCAGAGAAAACTTAAGCTCCGGATCGTCACCCAGTTTGGTGTAGTGCGCGGCTTCCTCCCGCGGCCTGAAGGGCCGCAGGAGTCCAGCCCAGGGAGAATCCCTGGGTTCCTGCCACCGGCCACCACCCGCCGGCCTGTAGGGCCGGAGGAGCTCGGTTCCGCGGCCTGAAGGGCCGCAGGAGTCCAGCCCAGGGAGAATCCCTGGGTTCCTGTCACCGGTTACAACCCGCCGGCCTGTAGGGCCGGAGGAGCTCGGTCCAAGTCCTGGGCGAAGTTCCCAACCGTCACCGGCCTCGCGACCGGGGCAAGACGCCCCCTGGGTTCCTGCGGCCCTTCAGGCCGCAGGTGCTGGCGGTCTTCGAGGCCCCAGGGATGCTCCCTGGGCTGGGTTCCTGCGGCCCTTCAGGCCGCGGGTGATTCGTCCCCAACTCGTTCACCCACGGCGGCTCGGAACAGGGGGTCATTGGATCCGCTGCGGGCCGAAGACTGGCGATGTCAACCAGGGCGACACTCCTGGGCAGAATCGCTATAATCTTACACAGGAGTGACAGACCGGCACCATCGCAAGAGGCACACTGGAACAGCGAGGCATTTGTTCGACATCGATCCGGAACGTCCAAGCCGCACGAGGTGATGCGATGAGCGACGTCATCGAGGTTGAAGGTATCGGTGAGGTGTACGCCGACAAGCTCAAGGCGGTCGGGATTGCAACGAGCGAAGCGCTCCTGGAACAGGGCGCCACGCGGTCCGGCCGCGAGAAGATCGAGAAGGACACGGGCATCAGCCCTGCCCTGATCCTCCGCTGGGTCAACCACGTTGACCTGTTCCGCATCAAGGGCGTCCATTCCCAGTATGCGGAGTTGCTCGAAGCAGCCGGTGTGGACTCCGTGCCCGAACTGGCCCAGCGGAACCCGACCAACCTGTACCCGACCATGGTCGAAGTCAACGAGAAGAAGAACCTGGTCCGGAAACTGCCGACACAGGAGCACGTGGCCGACTGGATCGTACAGGCCAAGGCGCTGCCCCGAGTCGTCACGCACTGAGAGGCTGTGAAGAAATCGATTCCAGATGACGAATTACGAATTGCGGATGGATATAAAGCCTGATTTCAAGAGTCTATAGCAAGAAAACCGGGCGGAATCAGTGAACACTTTGCCATTGCGGGACGTATTTCCTGATAGAATCTTTCTCTCAGGAGTGACACCATGCCAGGCCCCGGCGAATATCGCCCCGACTCCACCATCGGCATCGCTCGTCCTGATGATTTGCCCAAGACCAAGGTTGGCGTCCAGAGCCGCAACTACCGCCGCCGGCCCTGCCCGCACTGCGGTGGCAAGGCCGCCCGCGATCGGCTCGTCCGTCGCACCCTTCACGACCTGGGCAATACCCTCACCGGGCGGCCCCGCGACATCGTCCTGCTCTGTTCCCAACACTACTGCCGGCGTTGCCGCAAGTACTTCAACGCCGACGCCACCGACCTGGCCGACCCCGGCAGCCATTACACCCGCCGGGTCGTCAACCTGGCCGTCCGGCTGGTCGTCGAGGACGGCTTGCCCTATCGCTGTGCCCAATGGGCCCTCTGCGCGACCATCGCGTGTTCGTCCCTTACGCCACGATCCAGAACTGGGTCGAGGCCGGGGGAAAAAAGGCGGCGCGACGGGTCGACACCGAGCATCTCGACTGGGCCCTCTCGGACTTCTCGGGCTTTATCGCCGTCGACCAGCTGTATGACGGGCCGTTCTGCGTGTTGTCGATCGTCGACAACCGCACCTTCAAGCGGCTCACCTATGAAGTCCTCGATCACGACCCCGACCACACGGACATCACGGCCTTCTTTGGGCGGTTCCAGGCCGCCCTCACCGCGCGCGGACTGACCCTCAAGGGGATCACGACCGACGGTTCGTCGCTGTATCCCGAGCCGATCGCCGCGGTCTTCGGTGAAGTCCCGCACCAGCTCTGTACCTTCCACATCCTCCGCGAAGTGACCAAGGCGATCCTCACGGCCCTCGCCCAGGCAGGACGCCAGCAAGCGGTTGGCCGCCACTGCCCCCCAGTTGCCGCGCGGGGCCGGCCCAAGGCCACCAAGGCGGCACAGGACGCGGCCCGGTGCAAGAAGCGAATCCAACGGAAAGTCGGCGACCTCTTCGAGCACCGTTACCTGTTCGTCCAGAAACATCTGAGTCCCTCCGAGCGTGTGACTTTGCAGCGGATCAGCCGGGGGTTGCCCCAGTTCCGCCAGTTGCGCGAGCTGATGGACGAGGTCTACCGGCTGTTCGACCGTCGGTGCCGGATGGCCACGGCCTTGGCCAAGCTGGCTGCGTTGCGGACTCGGTTGCGGCGGTTCAAGAAGCTGCGCACGGTGTTGAAGAAGCTGATGTCGCCGGGCCTTGAGAAGGCGCTGGTGTTCCTGGACGAGCGGCTCCTGGGTGCGACGTCCAACGCGGTCGAGCGGGGCAACCGCCGATACCGGAAGATGCAGAAGACCGTCTACCGAGTGCGGACGAAGGAAGCGATCGAAGGCCGCTTGGCACTGGACCTGCTCCGTGACAGTCAGGCCCAGGGCCGGGCCTGTACGACCAAGACCCTCCACAAGGCCAGAGCGGCATGACGCGTCTACCCGGTTTCCTTGCTACAGTGTCGATTTCAAAAGCATTTACGAATTCGCGATTCGTAATTTGGAATCCGCTATCCGATTGTTTCACAAACTCTGAGAGGGCCTGACGCGGTTTTCGGCCGCGACCCAAGAGGGATTGCGGATTAGAGCGCTTCACGATTGAATTGCGCACAAGAATCATACTAACCCGACGCGGCAGCGAGGGTCCGACGCCTTTCCCCTCGCTGGCGCGTTTTGAAGTTGCGCATTTGGGATTTTGCCCCGAAGGGGCAGCCACAGATCAGCCCAGGGCAACGCCCTGGGGACCGACCCACGATCCGAATCCATCAAGCCCTGAAAGGGCGCAACACGGTAAGTTTCCTGGCTTTCTGTCTCAATCGCTTGCGAAGGAAGATCACCGGAATGGAGCGTCCGGTTTTGCCCTTTCAGGGCAAGGGTTATTCACGTGTTCCGATTCCCAGGGCGTTGCCCTGGGCTGATTTGTGGCTGCCCCTGCGGGGCGACGGAAGAAAGCACAACTTCAAAACTGGCGCGTTGGGTTAGTATGAGCGGCAGGCGCTTTGAGCTGTGCGCGAAATCATGCGTGAAGCGCGCTAGATCACCGGGCCGGGACCTCCCAGAACCGGACGATCCCGTCCGCGCCGCCCGTGATGAGGGTCCGGCCGTCGAGCGTGAATGCCAGGGCCCAGTATCGGTCCCCGGTGTCCGACGAGCCGGGCTCGCTCTTTATTGGTGCGCGCGTCCCAGATCCGGGCTTCGCCATCGTGTTCCGGACCGGTGCTGTCCCCGCTGACGGCGGCCAGCCAGCGTCCGTCGGGAGAATACGCGACGCCCCGGATCGCGCTGGTCTGCCCGGTGAGCCGAGCCTTCACCACGCCGTTGGAAAAGTTCCAGATCACGAGGTCGTGGGTCGCGTTGCCGTGATGCCATTCTCCGGCGACGAGCGTCTGACCATCCGGCGCGAAGGCCAGGCAGGTGATCTCTCGAGCCGGGGAAGCGCCTTTGACAAACACGCCATTCCCGATCGACTGCACCGTCGCCGACTCAATGGGAAGCGATCCCGTAACCACCAGAGTCGGCGGCGGCGGCACGGACGGAACCGACGACGTCGTGCCCACCACGATGTCAGGCCGAGTCGCTGTTAACCACCAGAGTCGGCGGCACGGCTGGAGCCGACGAGCCGGCAGCAGGTTCGACTCCCCCCACGGGAACCGGGGGGGGGCGGGGCCTAAACTGTGGAGCGTCGCCTGCGACGACTGTCCAAGATCCTGTAGCATCGGCGGCGCACCGCCGAGTGCGGCCGCCGTGCCGAGAAGGCGGATCGTGCCGTCGCGAGCGCCGTCGGTCGCGGTGGCCAGCAGCCGTCCGTCCGGCGAGTAGACCAGCGGGCCGATCCGGTCGACCTTGAACAGGTCGCTGAGGCTTCCGGTCGAGACGTCCCAGGCCCTGGTGAACCGGTCGCGCCAGCTCACGACGACCGAGTCGCCGTCGGGGGTGAAGGCGATCGGGAACGTCGTGACGTAGACCCGATCCAGCTTGTTCTTCTCCCTGGCCGTCGCCACGTCCCAGAGCCGGACCTGGGCATCGGCCGCCGATGAGGCCAGGGTCTTGCCGTCGGGCGAGAACACGACCTGCATGACCGAGGAATCGTGCCCGGCGAGCGTGGCTCGCTCGGCGCGAGATGGGAGGTCGTAGAGCTTCACGATCCTTTCGGAAGCCAGAGCGAGGGTCTTACCGTCCGGGGAAATGGCCAGGGATCTCACACTCCGCCCGCCCGCAGCGCGCAACACATGGCTGGGGATCAAGACCGGCTGGCCAGGGGCTTGCTCCAGGTCCTCGGGACGGAAGTTCCAATGCTTGACGACGTCGCCGCGGAAGGATGTCACCATCGAGCGGCCATCCGGCGCGAAGGCGACGGAATGGCCGATCAGATCGCCATGCAGAGTCATTCGCGGTTGACCCGTCGTCATGTCCCAGATCCGGAGCGCGTCCGAACCGTTCACGCGATAGTCTCGACTCGTCGAGACCAACCATCGGCCGTCGGGCGAGAAGACCAGGTGCGTGACCTCCTCGGTGTGACCGGTCAGCTCGGCAAGTTCCAACCGGGAATCGACGTCCCAGAGTCGGACCTGATGGTCCGATCCGGCCGTGGCCAGCAACCGTCCGCTGGGAGCGAACGCCATACAGGACGTTCCGCTCGGGCTTCCCGGGAGCCGAGACAGCTCCTTGCCCGAGCCGGCGTCCCAGAAGATGACATTGTCTTCAGGCTCGAATCCCATGCCGGTGGCGAGCACCCGTCCATCCGGCGAGAAGGCGAGCGTGCGGACCTTGCCCGGGTGCTTCAGGACATGGACCGGCTTACCCGTGCTGGCGTCCCAGGTCCGTGCGGTATCGTCCCAGCTCGCCGAGGCCAGCAGCTTGCCGTCGGGCGAGAAGGCGACCTTCCAGACGGGATGCGCCGATTCGGAGGGATCGCCGTCCTGATGACCCGTGATTGTCATCCGTTTCTGGCCATTGGTGATGTCCCAGATCGTGATCGATCCATCATCACTGCCAGCCGCCAGCGTTCGTCCGTCCGGCGAGTAGGCGATCGAGCGGAGGTTCCGGAACCACTCATGACCCTCGTGGTAGACCAACCGGCCATGTACCCGGTCGGCCCCCTCGCCCCAGAAATTCACGAGGGTCCCTCCCGCGGCCGCGATCGTACGGCTGTCGGGAGAAAACGTGATACAGGTGACTCAGGTGCCCCGGCGAACCGGATGGTCTCCTTGAGGGTGATCCCTTTCGGTGGGGTCGGTGCCGGGGCGGCTTTCGACGCCGGTGCCTCGCGTTTGAGATTCCGGGCTTGCGCCTTCTTCGTTACCTGGGCCTGCACGGGTCTTGCAAACCAGCCGGTGCTGGCCGGGATGACGAAGGACCCGATCGCGAGGATCGCGATGCGGACCAGGCAGACGCCAGAGCGACGGTCGATGGTGCGATCGATCATGAGTAGAGTCTTCCTCCGTAGGATCCCTGCGGCAGTGCGCGACATCTTTGGAGATTGCGGATTTCCGATTGCGGATTGCGGATGACAAATTCGGATAGTTCGGACATCCGGAATCCGCAATCCGGTATCTGCAATCCCTCTTTGGTTGCGGTCGCAGCCCGCGTTAGGGTTTCCTCCGCTCTCGATGACGAGGACGGGATTCAAAGCCGATCGGCCCGAGCCGGGTCGGTCGCCGGCGGCGCGGTCAGCGACTTGAGGAACGACTCGATCTGGAGCCGCTCTTCGGGCTTGAGCTGGAAGAACTTCTGAGCCGACCGGGCGGCCTGGCCACCGTGCAGCAGGACCGCCTCCTCGAGATTGGCGGCGCGGCCGTCGTGCAAGTAAGGCGCGGAATCGCGGAACCCCCAGAGGGGCGGCGTCCGCCATTCTTGTCGGGTCGCAGCCCGCCGGAGCCCTGGCCGCGTTGGGCACGGCGCCCGCGACGACCCCGGCGATTCCGAGTGCCCCGTCGGGATCGTCCTCCGGACCTGGACCGGATGGGACGTTGCCATAGACGCCATTGTCGGCCAGCTCAGACCCCATGTCGTGGAGCAGCAGGTCGCTGTAGAGATCGGCGACCGAGCCGAGCTTGGGCCTGTGGCAGATCGCGCAGCCGGCCTCTTCGAACCGCTTCTTTCCGTCGCGGATCGTCTCGGCCTCGCGCCGGCTCGACGGCCGGCGCTGGGACGGCGGCTGCAAGTTCCGCACGAAGGCGATCAGGGCGTCGCACTCGGAGGAATCGAGGTCCAGACCTGGCTTCCTCGCGTGCGAGGATTCCGATCCGTAAGGGAGTTTCCCCTGGGGATGGTCGGGAACCTCCAGTCCCAGCTCGACGGCGCAGGCCGTCAACACGAACTCCTTCAGGCTCGCGGTCTGGGCCTTCCAGCCGAACCGTCCGATCGAGCGATCGGGCAGCCGGCTCACTCGTCCCTTTGATCTCCGGGAACTCCGGAAACGTCGCCCTGGCCGCCTCCTCGATGGCGGAGTCGGGGATCGCGTCGATCAGCCCGTCGCCGAACAAGGCCGGCGCGTTGCGCCGGGACAGGACAACGTTGAAATCGCCATGCTGAGCCTGCGGAATGTTGTTCGGCGAGCGGTTCGCCATCCGATTTCGGATCGACATCATGTCGAGCTTCATGCGGTCCTCAGCCGTCACGCGGGTGCCCGCGCTCCGCGACCTGCACCGACGCGTCGTTCACCGCCATCAGCCGGGATCTCCACGCCTGGTAGGCGGGATCGGTACTGAAGAGGTGAAGCGTGACGCTCCGCGTCGTGCGGAACGCCGGATGCAGTTGAGCCAGTTCATCAACGTTCGGCTTGTGCCTTGGGAGGTCTCGGTCAGATTGCTCAATTGCACCTTGTTGACCGATTACCTGCTGTCTGCACGACAAGCTCCTTCAGACGGTTTTCCTTGTGTTTTGAGGACCTCGTCCAGATCGCCCTCGTCCCGATTGCCATCCTTTTTCGAAGCCACGCGTTCCTGGATGCGCTACACCGCCTCGATTCGAGCACGACCTGGAAGGAGGGAGCGGTGTTGGAGATGGCCGTGAGGATCTCGGCATTCTTGTTGGCTGGCCCTGCGCCACCGGGTCCGCCCATGCTGTGGCAAGCGATGCAGGAGGTGTCGTTATAGACCGGGCCGAGTCCGTCGCCGCCGTGCCGGGTCCCATCACCGGGGACCCATTCCTTGACTGAAGATCTCCCGGCCTTTCGCGATGGAATCGCTCGCGTCCGGCCCGGCTCCGGCGCGGGCAAGCCCGCCGAGAACGCCAGAGCGTCCCGAATGCCGCCGCGCTCCATCTCACGGCGAAAGACCGGCCCCATTGTCGTGGAATCGTCATCAGACTTGTCCTTATCGTGGAAAGTGTCAATCCGTGATCGCGTCTGGTTTTCCCGCCTGAAGCGGACGACGTTCGAGGCTCAGAAAGGGGCTGCCGCCCTGGATAGAGCCGGTGGGATCGCCGGGGAGTCCACGGTCCCGAATCGCTCCAGCGGCGGGGCCATCGCTCACCTCTCGACCGGGGCGTGCGCGGTGGACCGTCGCGGGCTGATCGGGAGCCGCTCCGACGTTCGCTCGCGATTGTCCCTGAGCATCGGGTATCCGGGTCACCTTCCACCCTTTCAAAGGGCGACCCTGGAACCACTCGTCGCTAACGGCCACATTCGGGCTGATGTGTTCAAGCCGAAAGTCCTTGCTACTCTTGCTGTCCGGGGAGATCAGCGTGATCTGCACCGGCAGCAGCGATTCCTTATCCAGGCTGACCTGAACCTCCGGAAGGCTTCCTTGTCCTCCTTGAATTTGGGCTTGATCCAGAACCGAGTAGCCTCCTGGCTCTGGTCCCGAGAGCGTCATTTGGTAGCGTTCCTTGGCCCGTTGGGCCTTCATATTGAAGAGGAACGGCAGAGGTCCCTCGTCGAGCGACCGCGTGGCGCTGCTCCTTGGCCAGCGGATAGATGAAGATCTGCTTGGCGGCGTAGAGGTACTGCCAGACCTCATTCTCGCCGCAGATGATCGTCTCCTGGGGTGTCATGGCTCGCTTCTGGATCCTTGGGATCGGCACCGGGACCAACTTCCCCTGGGCGTTTCGGACGCGTCTCGAGCTTCTTGAAATCGAGGTAGGCGAGCTGAGGGCTCTTGAAAACGGCCCGCCCTTCATAATGGATTTCTTCACCCCACTCCGCGTTCTTGTCGATCCGGTAGATTCGGACGTCGAGCGTCTTCAATCTGGCGCTCTGAGCTTCCCATTTCGCGAGCAACTGGTCCATCGGTCCCGGATCGGGGGCCGCCTGTGATGATCGGCCCGGGCTTTGGCCTCAATCTGCTCGGCCGGTACTCGATCGTCGCCCCTCTCCTGAGGAAGGGCCGTCGCGGTCGTCTTCGCTGGCGGGGTTGCGGATTCGGCCCTCGACTCGAGCAGCTTGATCCGTCTGCGAAGATCGATCATCCGGTCCTCCAGCTTGCGAAAAATCTCGGCATCTCTCGGCGAGCGGGCCTTTCATCAAGTGATGGTACTCGGCGACGAGGTCGTCGAGCTCCTTCCTGAGGGCCGTGAGTTCGGATGGGTTGACCGGACGCGGGCCTTCGCCTTGTTTCGAGCGGGAGATGGCGGCTTCGAAGGCGTCGGGGAGAATCGGAGCCGGTTGGGCCGCGACCGAATCGGGGGCACCCGATTTCCCGCCCGATCTTGGCGACGATTCTTCCCTCCCCTGGTGATGGTGAGCAGCTCGTCGTAGACGAGCCGGCCCTCCTTGAATGCCTGGAGCCGGTGGGGGCCCGGGCGGAGCCGCACCTCCTGGACGCCGGCGCCGGTGATCACGATCTCCTCGGTCTGGCTGTCGACCCGAACCTTGACCTCGGGGTCGTCAACCTGGAGTAAAAGGACGCCCTGGGAGGTTGGGATGCGCAGGATGGTCGCCACCGTCGCGACGATCCGGGTCACTTCGGTCGCCTCGGTCCATCCCAGGCCGGCGACCGCGATTCCCAGGATCGTCGCGGCGGCTGCCCATCGGCGCGAGCGTCGAGGCGAGGGGGTGCCAGTCGGGATCGATTCGGGCTCGCCGTGTTGCGTCTGCTGGAGACGGGCCAGATGGTCCTGGAGGACTTGCGAGACCTCCGCGGCCGAGGCGAACCGCAGGCCGGGCTCCTTGGCCAGCAGCTTCTCGATGATCGCCGCGAGCCACTCGGGAACCTCGGGATCGACCTCGCGGATCGGGCGGGGGATGTCCTCGCAGACTCGCTTGAGCACGGCCAGGGCCGTCGGGGCGCGGAAGGGCGGCCGGCCCAGACACATGGCGTAGAGCACGCCGCCCAGGCTGAAGAGGTCGGAACGCGGGTCCAGCGGCTCGCCCCGGGCCTGTTCGGGTGCCATGAATTGCGGCGTACCCACCACCACGTCGCTGTGTGTCAGCGTCGCGTCGTCGACCGTGCGGGCGAGTCCGAAGTCGGTGATCTTGACCCGTTCGACGCCGTTCTCCAGCAGGATGTTCGAGGGCTTGATGTCGCGGTGGATGAGCCCCTGCGCATGGGCCGCGGCCAGTCCGGCGGCGATCTGCCGGCCGATCCGCAAGATCTCGGGGAGCTTCAACGCCCCGCACCGATCCAGCCGTTCCTGAAGGGACTCGCCGGCAATGAACGGCATCACGAGGTAGGGAAGCCCTTTGAACTCATCGACGGCGTAGATCGGTACGACGTGCTCGTGGCTGACCGCGGCCGAGGCCCGGGCCTCGCGGGCGAACCGCTTCCGGGCCGCGGCGACCACCGCCAACTGCGGCGCCATGACCTTGATTGCCACCAGCCGGTTCAGGGCCGGGTCGAGCGCCTTGAGCACCATCCCCATCCCTCCCTGGCCGACCAACTCGAGCACCTCATACTGGGCAAGCGTGCCCAGGACGCCCGGCCGCGTCGCCGGCGCGAGGAAGTCGAGCCAGGCGTCGTTCTCGACGCTCGAGTCGCCGTGGATCTCTCCGGTGGGTCCTCGCCCCGAAGGCGGTCGCGGAACTGCGAGACCAGTCCCCGCACGACCGATCGATCTTCCGGAGATTCGGACCGGCCGGCCTCGGCGAGCTGGCGCGCGGTGATGGCGAACGGGGACTCGCCCGCGGCCAGGCGCTCCAGGGCGTGCTGGCACGCCTCGCAGTCGTCGAGGTGTCGAGCGACGTCGGTCTGATCCGGCTCGGGCAGGGTTCCCCCGATCATCGCCTGAAGATCGATCCGGACGCGGGGCATTCGGACAACCTGGTCATGGAATAGCCTCCCCTCGATCTCATTCTTCCGGAAGCTCGCCGAGCACGGCTTTGAGCCGGGCGATGACCCGACTCTTGGCGATGTGGACGGCGCCGACGGACATTCCCAGCGACTCGGCCACCTCACGAGGACTCTCCCCACTGACCGCGGTGCGCCAGAATGCCTGCCACGTTGTGCTCTCGCAATGGCCGCGGACCTGCTCGGCGGCCCAGTTCAGCCGGCTGTTCCGGTATTCCTGTTCCCAGAGCTTCTTTCTCGTCAACGGACGGAGCGGGTTGCGCGTCGAGCCTCTGTTGCATTGCGGTATCGCCGGTCCCGTGGGGATGCCGGGCCTGTTTTTTCTGGGTGTTGATCAGCGTATTACGGGTCACGGTGAACAGCCAGGCGCGGAACGAGCCGATGGCCGGGTCGTACTCCAGGCGACGGGCCTTGGCCGCGACGACCCGGAGCACTTCCTGGGTCACGTCGGCCGCGTCCGCATCCTGAAGGCCGCGCCGCTGCACAAACCGGTAAATCATCGGGGTATAAAGCGAGACGAACTGCTCCCATGCCGAGCCGTCGCCCGACGTCTCGAATCCGCAACAACAGGCTTGGCCGCGTCGGCATCGGATCGTTCGCCCGCATCTTACCCTCCTCAAGATACAACCGTCGGAGCGGAATCCTTTCACGAGGCTCGGAGTATTTTTTCGTGCGGAGTGAGGAATCGTGCCACCCCGTCGAGAGTTGCGTCGGCCTGGAGGCATGCAAGCTTGCGCCGCGTCCTACACTGTCAGTAGGCCGGGTGGTAGTATTTTCCCCTTCCTGCATCACGCTCAGGCACGCAACTCCGTCCAAGCTTGGCACGAACGGTCGGCCGTGATACATTGGACAGTGAAGGAGATTGTAATACATGACGATCCATTTACCACCAGACGTAGAAAGCTCGCTGCAAGCGGCCGTCCAGAGCGGCCATTTCGCCTCCGTCGATGAGGCGATGGCGGAAGCCGCCAGGCTTCTCCTCAGAGAACTGAAGGCTCGGCCGCTTGCCAACCTCGCCAGCCCGAGACGATAACCCGCCCGATCCGGTCTTGGGCTGTATGCGCGATGACGCCGAGTTGATGGACGAGATCGTAGCCGACGCCTACCACCATCGGCGGGAAGAAACCTGGCGAGAATTTGACCTTTGAACAAATCCCTCCTCGACACCGACATCCTTTCGGATATCACCAAAGGGGTGAATCTGATCGTCGCCGGCCATGCTACAGCCTACCGCAAGGCGTTCTCCCGGTATACGATTTCCGCGGTCACCTTCATGGAGGCGATCCGGGGTTATCAAAAGAAACAAGCGACCAGGCAACTGCAAAACTTCCTGGCGGCCATGGCCTCGGAGGAAGTGGTTTCCTTCGACTAGGCCGCTGCGGAGCTTGCCGGCCGCATCGCCGGCGAACTGGAGTCGCATCGGGCAGCCCATTGGGCTGGCCGATCCCATGATCGCCGCCACCGCCCTGATGCACGGCCTGGAACTGGTCACCGGAAATACGTCTCATTTTCAACGTGTCCAGCAGCTTGGCTATCCCCTGACCCTGGCCAACTGGCGGACTTAGGTGATTCCGCTTCCTTACTGCGACCATTCCGTCGGAGTCCGATCCCATCGATGGGCTTTGAGCTGCTCCAGCAGGCCGGGCATCGAGAGCCTGGCTGTCGCTGGCGGCGATGTTGGATTCGACGTGAGGGATCTTGCGCATCCCCGGGATGATCGTGGAGACCGTCGGCTCCGCCAGGATCCAACGGAGGGCCAGCTCGGGCATCGTCATGCCGGATGGGACCAGCGGCCGGATCGCCTCCGCTCGGTCAACGCTCGGCCCGAGGTTCTCCGGGACGAAGTAGGTGTTCCGCCAGTCCCCTTCAGGCCAGGTTGATCTCCCTGGTCAACGTGCCGGTGAGCGTCCCTTCGTCGAAGGGGACGCGGGCGATCACGCCGACGTTCAACTCGCGGCAGAGCGGGAAGAGCTCGTCCTCGGGCGACTGGTCGAAGATGTTGTAGATGACCTGGACCGCGTCGATCATGCCGGTCCGCAGGGTCTCCAACACGTTCGCCGGCTCCCAGCGATTCACGCTGACGCCGACCGCGCGCACCAGTGCCTGCCGCTTCAGGTCCTCCATGGCGCGCTGCCAGCGCTCGTCATGAGCCCAGGCGTCTTCCCAGACGTGGAACTGGAGGAGATCGATGTGAGTCAGTTGCAGGTTCTGCAAGCTCTTCTCGGCGTATTCCTTGATGTATTCGGGAGGGAAGCACTCATCGAGGGTGAACCCGCGTTGCGAGGGCCACTTGCGATTCCTGGGCGGGACCTTCGTCGCCACGTAGAGAGTCTCGATCGGGATGGTTACGGACCAGATGCCCGAGGAGCCGTTCGCTACGTCCGTCGCCGTAGGCCCATGCCGTGTCGAAGAAGTTACACCCGAGATGGACGGCCCGTTCGAGCGACTCAGACGTCTCCTCGTCGTCCGAACCGGTCCAGCCCGCCAGGCCCCACATCCCATAGCCGATCTCACTGACCGACCAACCTGTCCGACCGAATGTCCGGTATCTCATTTCGCTCAGCCCTCGTTACATGCTGCCATTCTTGCGCAGCAGGGCGCGAGAACCGCGCACCGCCGCGGAGACGCGAAGAAGTTGTCGTGGGAATGATTATCCAGCCGCGCGGAGTCTCGTGGAATAAGGCACCAAGCCGTTAAGTCCAATCAAGGGTGCCACTGGTCTTACCCGACCGGTGCGGGACCACCGAGGCCGAAGAGACACTGGTGGGGTTCGACCAGCGACACCCAGAAGGCGGTGGAGATATGCGAGGAGTCTCCAGGAGACTTGCGATACAATCCAAACGTCACGTGGTGTCAAACCTCGATATCCACGAACCAGGCGCCGACTGCATTCCACTCGCCTGTTCATCCAATCCCGACAGCCGTTCGAGCGGCACGACCCAGCAATGCTCCAGGTCGGCGATCAAGCAGCCGGTCTCCTGGTGGAGACGCAGGGCAAATTCCTCGGAAACTCGATTCCGCGATCCGCCGAGCCAAGGGATGACGATGTAGCCTTGTTCGAATCGCACTTTGGCTCCCCCCAGTGTCGGATGACCCGCAGCATCGGTGCCGCCTAGCTCCGTGAGAAGGCGACGGACCGCATCCATCTCCAGGGGCTTCAAGACGACCCGACGGCGACCCGTGACAGCTTCAGGATCGAGATGGCCGAGTGTCAGATCATGTAGCATGGCTACCTTTCCCTCCCTTGCCAACGCCCGGCGATCACCCGCAGGATATGCCTGCCACCCTCACTGGTTTTTTCGCTCCTGATAGATCTCGGCCATGATGGCGTCCCAGTGGGGATCGTCCGTCAAGGCACCCTCGGTACGGAGAAACCCTTCTCCGGATCGCCGGCCCATCGGCGACACGACCGTGCGGACCGTGAGCTCTACCGCCTGACCTTCGACGAGTCCCAGGTCTTCGTCGAGGGCGATGGTCTTGCCATGGACGACGCCATGGATAATTCTGGTCATGATTCAACCTCCTGGTTTCCTTGATTCTTCACGGATGGGAAGCTGGCTGGATGTCAAGCCAGGAGGTCCTTCACGACCCGGCCATGTACGTCGGTGAGTCGGAAGTCGCGGCCGGCATGGTGGAATGTGAGCTTCTCGTGGTCGAAGCCGAGTAAGTGAAGAATAGTTGCCTGGAGGTCGTGGACGTGCACCGGGTTTTCGGCGATGTGGAACCCCAGGTCGTCGGTGGCCCCGTAGGTGATGCCGGGCTTGATTCCACCGCCGGCCATCCACATCGTGAACGCCTGTGGATGATGATCGCGACCCAGGCTCCGGCCCAATGCGCGGTTGGTCTCGACCATGGGAGTCCGTCCGAACTCACCGCCCCAGATAACGAGCGTGTCGTCGAGCAGCCCGCGCCGTTTGAGGTCCTTGATCAGTGCGGCGGTGGCCTGGTCGGTGGTGCCGCAGTTGGATTTGAGGTTTCCCGACACGTCAGAGTGGGCGTCCCAACCCTCGTGATAGATGTTCACGAACCGGACGCCTCGCTCGATCATCCGACGGGCCAGCAGGCAGGCCCTCGCGAAGGAGGGCTTGTCCGGATCGGCTCCGTAGAGCGCTGAGCGTCTCGTCACCCTCGCTACGAAGGTCCATCAGCTCCGGGCCGGAGGTCTGGAGCCGGAACGCCATCTCGTAGGCGGCGATGCGGGTGGCGATCTCGGGATCGCCCACGTTCTGGAGCCGTCGACGGTTCAGCGAACCGATCAGATCGAGCGAGTCGCGCTGGAGCCGGAGGTCGATGCCCGGCGGGCTGGAGACGTCGAGGATCGGGTCGCCCTGATTCCGCAGGCGGATGCCCGTTGTAGACCGTCGGCAGAAACCCGCTGGACCAGTTGGCCGCGCCGCCGCTGATCCCGCTGCCCGTGGACATCACGATGAACGCGGGCAGGTCGTGGGCCTCGGACCCG
This sequence comes from uncultured Isosphaeraceae bacterium, assembly GCA_963842405.1. GTDB lineage: Bacteria > Planctomycetota > Planctomycetia > Isosphaerales > Isosphaeraceae > CAVZRC01. Next base: position 135,862 of record CAWJGW010000041.1, on the reverse strand, counting down.
AGCCCGTAGAGGACCCACGATCCCAGGCTGGGCCGACCCGGCTGGGAAAATCCCGTGTTGAAGAAGATCTGCGCGGGGGCATGGTTGAACTGATCGGTCTTGACCGACTTGATGATGCAGATCTCATCCACGACCTCGGCCAGGTGCGGCAGCATCACCGAGAGCTCCGCACCGCACTGCCCGTGCCTGGCGAACGGGAACCGAGGGCCGAGCACGGCGGCATCAGGACGGATGAACGCATAGCGTTGCCCGCCGATCACCGAGGGAGGCAGCGGCTTGCCTTCGAGCCGGGCCAGCTCGGGCTTGAAGTCGAACAGGTCGAGCTGGCTCGGCGCACCGGCCATGAAGAGGTGGATCACCCGCTTCGCCTTCGGGGCGAAGTGCGGCGGCCTGGGCAGCAGCGGGTCCGTCGGTACGGGAGACGCAGCCAGAGCCCGCGCACGAAACGCCTCTGGGGCCATCGCCTCGCCGAGCAGCGCGGCCAGTGCGATCTTGCCGACGCTGACTCCGGCTTCCTCGAAGAAATGGCGGCGGGTGACCGTCACCGCGTGCTGTCGTTCCGGATTCATCGGTTCACCCTTTCGTCACGGCCTCGTCGGCGTTCAGGATCGCTCGTGACAGGATCGTCCAGGCCGCGCGCTCGACGGGATCACCCGCACCCGGACCGGCGATCCTGGCGGCATCCAGCTCCTTGCGCTCGAGCCGCTCTTCTGCGCCTCGATAGAATTTCACGAGCATCGCAAGCTCATCGGCATCCGGAGACCGCGTCAGGCAGCGACGGAACAGGAGGCGGGCCCGGTCCTCGACCGAGCCTTCGCTCGAGGCCATCATGCGTCCGAGTGCTTGTGCTGCTTCCTCGAAAACGGGGTCGTTGAGCAGCGTCAGCGCCTGGAGCGGGGAGTTGGAGACCTCTCGCCGTGCGACGCAGACCTCGCCGCTCGGGCGCGTCGAAGGTCGTGAACATCGCGTAGGGCGCGGTGCGTTTGCTGAAGGTGTAGAGACCCCGGCGGTAGCGTCGCCTCCGGGGCTGGCCTTCCACGCCAGGCCGCCATACGCTCCTTCGGTCGTGACGCCGGGCGGTTGCGGCGGGAAGACGCTCGGCCCGCCGATCTTCTCCGCAGAGCAGGCCGCTGACCCGCAGCGCGGAATCCCGGATCATCTCCGCCTCCATCCGGACGCGAGGGCCGCGGGCGAGCAGTCGATTCTCCGGGTCCTTCGCCAGCAGCTCGGGCGGCACCCGCGACGATTGCCGATACGTCGCACTCGTGACGATCAGCCGGTGCATCGCCTTGATCGACCAGCCCTGATCGACCAGCCGGACCGCCAGCCAATCGAGCAGCTGCGGGATGAGTCGGCGGCTCGCCCTGGTATCCGAAATCCTCCACCGTCCGCACCAGGCCCCTGCCGAAGAAGGCGGCCCAGTGCCGGTTCATTGTCACGCGGCCGGTCATCGGGTTCTCGGGCGACACCAGCCAGCGGGCCAGGTCCAGCCGGGTCCCGCGCGACCCCTTGGGCAACGGCGGCAGAAACGAGGGCATGCCCGGCTCGACGCGCTCGGTGGGCTGGAGGAATTCACCGCGATTGTGGACGAAGGTCGGACGAGGATTGTCCGCCAGACGTTCCTTCATGACCAGGGTAGTCTGATAACTGGGCAACTGCTTCTCGAGTTGGTCGATCGCCTCCCGTTCCTTGGCCAGCTCGGGCGCGACCAGGAGATGATATCGACGCAGCTGCCTCGACTTGCCCTGGGGTTCGCTTGTCCTCGGCCATCAACAGGAGCGCGCTCGATCTCGGGTGGTGTCTCCCGAGCTTCGACCGGCCGAGGGTCGGTCGTGACCGAGATCCGAAACCGGCCGAGCCCCGCCGCGTGATACCGCTCGAAGAGCAACTCCACGACCAGCTCATCGCGCTTTCGGTAGCGTCGTGCCGAGGCGAAAGACGGCGGAATGCGCCTGTCCCTGACCGCCGTTGATGGACCAGCCCGTCTGGGGATCACCGTCGATCGCGACGGGCGCCGAACTGGCCTTCGGGCCAGCTCGACGTCGCGGCTGGCCAGTCGTACCGGCTTCCCGTCGGCCTTCACGCGGACCTCGCTCAGGAAGAAATCGCCCGGCCGCTCCCTCGTAGAAGACCCGCCCCGGCCCGTGGTTCGGCAGCCGCTCGTCCGGCAGCACCTCGAGCCGGATCGCGGTGATCCCCCTCAGGCCGCTCCGAAACTCGAGCCTGTAGAGATCGCGCTTGCTCTGGTCGCCGCTGACGAAGACCGAACCGTCGGGCTCGATGCTCAGGTGCGGCAGATTGGAGCTCGCCTTGACCGGCGTGAGCGGGCGTCCAGCGCACGGCCGCGGCGCGCCTCGACGAGCGAGCCACTCGCGGAATCGGGCCTCCCGATTCGCCTTGCGACGCTCCATCTCGCGTCCGAGTCGCTTATCGCCGGGGTCGCTTTCCGAGCGGGAACCGGTCCGGAAGGTGCGGCGATCCGCGCGGCGATTCTTCGCTTCGATCTCGCGACGACGTCGCGCGACGTCCGGAGACGGCACCTCGATCTCGGGCTCCTCGGCGTTGTCCAGCAACGCCATGAACCGGTAATACTCCCGGTGGGGGATCGGGTCGAACTTGTGCGTGTGGCACTGGGCGCAGCCCATCGTCAGCCCCAGCCAGACCGTCGCCGTGGTCGCCACCCGATCCGTCATGGCGTAGAAGCGGAATTCCAGCGGATCGATGCCCCCTTCCTCGTTGAGCATCGTATTCCGGTGGAAGCCGGTCGCGATCCGCCGATCGAGCGTGGTGCGCCGGGCAGCATGTCGCCAGCGAGCTGGTCGATGGTGAATTGACGGAACGGTAGATCGGCGTTCAAGGCCCGGATCACCCAGTCCCGATACGGCCAGATCGAGCGCTGGCGATCCTTTTCGTAGCCGTTGGTGTCGGCATAGCGCGCCAGGTCGAGCCAACGCCGTGCCCACCGTTCGCCGTAATGGGGCGAGGCGAGCAGCCGGTCCACCAGCCGTTCGTAGGCGTCCGGGGAACCGATCCCGGACGAACGCATCGACCTCCTCGGGCGTGGGAGGCAGTCCCGAGCAGGTCGAGGGAGACGCGGCGGATCAGCGTGAGCCGATCGGCTTCGGGCGAAGGCCGCAGACCCTCGGCTTCCAGCCGGGCCAGCACGAACGCATCGATCTGGATTGCGAAGCCAGCCCGCAGTCCTCGACGAGCGGCACCGCCGGCCGAGTTGGCCGCCGGAACGCCCAGTGCACTTCATACTTCGCCCCCTGCGCGATCCATCGCTGGAGGATCTGCTTATCCTGTTCCGAGAGCGGCAGCTTGGCTTGCGGCGGAGGCATCCGCTCGCCGTCATCCTCGGCGAAGATCCGACTCACCAGCTCGCTCTCCTCGGGCCGGCCCGGGACGATGGGGCGTCGAGCCCGAGCCCGCCGCCTTCAAGGCATCCTCGCGACGGTCCAGCCGGAGCTGCGCCTTGCGCGACTCGTCGTCCGGCCCATGGCACTTGAAGCAATGCCGGGCCAGGATCGGCCGGACTTCGCGTGTTGAAGCCCACCGCCGATGTTCGGCCGTGGGGCCCGTGGCCGATCGCCGGTGTGCCGATGGTGACCGGGCCCAGACCAATCCGACCGACAGGATCAAGAGCCTGGTTCGCCGTGCCAAAGGTGTCGTCTCCTGGTGGGGGTCACTGGGATGGAAGTCGTCGAAGACTCCGCGGGCGGGGTGGGCTCATCTGATCTATCATAACACTCAGGGTGGGTCGGACGCCATCGATTAGGAACGGGTTGGGAATCACTTCCCGATAGGCTCAAGCCCCTTTTCGTAGAACGGAATTCATTCCGTTTTCTTTTGTGGAACGAACTTCATTCGGGTCTCAGGAATGGGACGGAAGTCACATCCCATCCCTCTGTGTCAGCGAAGGGTTCCAGAGATGGCGAATACCGGGGCCGCCCGCTTCTCCAACGAGTTGCCGGCTTCCGTTCCAAACGGAAAGAAACGGAATGAATTCCGTTCTACGGCAGAACCGAAGGCGGGTTTCCGTGTCCGCCGAGTGCCCCGAGCAAATCGGGAAGTTATTTTCGACCTGATCCTTAGCCGCGGCCGACCGCGCCGAGGGCCTCAACCGCCACCGGCTCGACCGGACGGCCATCCGGATGTGCCGGCCGGTCACGGCAGGGTGGAGTAGATGACGATATTGCCGGCGATCTTCAGGGCGCTCTCGTAGGTGTACCCCTTGCAGTCGATCCCCGTGTGCCGCTCCAGGGCGACAGCCGATGTCGAACTTGGAGTAGATGATGGCCCAGTGGCCGTTGATCTTCACGCCCTCGAGCTGCGGGAAACCCTTGCCGCCCCCGCGGCCTTGGTGTACTGCGATTTCGAGAGGTCGAATCCGACCTTCGCCGTGTACAGCTCGTCCTTCGGCGGGATGGGCTCCAGCCGGCTGTTGGGCACCAGCTCGGCGACGAATCGCCGGAAGCTGGCGTCGAACGCGGCGCTGCCGCAGGCCGCGTCGGCGAACAGCGTCCCGCCCCCCGGCTCGAGGTGTCGCCGCAGGGCCTCCAGGTCTTCTCTCGGGGAAGGAGATCGAGCCGCGGCCGTGGATGTAGATCAGCGGGTAGTAAATCAGGTTGGGGTCGCGTGGAAAGAGGTCCTTCTGGGTCAGGACGACGTCGAAGCTGAACGGCGGCTTGCGGAGTGCGTCCATGAGGTTCGGAATCGCCTGGGGCGCGATGTTCCAGTCGCCGGCGTGCTTGAGCTTGGCGATCCGCAGGGCGTCCCGCTTGGGCGAATCCATCTTGAGGTTGTGCATCTCCCGAACCACCAGCTTGTCCGCGGGCATCTCGCGGCCGGTGGCATAGTCGATGACGTTCTGGCCGACCTTGATCGACCGGATGACGGCCGGGTTGGCCGGGTTGTGCTCCAACTGATTCCAGTAGCAGGACAGGTCGCGTCGGCGAGTAGATGACCACGGTGCGGCAACCGTGCTCGATGCCCCAGAGCGGGTGAACCTCGGGCGAGAGCAGGTGCCTGGCCCGCCAGACGGGATGCTCGGGCGAGAGCGGGCGGAGCTGGAATTCCTCCTCGGGGAAGATCTCCTTCATGAGCCGCCGAAAGCCCTGGTCGAACTCCTGGTCGCCGCAGCAGGCATCGGCGAAGAGAAAGCCGCCCTGCTCGACATACTCGCGGATGTTCTGCCTGGCCACACCATCGAATTCGGGAGTACGGTGTCCGTTGAAGAAGAGGATCGGCGCCTGGAGCAGATCCTGGACCGTGGCATTGGCTGGGGTCCACGACCTGCCAGGTGAGGAGGCGTCTTCCAGTCACGCGAGACCACGCCCGACGATGTTGCGGATATCGTCGGGGTCGTGGTTCCAGTCGCTTGATCGGGAGATGGCGGAGCTTGTTCACCAGGACCGGCGCCCGGCCCTTGGCCAGAAACAACAGGGCGAAGCTCGTCGCGACCAGCTCGCTCTCCTGGTTGGCCCCGCGCCAGAATCCCGAGAGCGGGTTCTGGTCGTGGACCAGCTCCTCCGCACCCGCGCGATACCAGTCGTTCCGACCAAAGAAATCGGACGCCCGACAGCCGCCCGGCCCGCTCCAGCGCGTAAAGATAATAATATTTCCAGATCTGGCCGTGGCCGAAATTCTGTCCCACCTGAAAGTGGTTGGCCAGCCAATCGAGGCCGGCGCAGCAGGCTGGGGTTGAACTCCCCCTCTACCGCAGTCGTGGATCGATTCTCCCTGGAGGAATTCCAGTCCTTCGTACCGCTTCGAACCCGTGATGATCAGGCTGGAGATTCCCGCGCAGGTCATGCTCCCGGTCGATTCTTTGTGCCGGGGCGTGTACCCCCAGCCGCCGTCGCGATTCTGGCTTTTCTCGAAATAGTCGCGAGACAGGGCCCAGACATTCGGGTTGACGGCGACGCCCACCTCGTTCGCGGCGTTGAGGCCCAGGAGCGCGTACTGGGTGTTCGAGTTGTCTCCCGGCTTGAACTTGGTATCGGAATAGGTCCAGGTGCCGGGCCAGACCATCCGATCGTCGGGCTTGATCTGGGCGCTCTCCAGCCACTCGACATTCGCGAGCAGCCGGAGGCGGTCCCGATCCGGATCGGCGGCGGCGAAGACCATCGTCTGCAACGAGATGGCATAGGTGTTGCGAAGCTGCTGCGGGCCGAAGTTGCGGAGGTATTCGAGCGACGCCCGGATCGCCGGCGAGTCGGGCTTCTCTCCGGCCGTCAAGAGGGCCAGGGTGACCAGGCTCGTCGTCCCGGTGTTGGCCTTCTCCTCGACCTCCGGCCAGGAGCCGTCGGGTCGCTGCTGCGCCTTGAGGAACCGGATACCGTCTCGAATCGCGCGCTCCACTTGCTCACTCGTGACGCCTCCCCAGTGCGGCGCCCGGGCCGGACATCAGCGTGAGTACGACCAGGCCGATCCAGCAACACCATTTTGAAGGGCGTGACATGGGAAAGTCCTCAGGTCCGCGTGAACCGGCGGATAGGGAGAACGAAAGCACCCTCACACGATGATTCTGGCGTCAAACGAAGACTTTCGGCAAGGCCGAGCACCGGAATTGCTCGCGACCAACTATTCGAGGCTCATCGCCTCGAGCAAGTCGCTCGTGAGTCTGAGTCAACGGGATCGATCCCTCCGCGGCCGGTGCCGGGCCGTCGCCGATGAGGATCGGTCGATCCTCGGGCCGCGAGGCGGGGACGCCATGGCTGCCCCGCACCAGTGATGGGTCGAGCGGAATCACGTCGAATCGGGTGCGAAAACCGAGCTTCTTCTGGACGAGTCGGGCGATCGCTCGCCCTTTGGGCCAGAACAAGGCGGGATCGAAGAACAGCTCGCAAGGGTCGTAGCCGGGCTTGCGATGGATGTCCACGGTCCGGGCGAAATCGGGTGCCGCGCCGTCATCCATCCAGTAGGGATAGGCGAACCACGCGTCTTCCTCGCGAAAGGACGACGAGCTCGCCGGAACGCGGATGGTCCAGGCCGACCTCGCGTCGTTCCTCACCCGACAGGACGCGCCCCACGCCGGGTATCGCCGCGATGAGCTCGCGGGCACGCTCGCGATCCTCGGTCCGAGCGACGTAGACGTGGGCGACCTGGTGATCGCAGACGGCGAAGGCCCGGCTGCCGAACGTATCGAGGGTCTCTCCGAACGGTCCGGGCCGGACGGCCAGGAGGCCCGCCTCCCGCAGGACGCGGTTCAAGAGGATCGGCCGGGAGACGTCGCAATGGCCGTAATCGCTGACGACCCAGACACGCGCCCCGACCGCGCGGGCCGTGTCGAGCAACGGGGCACATGCCTCGTCCAGCTCCCGCACGAGCCGGGGCATGTCGCAACCGGAGGGGCCGAACCGCTGGGGGTCGTAGTCGAGGTGCGGCAGGTAGACCAGCGTGAGATCGGGCCGCTCCGACTCGACGACCGCGGCGGCCGATCGCGCAATCCATTCGGTGCACGGGAGCCCGGCACCGGGTCCCCAGAACGTATGGAACGGGAATCGGCCCAGGGACGCCTCGAGACGCTCGCACAGTCCATCGGGCGTGCCGGTGATCCCGAAGACCTTGTTGCCGTCGCACCCATAATAGGGCTTGGGCGTCACGCTGATCGCGACGTCAGCCCCCTGGTTGAACCACCAGAAGAGCTTGGCCGCGCGGAACGTCCGGCCCCGTTCGATCGCCCGGCGCCGGGCCGTGACGTAGATCGGCTCGGCCTGCATCAAGGCGTTCGACTGCTGCCAGAACCGGATCTCCCCGGTCTCGCGAAACAACCAGCCGTTGCCGACGATGCCATGTTCCTGGGGAGACCGGCCGGTCAGGATGCTGGCCTGGGCCGTGCAGGTCACCGCCGGCACGACCGTCGTCGAGCGACCGGACCCAGCCCGCAGTCGCCAGTTGCTTCAGTCGCGGCGCATGTTCCAGCAGTTTTCCGGTCAAGCCGACCGCATTGATCAAGATCAGCGGTTGCAGTTCCATCTGAGCGCAATGTCTCATAGGTGAGTATGGCCTCGATGACCGAGAGACACGTGTCGATCCACTCTCACCATCCGGACGAGCCGAACTTGAGCACGGATTCGACGGAACGGTTGCCGCCTTATTCGTTATGTCCCCGGTGGCCCGTGGCCCCATCCGATCCGATCGCCCCAAGGGCACTCCTACGGACGCATGGAACGCCCGATCGCCCCCGTTCGGGGAGACCGGTCGCCGCGATTCCTCCGCGGAGTCGAGCTGTTCGACGCCGGATATTACTGGGAAGCACACGAAGTCTGGGAGGGCTCTGGCACGCGGAGGGCCGCCGAGGCGCGACGGCCGACCTGCTCAAGGGCTTGATCAAGCTGGCCGCCGCGGGCGTCAAGGTGCGTGAGGGTCAGGAGCATGGCGTTCGAATCCATGCCAGACGCGCCGCGGAATGCTTTGCAGCCGCGCGCGATGCCGGAGGAGTCCACCAGCTCGGCCTGGATCTCGATCGAGTGGATCGAGCGAGCCCGTGCCATCGCCGAGAATCCCCCGACCGATCCGGGCCCGCGTGATGCGCGGGTCACGCGCGTCTTCCGTTCCGGATCGACGAATCAGAGCCGAGGTCTCAGACGTAGTCGCACGATGCTTGAAGGCTCCGGAATCGGGACACCATCCTCCACGCTTGCCCTCAAGGTGGAGTTCGATCGCCTCGCTCAACGCGAGCCTCGGTCTCTTCGATGGTCGCTCCTGCGCGACACAGCCGGGAAGTCTGGGACATACGCCGCATAATTCGATTCGGCTTTCTCGACGAGCCTATGGCGTAACGCATGAATCGGATTACATCGCCCCGGTTCATGATTTCTCCGCGTCAATCGTCGTATTCATCCATGTCCTCCCAACCAGCATGCTTGCCCGCCTCCCAGGCCAAGGCGTGCCGCTCCTCGCTTGTCCATGGACTATCGTCGTACTCGTTCTCTTTCAGTCGCTCGTACTCGTCAACTCGGAGCAAAATGAACGTCTCGTTGGTCCGGGGATTCACAACTCGGAGCGGACCGGCTCCGGGGTCTTCGAGGGCTTGCATTTGCTGTTCAGTCAGTTCGATCATGTGACACCCCCTTCCCTCGGACAGAGATTCTCTATCTCATGGAGTTGGAACGAGCAAGCGATTCCGGATGGCCTCGGCCCTGGAATGGAGAGCGTCGAGGGAGGCCCAGGGGAAAGGTGCCGCCGGAGGGGGTGCATCCTGATAGTCCGTGTCGTAGGCGGCCTGGATGATTTCCTGAGCCAGGGTCGTGGTAGCCGCCAGATCGGCCAGGTCGTTATAGTGGCCCGGGCACTGGTTGATGGTGGTGTCGGGACCGTTTTCTTGGTGGAATACCTCCCAGCAGAATCGGCGGAGATAAGCGATTTCTGGTTCGGTGAGGTTCATCTCAAGTATTGCTCCACGTTCGGGACTCTTTGTTGGACTTCGGCTTTCCGTTCGTCCGTATAGGTATCCCAAATCCTCTTGGACCAATAGAAGAGCGGGAGACCCACGCCGGAAACTGGGTTTGAAAACCAACCGTTGGGAAACCGCCAGGGTTCCCCACAGATTGGGCACAACATGGCAGCTTGACCTTTCGCTATTTGAAACGCCTTCGGCACGTTCGAAAAAGTTCGGAATAGGCGATCCTTCAGAGCCATGGGGATGCGTTCCAACCAAAAGGGCAGGGAACATCCCACGGCATGGACGATCTCCCTCGGTCAAGTAGACGAAAGGAACATAACCAGAAAGAGATCAGGCCGAGGTCTCGACATCGCCGAGAGCAACGGAACGATCCTCGAACATCGGCCGATATCCCAACTGGCGCCGCCAGGCGGCGCCGACCGGGAAGGCCAGGACGCCCGCGATGATCATGAGCATCGCCCCCTGCGAGCCGCCCTCCACGAAGCCATAGCTGTGCAGGCCGACGCCCAGGACGAAGTTGACGCCGTACCAGGCCATGACGACGGAGAGGAAGCAGAAGACCGAGGCGAAGACGAGCCCGAACGTGTTGACCCAGCCGGCGAATCGGCCGTGGAGCGGGATCAGGTAGACGAGCAGGGTGATGAGGGCCCAGACTTCCTTGGCATCCCAACCCCAGAACCGGCCCCAGGAGTAGTCGGCCCAGACGCCGCCCAGGATGGTCCCGGCCGCGATCAGGAGCACGCCGACCTGCATCGTGCGGTAGATGAAGTTGGACAGCGGCTTGACGATGGCCGCGGTCCGCTGCATGGCCAGCCCCGCGCGTCGAGCTTGACCTTGGAAGCCGCGGCCCGCGCCGGATCTCGGCGACCGTCGGCCTGACCAGGGTGGCCACGCCCCCGCCGTGGTCGGAGGATGACGCGACGGCCGATCGGCCGGTTCGCGCCGTCGTCGGGCTCCCAGGTGGATTCCTGGGAATCCGCTTCCGCTGGGCCTCCCCGCGGAATGTCGAGCCGGGCGACGGCTTCTCCGGCGATCGCCAGGACGGCAGCCAGGGAGATCATGCCCCCGAGCAGGCCCATGGCCGAGAAGAGGTAGAACAGCGGATCGCCCATGGTCCACTCGGGGCCGAAGTACCCGTAAGACGCCGCCACGCCCGCTCCGCCAACCGTGAGAAGCGGCAGGCCAGGGATCAGCGGCAGCAGCCAGCTCGCCGAACCGCGGCGAGCGCCGGTAGGTGGCCGTCAAGTAGAAGGCCGTCGCGATCAGGCCCAGCATCCAGGCCAGCCCGAACGCGGCGTAACTCGAGACCTCGGTCAGGACGTGAATCGTCAGCCAGAGGTTGCTCCGCAGCACCGGCTGGAGACTCTTGATGCTGGGGTCCAGCAGCGGGACGTTCGCGGCCGTGATCGTGCCCAGCAACGCGAACGCCGACCCGGCCAGCGCGAAGTACACCCGGCCGTAGATCGCCTCGAAGATCACCGACAAGACGGCCGCCACCAGGGAAACCCAGATGACCGTCTCGTACATATTCGTCACCGGCGCCCAGCCCGTGATGCGCACCCGGAAATAGAAGCCCCAGACCTCCAGGGCGATCCCGGTCAGCAGGCCGAGCATCCCCGCCCGATAGACGGCGCGACCCAGTCGCCCCGCCAAGGATTCCCGGTTCGTGGTGGACACGAATGCCAGGCCCACGACCAGAAGCATCACTGCGAAGCCATAGGCGAACGGTGCCTTCCAGAAGGGGTTGGTGGCGTTGAAGTAGGTCTCCCGCTCGATCACCGGGACGCTGGGATACTCGGTCGAGACCGCCTCGCCCAGCGATCGGGAGGCCGTCAAGAACCCGGTCGCCGCGGCTTCGGACACCTGGCCCGGCGAGTGAGTCTCCGCCTGCTCCAGGTCGTGATACGCGCTCAGAAACGCCTTGAGAGGCCCTTCGGGGTATCCGGCCTCGACCAGCTCCTCGGGCTTCGACTTCAACAGGACCTTGAGAGGGACCCAGGTCGAGCTCTCGCGCAACCATGCCGTGAACCGCTCGTCCGCCGCGGCGTCCTCGGTCGGCGTCTTGTGCTCATCACGCGGGATGAAGTTCCAGTAGGTCCCGAGCGCCTTGAGGGCGTCGAGCTTCATCAGCGGCAGGTCTCTCGTTCCCCTTGGCCCGCGCCTCCTCATAAGCGGTGATGCTCTTGGTCGTGTAGGCCAGGTACTTCGCGTCCGACGGCCGGGGCAAGATCAGGATCAGCCCGTTGGTCCGAAGGTTCTCCCCGCTATAAGCCTGGTAGCTCATCAGCCGCTGGGCGACCTCGACGATGCGACGCTCGACCTCGGTGGGACGCTCGGCGGACATCGGATTCTCGTGGAATTTCCGCTGTTGCTCGCCCAGCTTGCCGGCGCAGACCATGAATGGGAGGGTCTCACCCTTGTTGTCAATCTTCGCCTCATCGAGCTCGTGAGGCGTGAGCCACTTGTGCTCCTCGGTCAGCTTGGCCGCGAGCTCGGCGATGGAACGCCGGTCCTCGATCGGTAGCTTGGAGGAGCGAACGAACTCCATCAGGCTCGTGGCGGCCAGTTCGCGATCGCCGGCGAACTTCTGCAAGCGGACCTTGTCATCGGCCGAGGTGCCCGGCTTGTCGGCGATCGCCTTGAGCCGTGCCTCGAGCGGGCCGGCCACGATCAGCCGGCGGAGCGGGAGGTAATCGACGAGGATGAACGGCTGATCGTCCCAGAACTCCGGCCGGACGGTCCAGCCCAGGAAGGCACCGACGGGACCCCACTTCTCGACCGACCATTTCGTCCCACCCGGCTTATCGAACGACTCCGGGTCCAGGAGCTTCTCAACTTCCTCGCGCGGGTCGCGCAGGGTGATCGTCTCGCGGCTGTAGACCTGCTTGACCTCCTCGCGGGCCACCGTGTCCATCGGCTTGACCCGGCCCTCGTGCATGACCGCGACCTTGCCGATCTGGTCATAAGCGGACCCGACCCCCAGCGGCTTGACCGTCTCGGCCCCTCGGGCGGAAAGGCTGCCAGCCGCCATCCCGACCAGGATTAACCCGGCAAGTCGTTTGCGAATTCGTCTCATATTCAGGTCTCCGGCGGCTGACTCAGCCGAGATTGATGCGCGTTCCGACAATTAAAGTCGCTCGAGATCCTCGGGCTGCGGGAGCGGCTCCTCGGGCTGCTGGGAGCAGTCCCCCGCTGGCCTTGGTCGCCTTGGCTCTCGCCTTGCAGCGGCTGCCACGCTCTCGCTCCTTCTTGCCACCGTCCGTGAAGAGGCCCGCTCTCATGTAGAACTGGACGAAGGCACCCAGGACCACCAGCAGGCACCCGCCATAGATGATCGGCCGCCCGGGATTGATGGCGACCTGGAAGATCGACTGAAACCGGCCCGTGGGACGTTCCTGCGGGTCGAAATCCGGCTGATATCGCGATTGGTAGAAGGTATAGCCCTGGTGGTAGAGCGGGTGATTCATCGAGATCGTATGCGGCTGGTCCTCGATCCCCTCGGACTTGTCGGTCAGCCGGACCTGGCTGACGAACTTGGTCGCCTGCTCGGTACCCGGCTCGAAGCCCACATCGAAGTCGTCGAGCTTGAGATTGAAGCCCAGCGGCTTGCGGTTGACGTCGTAGGCGATGGCGTAGACCGCATCACTGAAAGTCACGAACGAGGGCGACGGCGGGTCGAGGGTCAACGACCGTCTGAGCCAGATCTCCTTGGATTCCTTGCCCACCGTCATCTCAACCCGGCAGGCACCGATCCCCTCGTCCTTCTTCCCCTTGGGGAGCACGATCGGCACGAAGATGTCCCGCTCGACTCCCGAGGGGAGGTAGTCGTCGACCTCGAAGCTGATCGTCATCGGCATGTTGGAACTCCCACCGAACGCGACGATCGGCTTCCCCTTGGTGACGGACCCGGCGGCGCGGAGCTCGCCCTAGCCCGTCCTTGCCCCGGCCGAAGACCCGGTACGAGAGCGATTGGTCCGGTCCGGCCAGGACGTCGATCTGGCCGAATCGGCCGTTGGTCCTGGGGTCGATCTCCGGCGAAACCATGTAATGAATCGAAACCGGCGACGATTTGGGGGCTGCGTCGGGATTCTCGGCGGCGGCGATCCCATCCGCGAACATCGGCAAGTTCGCCAGTGCCACCTGGGTGGTCGGCTCGCCGCCGCGACGGACCTCGAACCTCGCGATCGGGATCGAGTCCTCTCCCAGGTAGCGAGTCAGTCGGAACTGCTGGGGCGGGAGCGGCTTGAACTCGATCAGCGTGACGCGTGAGTCCACTCTCCGGCAGCTCGATCGACTTCCCCTGCTGACCGTCGAGAGCCCAGTCGAAGACTCGGGCGCGGCCGGTTCGATCCGCGTAGCGGAACCGGGCCACGCCGTCCTTGCCGGCCGGCGGGAGGCTTGAGGAAGTCCTCCACCAGCTCGGGCTTATCCACGGTCGAGAACGTGATCAGCGCGGGAGCCCCGCGCATCGGCGCCCGGGCGACGTGGTAGAACATCTTCTCCGTGATGAACCATTGGTCGTCCTCGGACGGGAAGGCGTCCTGCTCTTGAGGCATCCCCGGCGCCTTGAATCGGAGCCGGATGCGGGCCATCGGCGTGCCCTCGGGATCGGCGACGTGCTCATGAGCCTGGGCCGAGGCGGGCAGATGCTCCTTGACGACCAACTGGAATCGGTCGCCGGGCTTGGTCAAGACCTCTTCGGTCTTCGGAGTACCACCGGCCAGCCCCAGGGTGACCGATGAGAGAAGTCGTCCGACGACGCTTCGCGGCTGAGGTTTCCCAGGCCCCCAGGGAAATGCGCCGGGAAGAAACGGCAGGTCGACCTCGCGGAGGTACTGCTGGGTGTGCGGGGTCAACCTCCCAGACTTTGATGATCGGAATAGTTGGTGCGAACCAGCTCGCCCTTGACGTCCCCTTCGAGCATCCCAACCTGACCCCCGTCGGAGGTCCGGACACTGTAAAAAGACCCGGCCAGCATGATCAGGAGCCCGAGGTGCGTGATGACGAACCCGGTCTGCCGCTTCTTCCAGGGAAAGCGGATCAGGGCCGCGCACAGGATGTTGATGCCGAGGAACGCCAGCAGGACCGCGAAGCCGGGCGAACGATAGATGTACTCACCGGCCGCCCCACTCCCGTACTCGGAGTCGAAGACCGTTGCGTAGGCGAGCGTCACCACCAGCGTTCCCAGCGTGATCACCGCCAGTTTCACCGACGCGAGAAAACGATAGATCGCATCAATTCCATTCACGAATCGGTCCACCAGCGACCGCGTCGGCGGGTGTTCCGCTCGACGCGGGGGAGGAGACGATGCCGGAGGTTTCTTCTTGGTGGCCGTCGCCATATCGTTCGCACCTACCTGGAGGTGAGGGTCTCAAGGGAGGAACCTGGGGCGGGAATGATTCGAGTCACATTCGCGTCATTCAGCTTCCGTCTATTTTAGTCGGACGCCGTTCTTCCGACCAGACTCTTCATCACGCACCCGCCTTCTCCGCCTCAAACAATGAGGCTCGCCGGTTCTCTGTACGCTTGTTTCAACGCAATCGTTCAGACCCGATTCCCGCTTCATGGATCTCTGGACGTTCTTGTCCCGATCGATTCTTTCGCGAGTGATGCACAAATCGAAGATGCCGCGAACCGCCATGGCGAGCGGGGAAGGAGCCGGCAAACGGCTGCACGGTGTCGACTGCCGGTTACCGGAAAACTTCGTGGCAATTCAGGCAACTTGCGTCGAGTCGGCGGGCTGCCGCAGCCAGGGCAAGCGGTCCTCGACTTGCGACGCATGGTCGAGATCCGCGGCCGACGGACTCCATCTCCTGGACGTAATGCTGCCATAAGGAGCGTAGCGGGCCCGGGTCGTGGGCTTCGATCAGGCGAGCGGCCTGGCGGGCCTGACGGGCGAACCGCATGACCTGATCGGATCCGGGTGGAGGGTCGTCGGCTCGGTCGAGCGCGGCCAGGATGAGTCCGAAGCCTTGACCGCCATCCGAGGGCGGTCGGAATGGCGACATCGCGTGACGCACGGTCGCGGTGGACCGGAGCGATGGCCGGTGGACCGCGCCGATCCCGATCGCGACAATCGCCGCGGAAATCACGAGGAAGATCGCGATGGCCAGTCCGCGATGGGCCAGTCGCCGTCGCAACAGCATGCGTGCCCGATCCAGTCTCCGCGACATCGAGCCCGCGGGCCAGCCGAGCTGTCGTGCGGCCTCCTCGTGAGTCCGACCCTCGAGGTAGCACAGGACGACGGGTGCTCGATATTTCTCGGGCAAGAGCAGAGAGTTCGTCATCGAGGATTCGCCGCAGGTCGCGCCGCTCGATCTCCGGCGACGAGTCGATGAGCGGATGATACCTCTCCGGCAACCGGCCATTGACATCCTTCGCTTCGCCGGCCAGAGCCGTGATCGGGGTCTCATGACCCCTCTGTCGCGCCGCTCCCGAGCGGGCGTGCATCGCCAGTCGATGTGCGACCGCACTCAACCAGCCACTCACCGAGTCCTGCCATGAGACCACGGCCGCTTTACGAGCGAGGGTCAGGAAAGTCGCCTGGAAGACGTCCTCGACGTCCTGCTCATTGCGAAGGATGCGGCGGCAGATCCGCTCGACCAGGGGGCCATGGCGACTTGACGAGCACCACGAACGCGGCCTCCTCGCGGCCTTTCGCGAATCGTTCCAGCAGAATCGCATCACTCGCACGGCTCGGCCATGGATCTGCCACGGCTCCCAGGTTAATTGGTCTCTCTACTTGATCATGCTGGAGAACTGCCGCGATCAAATGCAAGATTCGCGAAACTTCACGCAGATTTCCACCCGCTGGATATGGAAAGGGTCGTTCATCAACGGTGAGGGATACTGCAAGTCATTGGGCATGAGGTATTTACTGCAAAGAGTTCTTGGCGATCATCGCGACGTTGCAAGGATCGATCAGGTTGTGCGGTCCACCGCCATTCCGGTCCGCCCGCGCCTGGCGACTGGCCGGTACAACTTTACAAAAGCCACCCTCCCTGGTAATAGAACTCGATCCAGGCTGCCGGGAACTGGTGCCGGGCGTTCCGTGGCACATAGGGACCGGTCACAGGCCTCTTCCGTCCTGGCTTACCAAGGCGATGGCTCGTGTCTCTTCGGGACCTCTTCGGCCTCGCCACCGGCGCTCGACGAGATCATCGTGCCACGAACGGGGGCGCGGTCACAACCCGGGTGGAACCAAATCGCCAAGTACCCCACAGCTAAAGCTAGGGGCTTGTAAGCACTCTCGTCCGGGTTTCGCTCCCGGAGTCAGCAAGCCCTACTATAGGCCACTTGACATTGGCCCTTAGCCCGGACGTTCCGGGCACCTACGAGGTCGGCATGAGCCTTGTGGCCGCATGCCTTACATTCAAACTCAGCCTGACTCTTGCGATTGGACGTTTCACAGTGACTACACTCGGGGCAAGTTCGAGACGTGTTCCTGGGGTCCACAAAGATGACCGGGATACCCCCGAGCTTGGCCTTGTACTCTACGCAACTTCGCAACTGCAGGAAGGCCCAACCCGCATGCCTGGCTCGTTGCTTCGGCCCCTTAACCGAGACCCGGTCCCGGATCCCCTGGAGATCCTCCAGGGCGATCGCGGAATCGGTTGCCTTAGCTCCGGCAACGATCCGATTGGCGATCCGGTGATTCTCATTGCGGCGGAAGTTGGCCTCTTTCTTCCGGATCTTGGCGAGCCGGCGACGGGCGCTCTTGGTGCCTTTCCGGTTCAGTCCCCGGCGATGCCTGTGGTAGCGCTGCCGGATTTCCTCGGTCTTGGCACCCGAGAATGTCGCGCCGTTACTATCGGTGGCGATGTTGACAATTCCCAGATCGACGCCGATCACATCCTTGGGCTCGATGGGAGTCGCTTCCGGCATCTCGATCGTGCAGAGCAGGTAGAACTTGCCCTGCCGGTAGACGAGATCGGCTTGTCCTTTGATACGGCCCTGGCGTTCCTTCTGATACTCACCACAAACGAACGGGATCAGAAGCCGTCCCGAGAGGGCCCAGAGGCTGACGATCGTCAGCCCCTTGAAACTCATGACCCGCTGGTCGTAACAGGTGGCCCCGTGGGACTTGAATACGGGACAGATCGACGTGTCGCGCTGGAAACACTCGACGGCTTTGGCGATGGCCCGCACCGCCAGTTGGCTCGACAGACCGAACCGGTCCCGGATTTCGCGGTAGCAAAGCTGGTGGAGGGAGACCTGCCCATAGACCTTGGCCTCGAAGCCCACTTGGGCTACGAAGGTGGCCGCTTCGTTGAACCGCTCCATCGTGGTGAGGAGTTGGCCCTTCTGGGCGTCATCGGGCAAGAGTTGAAGTTGGAGCGTGAGCTTCATGGTGGAAGTGGAACAGAATCCATCCTCATTTTCAAGAGGAGCGCGGCTCCTCCCCATGGCTCAAGCCAGGGGTTTCCGCCGCGACGACTTTGATGAACGGATTGCGACTCAACCTGGGTTGTGGCATGACCCGTCTCGATGGCTACGTGAATGTCGATCGCTTCGGAGAGCCCGACGTGCGGCATGACCTGGAGGTCGTCCCCTGGCCCTGGCCGGACGACTCGGTCAGCGAGATCCTGTTAAGTCATGTCCTGGAACATCTCGGCCACAACCCGATCGTCTACCTCGAGATCATGAAGGAAATGTACCGCGTCTGTCAGGATGGCGCGACGATCCGGATCGCCGTGCCTCACCACCGACATGAACATTTCGCCAATGACCCCACCCATGTCCGTGCCGTGACGGCAGACGGGTTGACGCTTTTCTCGCAGCGGCTCAACCGCCAATGGATCGCGCAGGGCGTCGCGAACTCGCCGCTGGGCATCTATCTGGGGATTGACTTCGAGCTGAGCGAGGTGAAGCTGAAGCCGAGTGAGCTCTGGTATCGCATGGACTCGCAGAACCCGGTGGGTTTTGGGGCCTTGGTGCAGATGAGTGCACTCTATAATAACCTGATCGAGGAGGTCCAGATGGTCCTCCGGCCCGTGAAACCGCCCGGTCGAGAGGCTCGATGATCGTGGCGCGGGGCTCGGTATCGCCAGCGTCCAGCCCTTGAGGGGTGCTTGCATCTACTAAGCCAGCACGAGCAGGCGGTCCATCCGATGGACGACATCCTTCATGGCTTCGAGGTTGCCGAAGGAGACCTCGGCGGTGATCCAACCGCCGTAACCCACTTCGATGAGGGCACTTCGGACGGCAGCCCAGTCGATCTCCTTTCCCTCGCCCAGGCTATAGCTGAACCGCTTGGGCTTGGCGTACTCCTTGATGTGGATCTTGAGGATTCGCTGGCCCAGTTCGCGGATCCATTCTTCGGGGTAAGCCGTACTCGACGACGTTTCCAACGTCGA
This sequence comes from uncultured Isosphaeraceae bacterium, assembly GCA_963842405.1. Lineage (GTDB taxonomy): Bacteria > Planctomycetota > Planctomycetia > Isosphaerales > Isosphaeraceae > CAVZRC01. The sequence goes on along the minus strand of CAWJGW010000041.1, from coordinate 117,097 downwards.
AGTAGGCGCCGACCCAGGGACTCTCGAATTCGTCGATATAGCGGGCAAACTCGACGGGGCTGAGCAGGAACTTGTTCCACACCTCTTCGATCGCGATCTTGATCCCGTGCCGCTCGGCGTCGGGGATCAACTTGCGGATATTCTCCTGGGAACGCTTGTAGGCGTCGCGGTAGCCCACCTTCTTGCTGACGACCGCCGGGACGACCAGCACGGTGGTACCGCCATAGGCTTTGCAATCGTCGAATTCCTGGCGGATGGCCGCCATCCCGCGCTCGACGACCCGAGGGTCGGGGTCGGAGAGCGGGTCTTGCCAGTGCCGTGCGCCGCTGACGCCGTGGATGACCAGGCCCGTCTCGTCGCGGGCCTTCAAGACCTCCCCGCGATCGAGCTGATTGGGACTGATGAGCTCGACTCCCTCGAAGCCCGCTTCTTTCAAGAGCTGAAACGTGGGCAAGGGGGAGCCCTTGCTCAGTCCGCCGAGCATGAACGCCTTCTTCCAACGGTTCTTGGAAGGCTCGTCACCGAGGGCGGGGGCCGGCAGGGCCGCCGGCATTGCGCCGGCCGCCGCGGCGATCGTCGCGCCCGTCGCGCGGAGGAAGGTTCTTCGCTCCATCCGGGTCATGATGCGTTCTCCAGGTCGGTTTCGTGGGAGGCTCGAGGCGTGAGACAGAGTCGAGGACTGCTTTCACCATACGGCGAGTTCGACTGGCGTTCCAGGGGATCCTCCGCCGAGAGTTCGTCAGCCGCGGGATTGTCAGGTCAAGGGTGTCGTCTGAGGCGACGATCCCGATCGTTCCGCCTCGCGCCCGTTGGCACCGAGCCGTTGCACCTGGCGCACCAATGAGACAAGCCGGCCGGACCCCGAGGTTCGGGGCCCGGCCGGCTTGGAAAAACCAGGCGAGGCGGTCCGGATCAAATTTTCCTGACCGTGCTCTTGATGTTATTCCAGATCGACTGCAACGTGCCCGTGCTCTTCTTCTTGGCCGTCTTGGCGGCGGTCCTGACCAGCGATTTCTTCTCCCCCTTGAGGGAATCGCGGCCGACGAGCTCGGTGTTGAGGTGGTCGAGCCGATCGTCACGCTGGAGTACGCCAGCGGAACCTGGCTGGGTCGACGTCGGTGTGGGTGTTGGTGTCGGCGTAATAGTTAGCTGTGAGACCGGGAGCTGCGTTCGGGTAAGGGTCGTCGATGTAATGGACCCGGTTGAGCCCGTCGTTGAGCCCGATGGAGCATTGTTGTCAACGGCTGGTGATCAAGCTATCGGCCGCATTCTCCACAGTCGGCGTCGGCGTCGGCGTCGGAGTCGGCGTAGTGGTCGCCGTCGAGGTCGGCGTCGGGGTGGGCGTCGGTGTGGGCGTTGGACGTTGGCGTGGGAGTCGGTGTCGGCGTCGGCGTCGGCGAAGCCACCGAGGTAACAGCCGTATAGTAATTGACCGTGACCTTCGTGCCATCGACGTTCGTGGACTTCTGCAGGGAGATGACCTGGTTCTGGGTCGTGGTCGTGTTCGTCGAGCTCGATGCGGTCGGTGTATCGTCGAAGAGGGTGTACAAGGGGAGGTACTGGCCAGGGTACTCGCCGCGACCGATCGTGAATTGGTCGGGCGAGATGTTGCGATACTTGGCAACGGCCGACGCGGGCACGAACTCATACCTGGGCTGAGAGGTGCTGCAAGGCGGCGAAGTTGCGTGGCGTGGACGGCGCGAGCAGGAAGCCGTTGGCGGTCGCGCGTTGTCGATCGATGATGGTGTAGGCGTCCGGGGAGGGCAACAGGGTGCGGCTCAGCATCCTCAGCTCGTTCGTCGTGATCGAGCCGTTGAGCTGGCCGTCGGCGGCGTAGTCGAAGAAATTGAACCGCCGCTGCTCGGCGGCCGGCTGGTCGGGATTCTCGTTGAAGACTTCGTTGTTGATGCCCGCCTCGACGGGCCCGTAGGTCGCCGTCCCACCGAGGAGGTTCGCCATGGCACCGGCTTCCGGCAATGCCCATGGCGTTGGCGTTCTCCACGAAATTCGTGACCTCCTGTGCCGTGATCACGCCGTCGTGGTCGGAGTCGATGTAGCTGGAAGTCATGGTGCTTCTCCAGATAGTTGATGGCGATGTAGCCCTCGATCGCGGCGACGGCGTTGCTCACGGAGATCCGCGCATAAGACGGGTACGCGGTGCTGTCGAGCAACTGGGACGGCGTCGAGACCGTATTTCCGTCGTTGACGTCGGTCGCCGGCACGGCGGTCCACGCCAGGATTCCGTTGATGCCGTCGGGCGTGTTCCAGGCGGAAATGTTCTTGAAGGCGTGCTTGCCGAAGTTCAAGGTGTCCGTCCCGACCGGCGTGTTCAGATAAGCGTCGGAGGTGTAGCCGTTGGAGTGGGCCAGGGTGGTCCAGTAGCTGAGGGCCGAGGACAACAGGGCGTAGGCACCGGTGACGATCGCCGCCGACATCGAGGTGCCGACCTGGGTGAACGTCAGGGGGTTGACGATGCCGGAAGTGTTGGTTCCCGAGGTACCGCGTGCCGGTGGTGCTCGAGGTGGTTGGGACGATCGCGGCGGTCCGGGTGAAAGTTGGGACGTTGAAGGCCGGCGCGGCGAAATCGGTCGTGGGGTTCCGGTTGACGGCACCAGGGATCCGGTCGACCCAGATATTCTTGTCTGCCGCCGACAGAGCAACTGGGCATTGGCGTTGAACCCTGTGGTCGTCGTCGCCGCCGTCCCGGTCGTGCTGCCGCTGCTGCTGGAGCCGAAGCTCGCGGTCCCACCGATCGTCAAGCTCGAACCGAAGAGCAAGATCGGCCCGAGCGGTTGCGGGATGACGCCCGTCGGCGTATCGATCGGCGACGTCGAAGGTGTGTCCATGAAGGGGAAGGAGTACACGCCGGTGACCGAGATCACCTCGTTGATGATGGCGGGCAGGGAAATGCCGTCGTCGTCGCCCACCGACGCGTTCTGGGCGTTGTTGTTCGCCTGCTCGAGTGCGTCGTGGTCGCTGCCGGTGCCGCCGGTCGTGGTCGAGGAGCTGGCCGAGGCCCCCAGCGGCTCGCCGAACTCGCCGGACGCCGCGATGTTGGCGACCCCCTCCTTGCGCAGCTTGTGATACAGGTTCTTCAGGGCGATGACGGCCTGCGGGTATTGCTTGTACGCCTGCGCCTCGCTGGTGAATGTCGAGCTGGTACCGAAGGCATACACGGCCGCAATCACGCGATCCACTTTCCCCGCACGGAGCGGATCGTTCACGTACGGGTGCCCAACCAGGTAATTGAGGCCGTTATAGAGCGTCTGGGTCGTGGCACCATCGTCGTTGGTGCTCTCCGCGATGCCCGCCGGCCGGTGCCGCCGGTGCCGCCGGTGCCGCCGCCGCCGGCGCCGCCGGTGCCGCCGCCGCCGCCGGTCGTCGAGCTGGCTCGACAGCTCGAAGGGCGGGCTGAACGGGCTGAAGACATCGATCGGGACGATCGTCGCCTGGGGGACGAACTGGGCGATCACTCCGGCGACCGGCGTACCGTGCCCGGCGCTGGAGTTGTGCGAGGACGGCATTGTCCGCAGCAGCGCCGGTGCCACCGCCGCCCACCGCCGCCGCCGCCACCGCCGCCGGCGCCGCCGGCCCCCCGGTCGTGGTGTACCGAGTTGCTGGCACGGGGGCCAGGTCCTGGTTGCCCGGGCCGCCCGTGATGACGTTGGTACCCGGGGCGACCCGACCGCGGAATGAGGTGCTCTGGGCGTCGACGCCGGTATCCACCACGGCCACGGCGGCGCCGAGACCGTCATAGGGGACGCCCAGGGCGGCGCAAGTCGCTCAGACCGATCAGGCTCCCGCTCGTGGAGTCGGCCAGGTCGGCCGTGGTCTTGAACTGCCAGATTCCCGAATCGTCGGCGGCGTAGAAGATCGTCCCATCCGCCGAGAAGCCGATGCTCAGTGTGGAATCGATGAAGCTCGAGGAGTCCTGATCGCCCGAAGTGTTGAAGCCATAGGCGAACGTGTTCACCAGGCCCGCCGGCGTGATGCGGATGACTCGGCCGCCGAAGTAGTTCGAGCCCTCGGTGGTGTTGCCGTCCGTGAAGATCGGGCTGACGATCGGGACGACGGTCCCGGCCGAGTCAGTCGTGCTACCGGTGGCCGTGACGCCGATGGTGCCCGTCCCCTGGACCGGCACCAGGATCGGCGTCGCCGGCAACGGAGCCAGCGGCGTCACCGTCACGTAAAGCCCTTCCGACAGGTCGCTGACGAACACGCTGCCGGCATAAGTTGGGGGATCGCTGACGGTCAGCGTCGTGGCCGCGCCGGCGGTCGTGCCGCTCGAGGAGGTCAGGGCCATGCCCTGCGAGAAGTAGCCGTACTGGTCGAAGGCGATGCCGTAGAAGCGGCGGAACATGCGTGGAGGCCGCCGGCTGGGCATCCGTGAGCGCACTCACCGCCAGGGAGGTCGCGGTGTTGCCGATCAGCAGGTTGCCGTTGCTCCCCTGGACGCCGCTATAGCCGGGTTCCGCGGAGATCCCGCCGCCGGCCGGCGTGCCGAAGTCCGTGAACACGGAGAACGTCTGGTTGTCGTAGTAGATGTTCGAGGAAGTCAGGCCAACGATCGGACCGGTGGCGACCCCGGTCGTCACGACCGTGTTGAGATTCGTGAGCACCTGAGTGATCACCGGCTCGCCCAGGTTGGTCTGGGTTACGCCCGTGGGCAGGGTCGAGTTGCTGATGACCTGGCCGGGCGAGTATTCGGTGGAGTTGAAGTAGAGCGCCGCGAACGTGCCCGAGTTCGTGGTACTGATCCCGCTACCGGCGATCATCCCCGTGAGGAACTGCTGCTGTTGCACTGGCGGGACCAGGATCGCCGTGGGGTTCAGGTTGAACTTCTGCGACGCGAGTCCATCGGTCATCTGCACGAAGACGCCGATCAGGGTACCGGCGGAGGAGATCTGGAAGATGATGTTCTTGTTCGGGTCGGAACGGTTGACGCTGCTGACGAACAACGAGGGAGTCCCGTCGAAGGTCCCCTCGGGATCGAACGTCATGCTGTACCAGTTCACCAGCCCCGTCTCATTGCCGAGCGAATTGGCCGCGGGGGTCGCGGGCGTGGTGTTGGTCGGGTCCGTCTGGCTCAGGACCGTGTTGAGGTCGAAGAAGACGCTGGTCTGGCCGGTGGCCGGATCGACTCGATAGATCACGCCCGGGCGGTTGATGGCGTCCGGGTTGCCGCCGGCACCGCGCGAGATCGCGTAGACGTCGTCGCCGAAGACCCCTCCGGGGCCGGGCTCGATATTCACGATGTCGCCGCCGAACGACGAGTTGGATGTCAGCTCCGCCACCGAGGTGACCGGCGCCTCGGAGTCGTGAGTCGTGGCCGTCGTGTTCTCCGACACGACCACGGTGCCCAGGTCGGCGTTCGTCGGCGTCGGGGCGGGCGTGAAGACCGCCTGCAGAGGGTACAGATGCGACGACCGGCGCCGGCATGCGACGTTCCTCCAGCGGGGTCGGTAACTCAAGCTTGAGATCACGACGACGCCGCTGAGCTGGGCCGTGCGCCCGCGGTCGGGATGGCTGAGACATTCCATTATCTCCTAACGCTAGACTCGTCCGTCCTGGACCGAGGCCGAGTTGCCCGGCAATCCACAATATCGGCGCCCCGGCGCACTGAAGATTAGTCGAAACCCTAGACGGGATCGCTCCTATCGACAAAACCCGCGTGCGCGGACCGGGACGTCACAACCTGAAAATCGGACAAAACCCGCGTCGGCAATCAGCCAAAGACTCGTTAAACTCGGAAAATCCACCGAATGGCGGTTGCGTCGCCCCCGCCCGATCTCCGGCCCGATCCGCTGATTCTCTGCGCGACCATGCGACGACTGCATGAGCCTGGCGACCTTCGACGCGAATAGGACGAGCGAGCTTCGATGCTGGCTCTGCCGGTGAATACATCAGGACATGCGCCAGGTCAAATCCGAGGGCGGTCGTCGGTACAGCCGTTACGCAGCAGGCACTCCAGTCGATCGCGCTGCAACAGGATGATTCGAGAACCGAATGGCGAGTCGGGACGGTTGCCGTTCGGATCTCGCCGCCCGTCGACGCCGATGGCGCGACAGGCGGGAGATGGGGAAGGATCAAGCGAGTGGACTTCTGGAAGAGCGGGCCGCGGACACTGGCTCGGACCAGACTGATCCCGAGATCGCGGCAATGGCTTTCAGGAAGCGGCTGGGGGCGAAGCCGGCTCTTTCCGGCATGCCCCCAGAAGAGCCGACATCGACCGCCAACTCGATGCGGATGCGATGCTCGAATGCCGGCTTACTCGACGACCCCCTGCGGACCGAGTCGCCCCGGCTGGGCATAGGCCTGGGGTGCACCGGTGGCTCGCCGCCGTGACGTCGAGCTCGATGGAGCCGAAAGTCCCTTCATGACGCTGGATGGTCATGCTCAAGGCCGTAGCAGCCGCTTCGCCGTGTAAAAGTTCATGACGATCCGCTGATTCGCCTTGACTTCCTGGCGGCCGGTCGCGAACGGCTGGGGATTGAGGCCGAAGTCGAGAATGACTTCCTCGGGCGTTGCCGTGACGCGGCAGAAATTGGAGTACGAAGGGAGGGTGCTGGAATCGTCGACGACGACCTCGGTGCCCTGACTTTGCGGATTGCTCGGGGTGGGCAAAGTGGCAGGTCCTTCTTCTCTTTCGCTCATCTCATTCTCCCATTCTTCGATAACGGTGCGGCACTCGGACGTACGGGAGCCCCATGATCGCGGTGCAGGAGCATTCCTCACACCTGCATGTCCAGGGCGGACCCCTATTTCAGCGACTTCCGTCGGAAAAGGCAAGTCGCTGGTCAAGCGGCCGGCTGGGCCATGACGATTCGACCAGGCGGTCGAGCTCGGCCAGGGTACGGCCCGAGGCACCGTTCTGGGCCAGCACGAAGTGGCGTCCGGCGGCGCCGCGCGCGGCGGCGGACTCCGGATCCTCGAGGTCGTCGAGGAGCCCGCGGGCCAGTTCGTCGGCGTCGGCCACCCGCCGCGCGGCGTTGCGCCGGAGCAGTTGGTCGACCGTCTCCCGGAAGTTGGCGGTGTGCGGGCCGAACATCACCGAGGCCCCGTAGGCGGCCGGCTCCATCATGTTCTGGCCCCCGCGACCGGGCCGGAGGCTCCCGCCCACGAAGGCCACGTCGGCCAGTCCCCAGACCGCCCCCAGCTCGCCGATCGTATCGATCAGGATCACGGCGGGCCGGCCGTCCGCTCGACGCGCGGAGGGCCCCGGAAGCCGGCTGCGACGGAGCACGGATTCGCCCTGCCCCTCCAGCCAGCGTGCCACCTCATCGAACCGCTCGGCATGGCGTGGGACCACGATCAATCGAAGGCCGGGATGCTGGCGACGTGCGGCCTTGTACGCGCCCAGGGCCGCCGCCTCCTCGCCATCCATCGTGCTGCCGGCCACGAAGATCAGATCGGTGGGAGCGAGGCCGAGTAACTCTCGCAACGCGCGGGTTCTCGTGTTGTTACGGTCGCTCTCCAGTCCATCATACTTGACCGAGCCCGTGATGCTGACGCGATCCTCCGGGACACCCAGCTCGACGAATCGCCGGGCGTAGTCCGCATCCTGGGCCACCACGGCGTCGATCCGGTCGAGGGTCGATCGCAGCGGGATGCCGCAGGCTCCGATAACCGTTATAGCTTCGCGAGCTGAGCCGTGCATTGATGATCGCCACCTTGGAACCGGCCCGCTTCGCCGTCCGGATCAGGTTCGGCCAGAGCTCCAGCTCGACCAGGGCCAGGACGGTGGGCCGGACGCGTGCCACGGCACGGCGCGTGGACCAACTGAAGTCCAGGGGGGCATAGAACGTCACCAGGTCCGGATAGGTCCGCCGAGCCACGGACAGCCCCGTGGACGTCGTGGTCGAGATGACGATCTGCCAGCGCGGGCGGCGGCGTGCCATCTCACGCACCAGTGGCCGCAGCAGCAGAACCTCGCCCACACTCACCGCGTGGAACCAGAGACAAGGATGGTCCCCGATTCTCCAGGGGGCCTCGCCCCAGAGCTTTTCACTCCAACCCTCGCGATACTTGCCCGTCCGAAACCAACGATACACCAGCCAGGGCGCGAAGATCACCAAGGCGGCGGCATAGATCACGTTCAAAGCCAACGGCATCTCGGGGAATCCTTTCCCGGAATGGTGCCCAGTTGTCGCCTGAAGGATCTTCCACACTTTAAGCAACTGGCGTGCCTCCGGGCGTCCGGCCGAGGTCCCTGGCCCTCGCTCCCGGCCGGTCAAGTCCGAGAACCGCTTGGGCCCCGTGCCGCTGGCGGCCCACCGTGAAGAGGGCCGCAACGGCAGACGGCCCCGCCCTAAATCGCATCCACGACGAGAGATGCCGGCTTCAAGGCCCACTCGGCAAGCCGTGGGGCCGGGGCCTCGGTACGTGGGAGAGCCGCCCGTTCCCGATGCGAACCGACCGGCCGATTGTCCGGCGCACTCGGTCAGAACGGGTCGCCCGCGGCTTGCTTTCGCATGCAACACGCTTTGAACTTTTTACCGGATCCGCAGGGACACAGGTCGTTCCGGCCAACCTTTTTTCCAAGGTTGCGGACCGGCTCACGCTTCTTCTCGGTGGACTGCTGACTGCCGGCAGATGGCGGCCTCCTGCTGCTCTCGGACCCCTCCCGAACCCGGAGCCGCCGTCAGTTGCGACTCCGCCTGCTGATGGATCGTCTTGGCACGGTCCAGCTTGTTGTACCGGGAACCCAGGTAATCCAGGAAATCAGGGTCGAATTGCTCGACCCGGAAGATCAGGTCGGTCACCCGATCGCCGATCCCATTCCACATCTCGGCGAAAATCCTCATGCCCTCGCGCTTGTACTCGACCTTGGGATCGATCTGGGCGTAACCCTGCAAGCCGATCGAGCTGCGGAGATGGTCCATGGCACGGAGGTGTTCCATCCAGCTCGAGTCGAGGATCTGGAGCAGGACGGCCTTCTCCATCTCGCGCATCTCGGGACGGAACCTGGCATCCAGGGCCGCGACGAGCCGGCCGCGGACCTGGCCGGGGAGAGCGATTGCAGCTCGTCGGGGGTAGTCTCGGCGCCGAGTGATTGCCGGGCCCAGTCGGCGAGGTCGGCGAGGGCGGCGGGATTGGCGGGTGCCCCGTTCTTGTCGTCGCGCGGCCGGGACAACCCGGCTTCGGCGAGCTTGCTCTCGAGCTCGTCGGCGACCCGGGCGCCCTGGTAGTGCTGATGGGCCAGGCCGATCAGGAGGGTCTCGATCTCGGGGCGAAGCAAGGGGCGGAGCTCGTCGGCATCGAGGACGACGTGGTATCGGTCGGCGAACCAGTGGGCCAGGCCCTCGCGGTCGTAGCGGGGCGGCTGGGATCGATCCCGGTCGGCGAGATATCGGATCAGCGCGATCCGGACCGGCAGCTCGGACTCCTTGAGGGCATAGAGCTTTCTGGCCTCTTCCTGGATGCGGCGGATGATCTCGGCGCGGTCGAGGTCGGCCCAGCGTAGCCGGGTCGATCGCCAGGGCGAACTTGTGGTGGACCCAGCCGCTGAGCGAGCGGCGGCCCCAGTCGGGCTTGAGGAATTCCCGGGCCGGTGAGAGGTCGATCTTCTGGAGCGATTCGGCGGCCTTCTCGTTGAGGAATTCCTCGAGCTCGTCCCGGCCGCTCCGAAATTCGTCGGGGTCGGTGCTGGCGTACTTCTTGAGGTCCTTCTCCTTCAGGTTCAGCTCGAACCGTTCGTTGGCCCAGCGGGCCAGGGCCTGCCAGGTCCACTCCGAGGGGTCGGCGTCGGTGGGAAGGTTCTCCTCCATCGCCTGACGGATCGCCTCGCTGAGCTGGCGCTCGGCCTTGCTCCGGACGATCTCCTCGGCATCCTCGAACAGGGCACCCTTCAGATCGCGCGGCGCGATCTCGACGCCCATCCGCTGGCCGGCCCACTCGGCGAAGCTCGCGGCGCCGTAATCGTCGGCGAGGAAGCGGTTACCCGCGTCCTGGAGCTGGTTGTCGATCATCTCGAGGACCATGTCCTTGGGAGGCGACACCCTCGAGCAGGTTCTGGCGAAACGAGTACACGCGCTTGCGCTGCTCGTCCATGACCTCGTCGTATTCGAGGAGGTTCTTGCGGATGTCGAAGTTCCGCTCTTCGACTTTCTTCTGAGCCCCCTCGATCCTGACGGCTGACCATCAGGCTCTCGATCGCCTCGCCCTCCTGCATGCCCAGCCGGGTCAGCACGTTGGAGACCCATTCGCCGGCGAACTTGCGCATCAGGTCGTCTTCCAGCGAGAGGAAGAAGCGCGAGGAGCCGGGGTCGCCCTGCCGGCCGGCACGGCCGCGAAGCTGGTTGTCGATCCGGCGGCTCTCATGCCGCTCGGTGCCGATGATGTGCAGGCCGCCGACCGCGGCCACCTCGCGCCCCTCGACCTTCATCTCGGGCTCGTAACGGGCAACCGCCTGCTCCCAGACCGGCTTGGGCACCTCGAGCCGGGTCGGGTACAGGGGCCGCCCGTCTTCGTCGGTCAGCCGCTTGAGGTCGGCCCAGGCCATGAACTCGGGGTTGCCCCCCAGGATGATGTCGGTGCCGCGACCGGCCATGTTGGTCGCGATCGTGACGGCCCCCCGCCGCCCGGCCTGGGCCACGATCTCGGCCTCCCGCTCGTGGTACTTGGCGTTGAGGACCTGGTGAGGGATCCCGAACCGCTGGAGCATCTCCGCCAGCTCCTCGGACTTCTCGATCGAGGTCGTCCCGACCAGGATCGGCCGCCCGGTTGCGTTGATCTCCTTGATCTCGTCCAGGATCGCCTGCATCTTCTCCCGCTCGTACCGGAAGATCACGTCGGAATGGTTGACCCGGACCAGCGACTGGTTGGTCGGGATGGCGACCACGTCCAGGCTGTAGACCTTGTAGAACTCCGTCGACTCGGTCATGGCCGTCCCGGTCATGCCCGAGAGCTTCTTGTACAGCTTGAAGAAGTTCTGGAGGGTGATGGTGGCCAGGGTCTGGTTCTCTTCCTTGATCTTGACCCGTTCCTTGGCCTCCACGGCCTGGTGGAGACCGTCGGACCACTGGCGGCCGATCATCAGACGGCCGGTGAACTCGTTGACGATCACCACCTCGCCGTTGGGCTGGACCACGTAGTCGCGGTCGCGCTTGTAGAGGTGGTGCGCCTTCAGAGAGTTGTCGATGAGATGGGGCCACTCCATGTTGCCGGGCGTGTAGAAGCTCTCCAGGCCGGCGATCTGCTCCGCCTCGCGGACGCCATCATCCGTCATGTGACAGGTTCGCTCCTTCTCCTTGATCTCGAAGTGGACGTCCCGCTTCAAGGCGCGAGCGATCCGATCGGCCTCGGCGTACTTGCGGACGTCGTCGAAGGCGGGCCCCGAGATGATCAGCGGCGTCCTGGCTTCGTCGATCAGGATGCTGTCGACCTCGTCGATGATCGCGTAGAAGAGCTCCTTCTGGCTCTGCATTTCCTTGGTCGGCTTCATGTTGTCGCGGAGATAGTCGAAGCCGAACTCGTTGTTGGTGCCGTAGGTGATGTCGCAGCCGTACATCTGCTGCCGTTCGTCGGAGTCCATCTCCGACTGGATGGCCCCGACGGTCATGCCCAGGCCCTGGAACAGCGGGCTCATCCATTCGGCGTCGCGCGCGCCAGGTAGTCGTTGACCGTCACGACGTGGACGCCCCGGCCGTCCAGCGCGTTCAAATAGGCAGCAAGGGTGGCGACCAGCGTCTTGCCTTCGCCGGTGACCATCTCGGCGATGCTGCCTTCGTGCAGCACCATGCCGCCCATCAACTGGACGTCGAAATGGCGCATGTTCAAGAAACGGCGGCCCGACTCGCGGCAGGCCGCGAAGGCTTCCGGCAGCAAATCGTCGAGCGATTCCCCGCGCTCCCGCCGCAGACGCAGCTCGTCCGTCTTGGCGCGGAGTTCCTCGTCGGAGAGGGCCGTCATGCTGGGCTCCAGCTCGTTGATCTGAGCGACGACCGGCCGCATCTGCCGGATTCTCCGCTCGTTCGAGCTGCCGAACAGCCGGACCAGTCCCTGGGAGACCCCCTCGGAGAAGGCCGTCAATGCGTCAGTCGTCTTATCCCAAAGCTCACTCAGCAGTTCCATTGCCGCACCGGCCTCGCGATAGTCAGTAGGAGGTACAAAGCACTAAGTCTTTTAATATCCCAATCTTATAGCAGATCGCCCCGGGCCGTCAAGCGGTCCCGCCAGCAATCGCGTCACGATGTCTTCAGGCCCCTGATCCTCATGGGACAGTCGTTCACGGATTCATCGCCTCGGTACGTCGGGACGGAGGCTCCCATCGGCTTCCCGCGGCAAGAGCAGCCACGGCTCGTCGAGGATCAATGCGTGAGTGCGGAATCCCCATTGTCTTCATAAGAATCGGCAAGCACACTTGAAGACCACTCAAAGGCGAGCCGGTCAATGCGTGACTGTCCGTTCGGGAATCAAGATGCCGGGCGGAGTCGGAATGCGGGCAGAGTCGATCGGCGTCCTCTCGCCCTAACTGATTATTGTGCCGTCGTTTTGGGACATCTTTGACGGGGTGGACGATCCGCCGGTTCCGCACGCCTGGTACACCTCCTGTCAGGTACCCGCATGAGCTGGCCGCCGAGCCGTTTTTTCTGACGAATATTTGGCGGCAATCGATCGTCATTAGTAGTGTGAGGTGATTGAGGCGTGCCCTCGGCTCCTCCCCACGGCGATCGGCTGCATGGCGGTGGAGTCTGGGGATCGCGACCGAACGTCACCGGACTCGGCGACAACTCGGATCGACTGTTCCACACCGGGGTGGATGACGATCATCCCTTCTCGGTGATCTTTCGGATGGCTCGTGCAACGCGAGATGTCCGGCCTCTCATCATCGTGCGAGCGGTCACGCGAACTCATCGCGTAGAAAGGCAGAACTCATGCGTCATTCCTTCCCTCATTTTACGGCTCTACTGGCAGGCGGCCTTCTGGCCGTTCTGCCGATGACCTGGGCGTCCGCCCAGGATTCCAAAGTCAAGAAAGGATCCCGCGGCCAAGGCCGGCGCCAAGGCTCCCAAAGCCGCGGCCGACGCGCAAGACCAAGCCCGGCACCGAGCAAGCGGTTCCCGAACACGACCTCCTCGAGGCCATGCGACAGGGGCTGGTTTCCGTCCAGGCCGAAGGTATCGGGGACGGTCGGATCACCATGTCCGTGACCAACAAGACCAGCCGTCGCCTCCGGGTCATCATGCCTCCAGGCATCGTCGCCCAGAGTGCCACCGGCCAGTTCGGCGGTATGGGCGGTGGCATGGGTGGTATGGGTATGGGTGGCATGGGCGGTGCATGGGCGGTGGGGCATGGGCGGCATGGGTGGTGGCATGGGCGGCATGGGTGGTGGCATGGGCGGCATGGGCGGTGGCATGATGGGCGGTGGCATGGGGCGCGGCTCCGGCACCATGCCTCCGATGATGGGCATGATGATGCTATCGAACATCATCATGTACTTCTGCGGAGATTTTGAGAGCTGGGATCGCCGCAGTCTGATGATGGGCATGGGCGGCGGTGGCATGATGGGTGGTATGGGCGGTATGGGCATGGGCGGCATGGGCGGTGGCATGGGCGGCATGGGTGGTGGCATGCGTTCGGTACCCCCGAGCGATTTGCCGTTCGCCGAACTGAAGCCCAAACAGACCCGGCATTTGCCGACGAGTATCGTCAGTCTCACAAGACCCCAAGGGGGAGGCCGGCCTGGTTCTGCCCGCCCAGGGAGAGAAGCTTCGAATCGTGGGTGACATCGCGCGAGTGAGCGACAATCCGCAGGTCCAGAAAGCCCTGCGGCGGCTCGCGAGGCGGCCTGGCACCGGCATCGGTGTCGCAACTGGTCATGTGGCGGTTAACCGGTGGGCTGGATTGGGAGACCATCGCCCAGCTCTCCCAGAAATGGGCAAACCGTTACGAGCTGACATTGGCCAAGGATTTCGTGGATCGATTGAGCTCGATACCCGAGGGCGAGAGCGGGCGGATCCTGTTCCAGATCGTGGGGACGGACGCGGCCAGCGAGTTCATGGCGGCCGACCTGGCCGGAATCGATCAAGGGCAAGACCGTGCTCGGGCTTCAGGCGGTGATCGGGGTCCCATCGCGGCCGGATCGGCCGGCCGTGGCCTGCCAGGTGCGGCTTAAGGGCAGCGAAGCCCTCGTTCAGGTCTCCAGCAGCGACAGCGAAGGTCGGAACTGGGTCCCGTTTGGCAAGTTCACGCTGCCGGTCCCGAAGGTCGATGGAGAAGTTCGACAGGGCCCAATTTGCCGATGCCCTGGCCGAGGGGATTCTCAACCGCCTGGTCCGGGTGCAGTTGAGCAAGGGGCCGCGGGAGAAGGGTAGACTGACTTATCAGCTCCGGATCGAGAATGCGTCTCCGCTGATTCTCAACGGTCTGTCGTTGATCGGCCCGGAGAGCAAGACCGCCGAGGAGCCGAAGGTGCTGCTGGGCATCACGATCCCGCCACGGAAGAGTCTGACCGTGCCGGCGAGCGAGGATGCCGTCAAGACGCTGGGGCTCAAGCAGGGCATCCGCGTGATGGCGGTCGACCTCAGCGGGCTGTGATCGAGCCTGACCGATCCCGCTCGACCCCGTCCGCAATTGCCTGCCGTCGCACGACACCTCGTGATCTTGGAAGGACCGCCCTGGACGATTGGCTCGCCCAGGGCGGTTCGATTTCGGTTCGATCCATCGATTCCTCGGCATCCTCACTGGTCGCGACGGACCCGCTGCTTTCGTTGGTCGCGGCTCTCTCGCACTGCCGCGTGGACCACCGGAACGCCTCTCCGGTCACGACCGACCCTCGTCGCCGGGCCCTCGCCCGAGAGGCGGCGAAGGCTCACTCCGTCGCCATGACTCGATCCCGGGACCGATCTGCCAGAGGAAGGTGTTTTGAATGGAACGTTGCGTTTAATTCGACTTGACTGGCCGGGTGCTGTCCTGTATTTCTCACAAGAGCGGTGTCTGGGAAAGCTGCGAAAGCGGTTTTCATCCCCAGCAAGCCTTGAGGGCTGGGATGATGTGGTTTCGACACTCGGCGATTGTGGTTTTGGCTGCGGGATTCCTTCTCGCTCCATCCACGATCGGCGTGCGAACGGTCGAGAAGCCGGGCAGGCATGGCCCAATTCCTGTAGCCCGTGCCACCAGCAGCCATGACTCTAATTCTCTCACTCGTTCCGCGATCGACCTCTGTGTCGTCATTCTCGCCGTTTCGAAGCCGCCTCAAGTCGGTGCTCGAGGAGACGAATCCTCGATTCGTCGAGGAGTCGGATCTGGGTCCGGTCTCGATTCCCACCCATTTCATCCGGCTTGTGTGGAGAGGACCTGGCGTCCGCGAGTCGGCTCACCACACTCCCACTCCGCTGTTGATCTCCGCACCACTTTCCCTTCCTTTTCGGAGCGGTATCTGGCATCGCCGCTCCCACACGGGGCCTCTGCGTCCGCGTACTCCGACCTGTTCCTCGCACACGGCCTTGATTTCGGCCAGGTAGGCGGCTGCCGGATGCCCTGCATCCTCCTCGACCTTGGAATCGCTCCGCGCGGATTTCTCGGGAACGGACAACGCCTCTGATCCCGGTCCTTTCGAGCCGTCGCTTGCGCAGGTCTGCCTCGGGATTCAGACTCGTCGAGGCTGATGGCAGCGTGAACGGGAGAGGACCTCATCAGAGCTCAACCGTGATCCGAGATCGGCGAATGCCCGGA
Source organism: uncultured Isosphaeraceae bacterium (assembly GCA_963842405.1). GTDB lineage: Bacteria > Planctomycetota > Planctomycetia > Isosphaerales > Isosphaeraceae > CAVZRC01. The sequence continues at coordinate 101,422 of CAWJGW010000041.1, read as the reverse complement.
TGGCCGCGCCACCCAGGTAAAAGTCGACCCAGGCACGTGATGACGCTCCATCAACGCTCGCCGAAGTCACGACTTCAGATCATCGAATGATCGTATATCCTCATTCGTTTCCTCCTTCGCCTCACGCTGAAACACGCCGAGAAGAAAGGACCAGTTCCATGCCACAACTGCTTCGTCTCTCCGTCACATTGATCGCGGCCGGCCTCGTGGCCTGCCTAGCTCCAACCCGTGCTTCCGCCGAGGATACGGGTAAGAAGACCTCGGGCAAGACCGCGCCCGCGATCTCCTCGACCAAGGCCGTCTGCGTCCTCGCAGGTCAAGGAGAATCAAGGGACACCGGAGCTCAACCTGCTCGATGCGATGAAGAAAGGGACGGTGTCCGTGAAAGCCGAAGGCAGCGGCGACGGGCGCATGATCGTGTCGGTGACCAATCGCACGCAACGCCCACTCCGTGTCGTCCTTCCCCCGGGTATCATCGCTCAGGGCGCCACGGGCCAGATGGGTGGCATGGGTGGCATGGGCATGGGCGGCATGGGCGGTGGCATGGGCGGCATGGGCGGTGGCATGGGCGGCATGGGCGGTGGCATGGGCGGCATGGGTGGCGGCATGGGCGGCAGGGGTGGCGGCATGATGGGCGGTGGCATGGGCGCGGGTCCGGCACCATGCCGCCGATGATGGGCATGATGATGCTAGCGAATATCATCATGTACTTCTCCGGAGACTTCGATAGCTGGGATCGTCGCAGCCTGATGATCGGCATGGGCCGCATGGGCGGCATGGGCGGTATGGGCGGCGGCATGGGCGGCATGGGCGGCGGCATGATGGGCGGCATGGGCGGCGGCATGCGTTCGGTCCCGCCTTCCAGCCTCCCGTTCGCCGAGCTGAAGCCGGGCCAGACCCGTCACCTACCCACGCGGTTGGTCAGTCTCACAGTCCCGGACCTCCAGACCGGGTTGAAGCTCCCTGAGAAGGGCGAGCCGCTCCAGCTCGGCGACATCGGCGAGATCAGTGACGATCCTCGGGTGCAGAAGGCACTCAAGCGGCTGGCGGCCGACACGGCGTCCAGCCCGGTCTCGCAACTGGTGATGTGGCATCTGGCGGCGGGCCTGGACTGGGAAACGATCGGCCAGTTATCGCAGAACTGGGCCAACCGCTTACGAGCTGACCATGGCCCAGAATTTCGTCGCAGCATCTGGACACATTGGCCGAGGGAGAAACGGGCCGGGTTCAGTTCGCGATCACCGCCGCGGACGCCGGCAATGAAGCAAATGCGGCCAAAGTGAGTCAAGGCTCTCCAGGGCAAGATCGTGCTCGGGCTCTGGGCGGAGCGAGGGATTCCGGTTCGCCCGGATGGGCCATCGGTGGCGCGTCCGGGTCCGACTGAAGGGCAATGACGCCCAGGTCCAGGTTGTGAGCAGCGACGAATCGGCCCAGAGATGGCTCCCCTTCGGCAAGTTCAGCGTGCGCCGTGACCGGCGAGGACGGAAAGTTCGATTCCGGCCCGGTTCGCCGATTCTCTGGCCGAGGGGTTGTTGAACCGACTCGTCAGGGTGCAGTTGGTCAAGGGCCCGCGAAACAAGGACAAGCCGACCTACGGGTTGCGGATCGAGAACGCCTCGCCTCTGATCCTGAACGGCCTGGCGGCGCTCGGCATGGACAGCCAGAAGGACCAGGCTCCGCGCGTGTTATCCGGGGTCAGCATTCCCCCGCGTCGCAGCATGACCGTGCCGGCGAGCGAGGACGTGGTCAAGAAGCTGGGCCTGAAGCACGGCATCCGCATCGTCGCGCTCGACTTGAGCGGACTCTGAGCCTTTGTCTCCAGACCCCGAGGAAGGGCTGAGAGTTCGCGCTCGAAGGCTGAGAGTCGTCACGCCAAGCGCCCCGGGCGGTTTACCGCCCGGGGCTCGATGGCGTGTGGTTCATTTCTTGTCGACGGCGCTTACGCGCCACACGATGCCCGATCCATCGTCGGTCACGAGCAGGGCGCCGTCCTTGGCGACCGTGACGCCCACGGGGCGGCCCCAGACGTTGCCCTTCCTCGGTGACGAATCCGACCAGAAAGTCCTCGTATTCGCCGGTCGCCTTGCCGTCCTTCATCGGGATGCGGATGACCTTGTAGCCGGTGCGCCGGGCACGGTTCCAGGAGCCGTGCTCGGACGCGAACGCATCCAGCCGATATTCCTTCGGGAATGATTGGCCAGTGTAGAAGGTCATGGCCAGCGATGCCGAGTGTGACTGGAGCAGCACGTCGGGAACGATCACCTTATCCTTCAACTCAGGGTGCTTCCCCTTGTGGCGAGGGTCCTGGTGTCCGCCGATGTAATACCAAGGCCATCCGTAGAAGCCCCCTTCCTCGACGTGGGTGACGTAGTCGGGCACCAGGTGGTCGCCCAGTGCGTCGCGCTCGTTGACGGACGCCCAGAGCTGGCCGGTCTCCGGATGGATCGCCAGGCCGACCGCATTGCGGATGCCCCAGGCGTAGACCCGCTCGTTCTTGCCGTCAGGGTCGAAGGCCAGGATGTCGGCGCGACGCTTCTCCCTCTCCTCGTCTCTGGCCCTCTCCATGACGTTCGACGCGGAACCCACCGATACGAACAGGGTCTTGCCATCTTTCGAGAATTCCAGGTCGCGGGTCCAGTGGCCGCCGCCGCCGACCCGCTCGTTGCCGCTCGGGATATTCTTGACGAGGACCTCGGGCGGCCCCTCCGCCTTGGTATCGCCGTTCTTGTAGGCAAAGCGGACGACGGAATCGGTATTCCCGACGTAGATATAGGTTGGATTCGGCCCGAGCGGATAGAACGCGATCCCGAACGGACGGCTCAGCCTGCTGGCGAAGACGCTGACCAGCTCGGGTTTTCCGTCTCCGTCGGCGTCGCGGAGCAGCTTGATACGCCCGGGCATACTCTCGGCGACGAAGATGTCGCCATTGGGTGCGGTGACGATCTTTCTCGGGTTGTTGAAGCCGGTGGCAAATTCGGACACCTGAAAACCCTTCGGGGCGAGCGGCATGGCGCCCGCGGGCCTGCGTGCGGGCCTCGGAAAGTTATTGGCCGAGGGCGTATCGAAAGGCGGGGCCAGGTCGGCGACCGTGATCCGACGTCGAACGCCCGGGGCGTCGGTCGTCCAATCGCCGAGGGCGTCCTGGCCGGTCAGCACGCGCTGGCCACCAGAGGCCGCGTCGTCGGCCCCGTTGGCCCTCGCCGTCGCGCCGGCCGGCAAAAGAGCCGCCGCGAGAAGCAAAGAAAAAGTGGTTGTCAGAATGCGGTCGTTCATGAGGTGCGTTCCACTCCTGCGTCCAGTAAGTAGGAGGAATCGAAGGTTGGTCTCGCCGTCCACGCGGGCCTACGGCCCGGGCCGGACGGCTCACGGGGTTTCCGGCTCGATCGCGACGTCAGAGCGCCGCCGTCTCGAGCCTGGTAGGTTCCTACCAGGTTAATCCGATCGGCGGCGGTATGCCACAGCCGAGGAATCCGTCGCTTGGATCAAGCAAGGGCGGCTGCCAAACGTTCCCGGGGTTGGAAAACCGTGCTGGCAACGCGGAGACCGCTCGCGCCGATGCCGCCGAATCAGGAGGCTCTTTATGATAGACTGGGGTGGGAGGATGGAAAGGCTCCCGACTCCACCGAAGAATCATCGCCCGGCTCCGAGAGGGTCGTATGAGGCAATTCCTGGATCTGCTTCGCGAAGTTCGACTCCACGGAGACAGGAAGCCGACGCGGGCCGTCCTCCGCTCGACGGGCAAGAAAATCGACGCATCTCAGCGTCTTTGGACGCCAGATTCGGTTCGACCTGAACGAGGGATTTCCCCTGGTCACGACGAAGCAGGTCGCATTCAACGCGATCGCCCATGAGCTGATCTGGTTCCTCCGCGGGTCGACGAACATCCGGTACCTCAAGGACCACGGCGTGACGCATCTGGGACGAGTGGGCAGACTCCGAGGGGGAACTCGGCCCGGTTTACGGCAAGCAGTGGCGCTCCTGGGCGGCACCGGACGGGCGAACGGTCGATCAGATTGAGTACGTGCTCCAGGGTATCAAGGCCCTCAAGGACGATCCGACTGCTTCGGTCGGACGGCGTCTGATCGTCTCCGCCTGGAACCCGGCCGAGATCTCCGAGATGGCCCTACCTCCATGCCACACGCTCTTCCAGTTCAACGTGACCGAAGGGCGACTCTCCTGCCAGCTCTACCAGCGCTCGGCCGATCTCTTCCTCGGGGTCCCCTTCAATATCGCGAGTTACGCCCTGTTGACGCACGTCGTCGCGCATCTGACTCACCTGGCAGTCGGTGAATTCATTCATACCTTCGGCGACGCCCACATTTACTCGAACCATCTGGCCCAGGTCGATGAGCAGCTCGAGCGTGAGCCATTCGCTCTGCCCAAACTCGAGATCGACCCCCAGGTGGACGATCTCGCCGCTCTTTCGCGAGAACACATCCGGCTGATTGGCTATCGTTCTCACCCGCCCCTGCGGGGCGAAGTGGCCGTGTAGAGAGGACTGGGTGTCGTGATCGTCTCGTTCATAGCGGCCATGGGAACGAATGGGGTGATCGGACGCGATGGCAAACTACCCTGGCACCTACCTGGTGACTTGAAGCGGTTCCGTGCCATCACCTGGGGCAAGCCGATTATCATGGGCCGGAAGACCCATGAGTCCCTTGGCAGGCCACTACCCGGCCGGACCAATATCATCCTGACCCGGCAGCCCGACTTTTCGTGCGACGGGTTGCCTGGTCGCGCATTCCCCGGACGAAGCGCTGGCCATTGCAGAGGCGGAACAGGACAGAGGAAGCCGTCGTCATCGGCGGCAGTGAGGTCTTCGAGGCGTTCCTTCCGAAGGTGCGAGAAGATTTATCTGACCATTGTGGAAGGGGAGTTCGAGGGGGATACGTACTTCCCGGTGAGTATGCTGGGATCTCCGGATTGGGAGATCGTCCGCGAAGAACCGTGTCCAGCCGATGAACGAAATCGGTTCAGCTCGCGGTACGAGGTCTATCAACGTCGAGACTGATCGGACCGCCCAGGTATTCGAGCAAGTCAGGGCGACTTCAAACCGAGCCGAGTGCGGATCTCGCGGCGAACATCCTCAGCATGGCGGACGGCCGCCAAAGCCTGTCTCATGGAGGCTCGTTCCCCCGGATAAAGAATATCCTCTGTATAGCGCAGTGAGTGAATTGAGCCGTCGAGAAAGGCGACGGAGGTTGTTGTCTCGAGGAAGGAGGTGGCCCAGCAGCCCGGGCAAGTCATCTGTTTGTAGCGGCTTGAGCTCCCACTCTTGGAGGAGTGCCTTCAGGTATCCCTGGGCGGATAGCTGGCAGTGAAAGCAAACGATGTGCGGGAGGCTTGGCTGTCCCCGCACCAAGTTGGGCGCCGCGTAGGTCGTCTTCCGCCTTGCGAACCCAATGCGTAGTGACTGTTTTCATTAGATCGTACCTCAGAGCGGTCCGAGATCCGTGATGCCACGGTCGGCAAACGCACTGCTACCTTGTTATAATACGCTTTTCCCCGAAAGACGTAACGTCCAGAGCCGGCACCCCGCACCCGAGCGTTGGCATGCGGAAAATTCGCCTCAAATCGACGTTGGCCACTCGGCTGTCCGAGCAGTTTCGGCGCGAGCTGAATGAGTCGCAGCATGCCGCGGTCACGGCGCCCGACGGCTACAACCTGATCCTGGCCGGGCCCGGCTCGGGCAAGACGCGGGTCATCACCTACCGAGTCGCCTACCTGATCGCCACGGGCGTCCCGGCGGGCTCGATCATGCTGGTCACCTTTACCCGACGCGCGGCGCGGGAAATGGTTCGCCGGCTGGAATCGTTGATCGGCGAGCAAGGGAACCAGGTCTGGGCCGGGACCTTCCACCATATCGGCAACCGCGTGCTCCGTCGGGTGGCGCCGATCCTGGGCTATCAGCCGAATTTCACCATCCTCGACAGCGAAGACCAGCTCGACCTGATGCGACTGGCCATGGACGACGCCGGATTCACCGGCACCGGTCGGCTGGCTCCCAAGCCGGCCGCGGTGCAGCATTGGATCAGCTTCAGCGCCAACGTCAATCGGCCGGTGGCCGAGGTGGTCGCCGACCGCGCTCGCCGAGCTGAGTCGAATGGCAGCAGCAGTTGGAGGCAGTCGCGGTCGCCTATTCCCGTCGCAAGCAGGCGGCCAATTGCATGGACTACGACGACCTGCTCCTCCAGTGGGGCCGGCTGATCCGCGAGTTTCCCGAGCAGCGCGAGACCCACGGGAAGATGTTTCGCCATATCCTCATCGACGAGATGCAGGATACCAACGCCGTCCAGGTGGGCGTGGTCGAGACGATCGCCGCCGCGGGTCCCGGCAACCTCACGGCCGTCGGCGACGATGCGCAGTCGATCTACCGATTCCGAGGCGCCGATTACGACAATGTCCTCCGCTTCAACGAACGGCACCCTGCGGCAAAGCTCTTTCAGCTCGATGTGAATTACCGCTCCACGCCTCAGATCGTCGCCTTCACTCGGGCGTCGATCGCCCACAATCAGAGCGGATTCCCCAAGAAGCTGGTCTCTGCGCGGCCGAACGGTCCGCTTCCTCTGGTCGTCGCCTCTCAGGACGCGTATGAAGAGGCCGCGTTCATCTGCCAGGAGATCCTCGAGCAACGCGATAAGGGTCTGGCGCTCGGGCAGATGGCGGTGCTCTATCGCAACCACTATGACAGCATCTTGCTCCAGGGCGAGCTGCTGCGCGCGGGATCCCTTACACGGTGCGCAGTGGGCTCCGCTTCTTCGAACAAGCCCACATCAAGGACGTTCTGGCGTACCTCCGGATCGTCGTCAACCCGCGCGACGAAGCCTCCTGGCGCCGGCTGCTCTTGCTCTTGCCGGGAGTCGGTCCGGCCAAGGCCGGGGCGATCTTCGAGCACCTCGGCCGAAATGAGAATCCCCTGGTCGCGCTGGAGTCGACCGAGGCCATGGGCCTCTTGCCGGCCAAGAGCAAAGGCTTCTTCGCCGGGTTCGTGAGCGACCTCAGGCAACTCCGGGCCACCGACCCCGAGCGGAACCCGGCCGCCGCGATCGGAGCGATCCTCAAGGGCGGCTATCCCGACACGGTCCGCCTCAAGTATGAGCGGCCGGATAACCGCATCGCCGACATCGACCAGTTCGCCCTCCTGGCTGCCCGGTACGACAGCCTGGAGCGGTTGATCGCCGATATGATCCTGGCAGGCGACGTCTACGGCATGGACTCGATGACGGTCGAGGAGCCGAACGAGGTCGTCGTCCTCAGCACGGTCCACCAGGCCAAGGGCCTGGAGTGGTCCCACGTGTTCATTCCTCGCGTGATCGAAGAGGGCTTCCCTCATCGACGATCCCTCGATGAACCCGGGGGCGAGGAAGAAGAGCGTCGGATCTTCTACGTGGCCATCAGCCGGGCCATGAACGAGCTCACCTTGACTTATCCGCTGTGCATCCCCCGCGGCCGAGGCCCGACCGTCTTCACGATGCCCAGCCGATTCCTCAACGAGATCGACGAGTCGCTGCTCGAACGGGCCGAGATCGAATCGGATCCGGGCGCCCTGTCGGGCGATCCCTGGTCGAGTTTTGCAGATCGGCGTGGAGAGTGACGAGGGCCAAGCGATCGACAGGGAAGGGACGACCCGATAGGAGGACTCGTCATGCCGCTTCACCGCCGTTGGTCCCTGCTGCTGGTGGTGATCGTATCAAGTCTCACTCTGCCCGGAATCGGGCCGGCCGGTCTTTCTGCCGCCTACGCACAATCCGCCGAACGCGCCCAGCCGCCTCCCAATCCCACCCAGCCGGCCCCGCGCCACCGGGTCTTCCGCATCCAGGTCGTCGACAAGGCGACCGGCCGAGGCGTACCGTCTGGTCGAGCTCAGGACGGTCAACCAGATCCGCTTCGTCACCGACAGTAACGGTGTGGCCGCCTTCGACGAGCCCGGCCTGTTCAACCGCAAGGTGTTCTTCTTCGTCACGAGTCACGGCTACGCGGCCGCCAAGGACAACTTCGGCTACCGGGGCCGGGCCCTCGAGGTCACGGAGGGAGGTTCGGCGCGGATCGAGATCGTCCGGCTCAACATTGCGGAGCGGCTCTACCGCGTCACCGGGGCCGGGATCTATCGGGATAGCACCCTGACCGGCGATCGAATCCCGATCCGCCAGCCCTTACTCAACGGCCAGGTCCTTGGCCAGGACAGCGTCGTCAACGCCATGTTTCAGGCGAAGGTCCACTGGTTCTGGGGCGACACCAATCGGCCGGACTATCCGCTGGGCAACTTCCACGTGCCGGGTGCGACTTCGGAACGACCAGGGCAGGGGGGGCTCGATCCGGATGCCGGTGTTGACCTGAGCTACTTCCTCGATGAGAAGGGCTTCGCGAGGCCGACGGCCCCTATCCCCGGTGAGGGCCCGACCTGGATCTCGGGGCTGGTCGTGCTCACTGACCGTGAGGGCCGCGAGCGGATGTTCGCCAACTACGTGAAGGTCCGAAAGCAGTTGGAAGTCTACCAGCACGGCCTCGCCGAATTCCGACCGGAAACCAAGCGGTTCGAGAAGATCGCGCAGTTCCCGGACGCGAGCGTCTATCCCGGCGACTATCCGAGTGGTCATCCGTTCTTGTTCCGCGACCGAGGCGTCGAGTATGTCTACTACGCCAACCCATATCCTCTGATCCGCGTCCCCGCGGACCCCGAGCAGCTCAAGGATCCCCGGGCGTTCGAGTCCTTCACCTGCCTCAAACCAGGGACCACGCGGGCACAGCAGCAGATCGACTGGAACGCGGATGGCTCACCGCGATACGGCTGGAAGCGGAACACTCAGGTCCTCCCGCAAGATCAGCAGAACAAGCTCATCTCCGCCGGCCGCCTCAAACCTCACCAGGCACTCCTCCACCTGCGTGATGTCGACCTCGGCAAGATCGTGCTGGCGCACGGAGGCTCGGTCTACTGGAATGCGTATCGCGGCCGATGGGTGATGATCGCCGTGGAATCCTTCGGCAGCACGTCGTTCCTCGGCGAGGTCTGGTACGCCGAGGCCGATGCACCGCTCGGTCCCTGGGTCTACGCCCGAAAAATCGTGACTCACGACAAGTACAGCTTCTACAATCCCAAGCAGCATCCCATGTTTGACAAGGAGAACGGGCGGATCATCTACTTCGAGGGGACTTACACAACGACCTTCTCGGGGAATAACGATCCAACCCCGCGTTACGATTACAACCAGGTGATGTACCGGCTCGACCTGTCGGATCGTCGCCTGGCCCTTCCGGTGGCGATCTACGAAGTGCCTGGAGGCCGCGGGGCCGTCCGCCTGGTGTCGAGGCAGGGCCTGTCCGGGACGCGCGGAACGGGGCCCAGACGCGTGGCCTTCTTCGCCCCGGACCGACAGGGGACTGCGACTCTGCCGGTCTCTGAGCAGGTTGACTCGGCAGGGCATCAGACGTTGCACGTCGGAACCGGCGAGCGTCCGGCCGCTGCGACCGGCTCGGAACCGCTCTTCTTTATCCTCCCCGACGACCACTCGGGACAAGATGGGGCCACGGTCCGGCTCTACGAGTACCCGAATGAAACCGGAGGGCATACCTATTCGCTCTCTGCACCCGGGACGGGAGGCCGATCGGCCTCCGGTGCCAGAGTGCTGGGACGCGTGTGGAAAAACCCGGGGCGATCATCGCCCTGGTGAGCCGGCCGACGCGAAGGCGTGGAGCGGACTGGGTCCATCCCCCGCCCCGGAAGCGACACGTGGATGCCGACCTCAACGGATATTGCCCGACGGGCCGGAACAACGCCGTCGGAGACTACTCACTCATCAGGAAGAAATGTGATGAGTCTGTCCGATCACAAGCGAAACGATTTTACTTCCCGCAGACTGTGACGGTCACGAACACCGAGCCCGGCCGGCCTGGCCGGAGAGTCGTGCCGGCGACGCCGAGAGGAGCTGGCTCGGGGAAATCGTCTCTCAGTTGGAGAATGACCCGGGAGAATGCTGGCTGGCGATGGAGAGTCTCGAGGCCCTCGACGAGGGAGTGCGTCAAACGATCGTTGCCGAGTTGTCGGGCCACCGTTCTCGGCCTGGTGTCCGGACCTTGCTCCGCCTCCTGAGCGCAGCGCGTGATCCAGGCACACGGTCGGCCGCTCGCCTGGCTTTGTCTGAGTTGAGACAGCCCTTGCGTCGTCGCGTCCCTCGGCGGTCTCAAGGCCGACTCAGGCGTCTCGGGGTCATTAGGACAGGATTCCACGTCGCCCCCAGCGGTACCAGTGGGGGTCGAGCTCCAGGTCTACCCACAGAGCGTGACATCGGCTCTTGGAGTCCTGGGTATCCGGATCGTCCGAGGCCTGGTCACTCCGGTGGACGGACGCGGTCGAGGTACGATCGTGGTCTCTTCCAGCCAGGTGGGTCAACGCCGGACCGCCGCATTCTGGTGCGATCTTCGGAACGGGATACTCGACGTTGTGGGCGAGGTCGAGCCGGAGACACCGTCCGCGGGACGTCTGGTGGAGGAATGGATCGACCTGACCGGGGGAGATTGCGCCTGCGACGTCCCGGAATTAGCGGTCCGATTGCTCGGTGGGAGCCTGTCAGTTTGCGGGCCCACGGTTCCAGGTCCGGTCCGCGACTGGCTTGGTGGGATACTCGGGCCCGCGTTCCAGCCCTCGGGATTACCGGGGATCATCCCGGATCTGGATACGTCGTCGATCGCCGAGGAAGAGATGGCGGCGCACGCTCGATGAGGTGCTCGACGCCTGCCCCACCTGGCTGGAGCGCTCGGCGCTGACCTTCGAGCTGGCCGAGGAAATCACGCTACGGGAAGGCTCGTTCGCGCCCGACCCGATTCGCGATGCCGGTGCTTACCGCTTCCTGTTCGAACACCTGCTCGTTCACCGCCTGGAAATGTATCGGCGGATGTTGCTGTGGATGGCCTGGGTCTGGCAGGGGTCGGGACGTCCGGAGCTGTCGAGATCGGCGTTCGCACTGGCCTGCCAGCTCTCGGACGAGCAATACGAGGTGCCATCGCATCCCTTCACCGTGGCGCTTTCGACGCGAAGCCTCCAGGCAGCACAGGACATACTACGGACCACCGAGGATCCGCGGCTACATGATCGGCCGCAACGCGGATGATGCTTCTGCCGAGTGTGCCCGAGGCGCCAATCCGACTCAGGATTCGAAACGTCAAGACCCGGACTGGCGGCCCTCCAAAGAGCACCGCAAGCCCGGGTCTGGAACATTCAGCCAGATGGCTCAGGGAACTGTTACTTCTTCGTGGATTTCGCCGCTCCCTTGGCCGCAGGCTTCGCGGGGGCGGGCGCTGCCTTCGCGGCGGGCGCCGCCTTCGCGGCCGGCTTGGTCGACTTCTTCTCGTCGGCCTTCTTCTTCTTGGCGGTGTCACGTGCGTCGCCCATCGCTCAATTCTCCTCGTAAATGTGGACCGAGTTGGTTCGAATCCACTCCCGTCCCGAAAGCCGGGAGAAAGTGCCGTCTCCCCGCAAAGAAGAACGACAACACTAACGATGACATGAGAATCCGCAATCTTCAAGAGAGATTTTGAAGAAAATCAGTGTCCGTTACGTTTTCATGGTATCGAGTCAGGCTGGGTAGACAGATCGGTCCTAGCGGTCATGTCGGTCGGAGCGGTTAAGAGCGGTCGGGGGAGCACTCGCGAACGGTGGTTGTTGGGGACGGTGCTCGATCCCATCGCTTCCATCGGAGCCCCGCGCGGGCACTGGCACGGAGACCGCGATGCCCCGGCTTCTCCGGTCCGGACACGCAGCCTTCGACGTGATCATCCCGCTCAAAAACACGGAAAAGCCGTGGAAAAGGGAGCCGTAAAATTTTATCTTATCTGTTTATCTGGATGATTTGTCGCTCGGCAGCGGGTGGGACCTGCCTCGAGACGTCTTCCGGTCCGCTTGCCGGGCGATTCAAAGTGATGGCTACGAGCTGCCGGACGAAGGCGGGCGGCTCGAATCCCATTGAGGGCGCAACGAAAACGCCTCGAAGCCGCGTTCACGACTCCGAGGCGTTGGGCGATTCACGGAACGATGACAGGAGATACCGGACCTCCGTCTGACCTTTTGATCGAGGCGTCTCACCGGCCGTCCCGAGCGGATAGAATCGGCTCAGAGCGGTTCGTAGCAGGATCGCGTGGCGTTTCGGCAATCGCGGTGCCCGACCATCTCGTCGTCCGGGCCGAACGACTTCAGGGTCAGGAAACACCAGCAGGACGAAGAGCTATAGCCGTTGTTGTCCGTGTCGTCCCGTCCACTGCCGAATAGATACGTTCCGTTCGAGCGCAGGTGGCAGCATGGCGAGACATTTGACTGGGCAATTGGAAGTTCGTTCGGTTCGTTGTTGGTCATGGTTTTCGGGCGATCACGCCTCCTCCCAATACCCCTTTCCATTGATGGCCCGGAGCAAGGCACGCTTGACGACCGTCCGGGTGAGGGGCACCTTGTAGGCGTTCATCGACAGAGGTGAGGCCCCTTGAACGGCAGCCTCGCCAGCGGCGGCAGCGGTCTCGAGCGTCACGCGCTTGCCGGTAATCGCCTTCTCAGCCGAAGCACTACGCCATGGGATCGGCGCCACGCCGTAGACGACGATCCTGGCGGCGGAGACGGTGTCACCGTCCATCGCCAGGTTGATCGAGGCGAGCACCAGCGGCCAGTCCTGGGCCTGTTTCTCTCGCGCCTCGTAGGAAGCGTTCTTCCCCTTGGCGGCCGGGACTGTCACCTTGGAGAGGATTTCGCCGGGCTGGATGGTCAGCTCGCTGTCGGTCTCGCGCTTCGGGACCTGGTAGAGATCCTCCACCTTGACCGTCCGCTCCCCCCTGGGACCGGTGATGGTCGCCTGGCCGTCGAGCGCGATCAGCGCCACGGCGAGGCTGGAAGGACTGATGAACAAGGCGTTGCCGTCGGTCAGGAAGATCGAGTGATATCGGTTATCGCCGGCGCGGACGAGGCTCTGGCCGTCCTTCATGCCCAGGAGGCCGAAACCCTGCGCGGTAGTACCAGCACCGGGGCTTCTGGAGTAAGTTGCCGCCCACGGTACTCATGTTGCGGATCTGCGGCGAGCCGATCTCGACGGTCGCCTGCCACAGGGCTGGGTAGGATTCGCGGATGCCCTTGTGAGCCACGAGATCCGAAAGCCGAGTCCCGGCGCCGATGGTCAGGCCGCCGGCTTTCGGGTCGCCGGAGATCGCCGCGATTTCCTTGATGTCCTTGAGGTAGACCACGCGGTCCGGGGACGTCACGTAGTCCTTCATCCGGCCGATCAGGTCGGTGCCCCCGGCGAGGGCCACCGCGTTGGGGCTGGCGAGGAGCTTCGCCGCGTCCGCAACGGTGGCCGGGGCCGCGTATTCGAAGGCTTTCATGAGATCACCCTCTCCCTTCTCTGGAGGCCGAAGCCAGGGCGTTGAGGACGTTGCGGGGGGACATCGGCCACTCGGCCACCCGTACGCCGATGGCGTTGGTGACCGCGTTGCCGATCGCCGCGGCGGTGGAAATCGTCGCCGGCTCGCCGACCCCGATGACGCCCCGGGCTTTCACCTCGGTCGGCTCGTAGGCCCGAACGATGATCTCGGGGATGTCCGCGGCCCCGGCCAGCTTGTACCATTCCATGTCGGGGTTGAGCATCCGTCCCGTGGTCGGGTCCACGATCTGCTCCTCGAACAGGCCGTAGTTCAGCCCCATGATCACGCCGCCATAGACCTGGCTCTCCCAGGTCAGCTTATCGAGGATCAGGCCCGTGTCCTGGATGGCGACGATCTTCTTGACCTTGACCACGCCGGTCTCCATGTCCACGACGACCTCGGCGAACTGGCAGCCGCCGACGCCCGCGCTGGAGAGCCCCTCGACGAATGCTCCCGTTCTCGAAGATCGGCGAGACGCCGAGCTTGCGGCAGGCGTCCTTCCAGGACATCGCCGGCTTGCCCGAGACCAGGAGCTGTCCGCCCTTGAGCGACAGATCCTCGGGCTTGGCCTGGACGACTGAGGCGATCCTCTTGAAGAACGCCTCCCGCGCCTTGGTGACGGCGTCGTAACAAGGTGGGGACATCGACGGGCGTCGTCACGGAGCCGCCCGAGGCCGCGCCGGGCGGGAAAGTCGAGTTCCCGATGTTACTGATGATATCGGTCGGCTGGAGGCCGAGGAGCTCGGCGGCGACGATCGCCAGGATCGTCCGGATGCCGGTGCCGATGTCCTGCGTCGCCGACTTGAGCTCGACCGAGCCATCCGGGTTGATCGCGCAGGAGACCTGACTGCCCGGCCGCCCGCCGCCACCCCAGAAGTGGAGGCCCATACCCAGCCCATGCCGGATCGGCCCAGTACCGCTCTGGCCGCGCGGCTTCCGCTTCTGGCGCCAGCCGATCAGCTCGGCCCCCATCGCGATCTCCGCCTCGTAGATCGGCGTGGTGAACGCCTTCCGGCGGCAGGTTCTTGAGTCGAAAGTCCAGCGGATCCATCCCCAGCTTATCGGCCAGATCATCCATGGCGGCTTCGGTCAACAAGCAGCTCTGGGGATGATTCGGCGCCCGCATGGCCCGCGCGCCGCCGCGGTTGGTGAAGGCGGTCGCTTGCGCTCACCTGGGTATTGGGAACCGCCTCACTGTAGACGTAGGGCAAAGTCAGGTTGGCCCGCGGCGTCGACCCCGCCGGTGCTGTGGGCATCGGCGATCATGGCGACGATCTTGCCGTCTCGATTGGCGCCCATCTTGATGTGGGCCCAACCGCTGGGCCGGTTGCCCGCCGCCAGGTGCTCCTGAACGCGGTCCAGGAACATCTTGACCGGCCGGCCGCCGGCCATCCTCGAGAGCTGGGCCGCCGTCCGGCCCCAGACGTCGGCGTTGAACTTCGAGCCGAAGCCGCCGCCCATGAAGTCCGTATGGACGGTGACGTCCGACGCGACGAGATTGAGGTCCCTGAACCCGCCGGCCAGGTCGCCGGCGATGCCATGGACGTTCTGCGTGCTTGCCCAGGCGACCATCTTCTTGTCGCCGTCCCACTTGACGGTTAGCCCGTGGGACTCGAGGCAGACATGGGTGATCACGGGGACGGAGTAAGTGCCCTCGAAGGTCACCTCGGCCTTGGCCATGGCTTCCTCGGGTTTGCCCCTGGTCTCGCCGCGGCCCCTGCGGACGTTGCCGTTGTTGAAGACCTTGGGCGCATCCGCGGCCATCGACTGCGCCTCCGTGACCACGTGGGGGAGCACCTCGTACTCGACCTTGATGGCGCGGATGGCGTCGCGGGCTTGCTCCTCGGTCTCCGCCGCGACGGCGGCGATGTCGTCGCCGTGATAGCGGAGGGTCGTACCCGGCTTGGCGATCGCGATGACGGCCTTGACGCCGGGCATCTTCTCGGCGGCCGCGATGTCGATCGACTTGACCTTGGCGTGAGCATACGGGCTATAGAGCATCACTCCGAAGAGCGTCCCCTCGGGCCGTACGTCCGACGGATACTTCGCCTTGCCCGAGGCCTTGAGCAGGCCGTCGAGCCGCGGGATTCTCTGACCGATCAGGTTGGGTGTTGCGGGCCACTCGGCCATGGCTCAGGCTCCTTTCATCGTTTTGGCCACGGCCTCGGCCGCCGCCAGGACACCGATGTACGTGCCGCAACGGCAGATGTTCCCTTCGAGCCCCTTTCGGATCTCGTCGGAGGTCGCGCCGGGGTTCTTGTCGAGGAACGCCTTGCAGGCCGTGACGAAGCCGGGCGTGCAGTAGCCGCACATCAGCGCGTCGTTCTGGTGGAAGGCGTGGGGCACGCCGTGCTCGCCGGTGTCGAAGCTCTCGAGGGTCTCGATCGTCTTCCCCTGGCACGAGACGGCGAGCGTCGTGCAGGAATAGATCGGGTCGCCCTCGACGATCGCCGTACAGGCGCCGCAACTGCCGCGATCGCAGACCCGCTTGGGGCCCGTCACGTCCAGCCGATGGCGGAGGGTGTCGAGCAACGTGCTGCGCGGCTCGACCGAGCAGGTGCGATCCTGCCCGTTAACCTTCAAGGTGATCTCGACCGTGCCGGAGAGCACCTTGGGCTCGGCCTGGGCCGCCTGGGCCTCATCGAGTGCCAGGGTTGCCTGGCCGGTCAGTACGGCCGTGGCCGCCGCCACGCCCGAACCCCGCAAGAAGTCGCGACGGCTGTGACCGTCAGGTCCGCCGGGTTTTCTGGGCCTCTGTTCTGTCATTGAGCGAATCTCCCATTTCCGATCGCCCTGAACGTCCACATCTCCGGTGCCCCGCACCGCCGCACGCTCGTTTCCCTCGCGGGTCCCGACCCGGGCGGCGCAGGGTGCCTGGCAAGAACAATAAACTACGCCGCGCCGCGCATGGCGACAAGAGTCTGGTGGCTTCCGACTACGATGTGGGCGTTTGCGTGCTCGGGTCGAACCGCTGAAACGCCCAGGCGACGAGCATCACGATCGGCGCCACTTCGGCCGCCAGGACGAGCCACGCCGTCAGTGCAAAGGCCGCCGGCGAATAGCCGCTGACCAGGTAGGCAAGACCGCCCAGCGCCGCGGGGATGCCGAAGAGGGGCAGCATGAGCAGCATTTGCAACATGAAGAAAAGCATCATCCGGCCGAAGGTCTGGAAATCGAAGCTCGTCCCCGACACCATCCGCACCGGGATAGATCAGGAAAAGCAGGTTACCCAGCGAAAACAGCATTCCGTTGAACGGGAGGGCGAAGGCGGCGGCGGTCAACGTGATCGCGACGCCCGCCGGCGCCGCGGCCGCGAACACCGCAAGCATCATGAGCTGGATCAGGGTCAGGAGCAGGACCCCGCCGCCGAGCTCACCGACCGTCAAGACCATGGGATGCATGGGTAGCGTCTTGAGGAAATCGATGTGATCGATGTCCCCGCGGAACGCCCAGGGGAGCTGCATGGAGAAGAGGAAGCTCACGTAGATCGTCATCCCGATGCCCATCCCCGGCGCGATTCGGGCGACCGGGGCATTCGGCCCCGGCGACATCGACAGGCTTGCCACGACGAACACCACCGCGATTCCCAGACAAACAATGAACATGTGCCGGGACGTCCGGATCGCCATCAGCATCTGCCGCCAGGCAACCGGCCCGGCACCGCCGAGCCAGGGTGGGTGGGGCAGGCGAAATCGCCCGGCGCGCGCGCTGGCCGGCATGGCCACGCCCCCTCCGACCCTGGCGCGGCGGATTCGCTCGTAGAGCTTCTGGCTGTACGCCGCGGCCGTCTCGAGGTAGTCGGCATCCAGCTTCAGGATCAGGATGAGCAAGCCCAGGTCGATCGCCAGGGCGGCCGCACCCCATCCGAACAGCTCAAGGGACCACGGCCCGGCGAAGGTCACGCGGACGAAGACCTCGAACGGGGCCAGGAGTACCCGCAGGGTCTGCGACTCGCGCAGGCCCGCGGCCACCTCGGTAATCCCCTGGGCCTCGACGTAACGGGCGACCTGGCCCAGGCCCACGAACAGCGCGATCAGCACCACCGCCAGGAGGATCTTGTCGCGCCCGAGAATAGATCGACTCGGCGACGATCTGGCCCACCATCGCGATCGTCATGCCCAGGAGCTGGAGCATGGCGAGCGACAGCAGGATCCCCACGAATGCCGACAGCCAAGGATCGGAAGTAGAACCCCCAGATCATCGAGAAGAACAAGGCCACGATCACCAGTCCGACGGCCGACTTGACCAGCTTGTAGATCAGCAATTCGTAACGCGAGAACGGCGCCGGGAACAGGAAATCGACCTCGGGCGGGCTGAAGTAGATCGCCTTCTCGCCAGCGGAAGTGAAGACGATCAACAGGGCGAAAACCAGCAGCGGCAGGGAGGCGAACGGTTCCAGTCTTGTCGGCGATCGGCGAGGCCTGATGCTGTGCGTTCATGACGATCGCGGCGAAAATCTGCGGCACGATCATCAACCCGATGAACCCCATCGTGAAACAGAGCAACAGCGCGCCTCGGACCGATCTTCACGCCGCGGAATGCTCCGGCGGAGCGCGGCCTTGTTCGAGAGCACGAACAATTTGAAGAGAGCGGAATGCATGGGATTCCAATCAAGCTGGCGGGGAAGCTCGATCGCTCCTTGGAATGGGGGCCGGTTCGGCTCGATTCACGATGCCCGTGTCGGTTCGGTCGCCCGGAAGAAGACCTCTTCGAGCGAGGCTTCGCCTTGCAAGTCCGCATAATGCGACCGGGCTTCGCCGAGGGTCCCGGAGAAGAGCGACCGGCCCTTGTTGAGGATGAGCAGGTGGGTGCAGAGGTCCTCCACCAGGGAGAGCAGGTGCGAGCTGACCATGATCGCGGCGCCGCGGCTCGGCTCGCTCGGGCGATCGACGCCTTGAGGGTGCGGATGGCGTAGGGGTCCAGGCCCGTGAGCGGCTCGTCGAAGAGGATGGCCTTGGGGTCGTGCAAGTAGGCGCAGCAGATCGCCACCTTCTGCCGCATGCCGCGCGACAGCTCCTGGGCCATCGTATCGCGTTTTTCCACCAGCTCGAATTGTTGCAGGAGCGCCTCGGACTTGGACGCCCAGTCGGCCACGCGATAGGTCGCGGCGATGAACTCGAGGTGCTCCCGGACCGTCAGGGCGTCGAACAGCTTGGGGTCGTCGGGAATGTAGGCCAGCACGCGCTTGGCCGCGATCGGATCGTTCACGACGTCATGACCGGCGATGAAGAGCCTCCCGCGGGTCGGCCGGATGATGCCCGCCAGCGCCCGGAGGGTCGTCGTCTTGCCGGCGCCGTTGGGCCCGACCAGGCCGAGGATCGCGCCCTCGGGCACCACGAAGCTCAGGCCGTCGACCGCGATCGTCTCGCGATACGCCTTGTGGTAATCCTGGACCTGGATCAAGGGAACCCTCCAGCGGGACGGGATGACGCGGATTCCGATCGTGCGACCTCACGGCGCGGATGGCTCACGACTCCACCGGGAGATCGGGCCGGTTCCCCCACTCGTTCCACGAACCATCGTAGTTGGCCACATCGGTGTAGCCCAGCCGGACCAGGTTGAACAGGACGACGGTGGCCGCGACGCCGCCATTGCAATAGGCCACCGTCGGCACCGGACGCAGCCCATGTTCCTCGACGCGGCGGCGGATCTCGTCCAGAGGAAGGAATCCGCCGCCGGGAGCGAAGAACAGCTCGCGGGGCACGTTGATCGCGCCCGGGATGCGGCCCCCTCGCGGACCGCGACGGCGCTTGCCGGTATATTGCCCCGCGTCGCGGGCGTCGACGAGTTGCCAGCCGCTCCTGGTCGCCCCCAGCTCCTGGACCAGTTGCTCGGCGGTGACCCTCAACTCCGGGTGCGGGTGCGGCGTGAAGACGGCCCTCGGCACGGAGACCTCACCGGATTCGGCCGGTCGTCCTTCGTCCAGCCATCGGTTCCAGCCGCCGTCCAGCACGCTGACCGCGCCGTGGCCGTAATAATTCAAGGCCCACCACAACCGCGTCGCGAACTGACCTCCCGCGTGGTCGACGGCGATCACGTGGGTCGAGTCCCCGATGCCCCGCACGGCCATCGCCTCGGCGAACCGTTCCGGCGGGGCGATCTGGACCGGCACGGGGTCGTCGGGGTCGATGATGTCGCGCGTCCAATCGATGTAGACCGCACCCGGGATGTGCGCGGCCAGATAATCGTCGCGGGCACCCCGGTAATCGGCCTCCTCGACGCCCGGCTCCAGCGGCCGGGTCACCACGTAACCCCGCATGTCAACGACCCGCACGCCCGGGTCGCCCAGGTGCTCCGCCAGCCAGTCGGTCGTGACGAGATGATCGAAGGCCATGTGCGTAGTGGGCAGTGGGCAGTAGGCAGTGGGCAGTAAAGTATGGTACTCAGTTGCAAACGCGAAATTGGAACTGACATCGGGCCTCGCCACGTTTCGGCGCGACGGACAACCCGTGCGAACTATCTTAACCGCGTCCACCGTTTACGGTACACCCTCCCGGGCCTGGAAGTCTCTGAATTAACTGCCCACTGCCCACTGCTCACTGCCCACTGCAAAAAATGAAAGCTGCTGTTTTTGAATCGTTCGGCAATCCCGCCGAGGTCCTGCGCATCCGGGACGTCCCGGAACCCCATCCCGGTCCCGGCGAAGTCCGCGTCCGGATGATGGCTAGCCCGGTCAACCCGTCCGACATGCTCGTGGTGCAAGGCCGTTACGGGGTCCTGCCAACCTTGCCTTCCACACCGGGATTCGAAGGGGTCGGCGTGGTTGACGAAGTCGGGTCGGGTCTGATCGGCCGTCTGGTCAAAGGAAAACGGGTCACGGTGATCAACGGCGCCGGAGGCAATTGGGCCGAGTACGCCGTGATCCCGGCCCGACAAGCGCGGCCTGTTCCCGACGACATTCCCGACGATCAGGCGGCAACCTACTTCGTCAACCCGGCGACCGTGCTGGCCATGGTCCGGCACGTCCTGAAGGTCCGTCGTGGGGAGTGGCTGCTCCAGTCGGCGGCCGGCTCGGCACTCGGACGGATGATCATCAAGCTGGGACGTCACGACGGCTTCAAGACCCTCAACGTGGTCCGCCGTCACGCGGCGATCGACGAGCTCAAAGCCCTGGGCGGCGACGCCGTGATCTCGAGCGAGGATGGGCCGATCGACGAGCAAGTGCGGCGGATCGTCGGCGGAGATGGCGTGCGACACGCCATCGACCCCGTCGGCGGAGAGACCGGCACCGCCGTCTTCCGATCCCTCGCCGATGACGGCCGGCTGTTACTCTATGGGACACTATCCGGCGAGCCGATCCAGATCGACCCCCGGCTCATGATCTCGGGCCGGCGGATCGTCGAGGGATTCTGGCTCGGGTACTGGATGCGCGAACGCTCGATCCCCAAGGCACTCCTCCACTTCCGCGAGATCGCCAATCTGATCCGACAGGGCGTACTCAACTCCGAGATCGGCCAGGTCTTCCCGCTCGACCGGATCGCGGAGGCCACGCAGCAGGCCGAGACGACCGCCCGACAGGGCAAAGTCTCTCCAGATCGGTCCAGGAGCCTGATCATACCAGAGGATGGCCTGGTGCCGGAAATGCCCATTCCTCCCAACTTAGTCAGTCGCTCCTCGATCTGACTCATTTCTCGCCAAATTTGGCAGAAGTTTGCACAAATCCTGAGTCGATACTTTATATAGGCGGAATTGGTCCCTGTTTTGGGAAGGCGAGGCCCTGTCCGAGTCTGGTCGGAATGCCGCAGCGATCACACAAAGCGTGCGAAGCCGATTTCGGTCGAGAAGCCCTTGCAGCCGGAGGAGAAGATCCTGAAAACACATCGGAAACCGTCTTTTTTTGGAATTTCATTCGCCGACCGGCCACGAGACCGTTACAATTTCATCATCGTGTTGATTCGAAAAACAGCACGGGCGAGTTCTCGGCAGTGGATGAGGGATTCCATCCCTCATCGGTACGCTCCCTCCTTTTGTAAAATCGTGCTCTTCAGACAGTTGTGGCAAATACACGCTGTTTGTGCGAGCATCGGAATCTCGCAAGCTCGATCACATTGATGATACTCGGTCAGGGAGGGTTCTCCATCGGGGAGAGGTGGCGTTGCACTTTTCCCTTGGCCCGCGTCATTCGAAGATCAGGTCGATTGTAACCGACGGGGATTAACCAGCGATGAGTAGTGGAACGGGTGGTGCTCAGGATTGGCGAGCCGTGGCGTGCCTGGCTCCCACCGGCGAGCGATTGCTCTGTGTCGGGGAAAGCTCTTCTCAGGTCCGCGCGGCGTATACCGGGGCCTGGGGTGAGGTGATTCGTGACGAGGATCGTCCGACAGTCCGCGCGATCTCCTTACAGCGCTGGGCGGGCCAGTTCTGGTCTGGACAGTGGGAGCACCAGATGTACCTGGCCGTGCCGACAGCCCGCAGCGGCAAGGGCGGTCCAGGCGAGGTCGCGGAGGTTGTTGAGGAGGAGGAGGAGCCCGCTCCCGACAGCAGCGGCGAAGCCGAAGAAGAAATCTTGAGAGGCTGATGGCGAAGCGCGCTGATTGGCCGATGCCACAGGGCGAGCCCGCGTGACTGAGTGTCGAATTCATCGTCTCGATGTACTCGATTTCCCCGGGGACGACCCCGGGGTTTTTTCTTGGAGCTCAGCGTTTGACCTTGGTCACGGGTGCAACCGCTTCATTCGTTGCCGCGCTGACGATCCGGAATGGGTCTCGTTCGGATTGGCTGGGCCAGACGGTCAGGGAGGGAAAGTTGACGGCGAGGCGCTGGGCCAGGTCTTCGACGCCGAGTCGCTCGGTGACGTAGTGACCGGCGGCGATCAAGGCGATGCCGAGTGCTTCGGCCTCGATGCCTCGGTGGAACCGGGCTTCGCCGGTAAGGAGCACGTCCGCCCCGGCACGGGCGGCATCCTTGAGGAAATCGTCACCGGCTCCGCAGGCGACCGCCACCCGGAACACCGGTCGGTTGCGGATCGCCCACCATCAGCACGGCGATCCGGCCCAAGGCGCGGCCCACGAATGCGGAGAACTCGGCCAGGCTGCGCGGTTCGACGAATCGGCCGATTCGTCCTGCGCCGGCCACGGCTGTGGTCCCCCGGGCCGGCTGGATTTCGTGGAGCGGATAGACGTCGATCGCCGGCTCCTCGTATGAATGACGCGCACGGATCGAAGCCAGTACCCCGGGGAGTTTCTCCGCCGGGCAAACGACCTCCAGTCGCATCTCTTGCACCGTCTCGCGGCGACCTTTCTCGCCGACGGCGGGGTCAGATCGCCTCGGTCCCGAAGAAGGTCCCCTGACCGGGGGTTGCGAACGAGCATTCCCGATAAGCACCGATGTGGCCCGCTCCGGCCTCGAATGCCCCGGCCATCACCGCTTCGCGGTCCGATTCGGGCGTGAACACCACGATTTTGAACGACCGAGGTCCCGACCGCCCGTCGCCGGACTCCCCTTGGTTGGAATGGGCCGCAATGGCGAGACTTCGAGAAGACCCAGTCGTCGGCAGAGGATGTCGTTGATCCCATTCTGCGTGTTGTCAAACGCCGTGTGCGGGCTGGCGATCGCGATCCCGGCACGGGCCAGTTTCCACAAGTGGCCGGTATCCGCCAGATCGGCGCGGATTCGCTTCACCGCCTGGAAGAGCACGGGATGATGACTGATAATCATCGATGCCTGCTCCCGAATGGCCTCCACCGCCGTCTCCGGCGTGACCGTCAGGCAGGTCATCACGCGTAGGACAGGATCGGTTGGATCGCCCCAGAGCAAGCCCACGTTGTCCCACGATTCGGCCAGATGCGAGGGTGCGAACTGCTCCAGCCAGCCAGCCACCTCGGAAACCGTCGTCGTCATGTCGTCCCTCCCGATTCGAGCCAGGATAGGATCTCGCCCCAGAGCCGCTGCGTCACGGGCCCGGGGGCCGGCAAGGTTCGATGGAACAGCCGGGAGACCGGTAGCATACCCCGAACCGAGTTGGTCAGGAATGCCTCGTCGGCTGTGGACAAGGAATTCCTCGTTACCGGCCCTTCGACAACCTCAAGTCCCAACCCGGGTGCATGATCCAGAACGATGCGTCGCACGATGCCGGGCACGACCTGGAATGGTACCTGCGTTGGGCATGGAGTCCCCCGCTATTCGAAAGACGAAGAGTTTGTCCGAGATCGTCCGGAACGTGATCCGGTGGCCCCGGCCCAACCGTTGGCCTCGGTGTGGCGGAAGAAATCGACGTATCGAACTGCTGGGGCTTTGCCGGGGCACAGCTTTCGGAAGCCGAAGGCACACATTAGGTGGACGCAAGCGAGAGACGCTTCAAGTGAGCACGGCTCCGAACAGGACGACGTTTGAATGGTTGAGGGAACTCGATCCGGTGCAGGCAGGGGCACTGCGGCTCTTTAAATGTAACTACAATCGAGACATGAGATTTTCTCTAAGTAGTTTCGTGGGAATTGCATGCAATGTGAAAGGTTTGGAACGCCGGTCTAATTGTCTAAGTGTCGCCAATCAGACCTACTTGCAATCGGCGCCGGATTCCGTTCAAATGCGCGATGGAGACTCTCTGATGGGATGATGCTCGCTTTCCTCATCGGCCTCGTGAGCATCGCCGCACTTCCATTTCCGATTGGGAGCGTCTCGATGGCCGTCACGATGATATCAAGAAATACCAGTCGGCTCTTTCACTCCCTTGCGGCTCGATTGAAACGTTTCGCGATGCGGTGCCGAGTGGCCGATTCAGAATGCGAAGACTGTATCCAGGAGGCCTGGCTCGCTCTACTGCAAAGACACCCCGATTGGGCACTCGACCAACCGAGAACGCGAGCGTGGCTCTTCGCCGTCGTCCGCAACAAGGCGCGGGACTGCCATCGACAGGCGCATCGCCATCAGAGCCAGAGCGCCGATGACCTGGACTCCGTCCCTTTCAACAACCCGCTCCCTCGAGCAGAGCGACAACTCGATCAGAATGGTCGGAACCGCGAGGCCGCTTCGAAGCTCCAAGACGGCTTGAACAGGCTCAGCAAAGTCAACCGAGAGATTTTCATTCAAAGGGCCCAAGAGGGACTACCGTATAAGGAGATCGGCGTGGTCCTTGGCCTACTGCCGCAGCAGGTCAAGATCCGCTACCGTCGTGTCCTACAACGGCTGCGAAGACAAGCTCGCAATCACGCAAGGATGCATTCAAAGGGGGGGGGTAGATCCTATCATCGAAAATCCTCTTTATTCTCCCCTGACTGGCCTCGGTCGAGACCTGGCGTAGGGACTGCCGCAGTCTCACGGAAATAGTGAAGCCGGCGTGATTAGCGACAACTAGAATCCCCTGCCGCATTGACTCACTGATCGCGCTACCAAGATCGGATCATTGCCTCAGCCCGATGTTACCGATGGGCAGCCTTGACAGTGCCTCTCACGCGTCTCCGGATCGTCCTGGGCGTAATTTCGCACCGTTCATATCGGCCATCCGAAGAGACCATACTGCCTCCGCCACCTCGCTGAGGCCACGCCTCGCATGGACGCACCGCCTGAAAAGGACGGCCGCGAGGCTCGGTAACATCTGTGGTGAGGCAACACAGAGGGAATTCTAATTGTCGCTGATCACCGGCGAGAACAAATAGATGTATTTCTTTGCACGCATAGCCGTGATTCTTGGAAATTCCTAAAATCTTGCGTGGCAGGACGTTGCAAAAAGTCGTGATTGTTAAACAAGTTTTTGAAAGCTACCGCGTTTGTCACGGTGTGCGCCGGAACTGCCTGGCATCTTTGCAGTTACAGATGGAGATTCGCCCCAGTTGCGCGAGAAACAGGAAACGAAGAACTCGAACCAGGGGGATCCCCCTGTGCGATGTAGAAATAGAGGGATTATGTTCGCTCCCATGAAATGAAGCGGGCGAGTTGGGCCTGTAGGGTTCTATCTCGATATGGGGGTGCCAATGAACTTTGCCATCAAGCGTACTTCCATTCGTGGTTGTGTGAATGTGCGTCCGTATCGGGCATTGACGTTGATCGAACTCCTGGTCGTGATTGGGATAATTGGCTTGTTGCTTGGAATGATGCTTCCTGCCGTGCAGTCGGTCCGGGAGGCGGGACGCAGGGCGGGCTGTGTAGCGAACATGAGGCAAATTGGCATCGCAATGCAGAGCTATTACTCCATGCACAATATGTTCCCGCCGTCACAACTTCATACGGGTACGAATTGGACGATGAATTATATTTCTGAATTATCCTTCTTGCTTCCATACATCGAGCAACAACCACTCTATTCATCGATCAATATGACGTTTGCTAACACCGAATCGCCCGATTTCCCGCTGGTTGACAACCACACGGCTCGTAACACGCCCGTGGCGATCTACCTCTGCCCCAGCGACGGAGACCATATCCACTTGAATTCATACAGGTTCAATCGCGGGCGGTATGGCATCAAACGCGCTCAACCCTATGACGGGCCGTTCAGCCTGGGCGTTCTCCCAAGTCAGACGACCGTCACCGACGGCCTCGCCCGGACGGCCTTCATGAGCGAGCGGATCGCCGGGAGTTTCGCTCGAGGCGGTGATGGGCCGCTTCGCGACATCAAGCTCCCGGTGGCGAACGGGGAATTGTTCGCCTCGGATGCTCAATTCATCCCCTTCTGCTTAGCCGCGCCCGTGCGGGAATGGGTGCCAACAGCGGGACGCTACTGGTATTTCGGCGGCTTCTACAACTCTCACTACAATCACAACGGCTCTCCCAACGATCCCAGGCCGACGTGCGAATTCAAGGTGACGCCGGGGGGCACTTACGGGCTCCACCCACCGCGTTCTTATCACCCGGGTGCGGTCAACGTGCTGTTCGGCGACGGCCACGTGGAAGCCGTCCTGAACTCGGTAGATCAGAGGGTCTGGGTTGCCTTGGGCACCTACGATGCTGGGGATTGATTCAACGCTGAGAGAGCCGGCGTGATAGTCGAATCTGCAGGATCTTGACCGGGCGATTCTTCACAGACGAGGACGGGACAACATGAGAATCAGACTGTCGCGTAAACTGAGCCGGCGCATTGGCGTGACGATCCTGTCGGCCCTGGCTTTCCTGGCGTTTCAAGCGGGCCGAGCCGATGAAACGATGGTTTTTCCACAAGCTTGTATGAATCCTTCCGGCTATTATTACTGCCAGAAGGACGTCAACAACCCGTGTAACGGCATCCAGCAGGGTTGTGCGGACATCATCAGACAGGGATTCCACGTTCCTCCACCATGCGACAAATTCCCGCCCCAGGCCGCCGTTGCCATGATATTCACGGTCGGGGGCAACGACTGGACGATGTGCAATGGTCAAAACGGCACGTATCCCTACGAGTGCACGACGATCGCGTCTCAGTGCGGCACTGCGGAGCTCTATGCCGGGAACAACGGCTGTCTGGCCGTGGATTTTTGCGGCAACGCCATCGTCACGGCCTGTTTGCAGACTGCGGACGGTCAGGGCTGTAACTGATGGTACACGGGTCGTGCATCACATCGGGCGCCGAGGGGTCGAAATCGCCGACGCGAGCCGGCCCCACCTGGTGAGGAGTTCGAAAAGGACCACAAACTCGAGGATGGGACGTCGCATGGCCACGATCTTGGCTCTCACGATTCTGGCGAAGTGGGCCCAGGCCCGCTCGATGCCTTTCGTGCCAACTATGCCGGGATGAAGGTTGATATCGAGTACACCTATGAATTTGGACATGCGGATGCATCGACACTCGACGGCTTGGGGGTCTGGTCCGGCGAAGCTCGAAATGTGAGGGAATTGCGGCATCATGCCGTCATTGGTCGCTGGGAATGCGATGGGTCGATCGAGCGCTACGAATGTCGGACTCCCGCCAATGCGCTGAACGAGCTTCGAGCCGCCACGAAACCCGGGCTCAATCCTGGAAGGATCGAGCCTTTCGAACTGATCTGGGACGGAGAGGTGTACGCCACGCATTTCATCAAGGGTGAGTCTGTCGATCCACGGACATACTTGCTCACTGTGGCGGAGGAGCACGAAAAACCCGTGCGCATCACCTGCACGGGGGCCCCCCTGATGTGGTGGGGGTTGCACCGGTTTCCCACGCTGATCAAGGCCCAGTATCCGGCTGCCCAAGTCCACCGGGGCCGGGCCGTCATCGCGGGACACGCGACAGAAACGGAGGTCTATTTCAACCCGGGGCCCAGGGCCGACCGTCTTGAGATCTGGTACGATCCCGCGGTCGGATACCTGCCGCGATATTCTCGGATCAGCGCCAAGAGCGGCAAGGATGGAGTCGTCAAGGAATTCTACCTCGTCTCGGCCAAACGGTGCGCTGCCGGGGGATTCGTGCCGACCGAATGGATCGAGACCTCCTTCATGGTGGAGGACTTTGCGAGCAAGTACGATCAGATGGATGTGGATACCGTGGTCAAGCCGACTGGTCCGAAGATCGGCCTGGGGCACTACCGGGCCATTACGGTTCGCGACCGCAAGACGCCGGTGCGCCTCGTCCGGCTGGAGGGCGTGAACACCATCTCCACCGATACAGGTCGGGTCCGATTAGATCGGGCGATCTCCTCTCTCTCCCTTGAGGAGATCAAGACTCTCGTCCGCACGAGACTGGTCCCCAGGCCTCTTCTGCCTCCACTGTCGCGGCTGGATGTAGAGGAATTGCACAGGTATGACCCGCCTCGAGGTCCGAGTGGCTGGATGCGGTACGGATATGTCGCGGCTGGAGCGCTGGTCATCATCCTCATTTCCATCGGTTACTTTGCCCGACGTCGGCGGGCTGTCATCGCGCTCATACTCATTGCCGTAAACTTCACGGGTTGTGCGAGAACGAAGAACCCATTGGCAAGGCTGGAAGCGACATTCTCCCCTTCCCGCTTGGTGTACGACTCGGCCTCGGGGGCGATCCCCACCACCATGGTGGTCAGAAATACCGGAAACGAAGCATTAAAGCTCTTCCGTGCCGATGGCGGCTGCTCCTGTCGTCAAGTCGATCAGGCCCAGTTCCCGAAGATCCTCAAGCCTGGTGAGACGATTCGCCTGGCCATGAGGTTGGCTGATCGCCAAGAGTATCGACCACAGAACTTTGGCGTGGCGTTCGAGACCGATCACGGGACGTTGTCGGTCCCGGCCTCGCTCCTCGCACTGCCCCGCCACAGGATTAGCCCAGAAGGCCCGTCGCATACCGCCCTCTATGAAAAGGACGAGTGGACTTTCGACCTGACACATCGTGAGATCGTCAGCACGGAGGATGGATCCACTACGCGGCTGACGGGGCCGGAGCAATTTGAAATCCGGGAGGTCGCCAGGCAATCGGGTCGCGTGGCGAACGCCCCGGAATTCGGATTCATTGACACCACCTACAAAGTGACTCTTCGAAATGCCGAACTGGGTCTGCACAAGGCATTGATCAACCTCAAGGAGAATGACGATTGGCCCCTGGTCTCCGTTCCTGTCGTGTGGCGCCGCGTCCCTTTCCTCTCGACGATACCTGATCGCGTCAGCCTGGGTATCCAGCCGGTTCGAGTCTTCCTCCGATGCCCCGACGAACGAGTAGAATTGATTCGCGTGATCGCTAAGCCAGCCGGAATCAATGCGATGGTCAGTTCGGTCCGCGAACTGACGGTCATGCTGGATGAAGGGGCCGCCGCCATAATCGATGGGCAGATCGAGGTGGGGACGACCGCCATCGGCCGCCCCTCTTTGAAAGTCCCCGTCGCAAGATATGCTCCATCAGCTCGCACGACGGCTTTGAAGCGCTAGGAGGCTGTCCATGAAACGGCCAGCGGATTCCGAGGACCGTGCTGGTTTTGCTGTTCGGGCGGCTTTAACATGGGGGCTCGCACTCAAGTGATCCTCCCCAGCTACATCTGAGGCCGGTCATGAACACCCTGGGCGCCAAAGCCTATCGTCCCTGGACACCCGAACTCTATGCCCAGCAGGCCCACGGGCCGGCCGCCAAGCTCCCGGAGGACGACCTCGTCTTCTTCCTCATCGATGTCGTCCCCAAGCTCGATCTCTCCAAGATCCACGCCCCCTACCAAGACGAGTCCCGCGGCGCTCCGCCCTTTGATCCGGCTATGATGGTCTGTCTGCTCCTGTATGGCTACTGCGTCGGCGTCTTCTCCAGCCGAAAGATCGCCAAGGCCTGTGAGCGCAACCTGGCCTTCCTGGCCATTGTCGGCGAGGAGCGGCCCGATTTTCGAACCATCAGCCTGTTCCGCAAGAACCACCTGGATGACTTCGCGGACGTGTTCGTCCAGGTCCTCCTCCTGGCGAAGGCGGCCGGCCTGATCCGCCTGGGTACGATCGCCATCGATGGGACCAAAGTCCAGGGCAATGCCTCGCGGCACAAGGCGATGAGCTACGGCTACATGACCAAGGAAGTAGCTCGACTCCGCGGCGAGATTGGGGAGTTGCTCAAGCAGGCCCGGGATGTCGATGCCCAAGACGATGCGGTCTTGGGTGCGCAACGTGGGGATGAGTTGCCCGCGGAGCTGCGCCGTCGCGAGGACCGCCTAGCGACGATCGAAGCGGCGATGAAGCGGCTCGAAACCGAGGCCAAGGCCGCGGCGGATGCCGAACAGCAGCGGCGCGATGAGGCCCAAGCCCAGCGGCAACGCACCGGGACCAAGCGTCGTGGAAAGCCGCCGGGGCCGATCGTGGAGACGCCCGCGGACAAGGCCCAGATCAACTTCACCGAACCCGAGTTGTCGATCATGAAGACCGCCAACAAGGGGTGGGATTGCTGTGGCAACGCCCAGATCAGTGTGGATGACGGCTGCCAGATCATCCTGGCGTGCGCGGTGACGGCCCAGTGCAACGACAAGCAACAGGCCGAGCCGATGGCCCAGGCCACCCGTGGCCAACTGGAGCAGGCCGGGATGGCCCCGGCTCTGGATGAGTCCGGAGCCCGGCCCCTGATCCCGGCGGCGTTGGATACGGGTTACTTCAGTGCGGAGGCGGTGGGGGCGCTGGAGCGTGAGGGATTCGATCCCCATATCGCGACGGAGCGTCAGCGGCACCAGAGTGCGACCATCCCTGCGGCGTCGGAGTCGGCATCGGCACCGCCGGTGACGGCCAAGGAGAAGATGCAGGCGAAGCTGAAGACACCGGCGGGCCGTGCGGTGTACGCGCGGCGGAAGGCCATCGTCGAGCCCGTCATTGGCCAGATCAAGGAGGCGCGGGGCTTTCGACGATTCCTGCTGCGTGGTCTGGACCAGATTGGAGGTGAATGGCGTCTGGTGTGCCTGACGCATAATTTGTTGAAGATTTGGCGATATGGCAGGAATATTCTCAATGGTACCGGCTGCGCGGTGGTCAAGGGAGGAATTTAGGGTCAGAAGCCGGGCGAAAACCGGGGTCTGACGCATGTGAGACGAGCGTAGGGCGGTCATCGTACAGTTGTCAGACACGAGAAAATCCTGGAAAGAGGCGATGAGATGCACGTAAACGCACGTGACCAGACGGACAGAATGGGAGAGAAAACATCAGGAGCGACGGCTCGGACTAATTCTTGGACGGTTTCCTAGGAGGTCCAGCCAGCCACCTCGGAAACCGTCGTCGTCATGTCGTCCCTCCCGATTCGAGCCAGGATAGGATCTCGCCCCAGAGCCGCTGCGTCACGGGCCCGGGGGCCGGCAAGGTTCGATGGAACAGCCGGGAGACCGGTAGCATACCCCGAACCGAGTTGGTCAGGAATACCTCGTCGGCGGTCGAGAGCGCACTCATCGGCACCGGGCATTCGATGACCTCGAATCCCATCCGCCGTGCATGATCCAGAACGATGCGTCGCATGATGCCGGGCAGAAGCGGGCCGTCCGTGCTCGGCGTGGTCAGCCGCGAGCCCTCGACGAGGAAGAGGTTGGAGCGTGACGCCTCGCAAAGGAGTCCATCCGGTGTGGCGCAAAGCACTTCGTCGGACCCTTCGCTCATCGCGCGAGACTGTGCCATACGCAGTCGCCAGTAATTGAGCGTCTTGTGCCGGGCCAGGACATCCTCGGGGTGTACAAGGATCGACCGCGTAATCCGAATGCCCGGCGTGCGAAACGGCGGTGGTAGCGGCCCCGCCGCCATCCAGACGGTCGAGCCCTGGACGACATGCCCGGCCTCGCACACGCCCCCGGAGACGGTAATCCGAAGCCGAACATCGCAGCCCAGAGGCATTCCGCAATCTTCTCTGATTCGAGCGACCGCCTGGACATCGGGCAAGTGGCCGAGGTCGATAGGTAGGTCCAGTTCGCGAGCCGAACGTAGCAACCGCTCCAGGTGATGGGATAATAGTGTCGGATGGCCGTCCCAGGTGCGAAACGTTTCGAAGAGGCCCAGCCCATGCTCGAAGGTCCGGTCGAGCACGCTGACCCGTAAGGCATCGTCGGCAATCACCTCGCCTTGGAACCAGATCATGGCTCGTCCGGCCTCCAACCTTCGAGGACGTCACGTAGGCCACGGCCCTTGGCGAGCGTTTCCTCGTACTCGGACTCCGGGTCCGAATCGGCCACGATCCCGCCGCCGACCTGGTAGCTCGCCCGATCCCCTTCGACCAGGATGGTGCGGATCGCGATGTTGAAAGCGCTCGAGCCGCCGCCGGCTCAGATAACCGATGGCGCCGGTGTAGAGACTGCGACGGTTTGGCTCCAGCTCGTCGATGATCTCCATGGCGCGGATCTTCGGCGCGCCGGTGATCGACCCGCCCGGGAAGAGGGCGCGGATGACGTCGTCAGGCCCGGCATCCGGCCGCAGCCGCCCCTCCACCGTGGCGACCAGGTGATGCACCTGCGCAAACGACTCGATGCTCAACGCATCCCGCACCACAACCGAACCATACTGGCAGATGCGGCCCAGGTCGTTGCGCTCCAGGTCCACGATCATGGTCAGCTCGGCGCGGTCCTTGGAGGAGGCCAGCAATTCGGCGGCGACTCGTTCATCCTCGGCGCGGGTCTCACCCCGCGGTCGCGTCCCCTTGATCGGCCGGGTGACGATGAGATCGCCGCGGGTCTGATAGAACGACTCGGGGCTGGCCGACACCATGGCCAGGTCGTGCCAACGCAGGAACGCCGCGAACGGCGCGGGGCTGCGGCGTTTGAGCCGCAAGTAGAGATCCAGGGGATCGAATGGCCCGATGGCTGTAAAACGCTGCGAGAGGTTGACCTGGAATACGTCGCCCGCGGCGATGATACTCCAGCACCCGCCGCACGGCCTCACAATAAGCCTCGCAGTCGAACGCGCTGACCGGCCGCACCGATTTCGGCGGGTGGATCGTCCCCGGCCCGAGCGATTCGACCTCGCGCTCGATCCGCCCCTTCCAGTGGCGGAAGCGGACCTCGGCACTCTGACGATCGATGCCGGGAACGAACCAGGCCCAGAGCTGAACGACACCCGATCGATGATCGATCGTAACCGCGGTGTTGTAGTAGGCCATGCGGATGTCAGGCATCCGCGAGTCGCCGGCAAGCCGGCGCGGCAGGCGTTCGAGCTGGGGTGCGAGGTCATAACCGATATACCCGACGAGACCGCCCTGGAACGGCGGGAGATCGGGATCGGGCGTCCTCGGTCGGCTCGGCCAGTCCCAGTCGTCGTGTCAACCCGCCAAATTTCGCCAGCACGTCGCCCTCGCCCTCATCGGTCATGCCCTGACCGCTCAACCACCAACGGTTGCCCGTGGCTTCGAAGACCAGAGTGGGCTTGGCCGTCAGGATGCTCCAACGTCCGGCGTCGCCGAAGCCGGGCCCGCTTTCGAGCAACGCCGGTTCTTGCCACGACCCGATCACCGACGCAAGCCGGTCGGCCGGCACGTCGAGCACCTGCTGGACGAACTCATCTCGGACACGGGCTGACACGATTGAACCTCGAGCCAAGCTGGTCTCCTCCATGTCGATCCCTCATCTTCTTCCTGACATGCGCGAATTGATAGGATTATATCGGACTCGCCAGAATGTCCGTCTTTGCGGGCCGGAACGTCGGACGAGCGGCGTGCGTCCCGACAGTTGCCGATCGCAACGCAATCCCATGACCACCAGAGACATCGGCTCGTGTGGTCCTGGCAACCCGGCGACCGGCGGAGACTCGGTGGATCGCTTGCCAAGGAGAGACGATCGGCCCGCCTGATCCCCAGGCCGACTCGCCAGCGGATCCATGCAATGTATTGTGATCGATCCACCTTTCCTTGATCGCCCGATGTCCTATAATTCCTCTGAGTCACCAAGTCCTTGCGGTGATCCCTCGGACGGGGGGCGGGCGATGAAGGTCGGCGTTCCATATCGAAGTCCAGTCGCCGAACGCTTTTCCATCTCGTTCTCCCGGAGGCGGCGCGTTCCTTTCCGCACTTGGCACGATCCTTGCCGATTGGAGAACGTAGTAGAGGTGGGTCGATTCAAGGCGAGTCCCAGGCCGACGACGGCAACTGCGTCGTGCGCGAAGGCTGAAGAAAGCCATGCGAAACACGAAATCGGGAATGCGGGAGGGCCGCTGGCGGAATTTGACCAACGGCTGGCTGACCCATCACCGTTCATCGCCGGTCACGGTTCCGGAACAAGCAGACAGTCGCGCGTCCGGAACAGATCGTGTCCCTGCGTGTTGCTCCTGGTCAACATGATTTGACGCGCGATGAATTGAAGAAACAAATCGCGACCGCGGCGATCGCGTTTCGCGGCTATGATGCGAGCAACCTGGGCCGCGGAGCGGAATTCCTTGAGCATCCGGTCTATGGCCCGGTCGTCCGGTCGATACTCGACCGGGCGTCGCTGGTCTGCGGAGAGGTGCTGAAGAAGAAGGTTGATCTGGCGTCGCGGATGCAAGCGCGCGAAGCTTCCACGCTCGAGACCTTCGTGGAGGATACGGCGACCATCGTGGCGATGGAGCTGGCGCAAATCCAGTTGCTCGAGGAGGTCTTCGGGATCTCGGTGCGCGAGGCGGTCTTGAGCTTCGGCCACAGCATCGGCGAGCTTTCGGCACTGGTGGTCAGTGGTGTCTACGAGATGGAGCAGCTCCTGCCGATCCCGCTGGCCCTGGCCCACGACTGCGCCGGCCTGACCGCCGATACCACCATGGGGATCCTCTCGAGCCCCAGCGGGGTCCTGGATGCGGAGCATGTCCAGCGGCTCTGCTCGTCGATCAGCAGCCTGGGACACGGCCTGGTCGGGCCGTTCGACCTATTTGTCGCCGTACCAGGTCCTGCTCCTGGGCCAAGGGGACACCTTGGACCTCCTGGAGGCGGAGATGAGGCAGTACCTGCCAGCGGCGGTCACGCTGCGACGCAGGCCGAATCACTGGCCCCCGCTGCATACGCCGCTGGTCTGGGAGCGAAGCGTGCCGAACCGAGCCGCGGTGGCGCTCTACCACACCGACGGCGGGCATCGCAAGCCAAAGCCCCCGGTGGTCTCTTGCACGACCGGCCGGGCCAACTACGACGAGTGGAACAGCCGCGAGATCCTGACCGAATGGACCGACCACCCTCAGCGGCTCTGGGAGGTCATGGAGCACACGCTGGCCTCGGGCGCCGACCTGGTGATCCATGTCGGCCCTGAGCCGAAGTTGATCCCCATGGCCTTCGAGCGGCTCAGCGGCAAGATCATGAAACAGCTCAAGAGCCGGCACCTCGACCGGCTGGGGCGCAGGGTACTGCCGAGCATCAGCCGGAACCACTGGCTGGCCCGAAAACTCCCGCTGAATGCCGTGCTGTTCCGCGCCCCGTTCGTGAATCATCTGATCCTCGAGGACTGGCTGCTGGCCCAGGAGGTGGCCTGACCTGGCGTGTTGTGAATTCGGCAATCGCGGGCCAGCCCGTTCCCGTCCCGAGTCCGCTTGCGCATAATGGGGCTCGGGTCGAGATCCCAGGATGGTGCAGATGGGGCGGTGCGCGCATCGCGTCACCGCATTCCGAGTTCCGGAGAGGCGGCCGGATCCGATCCGATCACGACCGCTTCGTCGGACTTTCCCGGCATCCCCTCACCGCGCCGCGGTGTCGCGGCGACGAGGTTTTCAGTCATGGATACCCAATTGCGGGAGCCCGAGGCCCAGACGTTTGTCGAGACCGCGCTGAAGCTGGGCGGCAAGAGCGAAGAGGAAGCGCGGACGACCGGCACGCTCGACCGGGCCGACGACCAGGTGGAAGCCCTGTTCGCCGCGCGCTATCAGACGGTCAACAGCCCGATCCATCGGGCGGTCTGGGACCATCATGTCCCCGTCGATCTCTTCTCGCCCCAGCCGCCCCAGCCGTCGCCGGTCATGCGAGCGGACGATGCGCGAGTCGCTGGAGGTCGTGCGCCGGCATCGCGACGCCGGCACCCTCTTCGGACCCGATGGGAAGGTCACGGAGGCCGTGCTGGACGACCTGGGCGCCGCCGGATACTGGGGACTGCTCATCGATCCGCAGTACGGCGGCGGGGGCGCGTCGTTCGCCGCCTTCTCCCGGTTCCTGACCCAGATGGCCACGATCGAGCCGACCCTCGCCGGCCTGGCGTCGGTCCACGGGTGCATCGGGGCCGTGGATCCCCTGCGGAGCTTCGGCACACCGGAGCAGAAGGCCCGATTTCTCCCGCTGCTGGCCAGTGGCAAGACGCTCTCGGCCTTCGCACTGACCGAGCCCGGCGCCGGCTCCGACCTGACGGCCATGAAGACGCAAGCCGTGCTCGACGGCGACGATTACGTCGTCAACGGCGAGAAGCTGTTCATCACCAACGCCGTCCCTGGCCGGACGATCGGCCTGGTCTGCCTCATCGAGAAACGCCCCGCCGTACTGATCGTCGACCTGCCCGATCACGAGGACGAGCACTTCCAGATCGTCAAGTACGGCCTGCTCGCCCTGCGGCACCTGCACAATCACGGCCTGCGGTTCCACGACTTCCGCGTACCCCGCGAGAACCTGCTCCGGCCGGCGCAAGGGGACGGTCTGACGATCGCCTATCACGGCCTGAACCTCGGCCGGGTCTCGCTCTGCGCGACCGCCGCCGGGGCGATGCGCGTGATGATGGCCAACATGATCCCGTGGGCGCAGTTCCGCCGGACCTACGGCGCGGCGATCGTCTCGCGCGAGCTGGTGCAGCGGCGGATCGGCCGGCTGGCCGCATTGATGACCGGCTGCGACGCCATGGTCGGCTGGTGCTCCTGGCTGCTCGATCAGGGATTCCGCGGCGAGATGGAATGCATCATCGCCAAGATCTTCGGCAGCGAGTCCCAGAAGGAAGCGGCCATCGAGCTGTTCATGAAGACCCACGGCGGCCGGGCGTTCCTCCGCGGCCACGTCTTCGGCGAGAACATCCACGAGTACCTGGCCCCTTGCATCTATGAAGGCGAAGGCGAGATGCTGGGCATGGCCTTCTTCAAGTCGCTGATCAAGGAACACGGCAAGACGTACTTCGAGCCGATCGGCAAGGCGCTCCAGGCCAGCCGGGATCAAGAAGCCGAACATGATGAACCCGGCGCACGCCTGGGCGCTCCGCTCGGCGTTGATCCCCTACGCGAAGTGGCGGGTCGGTCGAGGCGCTGACGCCTCGGGATCGCCCCGCATTCCCGGGCGTCCCGCCGCGACTGGCCAAGCACGCCGAGTTCGCCTCCGCGGGCCTCCAGCGCAGCCGGCTCGAGATCAGCGACGTCATGACGAAACACCAGCTCCGCCTGGCCGACCGCCAATGCCGCATGGCCGAGCTGTCGCAGCGCGTCCAGGACCTCGTCGTGATCCTGGCGACCAGCCTCTGGGCCAGTCGGCAGTCCAGCGAGATCGTCCAGGACGCGGCCGATATCCTCTGCCAGGACTTGACGCGACGCCTGACCGGAAGCCGGCCCACCGACGCCTATTATCGCGAGGTCACCAAGCTGGGCGAGACCATCGCCGCCGGGGGCTTCGAGGCCATCGCCGGTGTCGAAGCCGAGCCGATCCTGATGCCGTACAAGGCGTGAGTCCGTGAGCGGACCTCGGGTTCTCCTTCCCCCTTGTGGGGGAAGGTGGCCCGAAGGGCCGGATGGGGACGAGGACTCCCCACAGAGGGAGGGACCGACACTTCAACAATGGAGTCGTCATGTCAAACGCATTCCAAGTGGACGAGTTGGATGGCGGGATCGCCCTGGTCACGTTCAACGTGCCCGACAAGAAGGTGAATACGCTCTCGCAAGGAGTGCTCCGCGGAGCTCGCGGGGCTGGTTGGTCAGTTGGGCAAGCGGACCGACCTGCGTGGGCTCTTGCTTCGCAGCGGCAAGCCCGGCCAGTTCGTCGCCGGCGCCGATCTCAACGACCTGGCCGCGCTGGCCTACATCACAGCGGAGCAGGCGACCGGGGCCCTCGCCGCCGGCCATCAGATTTTCAGCGGACTCAGCCGGCTGCCATTC
Source organism: uncultured Isosphaeraceae bacterium (assembly GCA_963842405.1). Lineage (GTDB taxonomy): Bacteria > Planctomycetota > Planctomycetia > Isosphaerales > Isosphaeraceae > CAVZRC01. The sequence goes on along the minus strand of CAWJGW010000041.1, from coordinate 63,754 downwards.
CCGACCGTCGCCTTGATCGACGGCAATTGCCTGGGCGGCGGGACCGAGCTAACCCTGTCGATGGACGACCGGCTGGCCTCCTCGGCACCTCACACGCAGATCGGCCTGCCGGAGGTGAAGATCGGCCTGATTCCGGGCTGGGGCGGGACCCAGCGACTGCCTCGGCTGATCGGTCTGAATCCGGCCATCGAGATCATCACCTCGGGCGAGCCGGTTTCGGCCCAGAAGGCCGCGGCGCTGGGCCTGGTCTTCGATGCGGTCCCGGCCGAGCGACTGGTCGAGGAAGGGACGCGGCGGATCAACTACCTCCAGGAGACCGGCGAATGGAAGGCGCGCCGCGAGCGGCTCCGGCAACCGCTCGGGCTGGATCAGGATGAGATGATGTTCGCGTTCGCCGTCGCCGAGGGCGCTGGTCAAGTCGAAGACGAAGGGGCAGTACCCCGCGCCGCTGGCCGCCCTGAAGGCGATCCGTGAGGGCTGCAACCTCACGCTCGAGGAGGGACTCAAGGCCGAGCAGAAGGCCGTCGGAGAACTGGTCGGCTCGCCGATCCTGGGCAACCTGATCGCCATCTTCTTCATGAAGAACCGGCTCTCGCGCGACCCGGGCGTCAGCGACGCGAGCGTCGCGCCCCGCGACGTGAAACACGTCGGCGTGATGGGGACCGGGCTGATGGGCTCGGGGATCGCCGCGGCGCACGCGCGCTCCGGGATCCGCACCGCCATGGTGGACGTTGACGACGCCCGGCTCAAGGACGGCATCCAGCGCGCTTCGGACGTCGTCATGAGCCGGATCAAGATCGGCCGCGCCACGCCGCAGGACATGGCGCAACATGCTCGCCATGCTCAGCACGTCCACCAATCCGTCGATCTTCGCCGATTCCGACGTGGTCATCGAGGCGGTCACCGAGAACCCCTCGCTGAAGAAAGAGGTCTATCAGAAGCTCGGCAAGGTACTCCGCGACGACGCCATCCTGGCGAGCAATACCTCGACGATCTCGATCACGAAGCTGGCCGAGTCCGCGCCTCATCCCGATCGGTTCGTGGGGATGCATTTCTTCAACCCGGTCGACCGCATGGAGCTCGTCGAGGTCATCCGCGGCGAGAAGACCAGCGACGAGACCGTTGCCACGGTCGTCGCCCTGTCGAAGCGGATCCGCAAGACACCGATCGTCGTTCGGGACTGCGCCGGGTTCCTGGTGAACCGGGTCCTGATGCCCTACATGAACGAGGCGCTCTCGCTCTTGCAGGAGGGCGTGTCGATGGCGGCGATCGATCGAGCGGCCTCGAAGTTTGGCATGCCGATGGGCCCGATCGCCCTGACCGACATGGTCGGCCTGGGAACGGCCTGCTACGCCGGCAAGCTGCTGGCCGGGGCCTACCCCGACCGGGCCGTGACCTCGCCGATCCTGGAGGAAATGCTCAAGGCCGGCGGCGCGGATCATATTCGGCCCTCCGCTTCTGGACTTCGAAAGGGAAGCAAGCGAAGCCCGAGCCCAACCCGGCGGTGCTGTCGATCATCGCCAAGCACCAGAGCGGCGAAAAGGACGATGGACGAGGCGGAGATCACCGATCGCCTCTTCTTCCCGATGCTGCTCGAGGCGACCCGAGTCCTGGAGGAAGGGATCGTTCGCGAGCCCGGCGACGTGGACATGGGCCTCATCCTCGGCATCGGCTTCCCTCCGTTCCGAGGCGGCATCCTCCGATGGGCCGACACGGTCGGCGCCGGCAAGATCGTCGAACGACTGGCCAAGTACGCCCCGCTGGGCAAGCGATACGAGCCGACCGAGAGCCTGCTCAAACTGGCGAAGACCGGCGAGACGTTCTATCCCCGCCCCAAGCTCGATGCCGCCTCCTGATGGACGGTGCTCATCACCGAACACTGCCAAGGATTCCTGCATACGGCTGAAGGAGATTGAACCGATGAGTCAAGCTGTCATCATCGACGCCATTCGCACCCCGATCGGGCGGGCGTCGGCCGACAAGGGCTACTTTCGAGACGTCCGCGCCGATGAGCTGTCCGCGCACGTCATCGAAGCACTGGTCAAACGGACGGGGATCGACCCCAAGCTGGTTGAAGACGTCCGCTGGGGCTGCGTGCAGCAGCAAGGGGAGCAGGGATACGACATCGCGCGCATCGCCGCGATGATCGCCGGCCTGCCCAAGGAGACGGGCGGGCGTGACGATCAACCGCAACTGCGCCTCGAGCCTCCAGGCGATCAACGACTCGGCGATGAGCGTGGCCGCCGGCTGCGAGGACGTCCAGATCGCGGGCGGGGTCGAGCACATGGAACACATCCCGATGACGAAGGACTACAACCCCAGCCCCCTCCTGTTCCGCCGTCACAGCGAGGCGATCATGAACATGGGGCTGACCGCCGAGTACCTGGCGGCGAAGTACCGGATTCCCCGCGGCCGTCAGGATGAGTACGCCGCGCGGAGCCACCATCTGGCCGGCGGGGCGACCGACCGGGGCGAGTTCAAGAATGAGGTCTTACCGACCTGGGGACGCGACGAATCCGGCCGCAAGGTCCTGCTCACCGAGGACCAGTGCATTCGCCGCGACACCTCGGTGGAGGCCCTCGTCGGCCCTGCCGCCGGCCTTCCAGCCTGAAGGGGGTTCGGTCACGGCGGGCAATAGCTCTCCGCTCAACGTCGGGGCCTCGGCGGTTCTGATGATGTCGGAAGAGAAAGCCCGGGAGCTGGGCCTCAAGCCGATGGCGAAGATCCGGGCCATGGCAGTCGCCGGCGTTAATCCCGAGGAGATGGGCATCGGGCCTGTGCCCGCGATCCACAAGGCACTCAAACGCGCCGGGCTGACCCTCGATCAGATCGAGTGCATCGAGCTGAACGAGGCGTTCGCCGTCCAGGTCCTGTCCGTGCTCAAACTCCTGGGCATCGACGAGAAGCGGGTCAACACTCGCGGCGGGGCCATCGCGATCGGGCACCCGCTCGGGGCCAGCGGGGCCCGGATCACGACCACCCTCCTGAACCGGATGCGCGACCAGGGAGCCAAGCTCGGCCTGGCCACCCTCTGCGTCGGACAGGGGCAGGGCGTGGCGACTATCTATGAGACGTGCGAGAACTGAGCCTCCGTATTGCTCGGTTCCCTCGAGACGTCGGGTTCGGAGCGCGTCTCCGGGCACCCGAAGGGTCGCCACCGTCTGCTGGACCGCAGGTCTCCGCCGGGGTCGGGGTTGGAGTCGCTACCGTTGCCGGTTTTGCCGGGGAATAGGCCGATGGCCGATTCAGAATTCACCAAACCGTCGAAGAATGCGGAGGCGCACTCGGACTTGTTCTTTCTTGTCCACGAAGGTCTGGATCGTCGTCTCCAGATCCACTGACTCGCCAAGCGACAGGTATGGTCCACCCGGCTTGGCGAACTCCTCGATCTCGTGCGTGCCATTCTGGGATGTCACTGTGTATGTGACAAGCTCAAGGTTCTCTTTCAGAGGACGGCGCGCTCGGCGTGCGACCCTTCCCCGCAACCTCAGTCCGCCGAGCAATCCCCACTCAAGGGGGTCGGGACTTTGGCCGGGCTCGGTTTGTTCCGTCGCTGGCTTCTCTGGCTGTTGATCCACGTTGCCACGGCTTGCACGGTCACCCTGCCGCATCCGGGTCGCCTCCCCAGGTCGCTGTAGAACGCGCGCAACGACCTGCCGCGACGAGTTCAGGCCGTTGCCCTTGAGAATCCGAACCACTCCCGCGCTGAGTCCCATCGCTTCGACAGGGCAGTCCGGGTAACTCGACTCACTCAGCAAGGCCCGGTACTCGGACTCATCGAACGGTGCGTTCTTCAGGTGACAATAGTGCATCGCCTTGCACACCCGGTGCGCCAGCGCATGGATCGCCTTCGACTTCCCGCCGCGCGACTGTCGCCCCAAGTACGCCCGCGCCCAGACCGAGAATTGACAACTCGGGGCGTGCCTCAACATGGCGCGGGCCGCGTTCCGCAGGGCATAGTGCAAGCGGGCATTGCCCTTTCGTACCTTGGTATCGACCACCTTGCCGGCCGAGATCTCCCCGGACGGATCCAGACCCGCGTAAGCGATCAGATGGTTCACAGTCGCAAAGCGGGCAATGTCGCCGACCTCTGCCAGCCAGACGATGGCTGTCCACGTCCCCACCCCAGGGATACTTTCCAGGCTCTTCCTCAACTCGGACCCACGCGCCTGGCGGCCGCCGCCGAGACACCACTCCCGGGAATCCACCAAGTTGATACAAGCCTGTTCAATCGTCTTAATCTCGCGATCGATCTCATCGATCCGCTTCCAGCGCTGGTCGAACACCAGCGACACCCCGGGTGGGATGGCGAGATCGCTGAAGAATTCCCGGTGAAGTCCCACCTTGCCATGGCGGCAAAAATCTTCAATCAGGGGGCGGACGACCGAGCCGTTGATCTGGCCCACTTGGCCAATGGTGTGCCCGAACCGGAGCATGTCGCCGTTGATGCGGTTGCTCAGCCGGGTTCGTTCCCCAATCAGTTTGCCCCCTTGAATGGCCAGGACCCGCAGTTCTTGGATCCCATCGGGGGCCATCCAGGACTCCCGCCACAGCCCGTTGAGGCTGTGTTGGGCTAGCTTTTGGGCGTCCAGGCGATCGGACTTTCGCCGGATGTGGCTCGTGTCCGACGGATTGATTACGGACGGACGGCCCTTCCACCGCAGGCACAGCGGCATGTGATACTGGCCCGTAGACTCGCAGGTATAGCGGAGTTCGTTGGGGGCCACGTCGATGCCAGATTCCCGCAGGGCACACAGGACCCATGCGTTTGCGGTGCGCAGCTCGTCCCAGAGCGCCGGGACCTTTCGCTCAAGCTTCTGGTATTCCCGACCGCTGGGAATCAGGATGCAGATTTGGAAGAAACCCGAATGGCAGTTGACGCCCACGCCGTATTGATTAAGCTCTAGGCTTGGTTGTCCCTTCCCGTCGCAAAGGGGGAAGGTCAACAATTCTCCTGTCGGTGCTGTGTGCGACACGGCCAACTGGAATCCCCCTGGCACAAGACTCCAATAAGTAGCCTCAATGGGCTAAGAGACCTTCTGGTGCTCTGGAAGAAATGTAGGATTGCTATAAAACCGAGTCCAACTCGTGGCGTTTTTTCAACGACTGGGATCGCACCATTCTTGGGGAATCAACTCTCTGCAAGACTTGAGGTTAAGAGCTTGGGCGATCTCCGGCAGATCATGCAATCTCGGCAGGTGTACCCCCTGAAGATACTTGTAAATCAAGACTTCCGTTCGGCCCAACAGCGCCGCGAGATCGGCCGGATCTAACGAAGCCTCGGACAAGAGCCGGTTCAGATGACGGGCGAATTGGCGGTTTCGTTCGGGTACCCTGGATGAGGGCCATTGACGCTTGCGTCCCATGATGAGCCTCCAAGACGATCCGTGGAGGATAGCCAATTGGAAGCTTCGAGGGATAGTGAAACCGCCGCATGAGACGCACTGTGGAACGATGTTCACTATGCCTATACAGGAGTCGTTACCGTTGCCGGTTTTGCCGGGGAATAGGCCGATGGTCGGTCCAGAATTCACCGAACCGTCGAGGAATGCGGACGCGCGTGGACGTTCGGGGGCTCAGAGCACCGGAACTTTCCGCGCCGTCTTTGGGTGTTCCCGACCGATGGGAACCAGAATGTAGATTTGGAGGAAACCCCAGTGGTAATCGACGCCCACGCCGTACTGATTAAGCCATTAGGCCCGGTTGTCCCTTCCCGTCGCGAAGGGGGAAGGTCAACAATTCTCCTGTCGGTGCTGTGTGCGACACGGCCAACTGGAATCCCCCTGGCACAAGACTCCAATAAGTAGCCTCAATGGGCTAAGAGACCTTCTGGTGCTCTGCCAGGAATCTAGCATGGCTCTCAACCCGGATCAAACCCGTTGCGTTTTCTCAACCAGAACGTCGTTCTTGGAAACATTCCTTCTCGATCTTGCTGAATGAGACAAGTGTTCCCTATGCCTATACAGGAGACCTTCGGTCGGCTCTGTGGCAAGGTCAGGAGACCTTGCCACAACATGCGAGGTGTATCAATGGTCGATTCGAATCTTGCGGTCGACTTCTGGCTGGATGTGCATCGACTGTTGCAGACTGACTTCCAAATGCCCGCGGACCAGGCGCGACCGGCGATCGATGGATACCGTTGACGTATGCAGAGCGTTGGTGCCCTCGATGTCGTCTACCACTGGGAGCCACGCGATATCGCGCGAGCTATCCAGGGAGGACGATTTACCGAAGAGCCAGCCCGGAACTGAACTCGTCCGCGAGTCGCGTTTTCCATCCATTAACGATTGACCATAATGATCCGCAACCCATTAGGACTCCGACTCGACCCCGACCGACCGGTCCGGGAGCAGATTCATGAGGCGGCCCGACTCGGGGCGAAGGGGGTCGTGCTGGACGCGATCGGCGACCTGGCCCCGCAACGACTGGGCGAGTCGGGCCGTCGCGAGGTGCGGCACATCTTGAGGACCGTGGAGCTCTCGCTGATCGCACTGTCGTTGCCCACACGTCGTCCTTTTGATACGACCGACCAGCTTGATGACCGGATCAATCGGGCCGATTCCGCTTTTGCGATGGCATACGATCTCGGTACGAGGGTCGTGCTGGCACGCGTCGGCGCCATCCCGCCGCAAGAGGATGCCGCCCGTCGCGAGACCTTCACGAACGCCGTTCGCGAGCTTGGTCGCCGCGCCGATCATCGCGGCGTGCGTCTGGCGATCGAGACCGGTGCCGAGCCCGGCGAAAAGCTCGGCGCATTCCTGACCGAAATCGGGATGCACACTCTGGCCGCCAGCATCGACCCGGCGAGCCTGCTGCAAACGGGCGTTGACCCGGTCGCGGCCGTCCGAGAGCTGGGGGGCTGGGTTGCCCACGCTTACGCCAACGACGCGACCGGGTCGTCCCGCGCACCCTCCTTCAACCCTCGGGGCTTCGGCTTTCCACCCGGTGCCCTGGATTGGGAAGAATTCCTCGGGGCATTCGAAGAGATCGGTTACCGTGGTTTCTTGACCGTCTGGCCCTCCCCGGAGCGCCCGGCCGCGGCCCAATTCGCGGCCATCTCTCAACGGCTCAACCAGCTCGGCTAGAGCGCCGCGAATGAGTTGCGCACACCCCGGCGCTCGTCTGGCGCGTGCACGACCCGAGCGTGAATCGCTCGAGGGCCGTGGACCTGGGAACAGGTGAGGGAACAGGTGTGTAAACTGAACCCTCGATTCATCGACGTCAACTCAACTGGTAAGACATTTAGATATTATAATCTTTATTATTTTATATGCAACCCAATCGTGAAGCGCTCAGCATCGGTGCGCCCCGGTTCAGAGCGGGCCTGCGATCGGGCGGACGATCTCCCGGAGGGCGTGACCATCACTTCCTCTTCGCATGTGGGGCGATCAACTCGGCGACCAGGGCCGTCCAGCCGGTCTGGTGGCTTGCTCCCAGTCCGGAGCCGTTGTCACCGTGGAAATACTCATAGAAGGGGATGTGATCCCGCCAGTGGGGATCGGTCTGAAACAGGTGGACGTCGCCGAAGACGGGCCGGCGGCCCGCCGGATCGCGGAGGAAGATTCTCACGAGTCGTCGGGCAATCTCATCGGCGGCCTGGTCGAGCGTCACGTGTCGCGGCCCGCCGCGCGGCATTTCGACGGTCAGGCTCGCACCGTAGTAGCGGTGATACTCCCGCAGCACCTGGACCATCAGGTAGTTGACGGGGAACCAGATCGGTCCCCGCCAGTTCGAGTTGCCGCCGTAGATCGGTGAGGACGACTCCGCCGGCTCGTAGGCAACCACATTGCCGTTGCAGAGGTAAGGCTCATCGGCCAGCCCTCGCGAGAGCGACCGTAGACCAAAGTCGGAGAGGAATTGCTCCGGGTCGAGCAGACGGGGCAACACCGCATGGAGCTTGGCGCGGTCGGCCAGGGCGAGCAGCCGACGGCCGCACTCGCCCGGCTCGGTCATCAATGAGAGGTTGCCGGCGAGGGTTGGGCGGTACCGCAAGTACCACTCCATCCGCCGGCGAAACTGGGGCAGCCTCTCGAGCGTCCCGGGCTCGATGGTCAGGGCCGCGAAGAGTGGGATCAGGCCGACGAACGAGCGGACCTTCAAGTGCTGCGGCGGCCCGCCCTCGATGCGCACGACGTCATAGTAGAATCGATCCACTGGGTCCCACATGCCGATCTCGCCCTGAATCCCGTTGATCGCGTGCGAGATGGCCAGGAAGTGCTCGAAGAACTTGGTGGCGATCGCCTCGTAAGCCGGCCGGGTGCGGGAGAGCTCCAGGGCGATCGCCAGCATGTCGAGGCAGAATAACCCCATCCACGCCGTGCCGTCAGCCTGTTCGAGCCGATGCCCGTGGGCCAGGTTGGGCCGGCTGCGGTCGAACACGCCGATGTTGTCCAGGCCCAGAAAGCCCCCCTGGAACGCGTTGCGGCCATCGGGATCCTTGCGATTGACCCACCAGGTGAAGTTCAACAACAGCTTGTGGAAGACCTCCTCGAGGAAGTCGCTGTCGGGCCGGCCGGACTGCTCGCGATCGATCTCGTAAACCCGCAGAGCGGCGTGGGCGTGTACCGGCGGATTGACGTCGGAGAAATCCCACTCGTAGGCCGGGAGCTGGCCGCTGGGGTGCATGTACCACTCGCGCAGGAGCAGCACCAACTGACGCTTGGCCCATTCGGGGTCGATCCGAGCCAACGCGATGCAATGGAACGCCGTGTCCCAGGCGGCGAACCAAGGATACTCCCACTTGTCGGGCACGCTCGAGTACGTCGAGGTTGTAGAGATGTCCCCAGGCCGAGTTCCGCCCGAACCGGCGGCGCGGCGGAGGCTCGGGACCGGCCGGGTCACCATCCAGCCAGAGCTCGACGCTATAATGATAGAACTGCTTGGACCAGAGCAGCCCGGCATGAGCCTGACGCTGGACCCGCCGCTGGTCCTCGTCCAGACGCGGCGGCTGGATGGCCCGATAGAACTCGTCGGCCTCGGCCATTCGCCGCGCGACGATCTCGTCGAACTCGCCGAACGGATCGGCCAGCGGCGCGCTTCACCAGCCGGGTGCGGACGGTCATCGTCGCACCCGGGTCGATCACAGCGCGATAATGAGCCGCGGCCTTGGAGCCACGTCGCTCCGGATTGACCCGCTTGACGCGGCCGCTGAACGATCGCCTCATGGAACGCGTCCTTCACATACTGACCGGCGTTCGGAACGCCGAAGAGCCGCCGCTGGTTCGTCTCGTTCTCGGTGAAGAGTAGGGTCGGGACGTGGGGCTGGTCGTCGACGTACCACCATCGCTCACCCAGGTGTCGATGGATCGTCGCGGACCGTCGTGCCGCTCTCGGCCCAGAGCGCGGGACGCTCGGTCCCGTAGCCCCAGGACCAGGTGTTGCGATACCAGGCGTGCGGCAAGATGTGCAGCTCGGCCGGCTCCGGCCCGCGATTGTGGGCCGTGATCCGGCAGAGGATGTCCTCCTGGTCCGCCTTCGCATAGTCCACGACCACGTCGAAATAGCGCCCGGAAGCGAACGCCTCGCCCAGCGCATCGATCAGTTCGAACTCCTGGTCCCGGCGCGTCCGTCGTCGCGTTTCTTCGACCAGGCGAGCGTAGGGATACTCGACCTGCGGATATTTGTACAGCATCCGCATAAACGCATGACTGGGCACGCCATCCAGGTAGTAATAATACTCCTTGACGTCTTCACCGTGGTTTCCCTCCTCGTTCGGCCAGGCCGAAGAGCCGCTCCTTGAGGAACGGGTCGCGACCGTTCCACAAGGCCAGCGCCATGCAGAGGTTCTGAAATCGGTTGCAGAAGCCGGCGAGCCCATCCTCGTTCCACCGGTAAGCGCGGCTGCGTGCATGGTCGTGCGGAAAGTAATCCCAGGCGTGGCCGTCGGGGCTGTAGTCTTCACGGACGGTACCCCAGGCCCGCTCGGCGAGGTAGGGCCCCCAGTTCTTCCAGTCGGCGCGGCGGGCCTTGCTGTCGCTCAAGCGGCGGTGCTCGGCGGTCGGGGGCTCGGAATTGGGGACGGGCAAGGTGTGGGTTCCTCGGACGGGCGCACTCGCAGGATGGGTCTCGTCGTTCGCGTGATGATACTCGTTCGGTTCGCGCCAGTCCAACTGACTACAGGCCGACCTTGAACGATCGTGTCAACCGCTCTCGCTGGAAGTGACCTCGCCGGCATCCTCTCGGATTGCCGGGTTCGGCCGGCATCTGAGATTTGATATCGGCGAGCAAGGTTCGAGTAGACGAATGGATAAACCACCAGAGCACCAGCATGACCACGCCTGCGATGAGGGTGACAAGAAGGATGATAACAAAGGTGTAGTAGGTGCGGTCCCTGTCGGGCGGGGCCGACCAGAGGGTACCCGCTGCCGTCGCAGCCACCCCCAGGAAGAAGAGTGCGAAGTTCATCAGTAACGACGCTGGCGATCCCTGGGCTATTGGTCCAACTGATGCTCGTAGACGGGGTAAACGTTCAGTTCGCCTGGCGGGGCCACGCGAATAACCGGTTGCATCCCGGCCTTCCGCTGGCTCATACCGTCGCCCCTGAGACGAGTTGAGCGGTCGCACGTACCCGTCCGGCACCGCCGCCGAGATCGATCACAACATGCCACTTTCCGGCTCGGGGCACGGCCAGCCGGACCGGGCTCGTCGTGGCATACCCGCCGTGATAGCGATAGCCGCAGTCGTTTGCGTAGTTCTCGTAGTTCGCTGAGTCGAGCAGTTGAACATTGGCGGCTCGGTGGAGGGTCACCTCGATGACGTCGCCGTCGTTGGCGTCAAACTCGTAGTGAAGGTGACCCATCGCGTCCCCGGGTTCACATGGTGTCGAAGTCGTTCTTTATTCACGGGAGCTTGGCGCCCATCCGCACGCTGAGCGATTCCAACTTCTGAGTGACAACCACCCGGAAATCGTTGAGGTCCCTACGGACTTCATCGATCTTCTCCGCCAGCACTTGATTGGTCTGCGAGGGAGGCATCTCTTCTTTTGAGTAGAGTTTCCACAACTTGGACGATCCTGACCGCGTGCCAAATCATTCATTGCGCGCAGGGTCTCGGCGTGCTGTCAATGACTTTCGCTCCGATCTTTCGCACCTTGAATTGGCCCGCCCTCAAGGCATGTCGAGGACGCGGCGACGCATCTCAGCCGCCGACAACTCGCCTTCCTCGCGTGCGCGTTACCGAGACCGCTCGATCAGGGAGATGAATTCCGGGTTCGTGCTGAGCGCGATGCTTTCCAGGTTGACATCGGTCAGCGGCAAGATCACGGCAGTCGGTGTCCCATGGTCGGTGATGACCTGGGGCTCCTCCCGAACGCCTTGCACGTAATCCGCCAGCGGGCTGGTTCGGCGAGCTCGACGGTCTTCATAGCGAAAAAGCCCTTCCTCCGATCCGGAGCACGTTATGCACATCGACGCCGACGGTGCGCGCACATGCACCACGGGTTCCGGCTCATCCTCGATGTCATAATAGACACGCAAGTCTCCGACACGAAGCTCCCAATGGGCGACGGGATTCGGTCGCAAGGGCTTGCTGTTGCGCTTCTCCATGGTTGGTTGATGGGCCAATTGCTCCTCGACGGCATCCACCACGATCGCGCGATCGCGCCCGCCGTGAGGGGGCGAAGGTGGTCGTCGCAATCAGGTGAATACTCGATGCGATACGTCACGACCCCTCCACTCTCAACGGCATCCGACCGATTGCATGACCGATCATCCGATCATAGCGCCCAGGTGTTACCCGGTCAAATCGGATCAAGGCGGATCGCCTTAACTCCGGATTCGTTGTCGCGGAATGGTTCGAGAGACAGTGGGCACGGAGACACGCCCCTTCGCCGTGAGAAGTGGAGCTTGACTCGTCGAGATGACCTCGGCCGCACTTGTGGCTTTGATTTCGCCGCTACTGAAGACCCCTCACCCGCCCTTCGGGCACCCTCTCACCACTGCCGCGGGGCGAGGGGGAAGAATCGCCCCAGCGCGATCCCCGGATGAACGCTCAGATCGGCTAATTCGCGCGTCGGCGGACGGCATAGCCGTACGGGATCGGCCAGCACGGCTCGACGCCCAGTTCCTGCTGCGCCCGAATGGTCCAGTACGGCTGGCGGAGCATCTCGCGCGCGAGGAAGACCAGGTCGGCGTCGCCGCCGGTGATGATCTCGTTGGCATGCTGCGGCTCGGTGATCATGCCGACCGCGCCGGTCAGGATCCCGGCCTCGTCGCGGATTCGCCGCGCGAAGGGGACCTGATACCCCTTGCCGACCGGGATCCGCGCCTTGGGCACGAGGCGCCCGATGAGACGTCGATCAGGTCGACCCCGAGCTCCTTCAGCGTCCCGCCAGGACGACCGACTGCTCGACGTCCCAGCCGCCCTCGGCCCAGTCGGTCGCCGAGATCCGGACGAACAGCGGCAAGTCCTCGGGCATCCGCCTGCGGATTGTCTCGACGCACACGGAGCACCAGTCGCATCCGGTTCTCGAGGCTGCCGCCCCACCGATCCTCGCGATGGTTGCTCAGGGGCGAGAGGAATTCATGCAGGAGGTAGCCATGTGCCGAGTGGATCTCGATGAGGCGGAACCCGGCCTCGAGCGCCGGACGGCGGCGGCCTCGAAGGCGTCGACGATCGCGTCGATCCCCGCCTCGTCGAGCGGCACGGGAGCCGGGTCCCCTTCCGAGAACGGGATGGGGCTGGGCCCGACGACCGTCCAGCCGCCCTCCTCGGAGGTCTTCAGTCTGCGCGCCGCCCTTCCAGGGCAGGTCGCAACTGGCCTTGCGGCCCGCATGGGCGAGCTGGATTCCCGCGACGGCCCCCTGACCCTGGACGAACCGGGCGATCCGGGCCAGCGGCTCGATGTGCGCGTCGTCCCAGATCCCCATGTCGCCAGGACGTGATCCGGCCGTCGCGCGTCACCGCCGTCGCCTCGACCACGACCAGGCCCGCGCCGCCGACCGCCCGGCTGCCCAGGTGGACGAGGTGCCAGTCGTCGGCGATGACCCTCCTTCGCGCTGTACTGGCACATCGGCGACATCACCACGCGGTTGCGGAACGTTACGCACCGGATCGTCAGCGGGCTGAAGAGGTCGACCTCCGGCGATTCCCGATCGTGTTGAGCATCAGACGGGCATCCGTGGACCGAGGAGGTTGTCTGTGGGCTCGAACCGCCCGGTGTCTCAGCCGTCATGCTTGGGCTCCTCTCATCATGGTGGGAACAAGGTTCGTGTCGAGTCGGGCGTCACGGCCGTCTTGCGAAAGACGTATTATCGGGAGCAGCCGAAAAGGACTGGCAAGTGTGTGAGTGAGATGCCGGTCCCGATCCGCGGCAGGCGCGGCTCGATCGGCGACGACAGGAATCCGATCCGCCTGAGATGGACTGTCCAGCTCGACTTGGCATCCGATTTGCAACATAGAACGGGTTTCCGACTCATTTCTTGGGTCGGGTTCGACTTGCCGACACTCGGGCGCACGCGTTAGGCTGAATGAATCCGGTAGCCGATCGCTAGTGGAGAGGGGAGCCCGCGTTGACTCCATCGAGTCTGCGGCCCGCTCGGTCCCCGAACCGGGAGTGAGATCGCATGTCCGAGACCCAGAAACCCGAGCCGCCCGATGAGTTCACCTACGACCTCGATCCCTGTAGACTGGCTGAGCCTGTCCACAGGCGCTCGACTGAGGAGACGTCGAGCGGCCGAACAAGTCCGGCCCCGCCGTGGTCCAGCCGCTTCCCCGCCTCTGGAAGACGGAACCCGATCCCTCCGACGAGCCGGAGGCGGCGGGCCCCGAGAGGCCGGCCAAGAAGCTCGCCAAGGGCGGCAGTGAGGACATGCCCGCTCCCACCAAGACATCCAAGCCCAGGGCGAAGGCCCCGCCCAAGGCGAAACCCAAACCGAAACCGACCGACGAGGAGGATGGGAACGACAAGAAGGTGCTCGATCGAGGAAACGCCGACATTCGACACGATCGAGGCACGTCAGCGTGCCCGCCTGATCGTGGGCGGCCTCGGCGTTTTCTGCGTGCATGCTCGCTTGCTTATATCGGCTATCGCATCCTCTTCGGCGGTTCCAGCGAGGTCGACCTCCCGGCAGCGGATCCGCCGCTCCTGGTCCAGGCCGCACCCCGCGGTCCGCCCGTCCGCTCGAGCATCGAAGCCCGCTACATGCTCAATGAAGGCTGAGGAGTTCGCCAAGGGAGGTCGGACCGACCAGGCGGTCGGAATGTTGAAGCGGATCGTCGCCAGTTACAAGGGGACCCAGTCGGCCGTGGAAGCCCGGGCGGCACTGGAACGTCCCAAACGGAACCTCCCCTTGTTTCCCGATGGTCCGGCCCTCTGGCCGAGCGAAAGCGCCGTGGAAGCTCTGCCTGCCCAGGCAGCCTCCCCGGGCATGAACTCCCGTCGCCCTCCGGCCGCGACCCAGCCCATCGCGATGGGGCCGTCCGTCGCGATGGTGCCGGTCTCAACCGCAGATACAACGGTCGCAGACCCAAGCATTCAGCCGCCACCTGTGCAAACGCAACCGGCTCAGCCGCCGACCTTCGTGCAAATGCAACAGGCCCAGTCGCCGGCCGTCGTGCAAATGCACAGGCCACCGCCCCCGTCGCGCAGACGCAACCGGCTCAGCCGCCGCCAGTCGTGCACAACGCAACCGGCTCAGCCGCCCACTGTCGGCACAGTGCAACAGCCTCAGCCGCCCACTGCCGCGCAAGTGCAACAACCTCAGCCGCCGACCGGCGCAATCGATGCCACCACCGGGCCCGGGTCAGGTTGCGATGATCGTCCCGGCGGAGCGGCGCGATCCCGCCGGAGATGCCGAGGCCGTCGAGAATCCTGACGCCGGCAGAGCCGACGTCCCTGCCCGAACACCTCACTCCACGCGAGCTGCCGCCCGGCTTCAAAGCGAAGGTCGAGGCGGGCCGCCACGAATCGGGCTGGCCGCTGGTCATCGTCGGCGAGCATGACGGTGGGCCGATGGTCCTGGTTCCCGGCGGTACCTTCACGATGGGGAACGACCGAGGCGAAGCGGTCGAGGCCCCTGCCCACACCGTTCGCCTGTCGACTTTCTACATCGACCAGTACGAAGTCACGAACCGCCAGTTCCGGACCTTCCTCGACGAGACGCAGTTACCGAGGCCTGCCGCCTGGCAAGTGGCTCTCGGACGAGAAGCTCCGGGACTGCAGCCGGTCGGCACGCCGGCGGTCTACGTCAGCTAGCGCGACGCCGAGACCTTCGCCATCTGGGCCGGCAAGCGTCTGCCGACCGAGGCCCAGTGGGAGATGGCCGCGCGATCGACCGACGGTCGCCGCTATCCCTGGGGCGACCAGCCGGCCAAGTGGTCGCGGCCACGCGAATTCCACCAGGTTGACCCGGTCATGAGCTTCCAGGAGGATGTCTCCGCCTTATGGCGTCTTCGACATGGCGGGAAACGTCCTGGAGTGGACCCGGGACTGGTACGAACCCAACTATTTCAGAAGTTCAGGGATAAAATCGTCGAGAATCCGACCGGACCGGCCACCAAGCGTCGGAATTCGATCCAGCGGGTCGTCAAGGGCGGCTCGAAGAACTGGACGGTCTCCGCCCGCCAGGGGATCGACCTCGACAAGCGGCTCCCTTACCTGGGATTCCGCTGCACGCTGGCCGTGGAAGGACCGGAGGCATCGGCGGGCATCGTCGCCCCGTCCCGTCAAACCGGACGCCCAGCCCGGTGCACCCCCTCCCGGCGCCGCTGCTCGCCGGGGGAATCGTCCCGTTCTGATCGTCCCTGCCAGGGTCTACTCCTACCGACCTTGCCTTCGTAGACGCACCGTGATCGGAGGAGGGATAGGATCAGAATGATATCGGGGGTCTGCGATGTAAGAACCACGGAACTCTTCCGAGGAGACCGTCAAAGGCTCGATAAGCCGTCGGCGAATGCATCGAGTTGCCAATGGGGGTATCTTACGGCGGAAACGTTTCGCATGAAGCGTCCACTTCGATCAATGTCATCGGCCCCAACTACCGTGAAGGAGCACGTCGATTCGGGCATGTCCTTCCGGGTCGCTCGTGGCTTGGACGCAGTGCGGCTCATGTTGCATGTCGGGTGGGTCACCGAGAAAATCGGCATCCCGAAGTAGGATCGAGGCTCCCGCGATCGGCCGTTCCGAATCGGCATCGATCAACACGAAGTCGAGCCGTACGTCCGCATGCCCGACCCATTGGCCGTGCGTCTCGTCCCCAGGCCGGAGAAGAAACCAACGAATCACGGTAAGAATCGCCGTGGGGATGAGGAGATCCCTCCAGCGAAACCTCATCCGACCCTCCCTCTCGCTCAGTCAGTCCCGGCGGTACGATCCCACTCGGCCGGACATCGGCATCTTTGCCGGCTCGTGGTCGCGGAACCATCGGATCGTGCGCTCGATGCTCTCACGATATCCGAGAGCGGGCTGCCAGCCCAGCCGGGTCCGGGCTTTCTCGGTGCTATAGGAGAGGTATCGCCCCAGCAGCCAGGCGCCGTATCGGGTCACGCGGGGAGGTCGCGCCTGTCTCAGCAATGCGGCCCTGCATCTCCAGCAGGAACCCTCCGGCGTAAGCCAGCCGGTAAGGGATGTGTCGCGTCTCGCGAGGAACCTCCAGGGCATCGGCGAACATGTCGAGGAACTCTTGCTGCGTGATCCGGCCCTGGCTGGTGATGTTATAAGCCTCACCGCGCGAGCCGGGATCGTTCGCCGCCAGAATCGCGGCATCCGCGACCACTCCCGCATAGACCGCGCTCAGGGGATTGTCCCCCTTGCCGAGGATCAGCACGCCTCGCCGGCCAAACTCGCGCAGGAACCGCGGCACGGTCGTCCGATCGCGCTCGCCGAAGAGCCAGCTCGGCCGGATCACGGTCAGGGGCAGTCGGCCGGCATGGGCCAGCTCCCAGAGGATCTGCTCGCAATCGACCTTGCTCCGCGTGTAGTAGTCCATGAACCAGATGTTCTGGCCCAGGGGCTCGGTCTCGTCGACCGGCCGCTCTCGATCCCTGGGATGACCGTAGGCACTCGTCGAGCTGATGTGGAGGAATCGATCCACGCCCGCACGACCCGCGGATTCGGCGAGCATTCGGGTCGCATCCATACAGCCCGTCTGAAACTCCGGCCAGGTCCCCCAATCGCCAACCTTCGCCGCACAATGATAGACCTGAGCCACCTCGGCGGTGGCCGCGGCGCAGGCGACCGGATCGGTCAGATCGCCCCGAACGATCTCGACGCCGAGCGTCTCGAGGTATTCCGTCCGGCTCCGAGGGCGGACGAGGCGGCGCACCCGGTTGCCCCCTCGCCGTCAGACGCTCCGCCAGATGGCTGCCCAACAGGCCCGTCGCCCCAGTGACGAGTACACGATCCCCGCCCGACGAACGATCGATTTGCGACATCCTCTCCATCCGTACAGAACCCCCGGCCTTCCTCGCCGGACGTCGAAGTGCAACCATCGTGCGGGTTGACCGGCGAAACGTCAAGTCGGAAGGTCGCTGGACTGGGCCTTTTGGGTCGGATACCACAAGGTCCCGCCTCGCGGGCATTTCGAAGGGTAGATTTCTCAGTGTCGCAATGATCGCTCGAGCGAGACGGAACATCCCACCTGGGCCATCACTGGCGGTGCAGCCACTCGCCACGATGGCCTCGACTCCTTCCCGGTTCTCACCCGGATCGGGACGATACCGGTCGCGGATGCGCCCGCGGAACTGGCCAGGCCATGGGATGCGCATCGATCGGAGATGGTCTGTCATGCGAAAGCAACGCCGGAGCTTCCGGCCGGGCCTGGATCACCTCGATGATCGCTGCTTGCTCTCGAGGCTACACGCCGGCGCAAGTGACGAATGCCTACGGCATCGACGCGATCAGCGTTCCAATCCGCGTCCGGTGCGATCGTCCCGGGAAACGGCGGCGGCGAGACCATCGCCCTGATCGAAGCCTATCACGACCCGAGCCTCGCGGCCGACCTGCACGTCTTCGATCAAGCCAACGATCTGCCTGATCCGCAACTGACCGTCATCGACCAGGCGGGAACGAAGACGAACAGCACCTGGGCGTCCGAGGAGTCGCTGGACGTCGAGTGGGCCCATGCGATCGCTCCCGGCGCCAACATCCTGGTCGTGGAGGCCAGGTCGCAAACCCTGAAGAACCTGTTGAGCGCCGTGGATACCGCGAGGAAGTCGCCGGGTGTCGTGGCGGTCTCGATGAGCTGGGGGTTCAACGAGTTCGCCGACGAGACCGTCGACGATGCGCATTTCACGACGCCCGCCGGACATGCGGGGATCACGTTCGTCGCGGCCAGCGGAGACAACGGGCTGAGGGCCGGTGCCGAGTACCCGGCGGCCTCGCCCGATGTCCTGGCGGTCGGCGGCACGACACTGAACCTCAACGCGGCCGGGAACTATCTCTCCGAGACCGCCTGGCACGACAGCGGCGGCGGCTATAGCCTGTATGAGCCCGAGCCGAGCTACCAGGACTCGATCCAATCGACGGGCTACCGGAGCACCCCCGACGTCGCCTTCGACGCGAACCCCAATACGGGCGTCGAGGTTTACGAGACCCCGCTGCACGGCGGCCAGGGCGCGTGGCAGACGGTGGGCGGGACCAGCCTCGCGACTCCGGCCTGGGCGGCCCTCATCGCCATCGTGGACCAGGGTCGGGCACTCGCCGGCGAAGACAGCCTGGACGGGCCGACTCAGACCTTGCCGGCCCTCTACAGCCTCCCCTCGACCGACTTCCATGTCGTCGGCGCATCCGCCGCCGAAGACACGCCGTCGGGCGGCGGAGTCAACCCGTTCGGGTTTCTCTCGCTGGGCGGAATCACGTTCTCCCGGCACCACTTCCAGAAGTCGACCCGTCCGACCGCCGGCTCGACACGGAACGTAGGCTCGCAACCGGCCTCGGGTCTCCAATCGCCCCAGCTCTCGTCGCCGATCTCGTGGCCAGCAACCTCACGATGCCACTCACGACCGCCTCGACACGACAGCGCGGTCGAGCTCGTCCACCAAACCGATCGGGCAACATGGGAACTCCGTAAGCACCATGCGCTCGACGCGAGCAACTCCAAGCGTCGCATGCGATCCGGACTCGTCTCGGATCGACCTCGCCTGACTCGGGTCGACGGCAGTCCGTGTGGGACGAGTGATCGGCAGCGCCTTAACAGAGATTTACCAAGTCGGATCGACCAGCCCCTTTTCGAGAGAAGTGGTAAGCGGCTAGTGTGGAATGGAGGTCGCAGGAGCTCTACGTCGTTCCCGACATCTTCTGTCTACAATCAATCTCGAAGCAACTGCGGATGCCGCGACGAAGTGCGTCGCTTCGACGATCACGGCTCGGGCACGCGATGGATTGCGCATCATACGAGAAGCTTCAACCATGTCCAAGCGTCGCCGTCGCGGGCTCCGGCCGATCCTCGACCAGCTCGATGAGCGTTGCTTGCTCTCGGGCTTACACTCCGGCCGAGATCACCGCCGCTTATGGCCTGAATGCGATCGCGTTCCCGAGCTCGTCCGGCTCCGTGAAAGGAGACGGCACGGGCGAGACGATCGCCCTGATCGAGATGGACCACGACCCGAACCTGTCCTCGGACCTGCACACGTTCGACCAGGCATATGGCCTGCCCGACCCGACGCTCACCGTCGATAACCAGGCCGGTAGCCAGACGGACAACGGCTGGGCGATCGAGGAGTCGATGGATGTCGAGTGGGCCCACGCCGATCGCCCCCGGCGCCAGCATCCTGGTGGTGGAGGCCGCCCCGGCGAATTACGAATACCCAGGCAACTCACGAACCTGATGGCGGCCGTGAACGCGGCGAGCACGACGCCGGGCGTCGTGGTGGTCTCGATGAGCTGGGGGTTCAACGAGTTCCCCGGCGAGACCGTCCTACGATTTCGAACTTCATGACGCCGGGCATCACCTATATCGCCGCCAGCGGCGACAACCCCGGCGTGGATTACCCGGCGGCCTCGCCGTACGTTCTTTCGGTCGGCGGGACGACGCTGAACCTGGATGGCTCCGGGAACTACTCATCGGAGACGGCCTGGCCCGACAGCGGCGGCGGTTATAGCCAGTACGAAGCGGAGCCGAGCTATCAGGAGTCCGTCCAGCAGACGGGCGAGCGGAGCACGCCCGATGTCGCCTTCGACGGCGATCCCAATACCGGGCGTCGCGGTCTACGAGACCCCACCCACGGCCAGGGCCACTGGCAGCAGCAGACGCCGCAGGGCTCCTGGCAAGTCGTCGGCGGGACGAGCCTGGGCGCCCGGTCATGGGCCGGGATCATCGCGATCGTCGACCAGGGCCGCGCCCTGGCCGGCCAGGCGAGCCTGAGCGGCGCCACGCAGACCTTGCCCTCACTCTACGACCTGCCGGCGGACTTCAACTCGGTCACGGCTTCTCAATCCGGCGGGGAGTGGCGGCACTTCCCCTGGGGCGGATTCGGGGGATGGAGCGATGACTTCGGCATCCCATCCGGCACCACGACCATGGCCGGTTCGACCGCCAACACCCAGACCGGGCTCGGAACACCCATCGGCACCGTGTTGGTCGATAACCTGGAGGCCAGCACCACGGACCGTGCCCGTGACCACTTCGAGTCCGACGCCCACGCCGCACCCCGACCCCGACGCCCACACCGACGCCCGGCCCAACTCCTCCGGGCGGTACCAAGCACCACCATCACCACAAGCGTGCCGCCCATCCGGCCAAGCGAGCCAAGATCCACGCGAAGGCCACCCACGGCAAGCGGATCGTCGCACAGAAATCCGACGACCCAAAGGACAAGCTCCACTCGCACGATCACCACACGTCCTGATCCGATCGACGCGGGTGATCTCTCGATCGGTCTGACGGATATCGCACTGGCCCAAGCTGAGACGCGTCCAGCGAGCATCGTGCGGTTTCTGCGAGTCTTTTCACGGACTGCGGCTTTTGCGTCATCGCTCCGTTGCGTTTATACAGAGTAGAAATTGCGTTCCACAACGACTCCCGTAGACCACTGCGCCCCTCCGCGTTGGCACCCTCTTGGTCCGAAGCCGTATCGAGGCTTGATTCGTGCGTATCACTGAAGTCGAAACACTAGAAGAAATTCGACCGGCTTTTGCAGGACTTGGCCCGGCAATGGATTGCACAGCACTTGGAGAAGGTCAATCATGCGTAAGCGACGTCGCCGCGACACTCGGCCGCTCGTGGACCACCTTGATGATCGTTGCTTGTTATCGGGCACAGCCGGCTACACGCCGGCGCAGATCACCGCGGCCTACGGACTGAATGCCATCACGTTCCAGTCGTCTACCGGGACGACCGTCAAGGGCGACGGTACGGGCGAGACGATCGCCTTGATCGAGATGTACCACGACCCGAACCTGGCCTCGGATCTGGCTACGTTTGACCAGGAGTATGGCCTGCCGGCCCCGACGCTCACCGTCGATAACCTGGCCGGAAGCCAGACGGACAGCGGCTGGGCGCTGGAAGAGTCGCTCGATGTCGAGTGGGCCCACGCGATCGCACCCGGCGCGAACATCCTGGTCGTGGAGGCCGCCCCCGCAACGACGGACACGCAATCGATCCAGAACCTGATCGACCGCCGTGAACACGGCCAGCGCGACGCCGGGCGTCGTGGTCGTCTCGATGAGCTGGGGGGTCAGCGAGTTCTCCGGCGAGACCGCTTACGATTCGGACTTCACGACCGCGGGAATCACCTACATCGCGTCCAGCGGCGACAGCCCCGGCGTGAGTTACCCGGCAGCATCGCCGCAATGTTCTTTCGGTCGGCGGGACGACGCTGACCCTGAGCAGCTCGGGGAGCTACGTCTCCGAGACTGCCTGGTCGGACAGTGGCGGCGGTTATAGCCAGTACGAGGCGAAGCCGAGTTATCAAGAGTCTGTCCAGCAGACAGGCCAGCGGAGCACGCCCGATGTCGCCTTCGTCGGCAACCCCGATACCGGAGTCGAGGTCTACGAGACGCCGCCGTCGGGGCAGTATCCCTGGCAATCGACGCCCCAGGGCTCGTGGCAAGTGGTCGGCGGGACCAGCGTGGGTGCACCGTCCTGGGCGGGCATCATCGCGATCGTCGATCAGGGCCGCGCCCTGGCCGGCCAGGCGAGCTTGAGCGGCGCCACCCAGACCCTGCCGGCGCTCTACGCTGCTGCCTCGAGCGACTATCAACACCGTTGCGGCTTCCCCCTCTCACAACCAGGGCGGCGGCGTTGGCGGATTCGGATGGTGGGGTGGGGGTTGGGGCGGCGGCTCAGGCTCCGGTTCCAGTGGGACTCCAACCACCGGCGCGACCGCCAATACACAGACCGGTCTGGGGTCTCCCCAGGGCACTTTACTGATCAATGACCTGGTGGCCAGCACAACGACATCGCCCACGCCGACGCCCACTCCCACGCCGACGCCAACGCCTACCCCGACGCCGACTCCCACCCCGACGCCAGTGCCCACTCCCCCGCCCACGCCACCTCCTTGGTTCCCGTGGTGGCCCTCACCGACTCCCACGCCCACCCCCGCCCCGACGCCGACGCCCACGCCTACCCCGACGCCCACACCAACGCCGACTCCCACCCCGACGCCGACACCGGTAAAACACCATCATCATGACCGGTTCGCGCGGGTTGTCCGGGCGGACGTTGACCCATGCCTCGGTCGCCCACGTCAACCGGATCGTCGTGCATAAGACGACGACCGCGCCACAGCACGAGTCCGCAAAGGAGAAGAAGAGCCTCCACTCAGCACGGATGATCTTTGGGAGTTCGAGGCTCCTACCTATCGAGGCCCCGGCTCAGCTCGCACGATCGAGCCTGAGCCGGGGTTTCGTTTTGCAACCTGGTCCCTGGGATTACTTGATAGGCTGGAAAAGCTCGTCCGGAATTGGTGCGTCGAAGTCCAGCAGGAAACGGGTGGCTTGATCGACCTTGCTGTTGGAGGTCTTGCGCAGGACGCGCGTGGGATACCAGAAGCCGTTCGGCGACCGCGCGAGGTCCGTGAGGATCTTGGTCTCGACGTACGCGGTCCTTGGCCGGAATCCCGGTCTTCGTCGAGCGTGCGAGACGGTTCTTCGAACACGCTGGTCTCGGACCGCAGGGCGAGGTAGTTCTTCTCCGGGTCGATCCACAGGCGATATCGGTCAGGCAGCTTGGGATCCTGGAACTGGGATTCGCGCGCCTGGAACCGTAGAGTGCCCGGGGGCCCGTCGCTTGGCTTGGGATCGATGAAGTATGCCCAGAACTGCGTCGGGCCCTCCGGGTTGGGATGCCCGAGCTGTTCCGGCATCAGATCCGGCCAGGGCATATTCGGATCATCCGCCGTCCCGTAGTATTGCTGAACGCTGACCGATTCGCGCTCCGACACGTACGGCTGATCGGGAACGATCGGTTTCGCTTTGTAGTTGTAGAACCACATGGTCTGGCCGTCGCAGATGGCCTGCGGCTCGAAGATCAGCTCTTCGCTCGCGCTCCTTCAACCCGTCCAGGTCGATATCGATCGGGACCCGATCGTGATCGAGGATCGCTTCCTTGGTCGTGCTTCGCGGAAGAACATGCTCGACGCGCCACTTCTGGCCCTTGTGCCAGACGCGCCGGAGATTCGCGGGCGTCATGGATTCGTTCCAGACATAGCCGCAATAGTCGTCGAAACGGTTGCGCCCGACCTTGAGTCCGTTCAAGACCTGGCTCAAGACGATGTCGAGAGAATCCTCGGTGAGCTGATTCTCGCGTTTGGCCGTCGCGGGGATGCCGAGCGATCGGATGTCGGCCGGACCGGTCCTGGGGTAGTCGAACATCTGCTGAATCTTTTCGCCATCCACATCGATGTCCCAGGTCCGGGGCAAGCCGGTTTTCGGGGTCACCCGGACGGTCATCTTCATATCGGGCTTCTGAACAGAAGTCCGGCGGATCGTGAGCTCATAGATTTTCCACGTCTTCCCTTGGCCGACGACCTCACGCTGGCTCTCCGCGACGATCTCCGTGTCGGGAAGTGGTGAGAGCTTGAATTGCTCGGGTTGGAGGAGCTGGCCGAAGACCTCCACTCCTCAGCTTGGTGCTTCCGGCGCTTCCGGCGGCCATCATCGTCCGGGTCCCGGTAGATCGTGTTCTCCGCGGCAATGTACTCGTCCTTGAGGCCCATCTCGACGTCATCGGAACTCGGCGTCCCGCAGCTCGGCGCCGCGGTGGTGCTTCCTGGCCAGGAGTTCGAATCGGGGGCTGATCCAGCTCTCTTCGATCCAGTCCGTCGGGCGCGGAGCGACGGATATGGATCCAGGTCTGGTCGTGGAGGGTCTGGGCAACCTGTGCCCAGGCCGTTCGACCGGTCGGGTCGCCAGGTGAACCGCACCGAACAAGGCCGCCGCCAGGAGGCCAGCGACCGCGAAGAGCCGGATGAGCCCGATCCCGAGGGGCGTCTCGACCTCGTCGGGAGGGATCACGGCCAGCCTGGGGAATCACGACGCGTTCCAGCAGAAGCTGGCGGACCTGTTCCACGTGCTCGGGCCGGGTCTCGACGCGAAAATCCCCGGCCTCGGCGATCCACCCGCGGATCTCCTCGTCATCCTTGCGGTCGTTTGGGGTCGGCCGGTTCATAGCGGATTCCTTGGTTCGTGTGTGAAAAATAAGGGCGGAGCAGCTCCCGCAATTGCTCGCGCGCACCGGGACAGCAGCGATTCGACCGCCTTGGCCGACCGGCCGATGCACCGGGCGATCTCCAGGACGGAGGCATCCTCGACGTATTTCTTCAGGAGCACGTCACGCTGATCCGGGTTGAGCCGAAGCAGCGCGGCGCGGATCACGTCGGCGGCGCTCGAGGAACTCGAGTTGCTCGGGCGGCGGCAACCCGGAGGTCCCCAGGACGACGCCCCAATCGAAGATCGATCCCGAGGCGGTCGGCAACACGCCGCGGAAGTGGCGGGAGACGCGATGGCGCGCGATGCCCATCAACCAGTCGCGGAACCGGCCGGTTCGCCGGTCGTAGCGGTCGATGCCCTCCAGCGCGGCCAGCCAGACTTCCTGATGGAGGTCCTCGGCCAGCGACCGGTCACCTCCGACCAGGTGATAAACAAAGCCGAAGAGATCGCGGACGTGGCGATCGTAGATCGTGGCCCAGGCGGCCCGATCACGCCTCGCCAGCGCCCGGAGGAGGCGGCGTTCGTCATTCATCGCGTCTGACCCCGGGTCGTGCGGTCCTCTTCCCAGATACTATTACCATGAGCCGGGAGAATCCTTCGCGGCTCGTCGAGGATAATCTGCTCGAGAAAAAACGGCGATGAATTTCTGGCCGATGTGGTGTCTTTAATCTTAGAGGAGGAGGACCGATGCCGGACGAGAAACCCAACGCCACGGGGCTCGACCTGGAACAGCACCGGGATTACCTCCGGATCCTGGCACGGCTTCAGCTCAGCCCGGCCTTGCGCGGGAAGCTGGATCCGTCCGACGTCGTTCAGCTTACGCTCCTGAAGGCGCACCAGGCCATCGGCCAGTTCCGCGGCCGGACCGCCGGCGAGCTGGCCGCCTGGCTCCGGCAGATCCTCGCCCGCACTCTGGCCAACGCCGTCCGCGACCACGGCCGCGGCCGCCGCGACATGCGCGATCGAGCGTTCGCTCGAGCGTCGCTGGAGGAATCCTCCGCCCGGCTCGGCGCCTGGCTGGTCGCCGAGCAATCGTCACCCAGCCAGCGGGCCGCAGCGGAATGAGCAGGCGATGCTTCTGGTCCGCGCCCTGGCCGGCTCCCCGAGGCGCAGCGCGAGGCGCTTTTGCTCAAGCATTGCCAGGGCTGGTCGCTCGCCGAGATCGGCCGGCACCTCGATCGAAGCCCGACCGCCGTCGCCTCCTTGCTCCAGCGCGGGCTCCGGCAGCTCCGCGAACACCTCCGGGCTTCGGAGTGACCCACCATGACCACCAAGCCCAAGCAACTCGGTGTCGCAAGACCGGCCGCCTGGCCGAGGTCATCGCCGCTTACTTCCAGGCCATCGAGGAAGGCCAGTGCGCCCGACCGTGACCGATCTGCTCGCCGCGCATCCCGAGCTCGCCGCCGGAGCTGACCGAGTTCTTCGCCGACCAGGACCAGTTCGACCGCCTGATGTCGCCTTTCCGGCGGGCCGCGTCGCCGACGACCCAGGTCTCCGCTTCCATCCACGGCAACCGGCCGCGGCGCGGAGAGATCCCGGCGCATCGTTTCGGCGACTACGAGCTCATCGAGGAGATCGCTCGCGGCGGCATGGGCGTGGTATTCAAGGCTCGAAACGTCCGGCTCGACCGCATCGGTTGCGCTCAAGATGATCCTGGCCGGACACCTGGCGACCGCAGCCGACATCCATCGGTTCCGCGTCGAGGCCGAGAGCGCCGCCCAGCTCGACCACCCGAACATCGTACCGCTGTATGAAGTCGGCGAGCATGACGGGCCAGCACTATTTCACCATGCGAGCTGATCGAGGGGGGCAGCCTGGCCGGACGGGTCTACGCGATTCGCCGATGATCCGAAGGCCGCGGCCGAGCTGCTCACGACCGTCGCCCGCGCGGTGCATTATGCCCACCAGCGCGGCATCCTGCATCGCGATCTGAAGCCGGCCAATATCCTGCTCGATCGAGCCGGCCAGCCGCACGTGACTGACTTCGGTCTGGCCAAGCGGCTGGCCGGAGAGGGACGGGCATCCCTCGTCGACCGCCATCGTGGGCACGCCCAGCTACATGGCGCCCGAGCAGGCCTCGGGCAACAAGGTACTGAGCACGGCGATCGACGTCTACAGCCTGGGGGCGATCCTCTACGAGCTGCTGACCGGCCGATCGCCGTTCCGTGCCGACACGCCGTTCGACACGCTGCTCCAGGTTGTGCAGAAGGAGCCCGAGCGGCCCGAGCGCGCATCAACCCGCGGGTCGATCGCGACCTGGAGACGATCTGCCTCAAGTGCCTGGCCAAGGAGCCCGAGACCGGCGTTATGGCTCGGCCGAGGCGCTTGCCGACGACCTCGAGCGCTGGCTTGCCGGCGAGCCGATCCGGCGCGGCGGAGCACGGCCGTCGAGCGACTGGTCAAGTGGGCCAGGCGGCGGAATTCGGCTGCTGCGATCGTCGCGCGTCGGCCTCGTGGCGACCGATCGCGTTCGTGGTCACGCTCGGCATCAAGAACGTCGAGGTCACGCGCGAGAAGCACGAGACGGACCGGGCCCTCGAGAAATACAAGGAGGCCTTGCACGAGCAGCGACCTGCGCGATGCTTCAGCAGACGTCCTACTACCAGACGATCGCACTGGCCGCACCCGAGGTGCTGGCCAACAACGTCCGTCGCGCCGACCAGCTCCTCGACGGTTGCCCGCCGGAGCTCCGCCAGTGGGAGTGGGGTGCGCTGAAGCGGCTCTGCCACGGGGAGAGCCGGTCCCTCACGCTCCCCGCGGAGCCCGCTGCGGTCGCGTTCAGCCGCGACGGCCGCCTGCTGGCCGCGGCCGGCGGGGCACTTGGCGAGCCGGGGTTCGTCACGGTCTGGGATGCCGCCGACCGGCCGCCAGAGTCCGCTCGTTCCGCGGGCACGACGATGCCATCACCGGACTGGCCTTCAACCCCGCAGGCGATCGCCTGGCCACCGCCGGCCGCGACCGGACGGTCGCGGCTCTGGGACCCGGCCGATCGGCCGGCAGGTCCTGCACTCTCCGCGGCCACTCAGCGCAGTGTCTGGTGCGTCGCGTTCAGTCCGGACGGGCGACTCGATCGCCTCGGCCGGAGAGGACCAAAGCGATCAAGCTCTGGGATGTCGCCTCGGGGTCCGAGAGCGGGTCGCTCGCCGGTCACTCCGCGGGCGTCTGGGCCCTCGCCTTCAGCCCGACGGGCGCGCTGCTCGCCTCGGCCGGCGGCGATCAGAGCCATCAAGCTCTGGGACGTGGAAACGGGCGTGGAGATCCGGACGCTTCGCGGGCACACGGGGATCGTCCACGGCGTGGCGTTCAGCCCCGATGGCCGGCTCCTCGCCTCGGCTGGATACGACGGCACGGCCGGGTCTGGAACGCGGCGAACGGACGGGAGCTGGTCGTGTTCCGCGGCCACTCCCGGTTCGTGACCGGCGTGGTCTTCAGCCCGGATGGGCGGTACGTCGCTTCGGCGAGCGTCGACCGGACGGTGAAGGTCTGGGAGACCGGCTCGGGCCAGTCGGTGCTCACGCTTCGAGGTCATCGGCGGCGGTCTGGGGTGTCGCTTTCCGCCCGATCGGCTGGCGGATCGCCTCGTTGGGCGAGGATCGGACCGTCAAGCTCTGGGATGCCGCCGGGCTGGCGATCACCGCGGCCCTCCGCGCTGGTGCCGAGCCCGTGCGTAAGGCCGATTTCAGCGCCGATGGCCGGCGGCTCGCAGTCCTGCGGCGACTCGTCAACCCTCGAAGTCTGGGACCTGTCTGATGCACGGCGGATCTGCTCCATCACGCCGCGGGAACCCAGCGACTGGAACAGTTCGCCCTGAGCGCCGACGGCGGGTTGATCGCCGCCGCATGTGATCGAGACAGCAGTCCGACTGTTGGCGTCTGGGCCGTGGACGGTGCGGTGAGAAGACGTGGCGCTTGCAGTCGTCCGCGGCACCGATCGCCGGCCTTGCGTTCAGTCCCGACGGCGGCAGGCTGGCGATCGCCGACCAGGCTGCAGGCGTCCGGATCTGGGACATGGCGAGTAACGAGATGTGACGCTGCGCCAGGATCGCGTGGCCGAGGACTGGAAGAAGCCCCTGCTACAGTTTCCGGCGATCGTTTTCAATCCCGAGCGGAACGCAGATCGTGCTGGGCGGCTCGCGACCAGAACGATCCCACAGCGAGGACCTTTCGTGCTTCGACGCGGCCAACGGCGAGGAACTCGTCTCACGATCCGTGGCGGCGACCGGCCCTGATTTCAACCCCGACGGCCGACCGCCTGTTCGCCGCCGATCCCGGGGACGATCTCCGGCCGATGCCCGGGTCTTCGACGCTGCCAACGGTCGCGAGGTCGCCCGGCTGCGAGGGCACACCGCCGCGATCCGCGCGCTGGCGTTCACGCCCGACGGCGCCCGGATCGCCTCGTCCAGCAGCGACGGGACGTCAAGGTCTGGGACGCGGCGACCGGCCGCGAGCTGTTGACTCTTCCCGAGAACGACCGGCCGGCCGACCACCTCCGATTCAGCGCCGAGGGCTCACAGCTCATCGCGGCCGACGACGAGGGTGTCGTCCGCATCTGGGAAACTCACCACGTGCCTTGATGCCTGACGTCTGACCATCTCAACCCTGGGAGCCGATGCCCATGCGATTCCGACCTTCCCGAAGCTCGCCGATGAGCCGCTCTGGCCATGCTGGCGACGGCGCTCGCTCCATGTCCCGCGGCTGCCCAGGACCCGTCCGCCGGACGCCGGACCGAACCATGACGGTGACCGGGCGTCTGCTCGATGCCGATGGCAAACCTGTCGCCAACGGCCAGGTCGTCGATGGTGGCCGAGATCTGGTGCCGGACCGAGCGTCCGATCGGGCTCTACGTTCACCACACGGGACTTCCCATCACGTTCCGCGTGACCGGCCCGTTCCGGACGGACCGCGAGGGCCGTTTCCGGGCCACGGCCCCGGTCGGTCCGGCACAGCCCGCCTGGGAGGTCTTCGCTCACGCGGCGGCCGAGGGCCACGGCCACGTTACAGTCAAAGCTCGACAAGTCGGCCGCGCACCCAGGAACTTGACGATCAAGCTCGACCACGAGCACGTGATCCGCGGCCGGCTGATCGACACGCAGGGCCAGCCCGCCGCCGGGGCCACGGTGCGGCCGATCATGGTCTCGACGATGGGAGCGACCCGCGAGACCCTGGTACCGAACGAACCCGATCCCGCCTTACGCGTCTCCCTTGCTCCCGGCAGTGACCTCCGACGATAAGGGCCGGTTCCTGATCACGGGACTCGGCAAGTCCAAGGTCTGGCTCGAAGTCACGCACGAGCGGTTTGCCACCCAGCGAATGCAGCCTCAGCCTGGCCCGCGTACGGACCCCAAGGAAACTGCCGTTTTCCCTCGTCGCGGCCAGGGTGGTCGAAGGTCGCGTCACTCTACGGACCGCG
The DNA here is from genome assembly GCA_963842405.1 of uncultured Isosphaeraceae bacterium. GTDB lineage: Bacteria > Planctomycetota > Planctomycetia > Isosphaerales > Isosphaeraceae > CAVZRC01. The sequence continues at coordinate 33,756 of CAWJGW010000041.1, read as the reverse complement.
GAGGTCAGCCCGCCGCGGGGCCCTGGTCGTCGCACTGACGGGATTCGACAACGTCGTGCAGTGCCTGACGGACGACGACGGCCGGTATTCCCTCAATCCGTTCCCCGGCGATTCGTTCTCGCTCAGGATCTTTCCCGCCGACGGCCAGCCTTATCTGGTTGAGAAGAAAGGGCTGACGTTCTCGCAGTCCGCGCGCCTGGAGGCCGACGTTGCCCTGAAACGGGGGGTCCTGGTACGCGGCCGGGTGACCGAGTCGCCCTCGGGCAAGCCCGTGGCCGGCGCCCTGGTGCTGCACCGTCCTCGGAAAGCCAACAACCCTTTTAACAAATATGGGTTCCAGTATTACCTGGATTGGTACCGCGATGCCCTGACCTCCGCCATCAAGCGGTGCCGACGGCACCTTCCAGATTGCCGTACCTCCCGGTCCGGGACACCTCTTCGTCCTCGGGCCCACCCTGGATTACGTCCACGTCGAGACATCCGTCGGTGAGCTCGAATACGGCCGGCCGAGCATGATTCCGCAACTATCCCGACGGGCTGGTCGCGCTCGACCTGAAGCCTGAATCGAAGACCCACGAAGTGGCCGTGACCCTCCGGCGGGGCGTCACCCTGAGAGCCCAGGATCCAGGCGCCCGACGGCAAGCCAGTCGCCAGGTTGATCGTCGTGAGCCGATCCTACCTTCCCGACGGGCTTCTGCAACTGGCAGGCGCCGTGGAACCAACTGGAGGTCCGCGACGGCGAGCTCTCGCTCCCTGGCTGCGATCCTGAGAAGGGGGGCACCGCCTGGCTCTTCGACCCGGACCACAAGCTCGGACTGACTCTGGCATTCACCGGCGCCGAGGTGTCCGGACCGATCCGGACCGTCCGGCTCCAGCCCTGCGGCTCGGCGACCGTACGCGCCGTGAACGGCAAGGGGGAACCTCTGAAGAACCGCGACCTCCATCTCTACGCCATGTTCTCGCCCGGCACGATCATGGCTGCGACGGTCCTGTCCGACAAGGATGACAAGGACCTCGAAGGCGATTGGGGCTACTGGGTCAACTACCATTACCACTGGGACTGGCAGCCCAAGACCGACGACCAGGGCGCACGACCTTCTCGGCACTGGTGCCGGGCCTTACCTATTCCATCGCGACGTTCGAGGGCTTCGACTTCCGCAAGGGCGAGCCCAAGATCGACTTTCAAGTCAAGCCCGGTGAGACCCTGAAACTACCTGACTTTGTGATCGGCAAATGACCCTAGACGCACTCGGTACGGGTCTTCCAAACTGACCACTCGAAACCTGGAGCCATCACGTATGAGACCCCGCTCTACCCGAAGCTCCGCCACGATCGTCGTGACGGCCGCACTGGCGACCCTGTTCTCCCTCCGTCCCGCGACGGCGGAGGAGAGTCCACCGGACCCGGAGAATACGATGACCGTGACGGGACGCCTGCTCGACGCCGATGGCAAGCCGGTCGCTGGCGGCCGGGTCGCCCTGGTGGCCGAGATCTGGTGCCGCTCCGAGCGGCCGGTGGGGAGTCACCTCCACCCCGGGTATCCCATCAGCTTCCGGGTGACCGGCCCGTTCCGGACCGACGTCGAAGGCCGATTCCAGGCCAAGGCGACCATCGGTCCGGCGCGGCCCGCCAACGGGCTCTTCGCTCATGCGGCGGCCGAGGGCCACGGCCACGTTACGGTCAAGCTCGACAAATGGGCCCGCACCCAGAACCTGACGATCAAGCTCGACCGCGAGCACGCGATCCGCGGTCGCCTGATCGACACGCAGGGCCAGCCCGCCGCCGGGGCCACGGTCCGGCCGATCATGTTTACCGCCATGGGAACCACCCGGGAGACTCTCATTCCGAGCGAGCCGGTCCCGCCCTATGCGTCCCCGTTGCTACCCGCCATGACCACCGACGACAAGGGCCGGTTCCTTTTCCGAGGGCTCGGCAAGTCCAAGGTGTGGCTCGAAGTCACCCACGAGCGGTTCGCCACCCAGCGGGTAGAGCCTCAGCCCACGCCGCTCGCGGACGTCAAGGACACGCCGTTTTCCCTCATCTCCGCCAGGATCGTCGAGGGGCGTGTCTCCTACGGCAAGGACGGCAAGCCCGCAGCCGGTGCGAGGGTCTTGGCGTACACGGGTTTCAACGGCGTGGTTCAGTCGCTGACGGACGCCGACGGCCGGTACGCGCTCAACCCGTTCCCTGGCGACTCATTCGCTCTGGCCGTCTTCCCTCCCGACGGTCAGCCCTATTTAGCCTGGAAGAAGGGTCTGACGTTCTCGCAGTCCGCGCGACTGGAGGCGGACGTTGCCCTGGACCCGGGTGTCCTGGTCCGGGGCCGGGTGACGGAGACGCCCTCAGGGAAAGCCGTGGCCGGCGCCCTGGTCTTGTACCGGCCGCATTGGCGAAACAACCCGTATCATAACGGCAAATACAATTTTACCACATACTGTTCTGATTGGATCCAAGAGGCCCACTCGGCCGTCAGCGACCCAGCCGGCGCGTTTGAGATCGCGGTTCCCCCCGGGCCGGGCGACCTCTTCGTGATCGGACCCACACTAAATTATGTCCACGTCGCGTTAACGATCGGCGATCTCGAGTTCGGCCACCCCAGCCGGGTGCGGGTCTACCCGGACGGACTGATCCCTCTCAACCTCAAACCCGCGGAAAAGACCCACGAGGTCAACGCGATCCTCCGCCGCGGCGTCACGTTGAAGGCTCGAGTCCAGGGGGCTGATGGCACTCCGGTCAAGAATCTTCTGGTACTGAGCCGCTCGTACACGCCGGCCAGCTTCGAGCATTACCAGCAGCCGTGGAACCTTCTCAACGTGCGGGACGGATCCTTGGAGCTGCCCGGCTGCGACCCCGAGAAAGGTGGCTCCGCCGTCCTCCTGGACTCGGATCACACGATGGGTCTGACCATGAATTTCACCGGCGCCGAGGCGGCCGGCCCCACGCGGACCGTACGGCTCGAACCATGCGTGTCGGCCAAGATCCGTTGCGTCGATCGGCAAGGGAAGCCAGTCTCGAAGGCCGATATCTCGCCCTGCATCGTGCTCTCGCCCGGTTCATTCATGTCGGCCAGCATGCTATCCCCCAAAGACGATAAGGATGTCGAAGGCGACTGGGGCCTCTGGTTCAACTACCACTATAAACGCGCGTGGGAGCCCCCCACGGACGCCCAGGGCTACACGACCCTCTCAGGCCTGGTGCCGGGGGCAAACTACTGGGTGACTGGCTGGGTCGTGGGCGACCTCAACGAGCGTAGCGGGGGCCAGAAGGCAGAATTCCGCGCCATGGCCGGCCAGACTTTGAATCTTCCGGATTTCGTCACCAGGAAATGATCGTGTTGGAGATACGCTCATGAGAATCGAGAAGAATCCCTGGGCGGCTTACGTGCCCAGAGCCGATGACCCGTGGGAGATCGGCAAAGTGGCCCATTTGCACCGCCGTGCCGGATTCGGGGCGACCTGGAGCGAGATCGATCGCGATCTCAAGGCCGGTCCCGCCGCCAGCGTCGACCGACTCCTGGCCCCGCCCGAGCCGGCGCGGGAGGAGCGCGAGGCGATTGACAGCCTCCGCGACGGGATCTTGAACGCCGGCGACATGCAGGTCGAGAGGCTCAAAGCCTACTGCCTCTATCGCATGGTGTTCGGCTCGGACCCTCTGCAAGAGAAGATGACCCTCTTCTGGCACGGCCACTTCGCCACCAGCAATCGCAAGGTCCAGAACGTCGGGCGGATGCTCGCTCAGAACGAGCTCTTCCGCCGCCATGCGCTCGGCGATTTTCGCGAGCTGGCAACCGCGATACTCTCCGACCCGGCCATGCTGGTCTGGCTCGACGGGACCGGAAGTCTCAAGGAAAAGCCGAACGAGAACCTCGCCCGCGAGTTCCTCGAGCTGTTCACGCTCGGGCTCGGCCACTACACCGAGGCCGACATCCGCCAGGCCGCCCGGGCGCTGACCGGGTGGGTGAACGACGGCCGCGAGGGCGATTACGCCGCCCCGATCCACTTCGACCCCGCCGGGTTCGACAGCGGCGTCAAGACCTTTCTGGGTCAAACCGGAGCCTGGGCGTCGGCCGATATTGCGCGGATCGCTCTCGGACAGACGGCCGCCGCCGACCACCTGGCCCTCAAGCTCTACCGATTCTTCGTTCGCGACGACGAGGAGCCCGCGCGTGAGTTGATCGATCCGCTGGCCGAGGAGATGCGCACGCATGGCTTCTCGATGCGCCACGCGATGAGACTGATCCTCCGCTCGCGGCACTTCTACTCGGTTGACGTTCGCCGGCACCTGATCAAGGGCCCGGTCGAGTTCAGCGCCGGGCTGGTCCGCATCCTCGAGATTCCGCGGTCGCGGATCGACCTGGTGATGCTGGCTTCCATCTGTGACCGGCAGGGCCAGCCCCTCTTCTATCCGCCGAACGTCAAGGGCTGGGACGGCGGCCGCTCCTGGATTTCGAGCAGCAACCTCCTGGCCCGGGCTAACTGGGCGGCAGACCTGGTCTGGGGCAACCCCTCGCTGGCGATCGAGCCCTTCGACGCCGTCGCGTGGGCCGTCAGACACGGGATCACCCCCGATCAGGCCGTCGAACGGATGGCTGAAGTCTTGCTCCAGAACGACCTTGCTCCCGAGGCGCGCGCCCTGGCGATCGAGACCGGCCGGGACGGCCGCCCCGACAGCCTCCGCAGGGCGCTCCAGCTCCTGCTCCACTGCCCCGAGTTCCAACTGGCTTGAGTTGTCCTTGGTCCTCTGTCCTTTGTCCTTTGTCCTTTGTCGTGTAGTCCCGGGCCCTTGCCTCATCTTCCGCCTTGCGTTCGTTCGGCCGGGCCACCAAGGACAAAGGACAGAGGACCAAGGACTAAAGAGAAGGAGATTCCCATGAACCCGACGCGACGCGACTTCTTCCGACTCGGTTTGGGCTCGAGCACACTGCTTGCGTGCGGTACGAGCGTCCCCGGCTTCCTGGCCCGATCCGCGCTGGCGGCACCACGCGAGGACAAGTTGACCGGTCGAGTGCTGGTGGTCCTGGAGCTGAACGGGGGCAACGATGGCCTGAACACGGTTGTGCCGTATGGCGACGACCTGTATCGCAAACACCGCCCGAAGTTGCAGATCGCCGCGGGCTCGCTCCGCAAGGTGAACGACCACATCGGCCTGCACCCTGCACTGCGAGGGCTATCGGACCTCTTAAAGCATCAGAAGCTGGCGATCGTGCAGAGTGTGGGATACCCGAATGCCAACCGGTCGCACTTCGAGTCGATGGCAATCTGGCAGACGGCGACGCTTCAGCCCGACGTCCACACCGCGGGCTGGCTCAACCGGGGCGTCAGCCGACGGTCGTCGGCCGGCGATGGGGACGGCACCGCCATGCACATTGGCGACACTGAGTTACCTCGCGCTCTTGCGGGCGACGCGCTGAGCGTCCCTTCGCTGACCCGGCTCGACCAGATCGTCCGCCGCCTGGGTGTCCCCGACCGGGCCGGCGTTTCCGCCCAGCGCCGCCGCCCTCGACCGGATCGCTGGCCTGCCACGCGGCGCCCCGGGCTCGCACCTGCAATTCGTCCAGCGAAGCCAGGTCGTCACCTACGCCAGCAGCGCCCGCATCGAGGAAGTCCTCCGAGGCGAGAAGGCCGGGGGGAGCTCCGAGTATCCCAACTTCGGCCTGTCTCAGCGATTGAAACTGGTCGCCCAGCTCATCAAGGCGGGGCTATCGACCTCGATCTATTACGTCCAGCTCGAAGGATTCGACACCCATCAGAACCAGCTCGCGGCGCACGCCTCACTCCTGGAGGAATTGAGCCAATCCATCGAGGCGTTCTTCGAAGACCTCGCGCGGCCGGCGAGGAGAGTCGCGTGATGCTGCTCACGTTCTCGGAGTTCGGGCGGCGGCTGACCGAGAACGCCAGCCGGGGCACCGACCACGGTACCGCTGCACCGGTCTTCCTGGTAGGGCCGGGCGTCCGTCCCGGCCTTCACGGCCCCTATCCCAACCTGACCGACCTCGAGGACGGCGACCCTCGTCAGGCCATCGACTTCCGCCGAATTTACGCCACCCTACTCGACCGCTGGCTCAACTGCTCCAGCCGGCTCGTCCTCGGTCAGGAGTTCCCGCATCTCTCCGAAGCGATCCGGTAAGGCGACCGGCAGGAATTCGTCTACCCGCAATCCGACCGGGGCCATACCAGCCCGAAGCGCCAGCGAGGGTCGCCGCAAGTCCTTACAAGACAATGGGGAAGACCCTCGCTGGCGCGTGGGCTGGTATGGGGACCATCCGGATGAGGTTCCATCCGCCTGTCGCCTAAGGAACAGGCCGGGAATAATTTCCCGATTTCCAGCCGGCGGTCCGGCTGGTTCGGCGCAGGTCTCATGACCACTGCGGTGAACATCTTCGGAAGGCAGGATTCCCCCGGAAATCGTGGGATTCTCGGAGTTGGAGTCCGGCTTCAGCCGGTCCGTGGATCGATTCCCAGACCGCCTGAAGGCGGGACTCCAACAAAAGCGGCCGGAATCCGGGTTGGAGTCTCGGCTTCAGCCGGTCCTTTGATTCAGCATGATGTTCACCGCAGTGGTCTCATGACCCCGCCGTCTGCGGGACCGAAGGTCTCCTGTATAGGCATAGGGAACACTTGTCTCATTCAGCAAGATCGAGAAGGAATGTTTCCAAGAACGACGTTCTGGTTGAGAAAACGCAACGGGTTTGATCCGGGTTGAGAGCCATGCTAGATTCCTGGCAGAGCACCAGAAGGTCTCTTAGCCCATTGAGGCTACTTATTGGAGTCTTGTGCCAGGGGGATTCCAGTTGGCCGTGTCGCACACAGCACCGACAGGAGAATTGTTGACCTTCCCCCTTCGCGACGGGAAGGGACAACCGGGCCTAATGGCTTAATCAGTACGGCGTGGGCGTCGATTACCACTGGGGTTTCCTCCAAATCTACATTCTGGTTCCCATCGGTCGGGAACACCCAAAGACGGCGCGGAAGGTTCCGGCGCTCTGAGCCCCCGAACGTCCACGCGCGTCCGCATTCCTCGACGGTTCGGTGAATTCTGGACCGACCATCGGCCTATTCCCCGGCAAAACCGGCAACGGTAACGACTCCTCTGGCGCTGGAGACCTTCGGTCGGCTCTGTGGCAAGGTCGGGAGACCTTGCCACAACATGGTCGGTCGTGAGAATTCCCGGGAAGTTATTCCCGGTCTGATCCTAAGTGGAATGGCAGTCCGCGCGGACTCGGCATCAGGAAGCCACGGCGTTCTCGATCGAGGCAAGGTCCGCCGCGGCCCTCGGCGTCACATCGAGAGTCCAAGTGGCGAATTCGACTCGACAATCCCCGCAAACGTATTCTTCGGCGGCTTCGTGAAGGATTCGGATCAGCTCTCGCTCCCCCAAGGGTTTCGGGAGGAACTCGTCCATACCGACAGCCAGACAGAGCTCGCGGGCCTCGGGGCTGAAATCGGCCGAGACGCCAATGATCCGAGGTCCCGTGCCGGCCGGGCGTTCCTGGCGGATCTGACGTGTCGCCGCTAGTCCGTCCATGACGGGCATCATCAAATCCATGAATACCAGGTCATAATGGCCATGCCGGAGCAGATTCAAGGCCTCGTAGCCGTTCTCCGCGACCTCGGTGCGGCAGTCGAGCCGCCGCAAGACGCGCTGCAACGCTCTCCGCGCGTGCTTCATGATCGTCGACCACCAGGATCTTGAGTTTCGGGTATGCAAAGACGCCCCTGTCACGGGCCTCCCAACCAGGTAAGGTGAATATCATCGTTACCCCTTGGTGTTAATCATCGATCGCAGGAGATGCTTCCGCCCGGTCACTCTATTATGCCTAAGTAGGCCGAATGAAGTCAAGTGTTTTTCATCCCGAATTCGCAATAATTCTTGGGGCCTTGCTGGATTTCATCCCGAATGGTGCGCGCTTTCCGTGGCTTTACTCATCGCGCGTGGGTCGATATCTCCCGAATTCGGGAAAAATGCCCTGGATCGCTTGAATCAGGGACATCGCATTTCAGCACAAGGAAACGGGTTCGAGGCGTCGTGCCTGCGGAAGCCTTGCTACCCCTTGCCTCGGTTCATCACGTTCTTCAGGACGCCCTGGAACGCCTCGGACGAGATGCTGAACTCGCCGCGGAAGGGGTTGTCCATCGCCGCGGTCAGGAAGACCAGCAGGGCGATGAAGATCGCCAGCATTCCGACGAGGATTGCGTGCATCTTGAGGTTGTCGAACCCAGAACAGATACGTCAGAATGACATTCAACAAGGCTCCCACGATGACAACCGACCACAGCGCAGCCGGCAGGCCCGAGGGGACCGCCTGGAGGCGCAGCCGGCGCTGCTCCTGAACCGTGTCGATCGACCGCAACACCTCGCCCTGGATGATCTTCTCACGCTCCTTGGCCGGTTCGAAGCTCAGCACTTCGTCCTCGAACTGGTCGAGCTTCGCATCGCCGTCCTCGAGCGCCTGACCCTTCTTGTGGGCCGGCCATTCCTTCTCGATCACGAGCTGGGTGTAATCGCGCATCATTGCCTCCAGGCGGCCCCGCATCGGCTGTGGGTACCCATCCAGGTCCCGATACAGGCTGGCGAGCGCCGCCGCCTCCGTCGAGACCACCCCGTCGGTCTGCGTGTAGTTCTCCCAGGTCCCAACCGCGATCAAGCCCAGAGCCAGGCCATAGAACACCCCGATTCCCGCGAAGAAGTAACTCACCAGATCGTTGCAGTTTCCCGTAGGACCCAGGAGCCTCCGTACCAGGGGCCGGGTTGCGAACAGTCCGATCAGCGCCGTGCACCAAGAAGACCGAGCAGATCAACAAGCAAAGCGTCCAGTTTTGCAGGTCATAGATCCAGTAAAGCGTCATGTGTTGAGCCTCCCTTCGAGTCAGTTCCGCAGACCACGGTTTCACCCATCGATCACCTTCCGTATGAGCGAGCGTTTGAACTTATCGTTTTCTCCCGGGCATCGCTATGCCTTACCTGGCCTTGAGCAGGGCGCGTCTCGATAGCTCGATCGTCTGAGTGCGAATCGCGGATAGGCGTACCTGGGTCGGAGACAACTGGCAGGGATGCGAGCCAGGCGGCGACGCGGGATTTTGCCGTTTCTCTGGTTGGTCGTCCTGAGATAGGATCGAACGGATGCGACCCCTGCCTTCGATAATCGATGACACGCGATCGCGCGGACCAGTGCGCCGGCATTACGGGCTCGATGGTCCTTGAACGTAGGCCGACCTAACCCAGGAGAGGCGTTTGAGCCCCCCCACCATGCCTGTATCTTCCAGTACCCAGAGCACTCTCCCTGCAACACAGAAGCCAAAAGGAGGGGTCGCGGAGCCGCGTCCGGGATCCCAGGGCGAGTCACCGGAATTCCGGACCTCCGTGGCGTGGCTGGCCGACGCGGCCCTGGTCGTGCTGTTCCTTGGTCCTCACCTTCCTTCTGGGCGTGTTTCCTCTCAAGGACGCCGACATCTACTGGCACCTCCGAACCGGCGACCTGATCCGCCAGATGGGCCAGGTCCCTCGGACCGATATCTTCACATTCACGCGAGAGGGGATCCCCTGGATCGACCTCCACTGGATCTTTCAGGTCGCGGTCAGTTGGTTGTACGAGCGAGGAGGCGTTGTCGCACTCAATCTGGCCAAGTGCTCGGTGACCTGCGTGGCGGTGCTGCTCCTGGTGACCGCGCGGTCGACGCGACTGGCCGGTCTGGGTCATGCTTGTGGCCTGGCTCCCCGCACTCCTGGTCCTCGGGGGTCGCATGTACGTCCGGCCCGAGACCCTGACGCTGCTCTACCTGTCGATCTTCCTGGCCGTCGTGACCAGGTGGGACCGACATCCCTACCTGGCGGTTGTCTTGCCGATCGTGCAGGTCGCATGGGTCAACTCGCAAGGGCTGTTCGTACTCGGCCCGATCATCCTGGTCTTCGCGCTGATCGATGCGGCTTTGCGCCGCGGGGCCTTCGCTCCCGACCGACGGCGATGGTGGCGAATCGTGGGAATCGACAGCGTGCTAACGTTCGCGGCCTGCCTGGTCAATCCGTACGGGATCGCCGGCACTCTCTATCCGATCCAGCTTGCTCGAGACCATGGCCAATCCGATCTTTTCCAGGAGCGTCGCGGAGCTCATTCCGGTCCCCGAGTTCATCAGGCGGGCCGGGATCTGGAACCTCCCGCTTCAGCTTCACCTGGGGACCATGGCCCTGGGGGCGATGAGTTTCCTGCTCCCGTTGCTCTGGCTGGTCGGGACCAGCCTCTTCGGAACCCGCGTTCCACTCAACGCCGAGCCGGTGGGGGGCAACCCGGGCTCGACCGGCAAGGCGAAAGGGCAGGGGAAGGCTCGGTCGAGGAAGGGCGAACGAAAGAAGGCCGCGGAAATCAACCGGCCGAAGGTCGGAGTGGACGAATCCGGAGCAGGCTGGCGGCTCAGCCCGTTCCGGTTGATGCTCTTCGCGGCGTTTAGCGTGCTCAGCCTCCAGGCGACGCGCAACAGCCACCAGTTTGCCGCCGTGGTCGGCTCGGTCACGGCCTGGAACTTCGGCGAATGGGCCGCGGCGTTCCGACGCCGCCGGGTCGCCCTCTCAGCCTCCGGACTGAGACCGGCCCCGTCTTCAACCGCGACCGCCAGGGCACCGCGGCTAGCCGCCGCGATCGCCATCACCGGGTGCTGGTCTGGGTCGGCTCTGGCTGGTTCTACGAGATGACGGGCGAGCGGCGCACGATCGGACTGGGGGAGGACCCGTTCTTCTTCCCCCACGAGGCTGCTCGATTCGCCGGCCGGCCCGAGATGCCCGAACGGTTCCTCAGCTTCCACAATGGCCACGCCTCTCTCTTCGAGTATTATCACGGTCCACAACGGAAGGTTTACACCGACCCCCGACTGGAAGTGGCCGGGGCCGAGTTGTTCGCAGCGATACCAGCGACTCGAGACGGCGATTCGCGAGGATCAAGCGGGCTGGCAAGGACGGCTCGACCGGATCGGGCGTCCGGTCATCCTGGTGGACCATGAATTCAACGCGGCCATCGGCGCGACGTTGATCCGCGACCCCCACTGGCGCTGCGTCTGGTTCGACGCGATCGCCGCGGTCTTCGTCCATGACTCGGCGACCGAGGCGGTCCGTCAACATACCGTCGACTTCGCGGCCCGGCACTTCCGGCCGGCCCCCGACGCCGAGTCGCGGGACATCCCGGAGCTGACGGCCTCCGCCTCGGCGCTCCGACATTTACGTCACGGCGAGACCGTCCCAACGGACAGCCAGATCTCGCCCGGCCGCTCGCCTGGCTCGGTCTGGACGAAAGCCCGCCGCATCCTCCGGGCCGAACCCGACTCGGCCGACGGATGGAAGCTGGCTGGCCAGATCGAGCTATGCCGGGAACCGCCGCCGAACTCGCCACGTTTTCGGCTCCCATTCGATCCGGTCCTTGACCTGTCGATCGTCCGGGCCACCTATGCCCTGCGGCATGGCTGGGAGTTGTCTCCCAGCGACTTCACCACGCTATGGATGCTCAACAGCAGCTATGAGCAACGGCTCATGTACGAGGCCGCACTGCCGGTGACGGAGCAGTTGGTGTCGCGATATCCGATCAACCAGGTTCAGGCGATCTATCCAACACGAGACAAGGTCGAAGCTGCCCGAGTATCAGAAGAAGATGGGCACGCCCCCGTCCGTCGAACTGGCGGAACCTGGCCGAGCTCGATCGGATCGTCACGGCGATGCTGGCCTCGGGCCGGGCCGAGAGCGCCGCGGACCTGCTCGAGAAAGGCTACCCGCCGGAGCGAATACCGTGGGAGGCCCTCGACCGGATTGCAACCTTACGGCTGCATCTCGGGGAGCCCGCACGGCGCTCGTGCGTTGTGGCAGAAAGCGACCTCTGGCCCCGAGTCGGCGATCGCGATGGCCCGGATCGGCGCGACTTACCTCGTCGAAGGGAACTTCGAAGCGGCTCGCCGGGCATACCGCGAAGCGCTCCAGGCCAGGCCGGACCTGTTCGAGGCCTGCTACAGCCTGGCGGTCCTCGAGCAGGACGCCGGGGATGCGACGGCGTCCTACGAGCTCGCGCGGAAGGCCATCGCGATGGCCCGGGACGATCTGTCCCGAACCGCCGCCCGCACGAATCGCCACCGGCGTCGCGCCCTTCGCGAGAAGACGACGCCAGCGCTCCGAACCGAGGCCGGCGAACCGGCGCCGATCACCCTGAGATCTTGGCGACGCGGGCCGGCTTCTCCCGGGAGGCTTTCCAGTCGGTGTACAGCGACTTCAGCTCCTCGACGGTCACTCCGCCGTGGTCCTCGCCCGAATCCCAGCGCAGCATGAGGGCCTTGAGGCGATCGCGGAGCGGTCCCCTCGGCAGGAATTTGCCGTGGAACTTCTTGTGGAACTTGAGGCGAGGATCGGCCGGAGGCCGCGGTACGGGCTTCGGCTTCTCCGGGGGAGGGGCCTTCTCCGCCGCTTTGTCCGCGGACTCGGGCTTCGCCGCCTTCACCTTCTTGGGCTTCTCGCTGCCCGGCGGCGGGGCCGGCTTGGGCTTCGATTTCGGTTTGTCTTTGTCTTTGCCTTTGTCAGCCGCTTGCTTTGCCATCGAGTTGACCTTGCTCTGCTCTAACTTCTCACGAAACGCAACACTCCGGCCAGCGAGTCCACGCGAGACGGAGCCAGACCGGCCGCCATTGCGCACGATCGGCGCCTCAGGCGGAAAACCCCCGGGCGAGACAGTCGAGTCAGTTTAATCCAAGGCGGGATCGGCTGGCAAGCGCAGCGATGCAGCGACAGGCCGAAGACGCCATCGCCACGTAGACCTGCCGTGGGATGGGTCATTGCGTCGGAGAGTCCGCGGCGCTACGATGATCGATGGTTGGCGGCCGGGAGTGGGCATCGGGCAAACGCCGCTCCGAGCGTTGGAGCGGGGAACCTGTCTGGAGGGCCGAACGATGCCGCTCTGTTCTTCTTGAGTTCCCACCCGGGACTGAGAACGCCGATTCCGTCACCATGCCGACCCTTCATTTCGCGCCGAAGCTGAGGTCAGGATGGAGACGATCAAGGTCCTGCTCTTCGCCGCCAACCCGCGCGGGACCGCACCGCTCGATCTGCCCCGCGAGTTCCGGGAGATCGAAGAGGAGGTCCAGCGCGGCGCGTTTCGCCATGCGGTGGAGCTGATCCTGGTACCCGGGACACGGCCGGTCGACCTGCTGCGCAGGCTCAACGAGAACCAGCCCCAGGTCGTCCATTTCAGCAGTCACGGCAACCCGGACGAGATCGTCCTCGAGTCCGAGGACGAGGAGGCCGACGCGCCCGATCGATCCGGCACCATCGCAGGGTCGGCGGACGAGCGGGACATGAAGCTGGTCCGGCCGGATGAGGTCGAGGCCGAGAGCTCCGAGCCATGGCCCGCCTCACGTGGTCAGCAAGTCGGCCCTCGTGAGCGTGCTGCGCTCCTGCAATGAGGGGAACCTCCGGCTGGTGGTGCTGAACGCCTGCGACACCCGGTCGCAGGCCGAGGCGCTGACCGAGGTTGTCGACTGCGTCGTGAGCATGAACCGGACGATCACCGACCGGGCGGCGATCAAGTTCGCGGCCTCGTTCTACGGGGCGCTGGCCTTCGGCCGATCGGTGCAGAAGGCGTTCGACCAGGGGGTGGCGCGGCTCGGCGCCGAGGGGATCGCCGAGGCCGACACGCCGGAGCTCCTGGTGCGGGCGGGCGTCGATGCCGCGCAGCTCGTGCTGGTCGGATCGGCACAGAGAAAGCCTCCGACGCCAGCCCTCGAAGCTCCATTCATCGTGCCGTTTCCGCGCAACCCGGACTTCGTGGGCCGGGACGTCGACCTGGCGCGGCTGCACGCCAGCCTGTCGGGTCCGTGGCCCGGTCGGCATCCGCCCGGCGGGCCTGACCGGCATGGGCGGCATCGGCAAGACCCAGCTCGCAGTCGAATACGTCTACCGTTACCGGGAGAGCTATCCCGGCGGCATCTTCTGGGTCAACGCCGCCGACCCGCTCGCTCAAGGATTGGCCCAGATCGGCGGCAGGCTTCGTCCCGAAGTTCGGGCAGAGCCGTCCGACCGTCAACTTCAAGTCGCGTTCGAGGAACTCAACCGCCGACGAGACGCCTTGCTCGTCTTCGACAACCTTGAGGACCCCGCTCAACTCGCTCGCCCGGTCGGGTCCGAAGGAATCCCTGTGAATCTCGCCCCGCGCGTTCTCTTCACCACGCGTCACCGCGAGCTGGGCCGGTTCCACGCCATCGAGGTCTCGGTGCTCCCCGAGGAGCCCGCTCTGGAGTTGCTCCTCCGCCATGAATCGCGTCACACCATCCGTGACAACCCCAACCACCCGGAACGCCCAGAGGCCAAGGCGATTTGCCGCCTGCTCGGCTGGCTTCCCCTCGCCCTGGAGCTCGCCGGTGCTTTTTTGGGGGAGTGGCCCGACATCTCCCTGGCCGATTACCGCAAACGGCTTGAGGACGAGGGCTGTCTTCCCACCCTGGATACCGAGGTCCCTAACCTCGCCGTCGTCAATTTCCAGCCGATTCATGACGCCGCGGTCGCGGCCACCTTGAAGACCCAGTGGGACGCCTTGAAGCAGGCCGATGAGACGTCCCGGCTCCTCCTCCGCGTCGCGGGACAGTTCGCCGAAGCCGCGTCCATCTCGACCAACACGCTCGGCTTGTTCGCAGGAGTGTCGCACACCCACAAGCCGGGATATCCTTCCCCGCTGCGACGAGCCCTGAAGCGATTGCACGACGTCCGGCTCGTCGAGGAACTCCTCGAACACCGCGTCCGCCTGCACCCGCTCGTTCGCGAATTCGCCGAGGCCCTGACGCCCAAGGACGAGACATCGGAGTTTCGCCACTCCTGTGCCCGCCGCATCGCTCGCAGGCTTTCGAGGACTTCACCACTCTGGAGGAAATCGTCCGGTCCGAGGGTCCCGACGGGCTCCACAATGCCCTTGCAACGGCCCTGGAGTTCGCCTCACGAGTCGGACGACGGGGTCCGACGAACCCTTCCGCTCGATGCTTCGGGTGTTCCAACGCGAATGCCCATCATCTTCGCGAGTTGGAGCCCCGAGCTCAGCCGAACGCTTCGCCCAGCAAGTCCTCTTCCGGGCCGTGACCCTGGGGGAGATGCATCTGGCCGAAAAAGCCGAACGCCAGCTCACCGAACTCGCTCGTCCCGCACTTATCCTCCGCTGGCGAACCCTGAGTGAATCCCCCGCCCTCGTGCGAATTCTCACCGGGCATCAAGGTTGGGTGAGTTCCGTGGCGGTGAGCCCCGACGGCCGACGCATCGTCTCGGGGTCCTAGGACAACACCGTGGCGGTCTGGGACCTCGAGACCGGCACGCCAATCCACCGGCTCACCGGGCATCAAGGTTGGGTGAATTCCGTGGCGGTGAGCCCCGACGGCCGACGCATCGTCTCGGGGTCCTGAGACAACACCGTGGCGGTCTGGGACCTCGAAACCGGCACGCCAAATCCACCGGCTCACCGGGCATCAAGGTGCGGTGAATTCCGTGGCGGTGAGCCCCGACGGCCGACGCATCGTCTCGGGGTCCTTTGACCAGACCGTGGCGGTCTGGGACCTCGAATCCGGCACCCAAATCCACCGGCTCACCGGGCATCAAGATGCGGTGAATTCCGTGGCGGTGAGCCCCGACGGGCGACGCATCGTCTTCGGGTCCTCTGACAGGACCGTGGCGGTCTGGGACCTCGAAACCGGCACCCAAATCCACCGGCTCACCGGGCATCAAGATACGGTGAATTCCGTGGCGGTGAGCCCCGACGGGCGACGCATCGTCTCGGGGTCCGATGACAACACAGTGGCGGTCTGGGACCTCGAGACCGGCACGCCAATCCACCGGCTCACCGGGCATCAAGGTTGGGTGAGTTCCGTGGCAGTGAGCCCCGACGGCCGACACATCGTCTCGGGGTCCTCTGACCAGACTGTGGCAGTCTGGGACCCCGATACGGGCACTCAAATCCGCCGGCTCACCGGGCATCAAGGTTGGGTGAGTTCCGTGGCGGTGAGCCCCGACGGGCGACGCATCGTCTCGGGGTCCGATGACAGCACCGTGGCGGTCTGGGACCTCGAGACCGGCACGCCAATCCACCGTCTCACCGGGCATCAAGGTTGGGTGCGGTCCGTGGCGGTGAGCCCCGACGGCCGTCGCATCGTCTCGGGGTCCTGGGACAGCACTGTGGCGGTCTGGGACCTCGAAACCGGCACCCGAATCCACGGCTCATCGGGCATCAAGGTTGGGTGAGTTCCGTGGCGGTGAGCCCCGACAGCCGACGCATCGTCTCGGGGTCCGACGACAGTGCAGTGGCGGTCTGGGACCTCGAAACCGGCACACCAATCCACCGCCTCACCGGCCATCAAGGTTTGGTGAGTTCCGTGGCGGTGAGCCCCGACGGCCGCCGCATCATCTCGGGGTCCTCTGACAGCACCGTGGCGGTCTGGGACCTGGAATCCGGCACCGAAGTCCACCGGCTCACCGGGCATCAAGGTGCGGTGAAGTCCGTGGCAGTGAGCCCGGACGGGCGCCGCATCGTCTCGGGGTCCGAGGACAGCACCGTGGCGGTCTGGGACCTCGATTCGGGACAACGCCTCGCGACCCTCGCTCTCGACGGAATGATTCCGTGCGTGACGTGGGACCGAGATGGCCGATATGTTCTGGCGGGCGACACCGGAGGGAATCTCTACCGCCTCGAGTATCGCGAGCCGTGAGCACGGCGACAGTCGTCAGGGCGGCACCAGGGACGTCGGAATGGCCCGCGCGAGTACCCAATCTTTCTCGCACGGCTAGACCACGAGCTTTTTGTATGACAAAATGCGTTATGCGTCCCCAACTGGAAACGCCTGGCCATGGCCAGTTGTCGGCTCCCGTCGCGTGACTCCTCTCCATGAGTAAAGACCCGGAGCCTCACTCCGCGCCCGTCCTCGTGGCAGATGGCTTCGCTGACGCCGCGTCGATCGCCCGCCGGCGCTCAAAGAATGGTCGTCTGCACGGTCGCCAGCGGTGCCGGGATGGAATTATGGTCGGGCGTACAGAATCGTCGTCATCCAGTGAGTCCTGTATTCAGGGAGTCGATTGCGAACGCGATCGTGTGCGATGTCTCGAGAGACGAACCTCACGGACCGGTGGGTGGGGAACTACTTCCAGCACGGGCGCCCGCGGCCCATCTCGGCAGACCTGGTCCAGGCGGGCGAGCGCTTGACCGGATCGATGAGAGACGACGAGACGGACAGCGAGTCCTCCGTCAGCGAGGTGGCCTTTGAGGCGGGATTACCACCGGGCGGAGATGAGCAGATCGTTGATCGGCTGCGCCGGATGTTCCCCGATGCGCCCGCGACGCCGATCCGCTACGTGGCGCACCTTCCGCCCGACTCGGCCCTCGAGGGCTGGGTCAAGGGCCTCCAGGTCTACTTCCTCAAGGCCTATAACGGGACTCATTACGGCGGTTACCAGGTCGGAGACAAACTCGTCGGATTTGAGAAACCGTGCGCATGTCGTCCACTACGGTGGCCGTGTCAGTTCGGATGGCGAGGAGATCGAGGGCAAGTGGTGGATCGAGGACACGCCCGGATACGGACCGCGGCGAGCCGAAGGCTCGTTCACACTCCGACGCCGGAGAGGGGCTGAACGCTTTTAGGGAACAGGTCGGGAACAACCTCTCGATTTCCCGTTGATACCGTTCGGTGCGTGGATCCAGACCCTTGCCGTCTTCTGGTGCAACAGTCTCCCTTCGAGGCGCGGTCGCAGACCTGCCCTTCGGTTGGCATCGTGCTCACCTCGGAGCATGGCACTGGTGGGCACTCCATGGGCAAATTTCGCGGGGTCGACATCACGAATCTCCAGGACGGGAACGTTTTACTCGTATTTTGAACATTAAGCACCATCGTACTTTGAAGACATCAACCACGAAACACACGAAAGACACGAAAAACCAGAGGATGAAAGAAACGGAAAGTCGATTCTCGAACTTTTTCATGTTTCGTGTCTTTCGTGTCTTTCGTGGTTAAATTAGGAGTTCTTAGCAAGATTGATCCTTCAGGCGGTGCGACCGGTCCGCTTCGTCCGCGCCCCAACGAAAGGGCTGGGCTGATCCGGATGGGTCATTGCAGCCGGGGCACCGCGGCGCTACGATGACCTATGGCCGGGGCGGTGGCCGAAACGACCGACGGGTTCGCGGCGGCAAACAGGCGGCGAATTCTCGCCTCGAACTGGGATTCCGATCCAGACCCGTCGCCAGCCGTTACTTTCGCGCCATAGCTGAGGTCAGGATGGAGACGATCAAGATCCTGCTCTTCGCCGCCAACCCGCGCGGGACCGCACCGCTCGATCTGCCCCGCGAGTTCCGGGAGATCGAAGAGGAAGTCCAGCGCGGCGCGTTTCGCCATGCGGTGGAGCTGATCCTGGTCCCCGGGACACGGCCGGTCGACCTGCTGCGCAAGCTCAACGAGAACCAGCCCCAGGTCGTCCATTTCAGCAGTCACGGCAACCCGGACGAGATCGTCCTCGAGTCCGGGGACGAGGAGGCCGATGCGCCCGATCGATCCGGCACCATCGCAGGGTCGACGGATGAGCGGGACATGAAGCTGGTCCGGCCGGATGCGGCCGACGACGAGCAGAGCCGGCCAGAGCCCGCCTCACGTGGTCCGCAAATCGGCCCTCGTGAGCGTGCTGCGCTCCTGCGACGAGGGGAATCTCCGGCTGGTCGTGCTGAATGCCTGCCACACCCGGTCGCAGGCCGAGGCGCTGACCGAGGTGGTCGACTGCGTCGTCAGCATGAACCGGACGATCAGCGACCGGGCCGCGATCAAGTTCGCGGCCTCGTTCTACGGGGCGCTGGCCTTCGGCCGGTCGGTGCAGACGGCGTTCGATCAGGGCGTGGCGCGGTTGCGTGCCGAGGGGATCGCCGAGGCCGGCACGCCGGAGCTCCTGGTGCGTGCGGGTATCGACGGCTCCCGGGTCATACTCGTGGGTGCAGAGCCGCCCAAGCCCGGGTCGCCGGCCGCCGAGTGCGCCGTTCATCGTGCCGTTCCCGCGCAACGCGGACTTCGTGGGGCGGGACGGCGACCTGGCGCGGCTGCACGCCAGCTTGTCGGGTCCGGCGTCCGGCCCGGTCGGCATCCGCCCGGCGGGCCTGACGGGCATGGGCGGCATCGGCAAGACCCAGCTCGCCGTCGAGTACGTTCACCGCCACCGGGGCGACTACCCGGATGGCATCTTCTGGATCGACGCGGCCGGTCCGCTGGCCGATGGGTTCGCCCGGCTGGCGACCGATCACCGCTTGCGGTGGGCCGAGAACGACCGGCCCCGCGACGAGCAGATCCGCGCGGCGTTCGCGGCGCTGGACGGCCGGCCGCACTGCGCTGCTGGTGCTGGACAACCTTCCCGATCCCGCCGCGCTGGCCGTCCCCGCTATTGCCCGACTGCGTCCCGGAGGATCTCCGCTGCCGGCTGCTGTTCACCACCCGGCGGCATGACCTGGGCCGGTTTGCGGGGGTCGAGGTCACGGTCCTGGCCGTGAGCCGGCGCTGCGGCTCCTGCTGCGCCATCCGTCTCGACGGGCGGCCCTCGATCCGGCCGCATCCGGATCACGAGCATGCCCGCGCGATCGCGCGGATGCTGGGCCGGCTGCCGCTGGCGCTGGAGCTGGCCGGGGCGTACCTGGGCAAGTTCAGCGGCGACGTATCGCTGGAGAGCTATCGCGAGGGGTTGAGGTCCGACGGGGCCCTGGCGACCCTCGACGCCGACGCCGCGGAGCTGACCGAGGCCGACTTGCGGCGGGTGCACGACCCGGCGGTGGCGGCCACGATCGGCGAGCAGTGGGGCACGCTCGGGGACGAGTCGGCCCGACTGCTGCTCCGGGTCGCGAGCCTGTTCCCGGAATCGTCCGCGGTGCCGATCGCCCGGCTGGGCCTGCTGGCCGGCCTCGGCGATCGAGGCGCGGCCGGGACGGCTTTCGCCCCTCCGCCGCGCCGTGAAGCGCCTGGACGATGCCTGCCTGGTCGAGCGGTTGGAGGCCGACCAGGTCCGGCTCCATCCCTTGATCCGCGAATTCGCCGCCGGTCAAACGCTCGCCCGACCAGGTTGACGAGTTCCGCCGCCAGTGCCTGGAACGGGCGGCTGCGGCCCTGGAGCATTTTCCGACGCTCGAAGCGCTGGACGTCCAGCGCGGGGTGGACGGCCTCCAGGAGGACCTGATCGCCATCCTCGAACTCTGTCCCCCGTCGGCCTCCGACCTCGGTGCTCGACTCCAGGCTCTTCTCCGCTTGCTCCAGCGCGAGGCCCACAATCTGCGAGTCGGGGACCAGGGATCCCGGCCGACGCTGTTCGCCCAGCAGGTCCGGAACCGCGCATTCCTTCTGGGAATCAGCCCCCTGCAATCCACCGCCGAACAGAGGCTGACCGCACTGGGTCGGCCCCACTTCCGGCTGCTCTGGACGGCGAGCCGGGAATCGCGAGACTTGGTCCGGACGCTTGCCGGCCACGGAGATTGGGTCAGCGCGGTAGCGGTGAGCCCCGACGCCCGCCACGCCCTCTCCGGCTCCGGAGACCGCACTGCTCAGGTTCTGGGACCTGCAAACCGGCCAGCTCCTCCGCACCTTCGCGGGCCACGAAGCCGCGGTGAGCGCGGTGGCGGTGAGCCCCGACGGCCGCCGTGCCCTCTCGGGTTCGCACGACCGCACGCTCGAGGCTCTGGGACCTGGCGACCGGCCGAGCTCCTCCGCACCCTCGCGGGCCACGAGGACATGGTCTTCGCGGCTGGCGATGAGTCCCGACGGCCGCGTGCCGTCTCGGGCTCGCGCGACCGCACGCTGAGGCTCTGGGACCTCGCGAACCGGCCAGCTCCTCCGCACCTTCACGGGCCACGAAGACGGGGTGTGCGCGGTGGCGATATCCCCGGACGGCCGCCGTGCCCTCTCCGGCTCGCGCGACCGCACGCTCAGGCTCTGGGACCTGGCAGACCGGCCGACTCCTCCACACCCTCGCCGGCCACGAGGGCATGGTCTTTGCCGTGGCGGTGAGCCCCGACGGCCGCCATGCCCTCTCCGGCTCCGACGACCGCACCGTCAAGCTCTGGGACCTGCAGACCGGCCAGCTCCTCCGCACCTTCGCAGGCCACGAAGACGGGGTGAACGCGGTGGCGGTGAGCCCCGACGGCCGCCACGCCCTCTCCGGCTCCGATGACCGCACGCTGAGGCTCTGGGACCTGCAGACCGGCGAGCTCCTCCGCACCTTCGCCGGCCACGAACATGGCGTCAGCGCGGTGGCGGTATCCCCGACGGGCGCCACGCCCTCTCGGGCTCAGATGACCGCACCGTCAAACTCTGGGATCTCGTCACCAGCCAATCTCCCCGATCTCCACCGGGCACGAAGGCCCAGTGAGCGCAGTGGCGGTGAGCCCCGACGGCCGCCATGCCCTCTCGGGCTCGCACGACCGCACCCTGAGGCTCTGGGACCTGGCAACCGGCCAGCTCCTGCACTCCTTCGACCGGGCACGAGAGCGACGGTGAGCGCGGTGGCGATCTCCCCCGACGGCCGCCATGCCCTCTCGGGCTCCTACGACCGCACGCTCAGGCTCTGGGACCTGCGAACCGGCCGAGCTCCTCCGCACCTTCGCGGGCCGCGGATGCGTGGCGAGGCCGCGCGGTGAGTCCCGACGGGCGCCACGCCCTCTCCGGTCCTTGGACCACATCGCTGAGGCTCTGGGACCTCGATGCGGTCAGGAGATCCAGACGATTCACCGCGCGCTGCAGCTCTGGGCGTTCGAGTGCTTCAACGATGGGTCCTTCTGATTGAGCCATTCGCAGTGGATCAATGCCGTGGCGACAACCTCTAACGGCCGCTGTGCCCTCTCGGGTTCGCACGATGGTACTCTCAAGCTCTGGGATCTGCAAACCGGCGATCTCATTCGTTCCTTCGTCGGACACGACGGATGCCGTTTCTGCGGTGGCGGTGGCCCCCGATGACCGCCATGCTCTTTCCGGATCCGCGGACCGCACGCTCCGGCTCTGGGACCTGGCAACCGGCCAGCTCCTGCATTCCTTCACCGAGCACGGGGGCCCGATAACCGCGGTCGCGATCTGCCCCGACGGGCGCCATGGCCTGTCGGGCTCGCGCGACCGCACGCTCAGGCTCTGGGATCTCGAGGAGCGAGTCTGCCGAGCCATGGTACCGCTGGAGAGTGCACCCCTGGCGATTGCCCTCGGCGCCTGATAGCCGGACCATCGTGGTCGGAGATCGAGTCGGCAATGTCCATCACTTCCAGATCCATGTGAATTGATTCGTCGCGGGAAACGGTCAGCCGGCGGAGACGTCTGCTCGATCTTCTCTCGACTCAACCTTGACCAGGGGGATGGATCCCCCTGGCAGATGAAGGCGCCCCAGTAGAACGGGTCGGGGTATTTGGCCTTCATCGCGAGCTGCGCCCGCGCAACGCCTCGGCGCGGCCCTGGCCGGCCAGCAGGCGGCCGTAGAAGTCCTCCATCAGCTCGCGCGTCGGCTCGTCGGGCACCTTCCACAGGCTCATCACCAGCGTCTTGGCCCCGGCCAGGACGAACGCCCGCCGCAGGCCGAAGACCCCCTCGCCGACGTGGACCTGGCCCAGCCCGGTCTCGCAGGCCGAGAGCACGACCAGCTCGGTGGCCAGCAGGTCCAGGCCGGTGACATCCTCGGCGGTCAGCAGGCCGTCCTCGGCCTCCTCGGGCGGGTTGCCGGCCTTGAGCCAGGTGTTGGCCCCGGCCAGCGCCAGGCCGGAGCGGAGCATCGGGTTCTCCATCATCGGACCCGAGAGCCGGCCCAGGCCGTCCTGTCCGCCGGAGAACTCTCCGAAGTCGAAACCGAGGCCCCGGCCCTCGCGATTGAGGTCGCGCTGCTGGTCGGGCAGGAAGAAGCCGTGGGTGGCCAGGTGGAGGATTCGCGGCGAACGGCAAGCGGTCTTGAGCCGGCCCTCCAGGGCCGTGGCGTCGAGCCAGGGGGACACGTCGAGCAGGGTGGCGACCCGCTCCCCCTCGGCCCGCGTGCCCGGCAGTCGATGGAAATGGTAGGCGCTGCGGTCGCGGTCCAGGTCGCGCGAGTGGCGCCGGCGGAGCGGTGGTGGTTGCGAGTGCCGGGGCCGATGGCATCGGCGTCGCCGTGGCTTTCTTGCCGCGGCCGAGCAGGCGGGACCAGAAGCCGGCTTTGGGCTGCGCCGGCTCGCGCACGGTGACCGTTTCGAGGTCGAAATCGGGGTCGGCGACGACCAGTGGCTCGCCGGGCTGGCCGGTGGTGGCGGTGCCGAAGCGGAGCACGTCGCGGCCGCAGCTCAGGTAGCTGATCTGATAGTCGTCGATCAGGCGGCGGCCGTCGGCGGTGGGCAGGACCTCGAAGGGGAGCCGCGCCAGGTCGCCGTCGGGAGCGATCAGCAGTCGCGTGCGACTCCCGAGTGCCGGAGCCAGCCGGTCGAACAGAGCCGCTCGCAAGGCCGAGCCGGCATCGCTCTCGACGGACGGACGGGCTTCCTCCCGCCGTTTCGCCATGTCGCGGCCGTCGCCCGCCTCGGCCTCGGCGATGATGCCGGCCCGGAAGTCGGCGATCAGCAGGTCGATCGGCTCGGCCTCGCCCAGGTCGATCATCTGCACATCGTCCGGCGCGCCGCCCGGCAGGACAAAGGCGACGTAGCGGGCCGGCTTCCATTGCGGCTCACCCCGGGCCGGCACGGCCTGAAAATCGCGGACCGGAAATCGCACGAATTCGACCAGGGCGACTCCCTCGGGCAGGTTCAGGGCCACGGCGCGGCGGTCGGCGGCCCTGAGCTTCTGCTCCAGGTTCATCTCGGGGATCTGTCGGGCCAGCTCCGCCTCCAGCCGTTCTTTCTGGGCATCCCACTCGGCGAGTCCTCGCAGGTGAGACTCGAGACCTTCAGGTCCAGGACCCGCGAGCGTCTTGCGAGCGATCTGCATCCGCAGGGCGGCGAGCTCGCGCAGCCGGGGTTCCAGAGCAGGATACCTGCCCCCCAGCAGGGCGTCGCGCTGCGTGGCCACTGCCTCGGCCGCGATGGCCTTCCTCCGCAGCACCAGCTCGAAAGCAGCGTGGATTGCATTGGGGGAATCGCCGAGGTGTTGCAGAACCAGGGACAAAAAGCCATGAAGCTTGGCCGAGAACCGTATTGAGGAACGCAGCTCTTTGCCTCTCGGAGCCGATCGCGAGGATCTGTCCGATCATCCGGTCATCAATGGCCGCGGCCTGTTCCATCAAAGGCATTGCCTCCGACGCGCGGCCCGTGGCCGCGTACAACATCGCCAGGTTGTTCAGGCTGGTGGCGTAGTCCGGGTGGTCCTCGCCCAGCGCGGTGCGGATGATCTCCAGGGCCTGGCGGTAGAGGGGCAGAGCGGCGGCGTGGTCTCCCATCGCTCGGTACAACATCGCCAGGTTGTTCAGGCCGGTGGCGTAGTCCGGGTGGGCCTCGCCCAGCGCGGTGCGCTGATCTCCAGGGCCTGGCGGCAGAGGGGCACAGCGGCGGCGTAGTCACCCATCGCTCGGTACAACATCGCCAGGTTGTTCAGGCTGGTGGCGTAGTCCGGGTGGTCCTCGCCCAGCGCGTGCGGCGGATCTCCAGTGCCTGGCGGTAGAGGGGTAGAGCGGCGGCGTGGTCACCCATCGCTCGGTACAACCCCGCCAGGTTGTTCAGGCTGGTGGCATAGTCCGGGTGGTCCTCGCCCAGCGCGGTGCGGCGGATCTCCAGTGCCTGGCGGTAGAGGGGCAGAGCGGCGGCGTGGTCGCCCATCTCTCGGTACAACACCGCCAGGTTGTTCAGGCTGGTGGCATAGTCCGGGTGGTCCTCGCCCAGCGCGGTGCGGCGGATCTCCAGGGCCTGGCGGCAGAGGGGCAGAGCGGCGGCGTGGTCTCCCATCGCTCGGTACAACTCCGCCAGGTTGTTCAGGCTGGCTGGCGTAGTGCGGGTGGTCCTCGCCCAGCGCGGTGCGGCGGATCTCCAGGGCCTGGCGGCAGAGGGGTAGAGCGGCGGCGTGGTCACCCATGTCTTGGTACAACATCGCCAGGTTGTTCAGGCTGCCGGCGTAGTCGGGTGGTCCTCGCCCAGCGCGGTGCGGCGGATCTCCAGTGCCTGGCGGTAGAGGGGTAGAGCGGCGGCGTGGTCTCCCATCGCTCGGTACAACTCCGCCAGGTTGTTCAGGCTGGTGGCATAGTCCGGGTGGTCCTCGCCCAGCGCGGTGCGGCAGATCTCCAGTGCCTGGCGGTAGAGGGGTAGAGCGGCGGCGTGGTCTCCCATGTCTTGGTACAACATCCGCCAGGTTGTTCAGGCTGGCGGCGTAGTGCGGGTGGTTCTCGCCCAGCGCGGTGCGGCGGATCTCCAGTGCCTGGCGGTAGAGGGGCAGAGCGGCGGCGTGGTCCCCATCGCTCGGTACAACTCCGCCAGGTTGTTCAGGCTGGTGGCGTAGTCCGGGTGGTCCTCGCCCAGCGCGGTGCGGCAGATCTCCAGCGGCCTGGCGGCAGAGGGGCAGAGCGGCGGCGTGGTCACCCATGTCTCGGTACAACACCGCCAGGTTGTTCAGGCTGGCGGCGTAGTCCGGGTGGTTCTCGCCCAGCGCGGTGCGGCGGATCTCCAGGGCCTGGCGGTAGAGGGGCAGAGCGGCGGCGTGGTCACCCATCTCTCGGTACAACATCGCCAGGTTGTTCAGGCTGGTGGCATAGTCCGGGTGGTCCTCGCCCAGCGCGGTGCGGCGATCTCCAGGGCCTGGCGGTAGAGGGGCAGAGCGGCGGCGTGGTCCCCCATCGCGTAGTACAACCCGCCAGGTTGTTCAGGCTGGCGGCGTAGTCCGGGTGGTCCTCGCCCAGCGCGGTGCGGTGGATCTCCGCGCCTGGCGGAAGAGGGGCAGAGCGGCGGCGTAGTCACCCATCGCTTGGTACGACCCCGCCAGGTTGTTCAGGCTGGTGGCGTAGTCCGGGTGGCCCTCGCCCAGGCACTGCGGCGGATCTCCAGCGCCTGGCGGAAGAGGGGCAGGCGGCGGCGTCGTCCCCCATCACGTAGTACAACACCGCCAGGTTGTTCAGGCTGCTGGCATAGCCGGGTGGTTCTCGCCCAGCGCCGTGCGGTCGATCTCCAGGGCCTGGCGGAAGAGGGGTAGAGCGGCGGCGTGGTCTCCCATCGCTTGGTACAACACCGCCAGGTTGTTCAGGCTGGTGGCGTAGTCCGGGTGGTCCTCGCCCAGCGCCGTGCGGCGGATCTCCAGGGCCTGGCGAAGAGCGGTAGAGCGGCGGCGTGGTCACCCATCGCTTGGTACAACATCGCCAGGTTGTTCAGGCTTGTGGCGTAGGCCGGGTGGTCTTGTCCCAATTGTTGACAAGCCAAGTCCCGGGCCTGAGTGGCAAGGGCGATTGCCTCTTGATAGCGACCCTGCTGATAAAGCTGCACGACTCGTTGAAACAGCCGGTCGATCTGCTGAGTGAGGTCCTCGGAGTCGCGGTTCTTGGCCATGGGCTCTCTTCCTCCCTCAATCTGCTCGATCTCGCCTCGCCCCCTCTCGCGTGAACCTTCAAGGGCCATGATCCAGCTCCAGCACCACGGCGTGCCAGTCCTCGGGCCGCAACTGCTGCACCGACTGCTGGACGCGCTTCATGTCGCGGGTCGCGACGTAGGGCCGGGAGGCGGGAGAATCCCCGTTCTTGCGTTCGACCAGACTGTGCAACTGATCGAGGCGGAGTGGAGCGGCTGGCGGGTCCAGACGGCGAACAGCCGCTCGCGGCCGGCCGGCGGCGTCATCTCGACGTTGACGATGTGCAGCGGCCGGTTGGGCTCGATCGGTGGCGGCGGGCTGGCGTGCTGAGGATCGCCGTCGGGGTAGAGCAGGTTCAGAGTGCCGGTCGGGCCGACGTTGAAGACGGTCAAGAACCCGGGCCGGTCGACTGCCGACCTCGATCCGCACCCGGTCGCCGGTACGGAGCCGGACCTGGTCGGGGGACGGTGGGACCTTCTTCATGTCGCGGGTCACGTCGACCGGGCGGAGGTTGCGGGTGGGTCGCGGCCACGGGTACGAAGCGGTGCGGGCTGACCTGGCGGCTGACGATCAGACGCAGATCGACCGGGGCCGGCCGTTGGGCGGCTCGGGTTCGGTCGTGGGTCCGCCGGGAGGCTTCGGCCTGGCTCCCGGCGGAAGCTCGGTCGAGGGGACCGGCCGAGGCCGGTCGGTGGCTCATCGTGAACGAATCGACCAGGAGCTGATTCAACGTTCCCCGAAGTCGGGAGACGAACTCCTTCAGGCTGGGCCGCCGTCCCGACGTCCGCGGCCAGGCCGTCGCGGATGATCCGTTCCAGCGGCTCGGGGAGACCGATGCACCGCGGGTCGGGATCGGGCAGGCCCCGGCCGATCTCCTTCTTCAGATCGGCGATCCGCGACGAGGGGAATGGCGCCGAGCCGGTGACCAGGTGGAAGAACGTCGCGGCCAGGCTGTAGACGTCCAGCGACGGCGACACCCGGCCGTCGAATGCCTCGGGCGCCATGTAGGGGATCGAGCCGGCGACGGCCGCCGGGTCGGCCAGGCGGGCCGCGACGCCGAAATCGGTCAGCAGGGCCTCGTCCCGGCGGGGGTCCCAGAGGATGTTGGCCGGCTTGACGTCGCGGTGGACGATCCCGCGGGCGTGCACCTCCAGCAGGCCCTCGCCCACGTCGGCCACGTAGCGGGCGGCGCGCTGCCAGTCGAGCGGACCCTCGCTCTTCAACAGGTCAGCTCAGCGATCCTCCCGACACGTACTGCATCACCAGGTAATGATGATCGTGGACGGTCAGCCAGGCGTACACGCGGACGACGTTGGGATGCTCGACCTGGGTCATCAGGTGGGCGTCCTGGCGGAGGGCCTCCAGCGCCTGCGCATGCCCGTTGCGAGTCACGCCCACCTTGAGCGTCTTCGCCGCCACGACCCGCGGCAGGTTCAGGTCCTGGGCGAGCCAGACCTCGCCGAATGCCCCGGCCCCCAGGTACTTGTAGATGCGGTAGCCGGGCAGCAGGGGCATGGTCGTGCCCGGAGGATCCTCCTCGTCCGTCAAGCCCTCCAGGAGCGCCTGGCACGACGGGCAGGTCTCGACGTGATCCACGATCCACTCGATCTGCTCGGGACTGAGAGAATCGTCTTGTATCAAGTATCGGTGCAGTTCCGCGCGGGCCGGACAAGCGACCATGACGACACCTCACATCAAGAGGGACCTTGGAGAATCTCGATCTCCCGCCGCAACTGTGTGATCACGCTGTGCTTCGCCTGGAAGACCGCGCCGACCTTCATGCCGAGCTCACGAGCGACCTCGGCCGGCTTCCGCCACTCTTCGGCGGTCTCCACGTACGCCGACCAGGTCCGCTCTTCGACGCGGCCGCGCACTCGCTCCTTGGCCTGATCCAGCAGCTCGAGATCGAACATGGCAGCCAGTCGGTCCTGCAGGTCCTGGCCAGCCTCGATCTCGATCAGCCTCTCTTCATCGTCGAACACCGGAGTCGGCGCGGGTCTCTCCTTCAGATCGGCCATCAGCCGGTGGGTCACGGTCTTGAGGTAGCCGCGGAAGCGTCCCTTGCCAGGCTCGTACTCGAAATTCTTCAAGCAGCTTACCAGTCGAATGAACACTTCCTGGACCATGTCATCCAGCTCGCGCGGAAACCAGTGCCGGCACCACCCGCGAATCATCGGGGCGTAGCGTTCGTGGAATTCCTCCCATGCCTGCTGGTCCGCGGAGTCTTGGAGGCGGATCAACAAACTTGCGTGGGTCCGCGATGTATCAAAGCTGCTCGAATTCATCGGGACTCTCCGGTGTCGACCTCGGAATCGCGCGTACCCAACTCTTGATAGGGGACAACCCAACGACTTCTCAGACGACTTTTCGCTTCTTGCTCTGACGGTCGCGGAGGAGCCGATTCAGCCTTCGTCGCCCAGGAGTTGCAGCGATTTGATCTGAAGAAATGGCGGTGGCCCAACTTCTTCTCTGAGAACCCTGCTCCATCACCCCTATACACCTTACAGAGAGTGGCTCGACGGAATCCACTGATTTCGAGCTCATCCCTCCGATTCAGGGACGCCGATCGGCGTGCGCCCCATCACCGGCCGGGTTTGTCAGCCTCCGACCTTTTCTCGACAGGGAACCCACCATGCGAATCGCCTACATGACCACCGATGAAGTCAATCAGGCCGTGGCTGCTCGGATGGCCGCGGAGTGCGGCGCAGTCATCTGCGCACGGCTTCCGGAAGATCCGCCGCCAGTCGGCCAGTTCCACGCGGTTCTCTACGACATGGATGACGTGCAGAACCACAGGCGAGGTGATGTCGTCGAGCAAATCCTTCTGTGCCCATCGACCTGCCCCAGAGCGGTCCACGGCTATGGCATCACCGATGAGCAGGCCGAGGCCCTGCGCCGGCACGGCGTCGCCGTTGGGCAACGCCTCCACTCCGGCCTGATCCGCAGCCTGTGCAAGGCGGCAAAACCGAGCCGCGCGACCGTCCCACCCGACGACGACCTGACGGAACTGACGTGGGTCAACCTCGTGAATTAGAGCGCCGAACGGTTGCGCATACGAGCCCGATGGCGCTGAGCGAGTGCATGGATGATTCCCGCCGGAATGCACTCGGTGTCGCGTCGGGCTCGTATCCAATCGATGCCGTCCTCGTGTGTGCAAGTCAACTGTTAAGGAACGGGCCGGAAATAACTTCCCGATTGGTTCAAACGCATTTTCGTAGAACGGAATTCATTCCGTTTCTGTTGTCGAACGGAATTCCTCGCGTTCCTTGCCGGCTTCGATTTCGAATACAGAAAGAAACGGAATGAATTCCGTTCTACGACAGAAACGCTGGCGGGGCTTCGTGTCGGTCGCGTGCTCCGAGCAATTCAGGAAGTTATTCCCGACCTGATCCTAGAGTGCTCTAGACGTCGCGATCAACCTGGCCACGGCTGGGAACTCTCCGAACGAGTTTTTCCCCGGCAACGCCGATCGGACGGCCGACGGAAAACGTCTCAATGGCCGGAGTTGTTGGAAGCATGCCGCAGGCTCTTGATCCGCCAGGCATGGGGACCCTGGAGGGCCGTACCGGCCTCGGTCGGAGGGGGAGGCGCCACGGCCGACGCGGCTTCGCCGTCCCACTGGTGGCTTTCGAGACTGCGCAAAACCTGGTCGGCCAGGCGGATGGCACGCAGGGCTTCCTCACCGCCGACACGGGGACGTGCGATCGCCCCGCGCCGCCGCGACGAAGTCCTCGAGCTCCAGGGCCAGCGGCTCGTCGGACTCGCACTGGACCTGGTCAACCCGCAAGACCTTGCCGAACAGATGGTCCTTGATCGCTGCCGGCTGGCTCAAGTTCGACGCCGTCGAGTTCGAGCCGGCCCCGTCTAAGTTGTTCCGAGGGGCGGATCAACGTCGCCTGCTTCGCGTTGAAGTCGAGCGAGGCGTAGCCTTCCGCCCCCCAGATCCGCATCTTCCGGACGGCCGTATAGCTGGCCCGGCTGGCCGTCACATTGGCCACGCTGCCGTCATCGAACTCGATCCTCGCATTGGCCACGTCCTCGTGCTCGCCGAAGAGGCTCAACCCCACCGCCGCGACCGATCGCACCGGCGCGGCGATCATGGAGAGCAGCAAATCCAGGTCGTGAATCATCAAGTCGAAGACAACGCCGATGTCCGTCGAGCGGAAGGTGTAGGTCGAGAGCCGCTCGGCCGTGATGTACTTGGGCCGGATCGGCAGTTGGTTGAGGGCGAGCAGAGCCGGGTTGAAGCGCTCGATGTGGCCCACCTGGAGGACGGCCCCGTTGACGCGAGCCAGCGTCGGCGAGCTGCTCGGCCTCGGCCAGGGTACCGGCCATCGGCTTCTCGACCATCGTCGCGATGCCCCGGGCCAGGAACTGCGCCGGCCACCTCGCGGTGCAGGAACGGTGGGCACGGCGACCGTGACGGCATCCACGGCGTCCAGAAGCTGGCGGTAGTCGTGCACGACCGACGGTCCCGCACTTCGCGGCGACTGCGGCGGCCCGGCCGGCATCCGCATCGGCGACCCCGACCAGCTCGACGCCGGGGATCGTTGCCAGGATCCGGGCATGGTGCTGGCCAAGGTGCCCGACGCCCACCACGCCCACTCGCAACGGCTTCATGCCGACCTCCGGCGTTCCCGCGCCCGCCCTTGCTTGCCCAGGTGCTGGGCATCGATGAAATCCAACAGGCTCTTCACCTCCGCGCAGATATGACCGTGAGACTCGAGGGTCTCGGCGGCATTGCTGGAGGTCATCTTGGTGCGATAGATCAAGCGATGGGCTTCGTGCAGCGCCGCGATCGCCTCGGTCGACAGGCCGTTGCGCCGCAGCCCGACCACGTTGATGCAACGGACCTTCGAAGGATTGCCGTTGACGATCATGAACCGGGGCACGTCGTGGTAGATCCGCGACAGTCCGCCCACGTAGCAGTAGGCGCCGATCGTCACGAACGGATGGATTCCGACTCCGCCGGAGATCGTGACATACGACTCGATGTGGGAGTGTCCGCCCAGGATCGTGTTGTTGGCGATGATGACCCGGTCGCCGAGCATGCAGTCGTGCGCGACGTGAACGTTGACCATCAGGAGGTTGTGCGAGCCGATCCGGGTGACGCCTTCTTCCTTCTCGCTGCCGCGGTGGATGGTCACCGCCTCGCGAATGACGTTGTGGTCGCCGATTTCGACGCGGGTCGAGGTGCCGCGGTAGGACACGTCCTGGGGCTCGCCGCCGATGACGGCGAAGGGATAGACCATGTTGTCCTCACCGAGCGTGGTTTGCCCGTAGATGCAGGCATGAGCGATCAGGCGAGTGCCTCGACCGATCACCACATCAGGCCCGATCACGCAATAAGGCCCGACTTCCACGTCATCGCCAAGCTCGCGCGAGGATCGACGCAAGCCGTATCGGCAATCAGGGTGGCCATGATCGCAGGGTTCCTCCCGATCGACGTTGGTACGGCAGGTGTCTGGCCTGCATGTCCCGGATGCCGGCGACGCCTGCACCCAATCGTCTACCCAGCGGCCGGGATCGGCTCGGCCACGGCACCGCGAAGTCCTCCACACGGTGCACGTTCGGCATCCACCATGATGAACCGCACGTGTGCCTGCGCGGCCAAGGCGTCGCCGACCCTGGCTTTGCCCGAAACGACGGCCGACTTGTCCTTGATCCGATGTCCGACGACCTCCAGCCGGAGCTGATCGCCGGGGACGACCGGCCTTCGCAGTTTGACATCGTCGATCGATGCGATCAAGGCGAAACGCCCGGCCCGGGGGACGCTCGCGGCGATCAGGACGCCAGCCGCCTGCGCCAGAGCTTCGACAATCAGCACGCCGGGCATGATCGGCATCCCCGGCCAGTGTCCGAGAAAGAACGGTTCGTTGATGCTCACGTTCTTGATACCGACTACCCGCCGGCCAGGGACCAGTTCGAGAACGCGATCCACCAGCAAGAACGGGTAGCGGTGGGGCAGCAACGTCATGATCCCCGCCACGTCGATGGTCCCGTCCTCCTTGAGAGGGAGCGGCTCGATCCCGGCGGTTGCCGTGCCGGCGGCGCACCGGAGCAATCGTCGGGCCAGGGCGGCGTTGGTGTGGTGACCCGACCGGTAGGCCACGACGAAGCCGTGGAGGTCGACACCCAGAATCGCCAGGTCGCCGACCATGTCCAGGACCTTATGCCGGGCGCACTTGTCGGGGTAGCGGAGTTCGTTACCGACGACGCCGTCGCGACCGAAGAGCAGGAGGTCGGCCGGGGTGGTCCGCAAGCCGATCCCGGTGGCGCGAACGCGTTGGCCTCGGTCTCCAGGAGGAAGGTCCGGCTGGGTGCCAGCTCGGTCCGGAATGACTCCGCGGAGAGGCCGACACAGAAACTCTGGGAGTGGATCGGGGCCTCGTGGCCGTAGTCGAGGTGGTAAGAGAGCATCAAGCCGCCGCCGGAGCCAGGGGGGCGGATCTCGAGGACGGCATCCCCCTCGCGGATGCTGATCGAATCCTGGACCACCAGGGACGGGCGCATCCGGTCCTGCTCGACGATCCCGGCGTGGTCCAGGGCCTCGACGAAGACCTGGCTCGAGCCGTCGCAACCGGGACACTCGCCCGCGTCGATCTCGACAACCGAATTGTCGATCTGGAGTCCCGCCAGCGCGGCGATGACATGCTCGATCATCTCCACGCTCGCGCCGTCGCGGCAGATCGTGGTACGACGCTGGGACGGGGCGACCGAATCGATCCGTGCGGGGATGATCGGCCGGCCGGGCAGGTCGGAGCGCTGGAAGACGATCCCGGCGTCGGGTTCGGCCGGGTGAAAGCGGATGGTCACGTCGGCGCCATGAAAGAAGCCGACTCCACGCACCTCCGCCGAGCGGGCGATCGTACGCTGTTCGACGGGTGGCTCTGAGCATTCCCTGCCCCTTCATCTCATCCTGGATCCATCCGAGCCCCGTGGCCCATGCTCTCGAGGGCCGCGAGCCCAAGACGCCCCCGACCCCGGACGTATCCGCGGGTCGGTGGCATCATGCCGATTCTTCATCGTTCCCGATCGTTTCGGGAACCGGAACCGATTCACGGACCGGTGGGAGGAGGCGCGATCGCCGGCGACCGAGGACGGCTCAATTCACGGCCGGCTTCGACCCATCCACAGGGGCCCCGGCCGATGGGCGGCGGGCCTTGCCGTCGCGGCCGGACTGGCCGTCTTCTCATACGTCTTGTTGAGGTAATACACTACGTCGTTGGTGATGTCGTTGCTGGGATCGGCATAGATCACCTGGTCGTTCAAAGCGGCCAAG